>JBGPTW010000047.1:0-39959 GCA_041490825.1 Methylomirabilia bacterium | reverse complement strand
GACCCGGCGGGAGATGGGCAGCCGGGGTCCGGGGGAGCCATTCCCGCCTCGCGAGGCGACGACGCAGCCGTGACGAGTGGGAACGACTCGGCGATGATCGGGCCGAAGGCGCCTGTGGTCAGAGGACCCCGGCTGCCCGTCTCCCGCCGGATCACCGGTCGGCGCGCGCGTCGTTCGTTCATGAATAATCCGGGATAGCGCTTCCCTTCCGGCGCCAGATGCGGAATGATCAAGGCCATGGTGACGTCGACATCCACGCCGAGTGTCCTTCGCACCGACTTCTATGAGCTCACCTCCGCGTACGCGCTGTGGCGCGAACGCAAGCACGAGGAATACGCGGTCGAGGACTACACCTATCGCATTCCGCCATTCGGTGGCGAATACGCGCTATTCGCCGGGCTCCGGGACCTGATCGACTACGTCGCCAAATCGCGGTACACCGCCGAGCACATCACGCGCGTCAAGCAGTGGCTCCGGGCGGAGCCCGGCTTCTTCGACTGGCTGGCGCAGCTCGACTACTCCGGCGTGAAGATCTATGCCATGCGCGAGGGCACGCTGGCGTTTCCGCGCGTGCCGATGATCCGCGTCGAGGGCCCGGCCGCACCGGTGCAGATGTTGGAAACGCACCTGCTCGAGCGCTGCAACTACCCGTCGAATGTGATCACCAACGCGGCGCGGTATCGTGTCGCGGCTGGTGACGACAAGATCCTGCTGGAATTCGGCTTGCGACGCGCCCATGACGGGATGCGCGCCTCGCACTATGCGCTCCTCGGCGGCTTCGACGGCACCTCGAACGTGGCCGCCGCGGAGATCCTTGGCGAGACGCCAAGAGGCACGATGATGCATGCGTTCGTCGAGATGTTCTCGGGCCTCGACGAGATTGCCAATCCGTATCTCACGACACCACGTGGCACGGAGGAACACTTCGTCGAGCGCGTGCTCGCGTACCGGAAGCAGTTCGGCTTCGAGCACACCAACGACGGAGAGCTCGCCGCCTTCGTCAGCTACGCGATGTCACACCCGACCGGCTTCGTCGGCCTCGTGGACACCTACAGCACGCTGCTCTCCGGCGTTCCGAACTTCGCGTGCGTCGGGTATGCGCTCGCCGATTGTGGATACACCCCCCTCGGGTTCCGGATCGATTCGGGCGATCTGGTCTACCTCTCTCGCGAAGCGCGGCGCATCCTCACGGACCTCGATGCCACGCTCGGGACGCCGCGCCTCGCGCGGAGCAAGATCTTCGTGTCGAACGACGTCAACGAGAAGAATCTGTGGTCGTTCCGCGCGCAGCCGAACGAGATCGACGGCTACGGCATCGGCACGCATCTCGTCACCTGCGAAGGCTCGCCCGCGTTCGGCGGCGTCTACAAGCTCGTCATGCATCGTGACAAGAAGAAGATCAAGCTCTCGGACACGATCGAGAAGACGATCATCCCCGGGCGGAAGGACCTCTATCGCCTGATCGGCGTCGACGGGAAGATCATCCTCTATCTGATGGTGGAAGCGGGATCGTTGCCGCCACGCGCCGGCGAGCCGATCCTCGCCCGTCATCCGTTCATCGAAGGCAAGCGGGTGAACGTGATTCCGACCCGTGTGGAGCCGCTCCTCGAGCTCGTCTGGGATGGAAGGCTCGTCGGCGATCTGCCCGGCCCGCGAGCCATCAGGCAGCGGGTGCGGGACGAGATCACGCTCCTTCGCGAAGACCATCTGCGTCCGACGAACCCGACGCCGGTGAAGGTGTCGGTGAGCGAGGGTCTCTATCACGAGATGCACGAACTCGTGATGAAGGAAGCGCCGATCGCGACGCTGCGTTGACTTGGTCAGGCGCATCTGGCAAAATTTTCGATCGTCGGTTTTCTGCATGACCATCCTCGATCAGATCGTCCGAGATAAGCGCGAAGAGCTCGTGAATCGCCGGCGCGCGGTACCGCAGGCGCGGCTCGTCGAGCAGTGCCGGTCGCTCGCGCCGGCACGCGATTTCGAAGCCGCGCTGGCCCCGGCGTCTGGTCGCGTGCATGTCATCGCCGAAGTGAAGAAAGCCTCGCCCTCCCGGGGCGTGCTCGCCACGGCATTCGATCCGACCGGTCTGGCCCGCACGTACGCGGATCACGGCGCCGCGGCCGTCTCGGTGCTGACCGATGAGAAGTACTTCCAGGGCCGGCTCGAGCTGCTCGCCGACGTGCGGGCGCGCGTCCCGGTGCCGCTCCTCCGCAAGGACTTCGTCATCGACGAGTATCAGGTGTGGGAATCGCGAGCCTTTGGCGCCGACGCCATTCTCTTGATCGTCTCCATTCTGGACGACCGGCTGCTCGGCGATCTTCTCGCGGCGGCCAAGGATCTCGGACTCGCGGCGCTCGTCGAGGTGCACACTGCCGCCGAGCTTCACCGTGCGCTGGGTGTCGGCGCCCGCGTGATCGGCATCAACAATCGCGACCTCCGGACGTTCGAGACGCGCCTCGAGACCACGCTCGCGCTGCTGCCCTCGATTCCCCCGGGACCGACGGTCGTGAGCGAGAGCGGCTTCTTCACCGCTAGCGACGTCCGCCGGGTCGTCTCGGCTGGCGCTCACGCGATCCTCGTGGGCGAAGCGCTCGTGAAAGCGGGCGACGTCGCCGCGAAGCTGCGCGAGCTACGCCTGGTGGACGAGCGGTCGGAGCGCACGGACATGCGCGCTTCGGACGGTCGCGCGCCGGCATGACGCGCGTGAAGGTGTGCGGCATCACCAATCTCGCCGACGCGCTGCTCTGCGTCGAGGCCGGCGCGGACGCGCTCGGCTTCATCTTCGTCGAGGACACCCCGCGCTTCGTCACGCCGGCGATGGTGAGGCCGATCGTGCGGGCGCTGCCGCCCTTTATCACGCCGGTCGGCGTGTTCTGGGATCATCCGTCGGGACATGTCAAAGCGGTGGCCGAGGCGTGTGGGCTGCGCGCGCTGCAGTTTCACGGCGACGAGAAGCCCGAGGATCTCGAGGGCCATGCGCTGCCCGTGATCAAGACCATCAAGCTGCCGCCAGCGTCGACCATCGATGGGCTGCCCGAGTATCGCGTGCGCGAGCGGTTCGAGGCCCTTCGCTACCGCAAGGTGGCGGCGGCCATCCTGCTCGACAGCGCGGCGCGCTGGAGCGAAGGTGAGACCCGCGAGCCGATCGAGTGGCAGCTCGTGCGGCAGTGGGAAGCGCAGATCGAGCGGGCGCCCACGCTGCCCCGCGTCCGTCTCATCCTCTCGGGCGGACTCCATCCCGACAACGTCGCCCGCGCCGTCGACGTGGCGCGCCCGTACGCCGTGGACGTCAACTCCGGCGTCGAGGCGTCGCCGGGTCGGAAGGATCCGGACAAGGTCCGGCGGTTCGTCGCCGAAGCGAAGAGCGTGCGATGACCCGCCTGCCGGACGCGCGCGGCCACTTCGGTCGTTTCGGCGGCCGCTTCGTGCCCGAGACCTTGATGGCCCCGCTCATCGAGCTGGAGAAGGCGTACGTGGCCGCCCGCCGTGACGCGCGCTTCCAGACGCGGCTGCGCACGCTGCTGCGTGACTACGCCGGACGGCCGACGCCGCTCTACTTCGCGGCGCGACTCACCGAGCACTGCGGTGGCGCGCGGATCTATCTCAAGCGCGAGGATCTCTGCCACACCGGCGCGCACAAGATCAACAACGTCCTGGGCCAGGGACTCCTGGCGGCGCGCATGAAGAAGCATCGCGTGATTGCCGAGACGGGTGCCGGCCAGCACGGCGTCGCCACGGCGACGGTGGCGGCGCTGCTGGGTCTCGAGTGCGAGGTCTACATGGGCGCCGAGGACGTCGAGCGTCAGGCGCTCAACGTCTATCGCATGCGGCTCCTTGGCACGCGCGTGATTTCAGTCGAGGCGGGCAGCCGGACCCTGAAGGACGCGATCAACGAGGCGCTGCGCGACTGGGTGACGAACGTCCACACGACGTACTACCTGCTCGGCTCGGCGCTCGGTCCGCATCCCTATCCGATGATGGTCCGTGACTTCCAGGTGGTGATCGGCCGCGAAGCTCGACGCCAGTCACAGGCGACGCTCGGTCGCTTGCCCGACGTCGTGGTCGCGTGCGTCGGCGGCGGCTCCAACGCGATCGGTCTCTTCCATCCGTTCATCGGCGACCGGCGCGTGCGGATCATCGGCGTCGAGCCGGGCGGTCATGGGATCAAGACGGGCCGCCATGGCGCCTCGATGACGGCCGGACGCGTCGGCGTGCTCCACGGCTGCATGAGTTACCTGCTCCAGAACGACGATGGTCAGATCGCCACGGCGCACTCGATCTCCGCCGGCCTCGACTATCCGGGAGTGGGACCCGAGCACGCGTATTACCGCGACGAAGGCCGGTTCGAGTTCGAGTCGATCACCGACGAGGAGGCGCTCGAAGGATTCCAGAGCCTGACGCGTCTCGAAGGCATCATGCCGGCGCTCGAGTCCGCGCACGCGGTCGCGTACGCGATGCGGCTCGCGAAGATGCTGCCGCGGTCGCGCACGATCGTGGTCGGACTGTCCGGCCGCGGCGACAAGGACGTCAACGTCGTGGGCAAGGCGCTCGGCGGGTCGCCGCCATGAGCGGCATCACCGCGACGTTCGAGTCGCTGCGCGCGACCGGCGCGCGGGCGCTCGTGCCGTACTTCATGGCCGGGGACCCGTCGCTGGAGATGACGCGGGAGCTCGTGATCGAGGCGGACCGCCGGGGCGCGGATGTGATCGAGCTCGGTGTGCCGTTCTCCGATCCGCTCGCCGACGGGCCCGTGATCCAGCGCGCCGGGCAACGGGCGCTGGCCGGTGGAGTGTCGCTGGTACGGGTGCTCGAGATGGTCGCGAAGATGCGGTCGACGGTCCGGGCGCCGATCGTTCTGTTCACGTACTACAACCCGGTGTTCGCGTTCGGCCTCGCGGCGTTCGCGCAGACCGCGGCGCAGGCCGGTGTCGATGGCGTGCTCATTCCGGACCTGCCTCTCGAAGAAGCCGGCGAGCTCATGCCCGAAGCCGAAGCGAGCGGACTGGACGTCATTCACCTCGTCGCCCCGACCACGTCGCCGGCCCGAGCGCGACTGATCGCGCGAGCGAGCCGGGGATTCATCTACCTGGTGTCGCTGACCGGCGTGACCGGCGAGCGGCGCGACTTGCCACCCGACCTCGAGCGTCAGGTCCGGACGCTGAGACTCGTCACGACGAAGCCGATCTGCGTGGGATTCGGCATCGGGCGGCCCGAACAGGCCGCGGCCGTTGGCCGCATCGCCGACGGCGTCGCCGTCGGCTCGGCGATCGTCCGCCTCGTCGAAGAGCACGCGGCCGATTCCCGCCTCGGCGAGCGCGTGGGCGACTTCGTGGCCGCGCTCAAGGCGCCGTTGCGTCGTGGAATCGAGGAGCGCCCCGGGTCCCCCGGGACGCTGCCGAGCGTGGGGGAGATCGAGGAGCGTCGCGGGTCCCCCGGGACGCTGCCGAGCGTGGGGGAGTGTGAGGGGCCATCTCGGGGCCCCTCACGTCAATAGATGGCCTGGTTCAAGCGCAAGGTTGAGGAGCCGGCGGGACCTCGCCGCAAGGTCGTCATCGCCGAGGGGCTGTGGATCAAGTGCGATTCCTGCAAGGAGATCATCTATCGCGCCGAGATCGAGCGGGCCGGCCGCGTCTGCCCCAAGTGCCGCTATCCGTTCAGGATCTCGGCTCGCGAACGCATCGCGTCGCTGGCCGACGCCGGCTCGTTCGAAGAGCGGGACGCTCAGCTCGCGAGCGTGGACCCGCTGCGCTTCAAGGACACGAAGTGGTATCGCGACCGCCTGAAGTCGGCCCGCGAGAAGACAAGCCTGGAGGAAGCGGTCGTGACCGGCATCGCGCGGATCGGCGGGCTGCCGACCGTGCTGTGCGTCTTCGAGTTCGCCTTCCTCGGCGGCAGCATGGGCTCCGTCGTCGGCGAGAAGCTGACGAGAGCGATCGAGCTGGCGGTCGACAAGCAGCTTCCCGTGATCATCGTGTCCGCCTCCGGCGGCGCCCGCATGCAGGAGGGGATCTTGAGCCTCATGCAGATGGCGAAGACCGCGATGGCTCTGGAGCGGCTGGGCCAGCAAGGCTTGCCTTACCTGTCGGTGCTGACCGATCCGACGACGGGCGGCGTGACGGCGAGCTTCGCGATGCTGGGTGACGTCATCCTTGCCGAGCCGCGCGCCCTCATCGGCTTCGCCGGGCCTCGCGTGATCGCCGAGACCATCCACCAGCCGCTTCCCGAGGGATTCCAGCGGTCGGAGTTCCTCCTCGAGCACGGACAGCTCGATCTCATCGTCGAGCGCCGCGACCTGAAGGAAACGCTTCGTCGCCTTCTCGCTTTCTTCGCCGACCAGTCTGCGACACCGGCATGACGTATGCCGAGGCCGTGGGCCGGCTGCTCGCGCTGCGTGGCGGCGAGCACGCCGGGATGCGGCCGGGTCTGGAGCGCATCGAAGGACTGCTCGACGCGCTGGACCATCCCGAACGCCGGTACCGACTGGCGCAGGTGGGCGGCACCAACGGCAAGGGCTCGGTGGCCGCGATGCTCGCCACCATCCTGAAAGCCGCCGGGCGACACGTCGGTCTCTATACGTCCCCGCATCTCGTCTCGTTCCGCGAACGCATCCGCGTGGACGGTGAGGCCATCTCCGAAGACGGCGTCGTCGACGGGGTCGAAGCGCTGGGCACGCTGGCGGCCCGATTCGATGCGACGATGTTCGAAGCCACCACCGCGCTCGCGCTCGATCACTTTGCCCGCGAGCGCGTCGATCTCGCGGTGCTGGAGGTCGGCCTCGGTGGTCGACTCGACTCCACGACTGTCGGCACACCGACCGCGGCCGTGGTGACGCGCATCGATCTGGATCATCAGGCGTGGCTCGGCTCGACGCTCTCCGCGATCGCCGCCGAGAAAGCGGCGATCATCCGACCCGGCGTCGCGCTCGCGGTCACCGCGGCGCAGGCCGGCGAGGTCGAGTCCATCCTCGTCCGCCGGGCCTCGGAGGTCGTCGTCCCGCTGCTCGTCCACGGCCGCGATCTGCACGTCGAAGTCGCGCGCCGCACGCTGTCCGGACAGCGGCTTCATTGCGCGGGACCCGGCTGGCGGATGGAGAACGTGGATCTCGCCATGCTCGGGACGTTCCAGCCGGAAAATGCGCTGCTCGCGATCGCGACGGCGCGGTGCCTCGACGTCGGTGACGACGCAATCCGGGACGGACTCCAGCGGGTGATCTGGCCGGGCCGTTTTCAGGTGATCGGGACCGACCCCGTCATCGTGCTCGACGGCGCTCACAATCCCGCCGGCGCAGGCGCGCTGGCGGCATCGCTCGACGAGATGTTTGCCGGGCGCACGATCACGCTCGTCGTCGGGATCCTGCGCGACAAGGACGCGCGTGGCATCCTCGCCGCGCTGGCCCCCCGCGCGCGGCGGATCATCGTCACGCGCTTCTCGAGCCCGCGATGCGCCGACCCGCGAGAGCTCGCGACGTTCTTGTCCGCGGGCGGCGTCCGGGTCGAGATCGCAGGATCGGTGGCCGAAGCGCTCGCGTGCGCGCTCCGGCCTCCGCGCGATGCCGTGGTGTGCGTCGCTGGCTCGCTCGCGCTCGTCGGCGATGCCATTCGAGCACTCACCGGCGACGACGATCGGCCTTGCCCCATCGAACACGGGGCTGCGAGCATGGGCCTCCGTCGATAAGATGAGTCGAGCTCGATGCGCGACCGGGCTCCTCGCCTGGCTGATCCTCGCTCTGAGCGCCGAGGCTCATGCGCAGGTGTCCGGACCCGTGACCCTGGCTGCGCCCGGTGGTGACGTCACCGTGGTCGCCGACCGTCTGGAGCAGATCGGTCCCGACAATCTCCTGGTGGCGACGGGCAACGTGGAGCTCACTCGCGGCACGGCCCGGCTCACCGCGGATCGAATCGAGATCAATCGCCAGACCGGCGACAGTGTCGCGAGTGGCCACGTGGTGTTCTATGACGGCGACGAACGGTTGACCGGAGACCGGATCGACTACAACTTCAAGACCGACACCGGCGTCATCTACGGCGCCGATGCGCGCGCCCTGCCGTACTACCGCCTGAGCGGTCAACGCTTCGACCGCCGTGGCGAGGGCGTCTACCAGGTGCGGAACGGCGTCTTCACGACCTGCGAAGCTGACCCGCCGCCGTGGGCGTTCCACGTCGGATCCGGGACCGCAAATCTCGAGAGCTTCGTCCAGGGCCGGGACGCCTCGTTCTGGGTCATGGGTCTCCCGGTGCTCCCATGGTTCCCCTACTTCATCGCCGCCACCCGCAACGAGCGACAGAGCGGCCTGCTCTTTCCGAAGCTGGGCGTCTCCTCCAACAAGGGGTATTTCGCCGAGATCCCCGTGTACTGGGCGATCTCCGACAGTCAAGACCTGACGGCCGCGCTCGACGCGTTCGAGAAGCGCGGCGTGGGTGGGACGGTCGACTACCGGTACATCTACTCGACCAACCACCGCGGGGAGATGAAGGGGTTCTTCATGGAGGAGACGGCCGTGCACGGCGCGGAGCGCGCATGGGGGTCGATCCGTCACAACTGGCTCATCGCGCCTGACCTGACCTTGACGGCGGACGTGAACCGCGCCACCGACGACAACGTCCTCCGCCAGTACGGCAACACGCTGACGCAGTACAGCCAGCAACGCGTCGAGTCGAACGTCTTCGTCACCCGACGCTGGCCCACGTGGAACCTCGTCGGGAACGTGTTCTCGTACCAGGACCTCACCACGCTCCGTCCGATCGAGCTCAACCGGCTCCCCGACGTCACGTTGACCGGCCCGCGCCAGCCGCTTCCGGGAGCGACCGGAGTGCTGTACGCGGTCGACGCCGAGGCCGTCCGGTTTGCCCGCGTCGAAGGCTCCGATGGGACACGGCTCGACCTGCGCCCGCAACTCTCGCGACCGATCAGCCCAGGCGGCCTCTTCACCGTGACGCCGTTCGCGGGTGGGCGCCTCACCGGCTACGACCGGCGCGTCACCGGCACCCACATCGGGACGGACGGCCAGATCACCGAGGTGACCGAGGACACGGCTCGGCTTCGCCGACTCTACGAGGTCGGCACCGACGTCGAAACGACCCTCTCGCGCGTGTACCGCGTGAGCGGATTCGGCAACGTCGAGACGCTGCTCCACACGATCGAGCCTCGGGCCACGTATACCCTGATCGACGGTGACGGGAAGACTCGCCTGCCGTTCTGGACCGATACGGACCAGATCCGCGCCTCGAGCCGACTCGACTACTCGCTGACGAATCGGATCCGAGGCCGGATGATCGCCGTGGAGGGCGCAGAACCGGTCCGCCTCGAAATGATCCGGCTCGTCCTGGGACATTCCCTGGATCTGAAGGATAACCAGCACGTGCTCGGCAACGCCAGGGCTGACCTGATCGTGCAGCCGACGACGTATCTCGTCATGCGCAGCACGGTCGCGCACGACGTCCACGGGCAGGGGCTGCAGACCGTGGACAACAGCGTGGGGCTCAACCTCGATCGCGTGCTGGCGTCGGTCGGGACGGTCTACATCGACCCCCAGAAGGTCAACTTCTTGTCGGGCACCGTCAGGGGCGACGTGACACGCAACCTCGTCGCTCGCTTCATCACGAACTGGGATCTGACATCGGGCACCTTCGTCGAGAACCGATTCGGCCTCGATTTTCGATTCCAGTGCTGGGCCGTGAGCTTCGACTACATCCAGCGCAGTCCGCTCGCCAACACGCGCCGGGACAACGAGCTGCACTTCACCGTCACCCTCCTCGGCGTCGGCGGGCCGATCTCGAACGCCATTGGTCTCGGGACGCTGGGATCGACCGGGAGCTCCACGCGATGATTCCGTTCCTCGATCTCACCCGGCAGCACGTCGAGCTGAAGCCTGAATTGATGCGCGCGATGGAGCGCGTGCTCGAGCGCAGCCAGTTCATCCTCGGCGCCGAGGGCGCGGCGCTCGAGCGCGAGCTGGCCGCTCTGGCCTGCGTCCGTCATGGCATCGCGGTCGGCTCCGGCACCGACGCGCTGCGCCTCAGCCTCAGTGCGCTCGGCATCGGCACCGGCGACGAGGTGATCACGCCGGCATTCTCGTTCGTCGCCTCCGGCTCGACCATCGCGCTCGTGGGCGCCCGGCCCGTCTTCGTCGACATCGATCCCGCGACGTTCACCCTCGATCTACGCCTGGTCGAGCGCGCCATCACCCCGCGCACACGCGCGATCATGCCGGTCCACCTCTACGGCCACCCGGCACCCATGGCGCCGCTCGTCGAGCTGGCGCGTACCCACGGCCTGGCGATCATCGAGGACGCGGCCCAGGCTGTGGGGGCAACGCACGACGGCCGCCCCGTCGGCGCCTGGGGCGATGCGGCATGCGTCTCCTTCTACCCGACGAAGAATCTGGGCGCCTGTGGGGACGGCGGGATGGTGCTGACCGATCGCGACGACGTCGCTCGGCGCGTGCGCCGCCTCCGTCACCACGGCGACACCGGCCGTTATCATCATGCCGAGCTTGGCTGGTGCAGCCGGCTCGATGAGCTGCAGGCGGCGATTCTCCGCGTGAAGCTCCAGCGACTGCGCGAGTGGACGGAGCGCCGCCGGAACATCGCCGCCCGCTACGGCGAGCTCCTGGCGGGCTTGCCGCTGATCCTGCCGATCGAGCGGCCACCCGCTCGACACGTGTACCACCTCTACACGGTGCGACACCCGCAACGCGAAGCGTTGGCGAAAGTGCTGGCAGACCTCGGAGTCGGCACGGCTGTGCACTACCCGCTGCCGATTCCGGGGCAGCCTGTCTTCGGTGGGAGCGGCGAGCGCGAGTGGCCCGAAGCGTGGCGGGCCTCGCGCGAGGTGCTGTCGCTGCCGTGCTTCGCCGAGCTCCGGGACGACGAGGTCGACGCGGTCGCGGCGGCGGTGCGCGAGGCCTGCGAGCGCGTCTGACCGGCGCGCGATCCACCCCGCCGTCCGCGGCGAGTGATATAAAGGAAGAACCTGATGGATACGACACTGGAAGCGCTTCGAGAGCGGTTGACGACGACGCCGACGATCGGCGTGGTCGGCCTGGGCTACGTGGGGCTGCCCCTGGCAGTCGCGTTCGCCGAATCGGGGGCAGCGGTGATCGGGGTCGACCTCGATGCCGAGCGGGTCGCCCGCGTGACGGCCGGGGAGAGCTTCATCGAGGACGTGGCGACGGAAACGCTCGCGGCGCTCGTGCGCGACGGCCGCCTGCGCGTCTCCGACGATTTCGCGCCGCTCGCGGGCGCCGACGCGATCGTCATCTGCGTGCCCACGCCGCTCGGCAAATCGAAGGAGCCGGACATCTCCTACATCGTCGCCGCGAGCGACGCGGTGGCGGGCATCATCCGCCGCGGCCAGCTCGTGGTCCTGGAGTCCACGACGTATCCGGGAACGACCCAGGAAATCCTGCTGCCCCGCTTCGAGGCCCGGGGGCTGGAGGCCGGAACGGACTTCTTCCTGGCCTTCTCGCCCGAGCGTATCGATCCCGGCAACCAGCGCTATCGGCTCCGTGACATCCCGAAGGTCATTGGTGGGCTGACGCCCGCGTGTCGCGTGCTCGCCTCGGCGCTCTACGGGCGCGTGATGAAGGAAGTGGTGCCGGTGTCGGGGCCGGAGACCGCCGAGATGGTGAAGCTCTTCGAGAACACGTTCCGCTCGGTCAACATCGCGCTCGTGAACGAGTTCGCCATCATGTGCCGGCGGCTGGGCATTTCGGTCTGGGAGGTGATCGGAGCGGCGGCCACCAAGCCGTTCGGCTTCATGCCGTTCTATCCGGGTCCCGGCCTCGGCGGCCACTGCCTGCCGTCCGATCCGCACTACCTGTCCTGGAAGGTCCGGCTCGAAGGCTACGAGCCGCGCTTCATCGCCTTCGCGGACGAGATCAACCGCGAGATGCCGAATTACGTCGTGCAGATGGTGACCGACGCGCTGAACGACCGCGAGCGGTCCGTTCGCGGGGCGCGGGTACTGGTGCTGGGCGTGGCCTACAAGGCGAATGTCGCCGACACCCGGGATTCTCCGGCGCTCGAGATCATCGACACCTTGCTGGTGAAGGGCGCCCGCGTGGAGTACCACGACCCGTTCGTCCCGCGGGTGACGATCAACGGCGTGCGGCTCACGTCGGTGCCGTGGGACCGCGCGGACCTGGGTGGACGCGATGTCGTGCTGGTGCTCACGCCCCACGGCGGCTATGACTGGCCCGCGATCGTGCGCGAATCGAGGCTGGTGATCGACACGCGAAACGCCACGGGCGCGGTCGCTGCCGCCGGCAACGTCATCCGCCTCTGATCGCCCGGCTCGGCGTCGCGCTCCTCGTCTCACTGCGACCACGGCAGTGGGTCAAGAATCTCTTCGTCTTCGCCGGACTGATCTTCGGCCAGAAGCTCCTGACACCCGCGGCCTGGGTGGCCGTCACGACGTTTCTGATCTTCTGCGGGCTGTCCGGAGCGATCTACCTTCTGAATGACGTCGCCGACCGCGAGCGCGACCGGCTTCATCCGCGCAAGCGTGAACGTCCGATCGCCGCTGGCCGCCTCGACGCCGGCGTGGCCGTCGCCGTCGCGGTGGCGCTGATCGCCGGCGGCCTGATCGCCAGCGTCTTCATCGCGCCCGCGCTGGCCGTCACCGCACTCGCCTACGTGGCGTTGCTGACCGCGTACTCCGCCTGGCTCAAGCACTTCGTGATTCTCGACGTGCTGGTCGTGGCCGGCGGCTTCACGCTTCGCGCGGTCGCCGGCGCCGTCGCGATCGACGTCGAGATCTCCGGCTGGCTCCTGATCTGCACCATCCTCATCGCGCTGTTCCTGGCGCTCGGCAAGCGGCGGCACGAGTTCTTGACGCTCGAGCAGAGCGGCGGCATTCACCGGCCCATCCTCACGGAGTACAGCGCGCCCCTGCTCGACCAGATGATCGCGGTGGTCACCGCGTCCACCGTCACCGCCTATGCGCTCTACACGATGTCGCCGGAGACGGTCGGGAAGTTCCACACACGGCTGCTGGCCGGGACGCTCCCGTTCGTGCTGTACGGGATCTTCCGGTATCTCTACCTGCTGTACCGCAGACAGCTCGGCGGCAATCCGTCCGAGCTGTTCCTCAACGATCGCGCGCTGCTCGTCAACACGGCGGCGTGGATCGCGGCAGTGATCATGATCATCTACGGGCCGCGCTGGTAGAATAGCGGGCATGCCGAGCCAGGTCGCGGTGCTGCGCACGCGTCCCGAGAGCGTGATCGACGACTACGGTCGCTTGATGCGGCTCGTCAAGTACGATCACATCCTGCCGCGCGACCAGGAGTTGATCCTGAAGCTCAACCTCTCGTGGACGAAGTACTTCCCGGCGTGTTCGAGCCAGCCGTGGCAGGTCGACGGTGTGCTGACGACGTTGCTCGCGGACGGCTACGACCGGGCGCGCATCCATCCGGTCGAGAACAAGACCGTGGTCACGAACCCCGTGAAGGGGGCCCGTAACAACAAGTGGGAGCCGATTCTCAGGCGCCACGGCCTGCCATTCATTCCGCTGCCGGACGTCGAGTGGGTCGTCTATCCGTTCAAGAGCCCGTTACTGAAGCTGAACCAGATCTTTCCGGAAGGGATCGAGATCCCGAAGATGTACATCGGGAAGAACGTGCTGCATGAGCCGACTGTGAAGGTCCACGGGCACTCCACGACCACCGGCGCGATCAAGAATGCCTTCGGCGGCTTGCTGAAAGAAGTCCGGCACTACGCGCACGAGTTCATCCACGAGGTCATGGTCGATCTGATGTATATGCAGCGCGAGCTCCATCCCGGCGTCTTCGCGGTGATGGACGGCACCGTCATGGGCGATGGCGCCGGGCCACGCACGATGGTGCCGCGCGTCGGGAATCTCATTCTCGCTTCGGCGGATCAGGTCGCCATCGATGCGATCGCCGCGCGGATCATGGGGTTCGATCCGCTGGCGATTCCGTATCTTCGGATGTGCCACGAGCGCGGACTCGGTGTGGCGGACCCGCGGGACATCGAGATCGTCGGCGACGTCGACGCGGCCCAGGTGAACATGGGGTTCAAGACCAGCCGCAGCCTCGTGATCTGGGGCGATCAGCTCATCCGTCGCGGCCCGCTGCGGCCGCTGAAGCACCTCCTCCTGCATTCACCGCTCGTCGTCTGGGCGCCGTTCGCCTCCAACGTCTATCACGACGTCCTGTGGTATCCCACGGTGGGCCGCAAGCGGATCCGCGCGTTCGCGGCCACGCCGTGGGGCCGACTCTTCGACAAGTACTGAGTCGCCCCGTGGGGCCGACTCTACTGAACCAGCGAACTACACAGACCCTCTCCGCCACTCCCACAGGAGGCTGGCCAGCTCCTCGTACCTGACAGGCTTGACCAGGTAAGCGTTGAATCCCGCCTCGTCGGCTTGGCGCCGGTCGTCGTGGCGCCCATAGCCAGTAACGGCGATCAGCAGAACGCTTTCACCCAACGCGGCCCGGATTCCTCTGGCAACCTCGTATCCATTGAGCCCCGGCAGTCCGATATCGACCAGGGCCACGTCGGGAGACGTCACTCGGGCAACGTGGATGCCATGGGCGCCGTCGCTCACGCCTTCGACGTGATGGCCATCCAGTTCGAGCGCGATACGCAGGATGTCCCGCGTGTCCTGGTTGTCTTCCACGAGCAGGATTCGAAGTGAACGGAGCGCACCGGCCGTCCCGCGGGCGACCATGTTCGTGGGCGCTGGCGGCAGTCCGACCGGCAGCCGGACGACGAACTCGCTGCCGCGCGCGACACCGTCGCTGGTCGCCGTCAACGTCCCGCCGTGCAGCTCGACCAGCGTCCGCGCAAGCG
The DNA here is from genome assembly GCA_041490825.1 of Methylomirabilia bacterium. Lineage (GTDB taxonomy): Bacteria > Methylomirabilota > Methylomirabilia > Rokubacteriales > CSP1-6 > JBGPTW01. The sequence goes on along the minus strand of JBGPTW010000047.1, from coordinate 25,143 downwards.
CCAGCCCGATACCAAGGCCGCCTTCCGCGCGGATCAGCGCGCGGTCACCCTGGGTGAACAGCTCGAAGATGCGGTCCAGCATCTCGCGTGGGATGCCGATGCCAGTGTCGCGCACTCGCAGGACCACGTGTGCGTCGTCGCGTTCGCCGCTCACGAAAATCCGGCCACCTGGCGGTGTGTACCTGGCGGCATTGGTGAGGAGGTTGGTGGCGACCTGAGTGAGGCGCGTGGAATCAGCGTCGAGCCACATCGGATCGAGAGGAAGGGAAAGCTCGATAGTGTGGTCCCGCGTTTCGATGAGGTCGCGCGTGGCCTCGAGCGCCTCGGTCACGACGGTCTGCAAGGTTACTGCGGTCTTGCGCAGTTCGATCTTCTCCCGCGTCAGACGGGACGCGTCCAGCAGGTCGTCCAGCAACCTGGCCAGGTGCCGCGCTTGTCGCTCGACGATGCTCGTCGCACGGCCGACATCGGGATCACGCTCCGCCTGAGAGCGGAGCGTGTGCATGGCCATGCGGATCGGAGCCAGCGGGCTACGGAGCTCGTGGGCCAGTATCGCGATGAACTCTTCCTTCGAGCGGTTTGCGGCCTCGGCGGCGGCGCGGGCCATCTGCTCGCGGGCCAGCAGCCGCAGCCGCTCCTCCTCGATCTCCCGCCGCTCGGTAATGTCGGCGACCGTGTAGACAGCCCCGACCAACCGTCCGCCATCCAGCACGGGCTCGGCGGTGATGCGGCACCACCGTCCAGCGTGGTCACGCTCCACCGTTTTCCGGCGCCGGCTTCGGCGCATGTGCGCGAACGGCTCGCCCACCCAAAGCGTATATGCCGGCCGGCCAACGACGTCGGCCCCACTGTCACCGAGCAGTCGACGGAACGCCTCGTTGCAGCGGACGATCACGCCGTCGCCGTCGAGAAGCGCGACGCCGTCGGAGATGGCCTCGAACGTCACTCGCCACTGCTCGACGGACGCCCGCGACGCTTCTTCCGCCCACTTCATCCTGAGCAGCGCGTTGACGGTGGCGAGCAGCAGGGGCGCCTCGACCGGCTCGGTCAGATACGCATCAGCGCCGCTCTCGAGACCCAGCACCTTGTGGGCAGCGCCGGTGAAGGTCGCCGACATCTGCAGCACGGGAACCGTCGCGGTAGCGGTGCTCTTCTTGAGCTCGCGGCAGACCTCGAACCCCGAGATATCGGGGAGATTCACGTCGAGAATCACCAGTGTCGGCGGATCCACCGCGGCGAGCCGTAGCGCGTCCTGGCCATTCCCCGCCTCGCGCACGTCGAAGCCGAAGCTTTTCAGAAGCTTGCTCCGCGCGTAGCGGCCAGGCTCGTAATCGTCCACGTTGAGAACGATGATCCGGTCCATCTGCGCTCCTATGACGTCACGACACCCGCATCGGCCAGGACCGATCGGATCCGGGCAGTGATGGCGTCGCGGTCGCTCGCCTTGGACACGATGGTGGCCCCCAGGGCTTCGAGCCGCCGGCGCTCGTCGTCCTCGACGAGCTTCGACGTGACGACGATGACCGGGATGTCCCGCGTCGCCTGCGTGGCGCGGAGCCGCTCCAGCACCTCGAAGCCCGACATGCCGGGCATGACGAGGTCGAGGAAAATGGCATCGGGCGGGTCCCGGCGAGCTCGGTGCAGACCCTCCTCACCATCACGCGCCTCGGTGATGACGCAGGGGAGGTCGTCCAAGCATCCTCTGATCAGATAGCGGGAGATCTCGTCGTCGTCGATGACGAGCATGCGCCGGACCGGCTGCTGGCCCGTGAGGACGCGAAGCTGATCGAGCAGCCACCGGCGTTCCACGGGCTTCACCGCGTAGGCGTCGGCGCCGAGCGCCATCCCTTTCCCCCCGTCGTCCACCGTGCTGACGACCAGGACGGGAATGTCGCGAGTCGCCCGATCGCTCTTGATCTCCGCCAGGAGCGTCCACGCGTCCTCACCACGCAGGAGGATGTCGAGGACGATCGCGGACGGCCGCATCTGCCTCAGCGCGTATCGAGCCTGCCGCGTCGTCATGGCGCGAATCACCTGGAACCCGGAGTCCTTGAGAAACTTCTCGTAGACGAGCATCTCCTCCGGGCTGTCTTCGACGATGAGGATCGCGACCCGCAGCGGGTCGGCCTCCCACTCGCGGTGTTCGGCGTCGACCGGTTCGCTATCGACATACGTGACAGGGATTGTCGCGGAGAAGGTCGATCCGACGCTGGGCTGGCTCCGGACCGTCAGCGTGCCGCCGAGCAGGCGGGCGAGCTTTCGCGACAGCGGCAGCCCAAGCCCAGTGCCCCGCACCCGCGTCTGGATCGGATGCTCGAGCTGGCCGAACTCCTCGAAGATCCGCTCCTGGTCCTCAGGTGCGATGCCGATGCCGGTATCGGTGACGGAGAACACCACGGCGTCGCCGGCCGGCGTCGGCTCCGCTGATACGCGGACCTCGCCGCGCTCGGTGAACTTCAGCGCGTTCGAGATCAGGTTCCGGAGAATCTGCGAGACCTTCCCCTCGTCGGTCTTCAGCGTCGGCAGGCCGTTCGGGTCGTCGAACGCCAGGGTCACCGACTCGTTGTTGAGCAGCAGCGGGCGCAGCATCCCACGGAGGGAGCTGAAGACGGTGCTGACTTCGAACTCGCCCGGCCGGATCACGATCTTCCCTGCTTTCACCTTGGCGAGGTCGAGAAGGTCCTCGACCAGCTCCGACAACTGGTCGGTCGCTTTCCGGATGTAGCCGACTTCGATCTCCTGCTCAGGCGTGAGCGGGCCGTCCACCCGGCGCAGCAGTACGTCGGTGAGCGCGCGGACGGCGTTGAGCGGCGTGCGGAACTCGTGACTCATGTTGGACAGGAAGCGTGTCTTCAGCTCGTCGGCACGGCGGAGGTGATCGGCCTTCTCGTCGAGCTCGGCGTAGAGGGCCACCACGCCCCGGTTCGTGTCCTCCAGCTCGGCGTTCACCTTGACGAGTTCCTCCTGCCGCCCGCGGAGCTGCTCCAGCGTGCGGAGCAGCTCCTGGTTCTGCTGCCGGATCTCTTCGAGCGGCGTCTCCGGCTGCTTACGGGCAAGATCCGCGGTGAGACCGGCGAGCCGCGTCGTGGTGATGACGGGCAGGTTGCGCGGGAAGATCTTTTTCAGCCACACCACGGTGCCCTGGCCCGAGGACTCGATGTCGAACTGGTCCATCAGCCGCCGGGCGCCCGTGATGCCGAGCCCCATTCCGGTCGTCGATCGGTAGGTGCCGTCGAGAATGCCGTGGAGGTCGCCGATACCGGGTCCGTCGTCCCTGACGCGCACGACGAACAGCTGCGGGCTCGTCCTGCCCTCGACCAGGAAGTCCACGTTTCCGCCGCCCGCGTACGTGAACGCGTTGCGCGCGATCTCGGAGACCGCTGTCGCGATACGCGTCTGGTCCTGCGTATCGAAACCCAGGCCGCGCGCGAGCTGGCGAGCCCGTCGACGGGCGCTGACGACGTCGTGCTCGTACTTGATCGCCACCGAGAGGATGGCGAGACTCATCGGGGCGATGCGTGGGCGACGAGGACCGCGACGTCGTCGCGACCGCGTTTGCAATCGCGGTAGAGGATGCCCGCCACCAGGCTCGGGTGGCGACTGGTGAGTCCCGGGTACCGATCGATGTCCCACTGGGTCATCAACCCGTCGGTGTGCTTCACCAGCGTGGCGTTCGGGGGCCACGGATAGACGAACGCTGCGATCTTGCGGGCCGTGTGACCCGCGGTGCCGTTGTGAGAAACCAGGTGGCGGCGGTCACCCCCCGAGAGGATCGCGGCGCCGATGTTTCCCAGACCGCAGAACGTGAGACACCCGCGCTCGGGATCGATCTCCGACACGGCGACGGCGGCGCCGCGCGTGCTGCGGAGTCCGGCGTGGATCGCAGCGACGAGTCCCGCCGGCGTCAGCGGCGCGCTGGCCCGGAAGATCCGGACGGCTTCGCGCCGGGCCTCGGCTGCGATGGGACCGTGGCCGACCCCGTCCACGACGAGGATGACGACCCGACTGCCCCGTCGAGTCACCACCCAGCCGTCGCCACTGATGTCTTCTCCTGGTACCGGCGCGCAGGCGGTGCCGATGCGCAGGCGCACGGTCGAGTGCGGTGGCACCGGTCGCGACCACAACCGGGCGAAGATTGCCGTTCCCGTGTCGGCGGCGGAGTAGATGTCGAACAGGTCCGCCTGTCGCGAAATGGCTCCGAGTCCCGTGCCAGGGCTCCCTGCCGTCGAGTAGCCGTCGCGCAGGGCGTCGGACAGGTTCGCGATCCCCTTGCCCCGATCCAAGGCCAGGACCTCCAGGCCCGCGATGGTATCGACGTAGACCGCCTGCAGGAGCACTTCGCCGCCATCGCCGTGCTTCAGCAGATTCGTCGCGGCCTCGGTGACGACGATCGCGGCTCGGCCGGCCTCGGTGGCGCCGAATCCCAGATCGCGCGCCAGACTGGACGCCCGGCGCCGCGCCTCGGCGACGCCACTCGGGTCGCTTACGCCGACAACGAGCTCGCGGCTACTTCCATCGGGTGATGGACACACGGGTTCCCTCTCCAGGACATGAGACGATCTCGAATTCATTCGACAGCCGCTTGGCGCCGCCGAGCCCCAATCCCAGCCCGCCGGAGGTCGTGTAGCCGTCCTTGAGAACCAGGCCGATGTCCTCGATGCCCGGGCCCTTGTCCTCGAACGTGAGTCGCAGCCCGACCCTCTTGCCATCGTTGAGCGCCTCGAGCCGGACCGTGCCGCCGCCGCCGTAGTCCACGGTGTTGCGCGCGAGCTCGCTCGCCGCCGTCACGATCTTCGTCTGGTCGACGAGGCTGAAGCGGAGCTCGATCGCCCAGGCGCGCACCATCTGCCGGGTCACGACGACGTCCTCGGAGGACCGCACCGGTCTCGTTTCCTGCTTCGTCACACATCACCGTCTCGTGTCCCATCGAGCGACATCCGGAGCAGGTCCATGCCCTTGTCGACGTTCAGCGCGGTCCGGACGCCGGCGAGGGACAGTCCGAGCTCGACCAGCGTGATCGCCACCGCCGGCCGCATCCCGACGACGACCGTGTCGGCGTCGAGGACTTTCGACATGGCGGCGATGTTGCCGATCATCCGCCCGATGAAGGAGTCCACCACCTCGAGCGTCGAGATGTCGATGAGGACCCCTCGGGCGCGGTACTGGACGATCTGGTTCGTGAGATCGTCCTGCAGCGTCATCGCCAGCCGGTCGTGCATGTCCACCTGGATCGTGACGAGCAGGAACTCGCTCATTCGGAGGATCGGGATGCGCTCCATGGCGATCTCCATCAGCGACCGGAAGGCTTGCCGATCGTCGCGCCCGTCCGTTGCAACGCGACCGCGAACGCGTCGGCCAGCGTCGCCTTGGTCACCACACTCGTCAGCTCCACGCCGAGGTGGACGATCGTCTGCGCGATCTGCGGGCGGATGCCGCTGATGATGCAGTCGGCGCCCATGAGCCGGGCGGCCGCGACCGTCTTCAGGAGATGCTGGGCCACGAGCGTGTCGACCGTGGGCACGCCGGTGATGTCGATGATGGCGATCGTGGCGCCCGTGTCGACGATCTTGTGCAGCAGGTTCTCCATGACAACCTGGGTGCGCGCGCTGTCGAGCGTGCCGATGAGTGGCAGCGCCAGCACGCCGTCCCAGAGCTGGACGACCGGCGTCGACAGCTCGAGCATTTCGTGCTGCTGGCGCCGGATGAGCTGCTCGCGCTCCTTTTGATGGACCTCGGTGGTGTAGAGGCCCAGCTTGTCGAGCAACACGCTCACGGTCCACATCTCGTCGCCGAGCGCGTCGGCGTCGCGCCCGACTTCCTGGCGCAACTGCGAGAACAGCGGCTGCTTCAGCGAAAAGACGAACGTCGCCGTCTCGGACGGCGTGTAGCCGAGCGCCGCGCGCGACTCGGACAGATCGGTGAGCATCTTGCGCACTTCGGTCCAGCCGGCCCCCGAGATGTCCTCGAGATCGCCGTTCTGGACCGCATCACGCAGGAGACCGAAGAATTGCTGCGCCTCCTCGCGAAGCGAGCTCTCGCTCATCGCCTCGGGTCGGAGCATCGCGAGTTGCTCCTTTACCCAGTCCACCAGGATCGCGCTGTCGTGTCGCTTGAGGATCTCGGGAAGGCGAGTGCCCCTCTTGGTCATGGCAGGTGTCTCCACGGTTTGAAGCAATTGACATTCGGGTCGTGGCGTTACCGCGCAGGGAAAGTGACGAAAGTATACGGACCGGGATCGGGATTGCAACGCTGGGCTCTCAGAGCGCCATCCTCTCGGCCGCGTCCTCCTCGGAGCGCGCCCAGACAACAGGGGCCACCGGCGACAGGGATCGCGTCGCCGCCATCAGGAAATGTCGTTCGTCGACCGCAGCACGATGCAACGCGATGTCATGGGCGCTACGGTACGAGCAACGCACGCCCTGGACAATCGGGGAACGCCTGAACATCGACCGCGGAAGACTACGGAGTCCGGTGTCGGGGCGTCCCTGACAGCCATCTCAGGGGAATTCCTGGACGCATCAGGGATCAGACGTGACGATCCCCAGCCGGATCGCCAATCGCACGAGCGAGGCGATGTCGTGGGCTTCCAGACGCTCCATCAGCTGGGCCCGATGCGTCTCGACCGTTTTGACGCTGAGCCCCAGCTTCGTCGCGATCGCCTTGGTGGTGTTGCCCTCCGCGATGAGCTGGAGAATCTCCCGCTGGCGCGGCGTCAGCCGGTCGAGCGGGCTGTGCTCGGGGCCCGCCCGGCGCACGTAATCCTCGACGACGTACCGGGACACCGCCGGGCTGAGATACATCTCCCCCCGCGCGACCGCCTTGACGGCTTGCTCCAGCTCCGCGGGGCTCGCGTCCTTCAGCAGGTACCCGGCGGAGCCGGCCCGGATCGCTCGCAGGACGAACTCCTGCCCCGCGTGCATGGAGAGAATCACGACACGGGTGTCGGGTGCCTCGCGGGCCAGACGGGATGCCGCCTCAACGCCGTTGAGCTCGGGCATCGCGATGTCCATGAGCAATACATCGGGCCGGTGCAGCCGCGTGAGCCGAAGGGCTTCGTGGCCGTCAGCGGCCTCGCCGACGACCTCGACGTCCTCGAAGCTCTGGAGGAGCTTGCGCAGGCCGGCTCTGAAGAGCGCATGATCGTCCGCGATCAAGACGCGAATCTTCTTCATGTGCCGAAGACTAGCTATAGCTAGCATCCTATCCCTCTTTGTCTCCAGCGTCCTCAACTCGGGGACAGACCGCGTCTTCACCCTCGATCGCCGGCGGGCCAGGCGGGCCGCGCTGGCCCGGGGCAAGACTCCGTTGCTCGAATACCCCACTCGCACGGAGCCTTGCCCCGAGCCAGCACGGCCCGGGCCCGCCGGCGCTCGCCGTCGACGAGGGCTCCGTTGCTCGAATACCCCACTCGCACGGAGCCTTGCCCCGAGCCAGCGCGGCCCGGGCCCGCCCGTGATCGCCGGCGGCGAGGGTACAATACAAGACTCATCACATGAGCCCCAGACCGGAGACCGCCGCCAACACATCCGCCCGCGTGCGATTCGCGCCGAGCCCCACGGGACATCTCCACGTGGGTGGCGCGCGCACCGCGCTCTTCAACTGGCTCTACGCGCGCCATCACGGCGGCGCGTTCATCTTGCGGATCGAGGACACGGACCGGTCGCGCTCCACCGAAGAGAACATCCACTCCATCGTCGAAGCCCTCACGTGGCTCGGGCTCGACTGGGACGAAGGCCCGCCCACGCCTGGGTACCGGCAGACTGAGCGCATGGAGCTCTATCACGAGCACGCGCTACGTCTGGTGACGATGGGCCGCGCATACTATTGCGATTGCTCGGCCGAGACGCTCGACGCCGAGCGCAAGGCCGCCCAGGCTCGCGTCGAGACGTTTCGATACTCCGGACGCTGTCGCGAGCGCGGGCTCATCGCCGGCGCGCTGCGCCTGCGGATCCCGGACGAGGGCGCGACGGTCGTGAACGACCTGATCCACGGGCCCGTCACGTTCGAGCACCGGCAGCTCGACGACTGGATCCTGGTCCGGACCGACGGCACGCCGACCTACAACTTCTGTGTCGTCGTGGACGACGTCACCATGCGGATCACGCACGTCATCCGGGGCAACGATCACCTGTCCAACACGCCGAAGCAGATCCTCTGCTACGAGGCGCTCGGCTACGCGGTGCCGGAGTTCGCGCACGTTTCGATGATTCTCGGCGCTGATCGGAGCCGGCTCAGCAAGCGCCACGGCGCGACGTCGGTGCAGGCCTTCCGCGATGCCGGCATCCTGCCGGAGGCGATGGCCAACTATCTCGCGCGGCTCGGCTGGTCGCACGGCGACCAGGAGATGTTCTCGCGCGGGGAGCTCATCGAGCTCTTCGACATCAAGGACGTCGCGTCGTCCGGCGCGATCTTCGATCTCGTGAAGCTCGAGTGGCTCTCGCAGGAGTACATGAAGCGGAGCGCCGGCGCGCGGCTCGCCGAGCTGGTCCGCCCGTTCCTCGCTGGCGCGGGACTTCCGGTGCCTGCTGACATGCCGTGGCTCGCGCGCGTGATGGAGACGCTCAGGGAGCGCGGGAAGACGCTGGTCGAGATCGTCGAGGTCGGCCGGTTCTACTTCGCGCGGCCGAGCGCCTACGAGCCGAAGGCTGCGCAGAAGTTCTTCACCCGCGAGGGGACCGCGCGCCTCGCCGCGCTCATCGAGCGGCTGGAGACCGTGCCCGAATTCACGCCGTCCGCGCTCGAGAAGCTGTATCGAGAGCTCACCGCGACGCTCGGGCTCAAGCTGGTGGATCTGGCGCAGCTCACCCGTCTCGCCGTGACTGGCACGACGGCGTCGCCGCCGATCTTCGAGGTTCTCGCGCTCCTCGGCCGCGACGAGACGCTCGCCCGGCTTCGCGCAGCCAGGGCGCACGTCGAGGCCGCATGACGCTCTTCTTGGCGCGCCACGGCCAATCGATCTGGAACGAGGTGCGCCGGTTTCAGGGCACCACCGACGTGGCGCTGTCGGACCTCGGGCGCGCGCAGGCCGCGGCGCTCGGTCGCGCGCTCCGCGGGCGCCGGCTGGCCGCCGCCTACGTGAGCCCGATGCGCCGCGCGGTGGAGACGGCCGAGATCGCGCTGGCCGAAGCCGGCGTCCCGGTCCTGCCGATGGAAGAGCTGCGGGAGCTGTCGCTCGGGGACTGGGAGGGATGCACCGTCGACGAGATTCGCCAGCGCGACGGCGATCCGTACCGGCAGTGGCTGGTCGCGCCGCTCGATTGCCCTCCCCCCGGTGGCGAGCCACTCGGCGATGTGTGCGCCCGTGTCGTGTCTGCCGTCGATCGCATCGTCGCCGCGCATCCGAACGGTGACGACGTCGTCGTGATCGCGCATGGCGGCGTGATCAGCGTCTACGCTTGCTACCTGCTGGGCTGCTCGTTCAATTCGCTGTGGCGGCTTCGTATCGACAACGCCTCGCTGACGGTGGTCACGCCCCCGCGGCTCGTGAGCATCAACGACACGTCGCATCTCGCGGGCGCGCTGGCGCCGGCGCACCTGACGCGCGCCGAAGCGGTGAGTGGCCGGCCAAGTACCCAGGACGCCATCGGTCATCAGTCGGGGGACGCCATCGGTCAGTCGGAGCTAGGAGGAAGGCTTCCGGGCGAGTGGGTTTCCGAAGCCCGAAGCCTTCCTCCTAGCTCCGACGTCTCGAGTGCGCCATGACGATCCTGATCGCGCTGTTCGGCGGCACCGCGCTGTTGCTGTACGGCATCCGTCTCAGCGGCGAGGCGCTCCAGCGCGCGGCCGGCGGCCGGCTGAAGAACCTGCTGACGGACCTCGCGAGCCGACGCCTGCTCGCCGTCGCCTCGGGGGCCGCGGTCACCGCGATCATCCAGTCCTCGGCGGCGACGACGCTCATGCTGATCGGCTTCGTGTCGGCCGGCCTCATGACGTTCCGTCAGACGCTCGGCGTGATCCTCGGCGCCGACATCGGCACGACGTTCACCGTGCAGCTCATCGCCTTTCGCGTGACGGACTACTCGCCGCTGCTGGTCGGCCTCGGCTTCGCCATCACGTTCTTCGCGCGGCGGCGAGTGATCAAGGACATCGGCCAGGCGGTGCTCGGGCTCGGGCTGCTGTTCCTCGGGCTCAAGCTCGTCTTGGACAACGTCGCCCCGCTCCGGAGCAATCCGATCGCGCGCGATCTCCTGGCCGGAGTATCGGACAACCCGTTCATCGGCGTGGTGACCGGCGCGGTGTTCAGCGCGCTGGTGAGTTCGTCGGCGGCGACGCTGGGCCTGGCACTCGCCTTCGCCGATCAGGGCTTGCTGCACCTGGACGGCACCGTGGCGATCGTGCTCGGGGCGAACATCGGCACCTGCGCCACCGCGCTCATGGCCTCGGCCGGAACCTCGGCCGAAGCCAGACGAGTCGCCACGGCGCACATCGCGTTCAAGCTCCTCGGCGCCGCGCTGGTCTTTCCGTTCATCGGCCCGTTCACGGAATTCGTCGCGCGGACGACGGCGGATCCCGCGCGCCAGGTCGCCAATGCGCACACGCTCTTCAACATCGGGATCAGCCTGGTGTTCCTGCCCTTCATTCCCTGGGCCGCGCGGACGATCGAGGCGCTCGTGCCCGACGATCAGACGGCCGACAATCCGTTCCGCACCCGCTATCTGGACGAGCGAGCGCTCGATCAGCCGTCGCTCGCGCTCGGGCAGGCGACGCGCGAAGCGCTGCGCATGGCCGATGTGGTGCAGGCGATGTTCCGCGACGTCATCACCGTGTTCCAGACGGACAATCAGGAGCTGATCGAGGACGTCGAGCGCCGGGACGACCAGGTCGACTTCCTCGAGCGCGAGATCAAGCTCTTCCTCGCGCGCCTCGGCCGCGAGGCCATGGGCACCGATCTGTCGCGGAAGGAGATCGCGCTCATCTCCGTGATCGGCAATCTCGAGAACATCGGCGACATCATCGACAAGAACCTGATGGAGCTCGCGCGCAAGAAGCTCTATCACGGCCGCCGGTTCTCGGAAGCCGGCTGGGCCGAGCTCCTCGAGTTCCACGGCATGGTCACGAAGAATCTCGAACGGGCCATCGCCGCGTTCGCGGCCAACGATCAGGCGCTCGCCCGCGACGTGCTCGATCAGCGCCCGGTGATGCGCCAGCGCGAACGGGAGCTGCGTGAGTCGCACCTCGGCCGGTTGCGCATCGGCCTCACGGAATCGCTGGACACCTCGGAGATCCATCTGGACATCCTGACCAACGTGAAGCGCATCAGCTCGCACGTGTCGGCGCTCATCTTCCCGATTCTCGAGGAGGTATAAGATGAAGAAGATCGAGGCGATCATCAAACCGTTCAAGCTCGACGACGTCAAGGAAGCGCTCACCGAGATCGGCGTCATCGGCATGACCGTCACCGAAGTGCGCGGCTTCGGCCGCCAGAAGGGGCACACCGAGCTCTACCGGGGCTCGGAGTACACGGTCGACTTCCTCCCGAAGGTGAAGATCGAGGTCGTCGTGCCCGAGCACCTCGTCGACAAGGTGGTCTCCACGATCGTGGGCGCGGCCAAGACCGGATCCATCGGTGACGGCAAAGTCTTCGTCCTCCCGATCGACGAGTCGATTCGCATCCGGACGGGCGAGACCGGAGAGTCGGCCGTCTGAGTGTGATCCCCGCGACGCTCCTGACCGCCGACGCCCGCGCGGCGGGGACGCTGAGGCGTAGTCTTCGCACGCTCGGCTTCGCCGATCCGGCCGCGGCCGCGGCCAACTTCGCGGCGCTCACGCCGACGCCACGGGACGCGGAAATACTGGCACCGGTGCTCGGGCGGCTCCTCACCGAGCTGGCCGCTGCGCCGGACCCGGACATGGCGCTCAACAATCTCGAGCGTTACGCTGCCGGCGTCGACCGGTCGGTCTTCTTCCGCACACTGTCGGACCACCCCGGCGCGGCGCATCTCCTGGCCCGCGTTCTCGGCTCGAGCCAGTTCCTCGCCGATGTGCTTCGCCGGCACCCGGGGACGCTGGCGTGGCTGCTCGAGCCGCGCACGATGCGTCAGTGGCTGGCCGACGACCTCGCGGAGGGCCTGGCCCAGTCACTCGCGCCGTTCAGCACCCGCGAGGCGCGCGTCAATGCGCTGCGGCGGTTCAAGTACCGGCAGCTCCTCCGGATCGGTGCGCGCGACCTGCTTGGCGACGCGGACCTCACCGTGACGACCGAGGAGCTGTCGCACGTCGCCGACGTATGTCTTGCCGAGGCCTGGCGCATGGCCGACGCCGCCGCTCGCGCCGAGCTCGGCGCGCCGCTCGACGACAAGGGCAGCGAGACCGGGATGGCGATCATCGCGATGGGAAAGCTCGGCGGCGAGGAGCTGAACTACTCGTCCGACATCGATCTGATGTTCGCCTACGGCGCGGACGGCACCACGGCCGGCGGCGCTGCGGGGCGGGCCGAGAACGGCCGCTACTTCGAGCGGGTCTGTCGTGACATCGTCTCGATCCTCGAAGCCGTCACCGACGAGGGATACGCGTTCAGAGTGGATCTCCGGCTCCGGCCCGAAGGCCGGATGGGATCAATGGTCCTCTCGCTCGATGGCTATCGGCGTTACTACGCCGAGCGCGCCGAGCTCTGGGAGCGGCAGGCCCTCCTCAAGGCGCGCATCGCGGCCGGCGACGAGCGTGTCGGCGCCCGGTTCACCGCGCTCGCTCGCGACGTCGTGTATCGACCGGGGTTCGATGCCGGCATCGTCGAACCGATTCGACGGATGAAGCGGGAGATCGATCGCGCGCTGACCCGGAAGACGGACGAGCGGGAGAACGTCAAGCTTGGCCGCGGAGGCATCCGCGAAATCGAGTTCCTCGTGCAGGCGCTGCAGCTCCTCTACGGCGGCGACGACTCCTGGCTCCGGGAGCGCGGCACGACGAAAACGATCTTCCGGCTCACCGAGCGTGGATATCTCACGCCCGAGCTCGGGCGCGCGCTGTCGGAGGCCTACGTCCACCTGCGGACGGTCGAGCATCGGCTGCAGATCCTCCACGAGTTCCAGACGCACGCACTGCCGAAGGAGCCGCTCGAGCTCGGTCGCCTGGCTCGGCGTCTCGGGTTCACCGATCGCCCGGCGCTCGCGGCCCGTCGCTTCCATGCGCGGCATCGAACGGTCACCGCGGCTGTGCACCGCGCGTTCCGTGATTTCTTCGGCGAGCGGCCGGCGCCGGTGCGGCGTCTCAAGCTGCCGAGCTTGATCGCCCTCCGCGCGACGGGATTCGTCGATCCCGAGCGCGCGCGGCACAATCTCCGGTTGGTGCTGGAAGGGCGGCCGCTCGTCCCCTACGCGGCGGCGCTGCGCGCGGCGCTCGAGCGGCTCCATCCCGTGCTGCTGGACGCCTTGTGGAAGAACCCGGATCCGGACGAGGCGCTGAACCAGTTCGAGCGCTTCCTCGCGGCGGCGGGTCCGCGCGCCGGGCTCATCGAGCTGCTGGCCGACGACCCGGCCGTGCTCGGCGGGCTGGTGAGGCTCTGCGCAGGCGGCGATCTGCTGACGCAGCTCCTGATCACGCAGCCGGAGCTGCTCACGACGCTGGCCGACCCGGGCGCGCGGGCGCACCCGAAGGTGGCGCGGCAATTTCGGGCCGCGCTGGCGGCCGTGTTCGCTCCGGCGCTGTCGCCCATCGAGCGACGCGATCGGCTCCGGCGACTCAAGCAGGCGGAAGAGCTGACCGTCGTGTGGCGCTACCTGTTCGGCGTGACGACGATCGAGCGTTACTCGAGAGAGATGACCGCGCTCGCCGAGGCGACGCTTGCGGCAGGCTGGCTGCTGGCCGTGACCGAGCTCGTCGACCGTCACGGCGTGCCACGCGGCGCTGACGGCCGGTTCGTGCCCGCGGTGATCGTCGCGATGGGCAAGCTTGGTGGTCGCGAGCTGACGACGGGATCGGATCTCGACGTCTTCGTGGTGTTCGCAGAGGACGGCGTCACGGACGGCCCGGCGAGCGCCGTCGACGCCACGCGCGTCGACAATCACACGTTCTATAGCGCCGCGGTCGAGCGGCTCGCCGGCGTGCTCGGCGACATCACGGCGGCGGGAACGGCCTTCGCGGTCGATCTCCGGTTGCGGCCGGGGAGCAAGGGAAGCGGGTTCGCCGCGGGCCTCGGCGCGCTCGAGCAGTACTACGACGAGTGGGGCGACCTCTGGGAGCGGCAGACGCTGACCCGCTCGCGAATCGTCCTGGGCGATCGCGCGCTCGCTCGCCGCGTGCGCGGAGCGCTACGGCAGCTCGTGTACGGCACGCCATTGCCGCGTGCCGATCTCAAGGAGATCGTCGCGGTGCGACGCCGGATGGAGCTCGAGCTCGGGAAGGAAACGCCCGGCCGACGGCATGTGAAGTTTGGCCGCGGCGGACTCGTCGACGTGGAGTTCCTCGCGCAGGCGCTGCAGCTCGTGCACGGCGCCGAGCATCCGGAAGTCCGGTCGCCGGGCACCCGAGCGGCGCTCGCCGCGCTGGCGCGCGCCGGCGCGCTTCCTAGCGCGACTGCAAACGCCCTGGTCCAGCACTACCGGTTCTTGCGTCGCGTGTCCGCCGCGCTCCGGCTTCTCGGCGCGCGCCCAGCCGACGTGATCGATCTGGCCGGGCCCATGCCGGCGCGTGTCGCCAACGCGCTCGATTATCCCTCGCGGCGAGCGTTCCTGGACGATTACCGCCAGCGCACCGAGGCGGTGCGCGCGATGTTTAAAGAGGCGCTCACGTGAGCCGGACGTTTTACATCGTCGACGGTCACTCGCATCTCTTCCGCGCCTACCACGCGGTCGGCTACCTCTCGACCTCGAAGGGCGTGCCGAGCCACGCCGTGCTCATTCTCAGCACGATGCTGTGGAAGCTGATTCGCGAGGAGCAGCCCGACTACCTCGGGATCGCGCTGGACCCCCCGGGCCCGACGTTCCGGGATGCGCTCTTCACCGAGTACAAGGCGACGCGGACGGCGATGCCGAACGACCTCGTCCAGCAGCTTCCCTACGTCCGCCGGCTGTTCGAGGCGATCCGCACGCCGGTGATCGAAGTGGCCGGTTTCGAGGCCGACGACGTGCTGGCCACGCTGGTCGAGCACGCGCTCGGGATCGATCCCGATCTCGAGATCGTCCTCGTCACCGGCGACAAGGACATGCTGCAGCTCGTCGGGCCGCGCGTGCGCGTCCTGTCCGTGCTCGGTCGCACCGGGGAGCGGATCGTCTACGACGAGGCCAAGGTGCGCGAGCGCTGGGGCGTGGAGCCGCGTCAGATCGCCGACGTGCTGGCGCTGATGGGCGACGCCATCGACAACATCCCCGGCGTGCGTGGCGTCGGCGAGAAGACGGCGGTCAAGCTCTTGACTCAGTTCGGCAGCGTCGAGCGGCTGTACGAGAACCTGCCCCTGATCAGCGGCAAGCTTCGCGAGACCGTGGCGATGGGCCGCAAGGACGCGCTGCTCTCCCGCGAGCTGGCGACGCTCAACCGCAGCGTGCCGCTGGCGTTCGACCTCGAACAGTTCCGCCGCGTCGAGCCGGACTGGACCAAGCTCCGCGCGCTGTGGATGGAGATGGAGTTCAGCCGCCTTCTGAAGGAGCTGCCGGCGACGGTCGTGCGGGCGAGCGCCGACCCGTTCGAGACGCTCGAGGACTCGACCGCGGTGAATGGCTGGCTCGCTCGCGTTCCGTCAGGCGACGCCGTCGCGCTCGACTGGGCCGGGGAGGCTCGGCCGCCGGCGCCTCGGATCGACGGCATCGCCGTGTTCCATCCGGCCGGAGGCGCCGCGTTCGTGACTCCGGGCGCCGATGCCGCGATCGCCGGCGCCAGCGCCGAGCTGATCATCCACGACGCCAAGCCGCTGCTCGAATCGTGGCTGGCGCGCGGGCTGACGCTGCCGGCGGTGCAGGACACCGCGGTCGCCGCGTATCTCCTGAATCCGGCGCGCGCGACGTATCGGCTGGACGAGATCTGCATGGAAGCGTTCGGCGAGTGCCCGCCTCCGCTTCCCGCGTTGCCCGTGGCCGGGAAAGGGGCAGGCTCTGTTGCTCGGAAAGACACTCGCACAGAGCCTGCCCCTTCCCCGGCCACTACCCTCAAAGAGCAGGCGGACACTTCGCTCGTCGCTCGCGACACTCGCCCGGAGGTTCCCCCCTTCCCCGCCACTCGCGCGCAAGAGCAGGCGGACACTCGCGCGGTCGCTGGCGAGAGTCACGACGACGTCGATGCCGCATCGACCGCTGTCAGCACCACCAGCGACGCAACGTCTTCGCCGCGGCTGGGCGCCGCGCTCGCCGAGCGGGCGCGGTGGCTGGGACGCTACTGGAAGCACGCCGCCGCCGAGCTCGATGAGCGCGGGCTGCGCTCGATCTACGACGATATCGAGCGCCCTCTCGTGCCTGTCCTCGCCGTGATGGAGCGCCACGGGATCAGGATCGATCCCACGCGGCTCGAGGATTTCGCCAAGGAGCTCGAGCGCAATCTCGACAATCTCACCCGCGAGATCTACGAGCTGGCGGGCGAGCCGTTCACGATCGCGTCGCCCAAGCAGCTCGCGCACATTCTGTTCGAGAAGCTGAAGCTGCCGCCGCTGCGGCGCACGAAGACGGGTTACTCGACCGACGCGGACGTGCTCGGTGACCTGGCACTCGGCCACGCGCTCCCGGCGAAGATCCTCGAGCACCGGACGCTCGCCAAGCTGAAAGGCACCTACGCCGACGCGTTGCCGCTGCTCGTGAACCCCGGCACCGGGCGGATCCACACGACGTTCAACCAGCTCGTCGCGTCGACCGGTCGGCTCAGCTCGCAGGATCCCAACCTCATGAACATCCCGATCCGGACCGAGCTCGGGCGGCGGATCCGGGCGGCGTTCATTCCGGAGGACGGCTGGCGCTTCGTCGCCGCCGACTACTCGCAGATCGAGCTGCGCATCCTTGCCCACCTCTCGGGCGAGCCTGCGATCATCGAGTCGTTCAAGCGGGGCGAGGACATCCACACGCGGACGGCGTGTGAAGTGTTCAAGGTTGCGCCGGAGACGGTGACCTCGCTCCAGCGGACGATCGCCAAGAGCGCCAACTACGCCATCCTCTACGGCGTCTCGGCGTTCGGGCTGTCGCAGGCGACGAAGATCGACCAGAAGGAGGCGCAGCGCTACATCGGGGCCTATTTCGCCGCTCATCCGCTGGTCCGCGCATTCATCGACAGGACGCTCGGCGAAGGACGCGAGCGCGGCTACGTCAGCACGCTGCTCGGCCGTCGCCGCTACCTGCCGGATCTGCGGAGCGGCAATCTCGTCGCGCGCAATGCCGCCGAGCGGATGGCGATGAACGCGCCGGTGCAGGGGACCGCCAGCGACATGATCAAGATCGCCATGATCCGCGTGCAGCGCGCGCTGCACGAGCGCGGGCTCCGCGCTCGCATGCTGCTGCAGGTGCACGACGAGCTCCTGTTCGAGGCGCCGCTCGACGAGGTCGACGCCGTCGAGGCGCTCGCGCGCGAGCTCATGGAATCGGCGCTCCCGCTCGCGGTCCCGATCGTGGTCGACGTCAAGGCCGGCAAGGACTGGTCCGAGGTGTGACGGCGCCGCGCTCGTTCCTGCTCGTGGGCCTCACCGGCGGCATCGCGACCGGCAAGAGCACCGTCTCGGCGATGCTTCGCTCGCTCGGGTGCATCGTGATCGACGCCGACCAGCTCGCTCGCGACGTGGTCGAGCCGGGCGAGCCGGCGCTCGCGACGATCGCCGCGGAGTTCGGCCGCGACGTCATCCAGGCTGACGGCACGCTCGACCGGAAGAGGCTCGGCGCGATCGTCTTTGCCGATTCCGGCCGCCGCAAGCGACTGGAGGCCATCACGCATCCGGCGATTCGCGAGCGGTTCATGCGGCGAGTGCAGCAGCTCGCGGACGAGCGCTTCCGCGGCGTCGTCGTCTTCGACGCGGCCGTGATGATCGAGAGCGGCAACTACAAGAACATGGACCGGCTCCTCGTCGTGGCCACCGACGAGGCCACGGAGATCGCCCGTCTCATGGCGCGCGACGACATCGGCCGGGACGAGGCCGCGCTCAAGGTTCGCAGTCAGATGCCGGTCGCGGAGAAAGCCACGCTGGCGGATTACGTGATCGACAACGGGGGTGACCGCGGGGCCACCGAGGCGCAGGTCCGTCGCGTGCACGAGGTGCTCGCCGCTGAGCGCCAACTCTCCGAGAGGCTCGCAGGATGCGTGGTGCCGATTGCCGCACTGTTCCCGGTCGGCATGGGCGTCTATCGGCAGAATCGAGTGGACGTCGCACAAGTATTCCAGCGTCTCAGGACGATGGCGAATGGGCTCGACGTCCTTGGCTACCACTGGAGGCCATCGGGCAATTTCCTCCTTCGCGATCCCGGCGGAGACGCGATGGAGGCGGCCGCCCGCGCGGGCGAAAGGGTCATCAACCTTCGGTGCATCGTCCGCCGATTTCCGGAACTGGTCAGGATCGAATGGGCATCGTCGCTGCGCCAAGATATCTCTCTAACGGACGACGGCGATGCACGCGTGTTGGTCGTGGCGGTGATGCTCGCGGAGGATGTTCCGGCGGCGGTCAGAGCTCATGGCAGGATCCGGACACGGGTGGAAGTTGTACGATGGGTGTCAGGGCGCGATGTGCTCTGTCTCTACCAACGACCGAAACGCGGAGGGAGTATCGGCCACGTGACTGCCACGGTGCTCGCGACGACATCGCCGAGTCGCGGTACCCGTCAGGCGGCCACTGGGCGCACGATCGGTGTCATCAGGGATGTGCTGGCGGGAGTTCTCCACACCGACCATCCAGCAGTGAGGAATGAACCGTGATTCGACTTGCCGAACGCATCGTCGTGGATCCCACCATCCGCTCGGGTCGACCAGTAATCGAGGGCACACGGGTGCCGGTTGATGTGCTCGTCGGCCACATCGCGGCGGGCATGACTGTCGACGCAGTCGCCGACGAATACGGTATCAGCCGCGACGACGTTCTGGCGGCGTTGGCCTATGCTGCCCAGTCCATCGCGTCGGAGGAGATCCGGGCCGTCTGAGTGCCGACGTTCCTCGTGGATGAGGATCTGCCGCGCTCGCTGGCGCCGCAGCTTCGGTTGGCTGGGTTCGCCTGCGAGGACGTTCGGGACGTCGGTCTCGCCACGCGGTCGGACGAGCAGATTGCGGCGTATGCGCTGGCGCAGGGTCGCGTCGTCATCACTCGCGACGTGCGCTTTGCCAACCAGGTTCAGCAGTCAGCGCACACCTCTCCAGGGATCGTGGTCGTCCGCTTTCCGAACGTCGTCACGACATCTACGCTGAACTCGGCGGTGGCGACCGCACTTCGATCCGTCGGCGAGGCCGAGTTCGCCGCAAACGTCGTCGTCATCGAGCCGGGACGGCTCCGTTTGAGGAGACGCCGTGGGCAACCGCGCGCGTGAGAGATCAGTGACGCCCACGTGAAAAGACGCGCGCTCGGTCAGCACTTCCTCCGCGATCCAGCAATCGCGCGCGCGATCGTCGATCTCGTGGCCCCAGGTCCCCACGACCTCGTCGTCGAGATCGGGCCGGGCGACGGCGCGCTGACGGGCGAGCTCGCGCGGCGTGCCGGGCGCGTGATCGCGCTCGAGATCGACCACGACTTGATCCCGCGACTGCGCTCGCGTCATCCCGGTGTCGAGGTCCTGGAAGCCGATGCGCGCACGTGGGATTACGGCGCGATCGAAGCGCCCGCCCACGGCCGGGTCCTCGTCGCCGGCAACCTTCCGTACAGCGTGAGCAAGCCGATCGTCATGGCCCTCGTCGCGGCGCGCACGGCGATCACGGCAATGACGCTCATGCTGCAACAGGAAGTGGCGGAGCGGCTCGCCGCGCCGCCGGGATCGAAGATCTACGGAAGCCTGTCGGTGCTGACGCAGCTCTATTGCGACGTGCACCTCGCGCTTCGCGTCCCGGCGCGGGCCTTTCGCCCGCCACCGAAAGTCGAATCGGCCGTGGTCCAGATAACGGTCCTGCGCGAGCCACGCGTCCCCGTCGGCGATGAACGGTGGTTCGCCACCGTGGTCCGCGCCGCGTTCGGCCAGCGACGGAAGATGGTCGCCAATGCGCTGGCGGCTGGTCTCGGGCGCCCGATCGAGGCGGTACGACAGGCAGCGCATGCGGCGGACATCGACCCAGCCCGTCGTGCCGAGACGCTGACGATAGAAAACTTTGCATGTCTGGCGGCTCGATTGTCGTAAATAAGCATCTGATGTCCTTGCGCACCGTCGTGATTCTCACGCTCCTGGTCGCGAGCGCCGGACTCGCGGCGACCACGCTGAAGCAGAGCGGCGCGAATCTGAAGAAGCTCAAGCCGACGGACACGCTGTCGGTGACCTGGAATCTCGACGGCGCGCCGGTGGCCGTGACGTACGAGCCGGGCCCCTGGCTCTGGCACCCGGCGTGCGCGCCGGCTTCCGCATCCGCCAGCGACAGCTCGTGGGCTTCGTCGGCTCGACCGGGCTGTCGACCGGCCCGCACCTCGACTACCGCATTGCGCGCAGCGGGCAATTCGTGAACCCGCTCAAGGAGAAGTTCATCCCCGGCGAGCCGATCTCGGGTTCGGAGCGTGGCGCGTTCCTGTCGCACGCCAGCGACCTGATCCGGAAGCTGGAGTCCGAAGCCCCGTTCTAGTAAACGTGGGGGCCCCGAAATGGCCCCCACACCCCCAGACGCTCGGCGCACCCCAGCAAAGCTGTGGCGCGCCCCGATACTCCGACAGGCTCCTGGCTGCAAGCGAAGCTCGGAGTCGCTGCCCGAGCTCGCGAGTCGCTGATCGAAGTTCCGCGACAGGTATGGGGGAGAGCCACCCCAGTTCTCCCGCGCCGCCGGCAAAACTTCAGAGCAGCAGGACCCGAGTGCTACGATTAAAACGCTGCGACGAAAGGAGTTTCGTTGGAGTCCGAGACTTCCCTCTCCGAGCCTGCCGTTCGCCTGATCCCGCTCGGCGGCCTCGGCGAGATCGGCCTCAACATGATGCTCGTGGAGTTCGGCGACGACGTCGTGGCCGTGGACTGCGGGCTCATGTTTCCGGACGACGACATGCCCGGAATCGACTACGTCATCCCCGACTTCTCCTACGCTGTCGGCAAGCGCGACGGCTTCCGTGCCGTGTTCCTGACCCATGGCCACGAGGATCACATCGGCGCGCTGCCCTATCTGCTTCGGTCGATCCGCGTGCCGATCTACGGCACGCCGCTCACGCTGGCGCTCGTCGGGGAAAAGCTCCGCGAGCACGGGCTGCTCGACGGCGCCGACCTCCGTCCCATGCGGCCACGCGACCGCATCGAAGTCGCGCCGTTCGGGATCGAGCCGATCCGCGTGACGCACTCGATCGCGGACGGGATCGGGCTCCAGATCGACACGCCCGTCGGCACGATCGTCCACACCGGAGACTTCAAGTTCGACCCGAGCCCGCTCGACGGCGAGGCGCCCGATTACCGGAAGTTCGCCGAGCTCGGGGAGCAGGGCGTGCTCGTGCTCTGCTCCGACTCGACCAACGTCTATCGGCCCGGCCACACGCGCTCTGAAGCCGAAGTCGGTGAGGCGCTGGCCGTCCGGTTCGAGCAGGCTCCTGGCCGTATCATCATCGCGACGTTCGCCTCTCACATCCACCGGATCCAGCAGATCTTGGGCCTGGCCGCGCGCGTCGGCCGGCGCGTGGCGTTGCTCGGCATGAGCATGCAGCGCAACGTCAACGTGGCCGCCGAGCTCGGGTATCTACCGATCCCTCCCGGGGTCATCGTGCCGCTCGAGGATCTGGCCGGACTGCCGCCCGAGCGCCAGGTGATCCTCTCCACCGGCAGCCAGGGCGAGCCGAACTCGGCGCTGTCGCTCATGGCCGCGCGAGAGCACAAGTACGTGCAGGTGGAGCGCGGCGATCTCGTGGTGCTCTCCTCGCGTGTGATTCCCGGTCACGAACGCACGGTCGGCCGAGTGATCAACGCCCTCTACCGGCTCGGCGCCGAGGTGCTCCACGAGGACAACGCCTTCGTCCACGTCTCGGGCCACGCCAGCCAGGACGATCTCAAGCTCATGCTGAACCTCACGCGGCCTCGCTACTTCATCCCGGTCCACGGCGAGTACCGCCACCTGCTCGGTCACGCGCGGCTCGCGCGGAGTGTCGGTGTTCCCGACGATCATGTCTTCCTGATCGAGGACGGCATCGGCGTGGAGATGACGAAGACGACGGCGCGTGTCGTGGGCAAGTATCCGACGGGGCGCGTTTTCGTCGACGGCAAGGGGATCGGCGACGTCGGTGCGGTGGTGTTGCGTGACCGGCAGATCCTCGCGGAGGAGGGCGTCATCGCGGTCTCGCTGACGGTCGACGCGAGCGGCGCGGTCGTTGCGGGCCCGGAGATCGCGTCGCGCGGTGTCGTCTACGTCAAGGAGAACGAGGCGCTCCTCGAAGAGCTGCGCCTCGCCGTGGCCACCGCGCTCAGAGATCGCCTGGGATTGGTCGAGGAGCGCACCGGCTTTGCCGGGGCGCTGCCGAGCGTGGGGGGTGTGGGGGCCATGTCGGGGCCCCCACAAAAGGAAATCATCTCGGCCCTCGTGCGGACCGCGGTGCGCTCGTTCATCAACCAGCGCTTCCAGCGCAAACCGGTGGTGCTTCCCATCATCCTGGAGGTGTAGGTGGCGACGACGATCTCGACCGGCGAGAAGCCTCACCGCAGCCGACGGAAGTCACACGCCGATCGCTGGGTCCGCGAGGTGGAGGCGATCGTGGCGCTCGTGGTCGCCGGGCTCGCGCTGGTCGCGCTCGCGACGTACGATCCCGCCCGGCCGGTTGCCGCGCAGCAGACGCCGGTCGGTCCCGTTGGGGCGTGGCTCGGCTGGGCGCTCTTCCAGTCGTTCGGCTACGCCGCGTTTCTCTTTCCGCTGATCCTCGCGGTCTGGGGCGCCGCCGCGTTCGTGCGTGCGCCGATGCCGTTCTTGTGGGCGCCGCTGGGTGGCCTCGCGCTCCTGATCGGCAGCGCGACGGTCATGCTCGATCAGATCTCGCAGACGCTCGTCGATGGCGCCGTTCGGCAGGGCGGTCTCGTGGGCTGGACGCTGGCTCAGGGACTGCGAATGAGCCTGGGCGGTGTCGGCGCCTGGCTGATCCCGCTTGCCGGCATTCCGGTGGGATTGCTGCTCGTCACGCAGGTGTCGTACGCCGCGCTCTTGCGGGTGCAGATGGTACGACTCAAGCGCTTGCGTCGCCGCAAGCGCGGCAAAGCCTCGGCGCTCGAGGCCATTGCCGCCCGAGCTCCGCTGGTGCCGGAGATCGCGATTCCGGAAGCCACGTTCGAGATGATGGAGCCGCCGGTGGTCGTCGAGCATGCGCGATCCCGCACGCTCGTCGAGCAGGGGCTCACGTGGCAGGAGACGTTCGACTTCGGCAAGGGCGGCGCGGAGTCATTTCAGCTGCCGCCAGTAGGATTGCTCAAGCCGCCGCCGGCCTCGGAGCTGAAGCGGACGCGTGAAGAGCTTCAGGACAACGCCGAGATTCTCCGGAAGAAGCTCCAGGACTTCGAGGTGGACGGCCGGATCGTCCAGGTGAGCCCGGGGCCCATCATCACGTCCTACGAGTTCGAGCCTGCGGCAGGCATCAAGGTGAGCCAGGTCGTGAACCTCGCCGACGACCTGGCGCTCGCATTGAAGGCGGCGTCGGTGCGGATCGTGGGGCCGATCCCGGGCCGCGGGACCGTGGCCGTCGAAGTCCCGAACGCCGAGGCGGCGACGGTCTATCTCCGCGAGATCTTCGTGTCCGCCGAGTTCGCCGAATCGAAAGGCCGCTTGCCGCTCGCGCTCGGCAAGGACGTGAACGGGCTGCCCGTCGTCGGGGATCTCGCGGCCATGCCGCATCTGCTCGTCGCGGGCGCCACCGGGAGCGGCAAATCGGTCGGGCTCAACGGGATGATCTGCTCGATCCTCTACAAGGCGACGCCGGCGGAAGTCCGCTTCCTGATGATCGATCCCAAGCGCCTCGAGCTGTCGATCTACGAGGGCATCCCACATCTGCTGTCGCCGGTCGTCACCGACGCGAAAGAAGCGGCGGCGCGGTTACGCTGGATCGTCGGCAAGATGGACGAGCGCTACAAGCTCTTGCAGGCCAAGCAGGTGCGCAACATCGAGGGCTACAACAAGGCGGTCGACGCCGAGGGCCGATTGCCGTACTGGATCGTCGTCGTCGACGAGCTGGCGGACCTCATGTTGGTGTCGGCCGGCGAGGTGCAGACGTCGCTGGTGAGGCTCGCCCAGATCGCCCGCGCGGTCGGCATCCACCTGATCATCGCCACGCAGCGCCCGTCGGTCGACGTGGTGACCGGCCTGATCAAGGCCAACTTTCCGACGCGCATCGCGTTCCAGATGGCGACCAAGGTGGATTCCCGAACCGTGCTCGACGCCAACGGCGCCGAGCGATTGCTCGGCAAGGGCGACATGATCTTCGTCCCGCCAGGCGCGGCGAAGCAGGTGCGCGTGCACGGCGCGTGGGTCGCGGACGACGAAGTGAAGGCGATCTGCGACTTCCTCCGCAAGCAGGCCACCGCCGTGTACGAGGAAGTCGTCCTGCCGACCGACGAGACGACCGGCATGGAGGGCAGTCCGGCCGAGCGGGACGATCTCTACTGGGACGCCGTGCACCTCGTGATCGGGCAGCGCCAGGCCTCGATCTCGTTCCTCCAGCGGCGGATGCGACTGGGCTATCCGAAGGCCGCGCGCTTCGTCGACATGATGGAGCAGGACCACGTCATCGGCCCGGGCGACGGCGCGAAGCCGCGCGAGGTGCTGGTCGGCCCCGAGTTCCTCGCCAGGCGCGGCAGGTAGCCCGCTGCACGTCACTAGCCCGGATTATTCATGAACGCTCACTGTCATCGAGCGCGTGGCGTCGCGGGCCGGCCGGGTCGGTGAGGGGCCTCTGACCACGAGGCCCTTTGACCGATGACCCGCGAGCCGTTTCCACTCGTGGCCTGATTGCCCTCGATCGCACGCTACGGGAACGGGTCAACGGGCCCCCCACCGACCCGGCCGGCCCGCGGCAATTCGCTGTCCCCGGCCTCGGTCGTTCATGAATGTTCTCCAGCGCCTCATCCACGGTGTCACGGTCGTCCTCGGCTTGTTCTTTGTTCGACTCGCGGTCCATGGTGTCCT
>JBGPTW010000046.1:0-40405 GCA_041490825.1 Methylomirabilia bacterium | reverse complement strand
CCGTCGAGGGTGGGCTGCATCGAGAGGCGGCGCGCCGAGCTTGTACCGAGGGCCGTGCGGCCGCACCCGTCGAGGGTGGGCTGTATCGAGATGCGGCGCGCCGAGCTTCTACACGCCCGAGATTCCGGGCATCGCCCGCGAGCGGCGTAGCGGGTCGCCGGCGCGCCAGCGCCTTCATCCGGGTTACTTCACGAGAGCGTATTGGTCGAGGACCGCCTTCAGGCGCGCACGATTCGCATCGCTCATCCGGCACATGGGCAGCCGGAACTCCGGCTGGATCATGCCGGCCATCGCCATCGCTTCCTTGATCGGGATGGGATTGGTCTCGATGAACGCGGCGCGCGCCAGCGGGAAGAGCCGGTAGTGCAGCTCGCGCGCGCGCTTCCAGTCACCGTCGAGCGCGGCATGGACCATCTCGGCCGTGTCCCGGGGCAGGATGTTCGCGATGACGGAGATGACTCCGCTGCCGCCGATTGCGAGGAGCGGAAGCGTCACGTTGTCGTCGCCGCTGAGAACGGAAAACTCGGGACCGCAGCCGAGGATCACCTGGCTCATCTGGTCGAGCGAGCCCGACGCTTCCTTCACACCGACGATGTTCTTGCAGTCCCGAGCCAGGCGGACCATCGTGTCCGTCTCGACGTTCACGGCTGTCCGGCTCTGGATGTTGTAGACGAGGATCGGGATGGACACCGCGTCCGCGATCGCGCGGAAGTGCCGATAGAGCCCTTCCTGCGTCGGCCGGTTGTAATACGGGTTGACGACGAGGGCGCCGGTCGCGCCGGCGCGCTCGGCATGGCGCGTGAGCTCGAGCGCTTCGGCGGTGGAATTCGAGCCGGTTCCGGCGATCACCGCGATGCGGCCCGCTGCCGCCTCGATCACGATCTCGACGACGCGCCGGTGCTCGTCGTGGCTGAGCGTGGGGGACTCTCCGGTCGTTCCGCAGGGAACGATTCCGTCCGTGCCCTGGGCAACGTGCATCCGCACCAGTTCGCTCAGCTTCGCCTCATCGATCGTGCCATCCCGGAACGGAGTGACCAGCGCGACGAACGAACCCCGGAACGTCTGGCTCATAGGCTTGTCTCCCCTGCCGCCAGGTCGTCGTACCTGCCCCGGCTCAGCTCGGCCTTGCGATGAGTAAATCGCTCCATGTGTGCGTTGTTGTGGAGGTTTTTGTGACCGTAGCACCCTGGTAGAGTGAAGTCAAGGCACAGACACGGTCACGTCGGGCGAGTGTACGCTTTCGTTGCGCCGAGAGCTCGTGTCTTCCGCGGTCACGACGTACCGGTAGCGTCCGGTCGGCAGATCGCTGTCGGCGAACGTGGTTCCCGGTGACGGTATCGAGCCGATCCGCTCGAATGTTCCACTCACGCCGGCGCGATAGACGATGTAGCGGCCGACGTCGGCATCGGGGCTCGGCTGCCAGGACAGTCGGACGACGCCCGCGGACGGAATTGCGACGAGGTCTCTGGGTGGCGCCGGCGGCGTTACCGCGATCGGTGTCACGGCGACGCGCGACGTGGGAGCGCTGACGGCGCGAGTGCCGCCCACGACGCGTACGGCGCGCACGGCGTACGTATAGGTCCGTTCGTTCTCGAGCGGACGATCGGTGAATCGTGATTCCGTAAGTTCCCGCAGCGGTGCCAGCGGAGCGTCGGCGCCAGGGGCCCGCAAGACTTCGTAGACGAGCGACTCGGTGGCCGGGCTCCCGTCGCTGAGCCGTGCCGGCACATTCCAGCGAAGATGCGCTTCGCGTTCTCCTGGCTCGGCCACCAGGTCGCGCGGAGGCTCGGGAGCGGCAATGAATATGATCGATACGCGAGCTGACGGCGCGCTCGAGCGGCCCTCGGCGTCCGTCGCGACGATCGTGTACGTGTAGCGGTGCCCGAGCGTGAGTCCCTGGCGATCCTCGAAGCTCATGGCATCGCTCCGCGCGCTCGCCGAAGTGGGCGCCGCCAGCCGGATGGTACCGATCTCCGTGTAGCCGCGCACGCGTCCTCGTTCGAGCAACGCGGATCGCGGTGCACCGCTGGCATTGTCCTCGAGTCGGAAGACGTGAATCACCTCGAGGTCACGGACACGGCTGTTGTCGACTCGCCGTCCTGGATTCGTCCAGTGCACCTCGATCCCACCCTCGTGCACGATCGCGGTGACATTGCCGGCCGGACGGGGCAAGCGTTGCTCGGGCGCGACCGGCGGCGCTCTGCGACCACAGGCGCCGAGCACGACGAGGAGCAGCAGGGTCGTTCCGAGACGGCGGATCACGAGCGGCGGATCAGCGCGATCGCCGCAGCGAGAGTCCGTCGCACCGCCTCGGGCGCGGTACCGCCGGTCACCGCACGGGCGCGCAGCGAAGCCTCGACCGTGATGGCTGCACTGACGTCCGGCTCGATCAGCGGCGAAAACTGACGGAGCTCGTGGACCGGAAGGTCCTCGAGGCGCGCGCCGCGCTCCACCGCGTGGCGGACCACGCGGCCCACCACTTCATGCGCTTGCCGAAACGGCAACCCCTTGCGCACGAGGTAGTCGGCGAGATCGGTCGCCGTCGCGAAATGCTCGCCGGCAGCCTGCAGCATGCGGTCCGTCCGGAAGGTCAGCGACGCGAGCAACGGCGGCACCACGTCGAGGACGGACCCAAGCGTGTCCACGCAGTCGAAGAACGGCTCCTTGTCTTCCTGCATGTCGGAGTTGTAGGCGAGCGGAAGCCCCTTCATCGTCGTCAGCACGGCAACGAGCGCGCCGTAGAGCCGTCCGCTCTTGCCTCGGATGAGCTCGGCGACATCGGGGTTCTTCTTCTGCGGCATGATCGACGAGCCCGTGGCGAACGCGTCCGAGAACTCGACGAAGCCGAACTCTGCGGTCGCCCACAGCGTCAGATCTGCGGCGAGTCGGGACAGGTGCATCGCCGTGATCGCGGCGGCGGCGAGAAACTCGATCAAGTAGTCTCGATCGCTCACGGCGTCGAGACTGTTCAGCGACACCGCGGCAAACCCCAGATCGCGCGCCAGCGCTTCCCGATCGATCGGGAACGCCGTTCCGGCCAGCGCCGCGGCGCCCAGCGGCATCACGTCGGCCCGGCGCGCGCAGTCCTGGAACCGTTCGCGGTCGCGCTGGAGCATGAAGACGTAGGCCAGCAGATGATGCGCCAGGACCACCGGCTGAGCGCGCTGCAGGTGAGTGTAGCCGGGCATCGGAGCGTCCACGGTTTCACCGGCCCGGCTGACGAGGACGTCCTGGGCGCGGCGTAAGCCCTCGTCGATCTCGCCCACGGCGGCCTTGAGGTACAGACGCTCGTCGAGCGCGATCTGATCATTTCGCGATCGTCCGGTATGCAGCTTGCCCCCGACGGGCCCGATCAGGTCGATGAGCCGGCGCTCGACGTTCGTGTGAATGTCCTCGAGCTCCGGCCGGAAGACGAAGGCGCCGGTCTCGAGCTCGCGACGAATGGTCTCGAGGCCGTTCACGATCTGGTCACACTCCTCGCCGCTCACCAGCCCGGCGCGGGCCAGCGCGCGCGCCCAGGCGATGCTGCCGGTGACGTCCTGTGGCCACAGTCGCCGATCGAATCGGAGTGATGCGGTAAAGCTCTCGGCTTTCGGATCTGCTCCCTGCGTGAAGCGTCCACCCCAGAGCTTCACCGCAGCAGGTCGGCGATCTCGTCCATGATCCGCGCGGTGATCTCCGCCCGGACGACACGGCCGCTGTTGACGCTGTCCGGCGAGAAGCGCCGCGGCGGGCCGAAGCGTACCGAGAGCGGATACCGCCGCGGAATGTACCCGCGTCGACGTACGAGCGCCTCGTACGTCCCGCGGATGCCGGCCGGCAGGACGGGGACCGCCGAGCGCAGCGCGAGCATGGCGACGCCGTGCAGTCCGGGCTCGAGCCGGCCGCGGACGCTGAACGGACCTTCCGGAAAGATACCGACGATCCGACCGTCCTCGAGCGCGGCGAGCGCGCGTCGGAGGGCGCCGACGGCCGGACGCTGGAGATTGATCGGGATCGATCCGAGGTGGCGATGCAGCAGGGGATGGAGCGGGGTCGCGCGATACACGCGCGGCATCACGAGGAACGCGATCGGTCGTCTCACCGCGACGGCGAGAACGATCCCATCGAGATAGTTGTGATGGTTCGCCGCGATGATGTATGGGCCTGACGCCGGGACGTGTTCGGCTCCGTCGATCGTGAGATCGAACGCTCGCTGCAGCAGCGATCGGACCGGTTCGCGCAGTAATCGATAGAGGAGCGGCTCGGAACCGGCGGGGGCCGAGGTCGGGATGCTCGCTTCGAGTGCGGGGAAGCGCGCCATCTCGGCCGTTTTATAGCATGTCCATTCGCGGCTGCCTAGGCACGCCGAGACCGTGCGACCCTCTGTCTCTCTCCGAAGGAGCAACCGTGGTGCCATTGACAGGCCAAATCGAACATTTTTTCCTTCTCGAGCGGCAGGCATGAAGCGCGCGGCCGCCGTAACAGTTCGATCCCACGACTGCCCGTCTGGGAGAGGAAGAGCGGCACGGGACTTGAACGAAGCGTACACAACGTCGCCCGAGAAGGAAGACGAGATGAAGTGTTCCGTGTGCGGTTGTGATCGCCGGAATGCTCTGTCACCGATGTCGCGCCGGCCGCTCCCGCAAAATGCACGGTCGCGCGGCGTGCGGCCTGACTCGCGTCAGAGTTTTCGAGAATCAGCGAGCTCTGACGAGCCGGTAGCGGGCCACCGCCGCGTTGTGCTCCTCCATCGTCGTCGAGAAGTGGTGGCGCCGGTCATCCATCGCGACGAAGTAGAGGTAATTGACCGACGCCGGCTGTAGCGCTGCCTCGATCGCCGGCAACCCGGGGCTGTCGATGGGGCCAGGTGGCAAGCCCGATTGCCGGTAGGTGTTGAAGGGGTGGTCGACCTGCAGATCAGCCCGTGTCAGCGCCTGCCGCTCCTTCCCGACCGCGTACTGCACGGTCGGGTCCGCTTGCAGTGGCATGTCACGACGGAGCCGGTTCCAGAACACGGCCGAGATGAACGGCATCTCGGTCCGATCGACGGCCTCACGCTCGATGATCGACGCCAGCGTGAGGAGCTCGTGGACGGTGAGATGTCGCGCTTCCGCGCGACTCACGATGTCCGGTGTGAGCTTCGCACGTAGACGCTGGACCATCCGGCCGAGGACCTCGTCGGTCCGCATGCCCCGCACGAACTGATAGGTATCGGGGAAGAGATACCCTTCGGCGCTCGGTCCCTCGATCCCGTGTGATGCGAGGAATGCCGGATCGTGCGCGACGCGGATCACCTCGGACGCGCTGGCGAGCCGCTCGGATTCCAGCGCGCGCGCGAGCTCCGCAATCGTGGCGCCCTCCGGATGCAACACGATGTGCTGCCGGACGTGGCCACTCTCCAGGAGGGTCAGCACGGCCGGTGTCGCGGCGCCCCGCGGCACCTCGTACTCGCCCGCCTTCAGGGTCCGCGCCATTCCTCGCACGACGCCGAGGACCACGAAGCCCGTCTGGCTCCGGATCACTCCGGTTTCGCGCAGGCGGCGCGCAATACCGACCACGCCTTGGTGCGCGGGAATCTCGACGATCAGGGGGCCGTGACTGAGCGCGGGCGTCGGCGTGAGGACTCGCCAGGTCTCCAGCGCCATGAACAGCACGCCGAGAACGACGAGGAGCCGGCACGCGGTGCGAATGATCATGCTTCAGCCGAGTGTACCCCTGCGCGGCGCCATGCCGGGAGCGCCCGCACGCCGATGTCGCCGGTGGCAACGGCGATGGTATACTAAGCGGCCGGGGTCAACACCGTCCGGGAATTCCTCAAGGGGGTCTCCATGCTCGATCTTCAGCTTCCAACCCGCCACGAATGGTCGGTCCAGGACCGCAATTACGGCAAGCTCGTCATCGAGCCATTCGAGAAGGGGTTCGGACTGACCGTCGGGAACGCGTACCGGCGGGCGCTCCTGTCGGCCATCCACGGATCCGCTCCGACCTGGGTCAAGATCGAGAACGTCCTGCACGAGTTCTCGCACCTCCCGGGTGTCCTGGAAGACACGCTCGACATTCTCATGAATCTCCAGAAGGTCATCTTCGCGCTCCACGTGAACCGTCCCAAGATCCTCCGCCTCAAGGCGCAGGGTGCCGGCGTGGTGAAGGCAAGTGACTTCGAGCCCGACGCGGATGTGGACATCCTGACGCCGGACGTGCCGCTCGCCACGCTGGACAAGGACGGGATGCTGGAGATGGAGATCTGTGTCGAGCGGGGCCGCGGCTACATGCCGGCCGACAAGCGCGAGCCCGAGGCGCTGCCGATCAACGCGATCCTGCTCGACGCCGACTTCTCGCCGGTCAAGCGCGTGAACTATCACGTGGAGCCGCTGCCGGGCGACGAGGGACAGGAACGCCTCGCGCTCGAGCTCTGGACTGACGGCAGTGTGACGCCCGTGGCAGCCGTCGGCGAGGCGTCGCGCATCCTGGAGGATCACTTCCAGCTGCTCACCGACTTCCCGGAGACGGTGCTGACCGAGGAGGACGTTCAGCGCGACGAGGCGCGGCCGCGAGTCGAGCTGAACGAGAACCTGTTCAGGAACGTCGACGAGCTGGAGCTATCCGTGCGGGCCTCGAATTGCCTCAAGACCGCAAACATCCGCACGATCGCCGACCTCGTGCAGAAAAGCGAGTCCGAGCTGTTGAAGACCAAGAACTTCGGGAAGAAGTCGCTGAACGAGATCAAGACGATCCTCGGCGAGATGGGGCTGGCGCTCGGCATGCGGCTGGATCCCGAGGAGCTGGAGCGGCTGCGCTCGCAGTACGAGCGCGCCTACGAGACTTAGTTAACGCCGGCGTGAACGTCGCCTATGGGCAGGACGTCATCCAGGACGGCTTCTTGCCCGTCTTCGGCACCGGCGATCCACTGCAGACGGGTTTCCTCCTCGCGTTCGCGGCGCAAAGCGTTCCGACTTTCCCGGGGGCTTCACTCGCGGGGAATATGCTGCCCGCTTGGGCGGCCGGATCAAATGTCGTCGTTCTCAGTCCCGGGAATGCGGCGGCATTCCCGACGTCCGACGCCGTGAACGACGCCCTCGACGGGTTGCTGCGTGTGGCGAAGTCGGCGCGTTGAACAAGCCGTTCGAGCGGGCGGCGTTCGAGGTAGTGTGCCCAGCTCGCGCCGCTGTGCCGCCGCCGCTCAACGGCAACGTTCGGCAGACAGCCAGTAGGAGTGAAGCATGGTTAAGGCCGTTGCCTTCTTCAAGCGCCGCGCCGGGATGGCGGTCGAAGAGTTCCAGGCCTATTGGCGCACCCGGCATCCCGAGGTGGTCACGAAGCTCTCCGGCGTGCACCGCTACGTCCAATCGCATACCCGCCTCGCCGCGTACCGAAACGGCGAGCCGGTGTACGACGGCATCGCGGAACTGTGGTTCGACGACACCGCGGCGATACGTGCCCTCCGCGACACGCCCGAGATGGCCGCGGTCCAAGCGGACGAGGCGCGGTTCATTGACCGATCCGCGATGGGGATGATCATCACCGACGAGCACGTGATCAAGGACGGTTCCGCGCCGCCTGGCGCGGCAAAGGGCATCGGATTCGTCCGCCGGAAGCCCGGAATGCCGGTCGAGACCTTCCAGCGCCATTGGCGGGAGGTGCATGGCCCGCTGGGCGCCGCGATCCCGACGGTGCGACGCTACGTGCAAAGCCACACTCGGCTAGCGGCATACGACCGTGAGCGCGAGCCGGCCTGGGAGGGCATCGCTGTTCTCTGGTTCGATGATCCCGCGGCGCTACGTGCCGCAACCGCCACGCCCGAATGGGATCGCGCCAAAGCCGACGATGCGAACTTCCTCACACCTGGCCCCGTATCATTCATCATCACCACGGAGCACGTCATCGTAGGCTGATGCCTGTGTCCTACCGGATCGCCTCTCGAGAAGCCACCCGGAAGGTCGGCGATATTCCGGACGTCCGTGATCCTCGTGTGCGTGCCATTGTGCTCATGGCGCCGAATGCGGCGCCCTTCACCGACGACGCTCTCGCAAAGGTCGCCGTTCCGGTCCGTGTATACGGTGCGGAGCGCGATGACCTGACCCTCGTGCGTTATCACGCCGAGCGCCTCGCGAAGGCACTGCCGCCTGAGACGGAATACCTCCTCGTCAAAAAGGCCGGTCATTATTCCTTCATTGCGAGTTTCCCCAGGGCACTGAAGCTCGTGGCCGGTGAGGCCGCGCAAGACCCGGAGGGCTTCGATCGCGATGCGATGCACGAGATGATGAACCCTGAGATCGTCGGCTTCTTCAACCGGAAGCTGCGGCCCGGTGAGAACACGCCTGACCAGGGTGCACAGCCAACCCCGCCACGCGGCACACGCGATTCCAAAGGTCGCTAGGATCGCGGCAAAGGATGCGTGGCGCTGTTCGGCCCGGCCGCTGAGCGCTGGCGTTCGGCGCACCACGGGCGGCTACAGTCGGTGGCCCAGCGCGGCGGCGTCTTGCGTCGCGTCGAAGATCGTCCGCGGCAGCGCGCAGTCGCCGATGGAGAAGATCGCGGGACCATCAGGTCGCGCCGCGAGCGCATCCACGAGCTCGTTCGCCGGCACGCGCAGCGTCGTCGGCACGACGAGATCGAGACCGGTGAGCTTCACGTCACCGCCGCGGTGGCGCAGCAGCGCGCCGTCGGCCGAGAGCGACTCCACCGTCGTGCCGAGATAGATCGTCACGTTCTCGCGAGCGCGCAGGTTCGCGACGTACTGCCAGCGCGGACGGACGCCGAGCTCTCCCGCGAGATCCGTACCGACCTCGGCGATCAGGACCTCCACGCCCCGTTCGGCGAGCACGTGCGCGACGCCAACGCCGAGCATGCCGCCGCCGATGACGAGCGCACGGTGAACGCCCGTCGTCGGGCGACGCAGCACCTCGGACAGATCGACCGCAGGGCCGTCGAGAATGCCCGGGATCGGCGGGATGCCGGCGCGCGCGCCCGTCGCGATGACGACGATGTCGGGAGTCTCGCGCAGCACGACCTCCTCGGTCGCATTGACGCCGCAACGGATCTCGCCGCCGGCGCGCGCGACCGCGCCCGCGAGATACGTGATCAACCCCGCGAGCTCACCACGTCCCGGGATCTCGCGGCTCAGCAGCACCTGTCCGCCAGGCTCGGCGCCGCGCTCCAGCACGATCACCGTGTGACCGCGTAACGCGAGGACGCGCGCCGCCTCCAGTCCCGCGGGGCCTGCGCCCACCACGACGATGCGCTGCGGGCGCGCCGTCGGACGGATCGCGTACTCGCGCTCGCGTCCGGTGTCCGTGTTCGCCGCGCAGAGCACCGGAACGTTCCGGCCAAGGAGATCGCTGCACTGCAAGCAACCGACGCACGAGCAGATCTCGTCGAGCCGACCTTCCTGCGTCTTGCGCGGCAGATCCGGATCCGCGTGCAGCGCGCGGCCGAGTGTCACGAAATCCGCCTGCTCTGCTTCGAGAATGCGCTCGGCGACGCCTGCATCGGTGATGCGTCCCGCCACGCTCACCGGAATGCGAAGACGCTTGCGGATCGCGCCCGCGAGCGGCGCCAGGCAGCCGCGGGCAATCTCCATCGGCTGCACGATCCACACGGCAGACTCGTAGATTCCCGCGGAGACGTCTACCAGATCCACGCCTGCCGCCTCGAGCTGCGGCACGATAGCGCAGACGTCGTCGATGCCAAGTCCGCCGGGCACGTGCTCCTCCGCGCTTAGCCGATAGAGCAACGGCACGGCGCTGCCGACGGCGTCGCGCACCGCGGCGATGACCTCCAGCGGAAAGCGTAGTTGTCGCGTGGCATCGCCGCCGTACTCGTCGTCGCGCCGGTTCGAGTACGGCGAGAGGAATTGCTCGATCACGTAGCCGTGGCCGCCGTGGATCTCGATCACGTCGAAGCCCGCGGCCACCGCACGTGCTGCCGCCGCCGCGAATGTCTCGACGAGCGCGCGAATCTCCGCAACCGTCAGCTCGCGCGGCACGTCACCGCCGGTGAGCGTGCTGCACGGCACCGGTGACGGCGCGACCGGTTGCGCTCCGGTCACCACACACGACGTCTGGCGCCCGGCAAAGTTGATCTCCGCGCCGACGAGCGCGCCGTGCCGATGACAGGCGTCGATGAGCCGCCTGTAGCCGGGAATGACCGCGTCGTCGTGGATCCCGAGCTGGCAGAAGTGACCCTTGCCCAGCGGATCGACGTACATCGATTCGAGCAGGATCAGCGCCGCGCCGCCCTCGGCGCGCCGCTCGCAGTAGTCGATATAGCGCTGCGTGACCTGGCCTTCGGTCGTCGCCAGGTTCTTTTCCATCGGCGCCATGATGATGCGGTTCTTCAGCGTGAGACGGCCGATGCGTCCGGGAGTGAAGAGCCGCGAGTACGGACTCGTCACACCTTCAGGGTCGGCTCGACGACGGGCATGTCCGACGGTGGTGACGCGACGACGATGAAGACGAGGTCCTCCAGGCCCGTGTTGAAGATGCCGTGGCGCACGCCGGCCGGGATGTGGATCACCGTGTCGGGCTCGACGAGATGCCGCACGCCGTCGAGCTCGACGATGCCCTTGCCGCGGAGGATGTAATAGAGATTCTCCGCCACGTCGTGTGAATGCACCTCGGCGTAGCCGCGCGGCTGATAGCTCGAAATGCGGAAGTCGAAGTAGCGCGTGTCGGAGTTCGTCGGATGCACCAATAACTTCGAGAACGCCGAGAAGTGTCCGGGCGGGAGCTCCCAGAACGCCTCCTCCATGCGCATGACCTTCGCCTTGCCCATCGCTCTATTCCTCCGCTCGGCGTATGCCTGCACTGCGCGCGGCCTTGGCGTAGTTCGGCTCGGGATGCGGAAGCGGCGGCAGTTGCCACGTGCCCGTCGCGATCGGAGACGCGGTCGGATCGACGTGGACGTCGAGCAGCGTGGGACGACCGGAGCGGACCGCGGTCGCGAGCGCATCGCCAAGGTCGCCGGGCTCGGTGATCCGCACACCGTCGGCGCCATGCGCGCGCGCCAGCATCGCGAAGTCGGTGGAGAACGGCTCGGCCGCGGACCCGCGCGTGAACATCGTCGTGCTTTCGCGGCCGAAGGCGCCTTGCTGCAGATCGCGAATCGACACGTAGCCGTGGTTGTTCCAGACGACCCACGTCGCAGGGATGCCGTACTCCACCGCCGTCGCGATCACGTGCGACATCATCAGGAATCCGCCGTCGCCACAGACCGCGACGCTTGGGCGATCGGGCGCGGCGAGCCTCGTCCCGATGACGGCAGCGACGGCGAAGCCCATTGCGGCGAACCCCCACGTCTGCAACAACGTCTGCGGCAGGTACGCCGGCCACTGCTGAACGAGCCAGTTGTGGTGCACCCCGACGTCGACCGAGATGATGCCGTCGCGCGGTACGGCTCGGCGCAGCTCACGCACCAGGTGCTCCGGCTGGATCGGTTTCGCACTCGCGCGATAGCGCTGATCGTTGAACTCGGCCCACTCGCGTTGCCAAGCGGTGACGCGGCGACGCCACGCGTCCTGCGCAGGCGGTCGCTGCCGATCGCGCGCGAGCGCGAGCAACGCTTGCAGGAACGTCTTCACGTCGGCGACGACGCCGAGGTGCACGGGATAGTTGCGACCGATCTCGTCGGGATCGATGTCGACCTGGACGAGGCGCGTCGGCGGGATCGCGAACGTGTACCCGGGCACCCACCCGCTGCTCGCGCGGTCGTCGAACCGCGTGCCGAGCGCCAGCAGCACGTCCGCATTGCGCGTCGCCTCGTTCGCCGGCAGCGCGCCGTTCCGGCCAATGGCGCCGAGCGCGAGCGGGTGATCGGCGGCGAGGGTTCCGGCGCCGAGTGGCGTGTGCGCGACTGGCACGCCGAGGAGCTCCGCGAGCGCGCGCAGCTCCGCCGCCGCTTCCGAGAGGACCGTGCCGTTGCCGGTCAGAATGACCGGCCGCTCGGCGGCGAGGATGAGATCGAGCGTGTGCCGCGCTGTCTCGGGCGACGGCGCCGAGCGCCGGTCGATGCCATGCCACCACGCCTCGGGCTCGGGGACATCGGCATCCGTTTCCTCGACGAACACGTCGAGGGGCACGTCGACGTTGACGGGCCCCGGCCGTCCCGTCGCCGCGGTCTTGAACGCCTGACGCAGCGCCAGCGGCAGCATCTCGGCGCGCGGCACCTGGAAGCTGCGCTTCACGTACGGCCGGATGACGGACGGGAAGTCAGCCTGGTGGTGACGATACGTTTCTTGGAACGGGCCGCGGTTCCACTGCGAGGTCGGCACGTTGCCGGTGATTGCGACGAGCGCGGACGAGTCCATCATCGCGCACGCGAGCGCGATCGCGAGATTCACCGAGCCGGGACCGCACGACGTGAACGTGGCGGCGGGACGGTGTGCGATGCGGAAGTAGGCGTCGGCCATGTAGCCGGCGGCTTGCTCGTGATGCACGCCGATCATCTTGATGCGATCTTCGCGCTCCGCGAGCGCGTCCATGAGGCCGATGATGCCGTGGCCGCACAGGCCGAACACGTAGGGGACCTTTTCCTTGATGAGGTACTCCGCGATGAGGTCGGCGCCGCGCATGCTCTTTCCCACGTGGTTCTCCTCTCCGGTCGGCGTTCGACACGATTCCACGCGAAAGCCACCGACCGAACAATGAGCCGAATGCATCAGCGCCCGCATGAGCTGTTCGGCGGATGTTCCGGCGATCGGCGGGCACGAGTCGATCTTCATCACGACCATCGTCATCCTCGGCGGCACCGAGCGTCTCGCGGGCCCGCTCGTCGGCGCCTTCATCCTGCTCGCGGTGCCCGAGGCGCTGTGGAGCTCTACTGATGTGAGAATCGGGACGTCGTGCCACGACGTCAGGGGAGGACGACATGAAGCTCACGAGCAACAGTTTCAAGGACGGCGACTACCTGAAGCAGGAGCACATTCTGTCGGCGGCTTACGGGTTCGGCTGCGGTGGCGGCAACCGCTCGCCGCATCTCCGATGGGACGGGGTGCCCGCCGGAACGCAGAGCTTCGCCGTGACGTGCTTCGATCCCGATGCGCCGACGGGTAGCGGATTCTGGCACTGGGTGGTCGTGAACATTCCGCCGCAGGTCATCGAGTTGCCGCCGGACGCCGGCAATCCGATGTCAGGGCAACTTCCGGCCGGCGCGCTGCAGGTGAGGACGGACTTCGGCAAGCCCGGGTACGGCGGACCATGCCCACCCGAGGGCGATCACCCGCACCGCTATCTCTTCACCGTGCACGCCGTCGGGATGGACAAGCTGCCCGTGACCGCCGACACGTCCGCCGCCGTCGTCGGGTTCTACCTGAACTTCAACACGCTGGCGAAGGCGTCGCTGATGGGCCTCTTCAAGCGCTGACCGGCGCACACGCCCGTGATGTGACGCTGGACGGACTCGGATACTATCGGCCCATGTCGGACAAGGACAAGGACAAGGACGTGGCCGGTCTCTACACCGCGCGCAATCTCACCGACATCGGCTTCGATGAGGCGCGCGATCTCGGGTTCCCCGGCGAATACCCGTTCACCCGCGGCATCTATCCGTCGATGTATCGAGGCCGGCTCTGGACGATGCGGCAGTATGCGGGATTCGCCACGGCCAGCGAGACGAACCAGCGGTTCCGCTACATGATCGAGCGGGGACTCTCCGGGATCAACATCGCGTTCGATCTGCCGACCCAGCACGGCTACGACTCGGATCACCCGCGGGCCCGCGGCGAGGTGGGGAAAGTCGGCGTCCCGATCAACTCGCTGCGCGACATGGAGGTGTTGTTCGACGGAATCCCGCTCGAGCAGGCGAGCCCGGCCAACGCGATCAACGCGCCGGCGGCGGTGATCCTCGCGATGTACGTCGCGGTGGCCGAGCAGCAGGGGCTTCCGGTCGAGCGCCTCCCGGGCAGCACGCAGAACGACATCCTGAAGGAGTTCATCGCGCGCGGCACCTATATCTTTCCGCCGATCCCGTCGCTCCGGCTCGTCACCGACGTGATCGAGTACTGCACCGAGCACCTGCCGCGCTGGAACTTCATCAACGTCTGCGGCTATCACATGCGCGAGGCGGGGGCCACGCTCGTGCAGGAGGTCGCGTTCGCGCTGGCCGACGCGATCACCTACGTGGAGGCGGCAGTCGGTCGCGGTCTTCCCGTCGATCGGTTCGCGCCGAGATTCGCCTTCAACTTCACGGCGGGCACCGACGTCTTCCGCGAGGCGGCCAAGTTCCGCGCCATGCGACGGCTCTGGGCCCGTCTCATGCGCGAGCGCTTCGGCGCCTCGAATCCGGCGAGCTGTGCGTTCCGCACCGGAGCCGGCTCGGGCGCGAGCCAGCTGACGGCGCAACAGCCGGAGAACAACATCATCCGCGTCACGCTGAACGCGCTGGCGGCGATTCTCGGGGGCGCGCAATCGCTCCACACGGCGGCGTATGACGAGGCGCTCGCCCTGCCGACGGAACAGTCCGTGAAGCTCGCGCTCCGGACGCAGCAGGTGCTGGCGCACGAGGCCGGGCTCACCGAGGTGATCGATCCGCTCGCCGGGTCGTACTACGTGGAGTCGCTTACCACGGAGATCGAGAGCGAGGCGCGGGCGCTCATCGCCGAGGTCGAGCGTCAGGGCGGGATGGTGAAGGCGATCGAGTCCGGCTGGGTGCAACAGCAGATCGCCGACGCCTCGTACGAGCACCAGCGCCAGGTCGAGGCCGGGCAGCGGGTCATCGTGGGAATCAACCGATTCGTCGAAGAGGAGCGCTGGCACGTCGGCATCCACCGTCACCTGGAACAGGTCGCGGAAGACCAGATGGCTGCGCTCAATCGATTGCGATCGGAGCGCAACGCCGGGCGCGTGGCCCGGGCGCTGGACGACCTGCGCGCAGCGGCGGCGAGCGGGGCGAATCTTCTTCCTGTCCTCGTCGAGACCGTGAAGACCTACGCGACCATCGGCGAGATCTGCGGCGTACTCCGTGAGGTGTTCGGCGAGTACGAGGCCGTCCAGGCGTACTAGGCCGGATCACTCCTGAACGCTCCCCGGCAATCGAGCGCGTGGCGTCGCGGGCCGGCCGGATCGGTGAGGGGCCTCTGACCACGAGGCCCTTTGACCGATGACCCGCGAGCCGTTCCCACTCACGACCTGGTTGCCCGCGATCGCACGCTACGGGAACGGGTCCGCCGGCCCCTCACCGACCCGGCCGGCCCGCGGCAACGCGCTGCCCCCCGGCCTCGGTCAATTCATCGAATGATTCGGCGCGCGCGTCGTTCGTTCATGAATAATCCGTACTACGCCACGCGCCTCATTGACGGTGATCGGCCCGACGCTCAGTGTGTGGTCATGCGCTTCGTCAAGACCGTGCTCGTCCTTGCCCTCGTCCTCATCGTTCTCGCGCTGTTCCCGGCGTACGGCCAGGCGCCCAGGCGCGGCGGGATCCTCAACGCCATGCAGGGGGAGGACCTCCCGGCCGGTTTCTCCATCCATGAGACCGCGACGATCCTCGGGCTGTGGCCGGCCATGCCCTGTTACTCGAACCTCGTGCTGTTCGATCCGTTCAAGCCACGCGAGAGCCCCGAGACGATCCTCCCCGAGCTGGCGGAGAGGTGGTCGTGGCAGGACGGCTACCGCAATCTCGTCTTCTTCCTCAAGAAGGGCGTCAAGTGGCACGACGGCGCGCCGTTCACCGCGGCCGACGTGAAGTTCACGTTCGACCTCGTGCGCGAGGCGAAGGACGCGCCGGCCCGTCTGCGCGTCAACGCGCGCAAAGAGTGGTACGGCAACGTCGAGTCGATCGAGACGCCGGAGCCGTACACGGTGATCTTCCGACTCAAGCGCCCGCAGCCGTCACTCTTGAGCATGCTGGCCTCTGGCTACTCTCCCGTGTTGCCGGCCCACGTGCCGCTCTCCACGCTGCGCACGAAGTGCGTCGGCACCGGCCCCTTTCGCCTCAAGCAGTACGTGCTCGGACAGATGATCGAGCTGGAGCGCAACCCCGAGTACTTCATCCCGGGGCGGCCCTACCTCGACGGCATTCGCTATCCGATCATCACCGAGCGGGGCACGCGCCTGGCCGCACTCGAGGCCGGACGTCTCGACGTCTCGTTCCCCACCGAGATGACGAAGGTGATGGCGGAGCAGGTGAAGAAGAGTGTCCCGTCGATCGTGATCACGGAGACGCCGAACAGCGGTAGCGATAACGTGATCGTCAACCACAAGCGCCCGCCCTTCGACAACGTGCTCGTGCGCCGCGCGATCAACCTGGCCCTCGACCGCCGCGCGTGGATCCAGGCCGTGCGCCACGGCGGCGCCTCCATCAGCTCGGCCCTGCCGCCGCGTCCCGCGGGCCTGTGGGGACTCTCCGCCGCCGACCTCGCCACGTTTCCCGGCTATCGCGCCGCCGCGCGCGACAAGGCCGACGCCCGCCGCCTGCTCACCGAGGCCGGCTTCGGCCCTGGCAAGCCGCTGCGCGCGGAACTCGCCACGCGGACGTGGGGTCTGCAGGTCGACCTCGCCGTGTTCGTGCAGGATCAGCTCCGCCAGGTGGGTATCGAAACGACGCTCAAGCAGATGGAGTCCGCCATCTGGTATCCGGCCATCGCCCGGCGCGATTACACGATCGCCGCCAACCTCACCGCGGTCGGTATCGACGACCCCGACGCGCTCCTCTACGAGCAGTACAAGTGCGGCTCGCTGCGGAACGCGACGGATTACTGCAATCCCGACGTCGACCGGCTGATCGAGCGGCAGTCGCAGGAGCTCGACTCGAAGAAGCGCTTGGCGCTGGTACTGCAGATCCAGCGGCAGCTCGAGGCGGACGTCGCAAAGCCGATGCTGGGGTGGCGGAACGACTACTTCGCGGCATGGCCATACGTGAGGAATCTCGTCCCGCACTATGTGATCTACAACTTCGGGCGGATGCAAGAGGTGTGGCTGGAGCGGTAGGAAGTCCCCGCCGGCGTTGGCACCGGCGCTGAATAGAGAAGAAACGCGTTCTCGCCATTGATGAATCCCACCGAGAGAGCGCAACGAGTCGTCGTGGTCGTTGGCCATCAGCGTATGCTGGACGACAGCTTGGCATCGGGACGCAGCCAGGATAATAGAGCAGGCGAAGAATAGAGAAGCCCCGCTGACTATGCAAGAGCTCGTGATCAAGGGTCTCGTTGTGACGGTGGTCATCGGCGGTGGCACGGCCTACGTCCGTGGCTGGTACCACCTCAGGGCAGCGGGATACGACTCACCAGCCTGGCGTTGTGTGCTGTACGTCGCGGGGCTCGCGTCGATCGCGATTGCCCTGCTGTCTCCGATCGACGAGCGGGCGTCCGAACAATTTTCCGTCCACATGATTCAGCATCTCCTGCTAACGATGCTGGCGGCCCCGCTCCTGCTGCTCGGCAATCCGTTCCCCTTTGTCCTCTGGGGTCTCCCGCGCCGTCCGCGTCATGCCGTGGCTGCCGCCTTCCGGCCCAGGGCTCGTGTTCGACGCGTGCTCGCCGTCATCACACGTCTGGCTGTCGCGGGACCGATCTATGTGGTGACGCTTTGGGTCTGGCATCTGCCGCGGTTCTACGAAGCAGCGCTGAACCACGAAATCCTCCACGCGCTCGAGCACCTCGGCTTCTTCGGCACCGCCATACTCTTCTGGTGGCCCATCATTCGACCAGCGCCGTGTATCGGCCCGCGGCCGCATGCAGGGTTCCAGATTCTTTATCTGATGGCCGCGACCGGCCAGAACATCGCACTCGGCGGACTTCTCAGTGTCCCGGAGCGGCTGTTCTACCCACACTACGCGCAGATCGCGACGGGACTCGGCGCAGGCGCCCTCGACGATCAGATGTTGGGCGGTGGAATCATGTGGGAGAGCGGCCACATGTACTTGCTCCCGATTCTCGTCATTCTGTACCGACTTTCGCAGGACGACAGCCGCGAGCAGTCGGCGGCGTCCATTCAGTGACGCTCTGGCGCGCGACTACTGAATCGAATCACTGCGTCCGCGCGCAGCAGCAGCGACTTCGTCCACCTGCAGTTGTCCTATGCCTCTCGCTCAATTGTTTGTTGCGTCAGGGTTGCTGATGGTCGAGGCCTTCACGGCGTCTGACCGCGAGCGTGGCGCCGGCAAGGTGCTGCCTTTCATGATTCGCCACCAGTGGTTCCAGCCTCGCGCCGATAATTCATGAACGAGCGACGCGCGTGCCGGCCGGTGACCCGGCGGGAGATGGGCAGCCGGGGTCCTCTGACCACAGGCCCCTTTGCCCCCGATCATCGGTGAGCTGTTCCCAATCGTCACGGCTGTGTCGTCGTCTCGCGTGACGGGAATGGCTCCCCCGGACCCCGGCTGCCCATCTCCCGCCGGGTCACCGGCCGACCCTGGTTATAGGCGTTCATGAATCCGAATCATTCGCGCCGGATCATCGATGAACGACCGAGGCCGGGGACAGCGTGTTGCCGCGGGCCGGCCGGGGCGGTGGGGGGCCGGCGGACCCGTTACCGGAGCGTCCTATCGAGGGCAACCAGGCCAGGAGTGGGGAACGGCTCGCCGGTCATGGGTCAACAGGGCCTCGTGGTCAGAGGCCCCTCACCGATCCGGCCGGCCCGCGGCACCACGCGCTCGATTGCCAGTGAGCGTTCATGAATAATCCGGGCTAGCGCCGCTGTCGAGGGCGTCCTCGCTCGCGTGTCACGTCGAGGGGCCAGTGAACGCCAGAAACCAGCAGCCGACAACTGCCAGCACGGCCATCCCGACGAGCACCCACTGGATGGCCGCGCTGAGCGGCCGATGAAGCATCACGCCGGCGCCGAGCCCCAGCACTCCGCCGCAGAGAAGTCCGAAGGCGTGGCCGAGAACGTCCGAACCTCGGCCGGTTCCAAGCATGGCAAGCAGTATCACCGCCGTGGCCAGCACCACCCACGGCCTCGATCTCGTCCTCGTCGCCCGCGAC
The DNA here is from genome assembly GCA_041490825.1 of Methylomirabilia bacterium. Taxonomy (GTDB): domain Bacteria; phylum Methylomirabilota; class Methylomirabilia; order Rokubacteriales; family CSP1-6; genus JBGPTW01. The sequence continues at coordinate 21,507 of JBGPTW010000046.1, read as the reverse complement.
GTGGGAAACAGCCGGAGGCCCGCCAGAATACCGATTGCGCCAAACGTGGCGGTGGAGGCGCCGACGGCGCTGTGATGCGCGTCCTGGACGATGGCGGCGAGAAGATTCGCGCTTGCTCCAGCGACCAGCGTGAGCCACAGGCCAAGTCCTGGGCCGAGCCGTTGCACGACCGCGGCGAGAAGTACCACGGTCGCGACGGCGTTGCCCGCCACGTGGACTGCGTCGAGGTGAAGGGTGAGCGCCGTCACGGCTCTCCACGGCTCGCCTCCGACGATGCGTTCCGCTGAGGCGGCGCCCAGCTCGAACCATCGGGTGTCGGCGTCGGGCGGCCCGGTGACCACGAAAAATCCGAGAAGCGACGCGGCAACCGCCACACCGATGAACGCTGATGTGAAGCGCGTCGTCGGCTCGGAGCTCGCGGCCTCTGTACCTCCGTGAGCCTCGAGGTCGTATTCGTCGAGCGCCGCGTGCGCCCTCGGCGCCTCGGTGGCAGGGACGAGGACGTTCCAGCCCGCCGCGCCATGCTCCAGGCGATGTGGAATTCCCGCGGCGGTGAGCACGAGCGCCCATTCTTCCGCCTTGCTCGCATTCCCCGGTCCGCGGATCATGGTCTCCATCAGCCGTCGAGGCTATTGCATCACAGAGTCAGCGCCACCCCGCGCCAAGGGTTCGCAGAATCCTTCAAGGAGGAAACGATGCCACGGATCACCGAGGTCGAACGGCCAGGACTCGCCGGGCGTGCGTTCTATTTCATCGGTCAGCGAATGTTCGGTCAGGTGCCGACGCCGGAACGGCTCGTGGCGGCGCACCCGCGCTCCTATGGAACGTTCGCGCGCGTGCTCGGTCCGTGCGTGCGTGAGCGCGGTCTGCTGACGCTACCCCAGGCGATCTTCAAGATGACGGGTGGCTCGGCGGCGGCCCTGGGGCTCGCCGACCGCGGAATTTTTCACCCCGGGGCGTGGGCGGACATTACCGTGTTCGACCCAGACACGATCGCGGACCAGGCGAAGTACGACGATCCCCACCAGTACGCCGTCGGCGTCTCGACCGTCGTCGTCAACGGCACCGTGGTGATCGATGCCGGCGATCACACGGACGCGCGTCCCGGCCGGGTCCTCCGCTTTCCCCGCCGCGCCGCCTGACGCTCGACGCCGGGAACGCGGCTCAGCCTCGCGGATCTCGTGCTACTTCTGGTTGCCGAAGCTGTGGAGCGTCTCCTCCAGCCGCTTCTGCTCGGCGCCGAATCCCGCCCAATCACCGCGGCGCAGGGCCTCCTGCGCACGGTTGTAGATTTCGAGCGCTCGCTGAGCGAGCGCCTTCGCACTGCCGGTGAGACCGGCCGGCGCCGGCACAGCCGTTGCCTCGCGGGCGGTCGCTGCGGAGGGCCGACCGCCGAAGATCTTGACGAGCGACTGCTCGAGGGTCGGTTCCATTGCGATCTGGTTGCCATAGGCCACGATCACGCGCCTCAACTCGGGCAGCGCTCCCTGCTCGGCCGCCAGGTAGAGCGGCTGCACGTAGAGGAGCGACTGCTCGATGGGGATGGCGAGCATGGATCCTCGGATCACCGTCGAGCCCCGTTGGTTCCAGAGCGACAGTTGTTGCGAGATGATCGGGTCCTGGTCGATCCGCGCGTCGATGAGACGCGGTCCGTAGACGTTCTTCTGCTTGGGGAAGACGTAGACGAGGAGCCGCCCGTAGTGCGGGGGATCGGAGCGCGCCGCCAGCCAGGCGATCATGTTGTCGCGGCGACTCGGATTGAAGAGGGTGAGGAGGATGAACTCCTCCTTCGCCTCGCCCGGCAGCCGCATGATCGTGTAGTAGGGCTCCATGCTGCGCTCGTGGCCGTCGAGCGTGCGCTGCGGCGCGGCCCACAGGTCCTCCTTGTTGTAGAAGACCTGGGGATCCTCCATGTGGTACGTGGCGTACATGCGCGCCTGGACCGCGAAGAAGCCCTCCGGGTACCGGATGTGGGCGCGGAGATCGGCGGGCATTTGCTCCAGCGGCTTCAGCAGCCCGGGGAACGCGCGGGCGTAGGTCCGCACGATCGGATCGCTCGGATCCGCCACGTAGAATTCCACGGTGCCGTCGTACGCGTCGACCGTCGCCTTGACGGCGTTGCGCATGTAGTTGCCCACGCCGGGCGCGCGCGAGGGCGCCGAGTAGGGATAGCGGTCCGTCGTCGTGTAGCCGTCGATCATCCACACCAGCCGGCCCTCCGGCGTCACGACGACATAGGGGTCGGGATCGAAGCTGAAGAACGGGGCGATCTGCTGGATGCGCTCCCCGACCGCGCGGTACATCATGATGCGGCTCTCCGCGGTCAGGTCATTCGACAGCAGCAGATTCTTCTCGCCGAAGCGCGCCGCGAAGAGCAGCTTGCGCGCCCACGTCCCGATCGAGATCCCGCCCCGCCCGCGGTACGTCGCGTAGACGTTCTGGTCGCCGGCCGGGTAGTCGAGCTCCTGCGAGCGCGTGTGCACGAGCGCGTAGGCGTTGGAAATCTCACCGTAGTAGATCCCGGGGCGCGTGATCTTCGGTATCCCGCTGGCCACGACGGGAGGCATGTCCTTCACGAAGAACTCGGGCAGCCCCTCCGGCGTGATGCGGTTCACGGGGCCCATCACGAGGCCGTACCCGTGCGTGAACGTCAGGTGCTCGTTGATCCAGATCCGCGAGGGTAGCTTGTCGTACGCAATCTCGCGCAACGAGAGCATCAGCTGCCGATACTCGCCGTTGACGACGTAGCGGTCGATGTCGATGTCGACAAACTGGTAGTACGTCCGGATCTCCTGGAGCTGGGCAAACGTGCGCAGGAGCGGGCGATGATCCCAGAGGCGGATGTTCTTGATCGTCGCGTCGTTCCGCTCGAGCGCCGGCATGTCGAGCGATTCCGCCGCCGGAAACTCGCGCGCCTCGATCCGGTCGAGTCCGTAGGCCTGCCGGGTCATCCGGATGGTGTTGACGATGAACGGCCGTTCCGCCGCCAGCTCGTTCGGCAAGACACGGAACCGCTGGAGCAGCGCCGGGTAGACGCCGAGGCCGACCGCCCATGCGATCCCGAGGACGATCACGCCGCCGGCCACGAGTCGCACACCCGGTCGTCCGATCTGCGCCACGCAGGCGCCGGCGCACAGCGTCGCGAGCACGGCGAGGGCGCCCAGCATCGGCAACGAGGCGTGGACGTCGGTGTAGGAGGCACCGAAGACGATGCCGCGCGGCGAGTACACGACCTCGAAGCGGTCGAGCCAAAAGCCCACCGCCTTGAGGAGGAGAACCATGGCTCCGAGCAGGAGCAGGTGCGTGCGAGCACCGGCAGCCAGGCGTGGGCCCCGCGCGGTGACCACGAGGCTCCGCTGCAGCACGCTGAGCACCAGCAGCAGCGCGAGGGTGATGAGCACCAGCGCCGTCGCCCACCCGTGCGCGAGGCGCCAGAAGGGGAGTGCGAAGACGAAGAAGCCGAGATCGCGGCCGAACATCGGATCGGTGCTGCCGAACGGCGTCGCATTGAAGAATTGAAGGATCGTCTCCCAGCTCGCCATGGCGGCTGTTCCTGACAGGTACGCGACGACGACGATGACGACGGGCACGACACGCCGGATGATGGGCTCGATGACCATGCGCCCGGGGAGGCCGAGCTGATCCTCCAGCTCCCAGTACACATCGGGGCCGGCGGTGCGCGTTGCGAAGGTCAGGTTGCCGTAGAGGAAAATCAGGAAGCTGAGGCTGACGGTCAGGAAGAGCCAGGCGCGCACCGAAAGCATGGTCAGGAACACCTGCGAGTAGCCGACCTCCTGGAACCACAGCCAGTCCGTATAGAGCGGAATGAGTGGGGCGACAACGGTGAGGATGACCAAGGCCAGGCCCACGAGCAGCACTGGTTTCATGGGGTGCCTCGGAGTCGGCAATCGCCTGACAGGGGCAGAGGGGGTCACCTTACGGTCCTGTGCGCGCCACCATGGAAGTGTACAGAGCGTAGCATTGATGCACAGTGCGAGTCCCTATGGCCTCCGGGCCGGCCTGCCGTCGCCTTCGCTGCCTCGCCGCGAGCTGGATCGGATCGGGCAGTGGTGCCTGTTCGAGGGCGATATTCTCAAGCTCGCCGATTTGTATACTTCCTCCATGGCGTGGTCCGATGCGTGGCCGACAGGTCTCGTGGCCGCCTGATGGTGGGCGTCGACAGCGTGCGGTTCATCGTCTTGCGATGTCTTCTCGGCGCCGTCGTGCTGGTGGCGACGCTGTACGTCTCGGATGATCTCTTCGTTCGATACAGGGTCGCGCACCGGGGCACGCAGGATCCCCTCGAAGCGATGCGGTTTTATTACGCGACCGTCCTGAAGAACGGCAAGCTCGAGGTCTTCTATGACCAGCCGCAGGTCGAGGTCTGCGTCCACTCGTTGTTTCCCCACCTCGGTTATCGTCCATGCTGGTACGTGAGTCGGACCAAGGTGAAGGTCGTTGCGGTGAGCTACCTCACCGGCTTTGCGAACGAGCCGGCGCTGCTCGACCGGGTACTGGGAAGCCGCCGGATTCGACGTCGTCGCGCACCGCCGGCTGGACGGCGTCGCGAACATCTACGAGGAGACCGAGGAGCGGGCCTACGCGCTCGGCCGCCAGGCTGAAGAGCCTCGGAGTCAGAGAGCCGGTGCAGGGCTACGGCCGGCTGCTGAATTGAAGGTGAGACTCAGTACGCGGGAAGTTTCCCGGCGCTGACTCCGGTTTTTCGCACGACCGCCACCTCGTCGGCGGCCCGGGCGGCCAGGAAGCGGCCGTCGCTCGCCAACGTCACGAACTGATAGCCGGCGGCGACCATCTTCAGCGCGTAGGCGGCAGTCGCATTGTGGATACCCGCGACCACGCCGTGCCGGCGGCACGCCTCGACGATCTTCCCCTGCGCATCGACCACGCCGGCGTCCGTCTGGTCGAGGCGGGGCTTGTAACCCATCGCGAGGCTCAGATCGGACGGGCCCACGTAGACCGCGTCGATTCCGGGGACGCTCAGGATGGCGTCGAGATTCTTCAGGGCTTCGGCCGTTTCGATCATGGGCATGACGATGATTTCTTCGTTGGCGTGATCCCCGTAGTCGCCGCCCGCGTAGATCGACGCGCGGACCGGGCCCCAGCTGCGATGGCCGCGCGGCGGGTACCGGCATGCCTGAACGAGCGCCTCGGCCTCGTCCCGTGTGTTGACCATCGGGCAGATCACGCCATAGGCTCCGGCATCGAGGATCTTCATCAGCCGGGCCGGGTCGTTCCACGGCACGCGGGCCAGCGGAATCACCGGCGTCGTGGAGATCGCCTGGAGCATGGTGACGGCGACCTGGTAGTCGATCACGCCGTGCTGCATGTCGACGGTCAGCGAGTCAAAGCCCTGGTGGGCCATGACCTCCGCCGAAAACGCGCTCGGAATGGAGAGCCAACCGTTCACGACGGCGTCCCCGCGGGCCCAGATTTCTCGCACGGTATTGGGTCTCATGATTCGCTGGCTCCAGTCTTCACGTGGTCGACCACGGCGGTCACGGCATCACGGACAAGGCGGCTTCAGGTCGGCGACGGCAGTGTAGTGAACGGCCGGAATGGCGTCAAGCCACGCCGGCTCGTCCCAACGGTTCCGCGGGCGGAATCACCGGGCTCGTCCAGCGAGCGCGGCGACGACGTCGACGAGAGCGGCCGGATCGACCGGCTTCGCGACGTACATCTGATATCCGGCGGCGAGCGCACGGTCGCGATCCTCGCTGCTGGCGTAGGCGGTGAGCGCGACGGCGGGAAGCTGCCTCTCCAGATCGTTCCCGACCTCCCGGACTTTTCGGATGAGCTCGTAGCCGTCCTCGCCCGCCATCCCGATGTCACTCACGAGAACGTCGGGCTTCGTACGATGCAGCATCTCGAGGGCTTCGGAGGCCGAGGCCACCGCCGTCACCTCGGCCTGGCATTCCTCGAGAATCGCCGTGACGAGTTCCCGGGCGTCGGGCTCGTCGTCGACCACCAGGATCTTCAGGCCATCGAGGATCGGCGGACAGTCGAACGCCGTGCGATGAAGCGTGGCCCGACGCGTGCGGCCCTGCATTCTCAGATCCGCGGCCGGGACTTCGGCCAGGGGCAACGTCACCGTGAACGTCGCGCCGCAGCCGGGGCCGTCGCTCCCGGCCTGGACCGTGCCTCGATGGAGCTCCACGAGGTGGCGCACGATCGCGAGGCCGAGCCCGAGCCCGCCGTGCCCGCGCGTCACGCCGCTGTCCGCCTGCCGGAACCGATCGAAGATGTGCGGCAGGAACTCGGGACTGATGCCGGCGCCGGTATCGCTGACGGTGATCCGCGCCTGTTTGCCGGAGGTGTCGAGCGCGATGCGCACGCGGCCACCCTCGGGCGTGAACTTGATCGCATTGGACAGCAGGTTCCAGATGACCTGCTGCAGACGCGAGGGATCGCCGTCCACGAAGGCCCGGCCGGACGCCGCGCTCGTGTCCAATCGAACCGACTTGGCCGCCGCGCTTGGCCGCAACGCCTCGGTCGCGCCTTCGATGACCGTCGCGATGTCGACGGGTCGCAGCTCGAGTCGTAGCTTGCCCGTGATGATCCGCGAGACGTCGAGAAGATCCTCGATGAGCTGGGACTGGAGAAAGGTGTTCCGCTCTATGGTCTCCAGGGCCCGGGCGGAGGTCGTCGCATCGAGCTTGCCGCTCCGCAGCAGGCGAACCCAGCCGAGCATGGCGGAGAGCGGCGTGCGTAGCTCGTGCGACAGCGTGGCGAGGAACTCGTCCTTCGCCTGGTTGGCTGCTTCCGCCTCGGCGCGCGCCGCGCGCTCACGGCCGTAGCCGCTCGCTTTCTCGAGAGCCAGCGCGGCGTGGTCGGCGAACGTCTGGGCAATCCGGATCTGTTCGGCGCTGAACGTTCGTCCCCGATCGTCGCCGACGGCGAGCACGCCTATCACGGTGTCGCGCACGCGAAGCGGCACCGCCATCGCGGCGTGATAGCCGGCGCGCGCCAGCACGCTCCGGAGCTCCGGGCCCACGGTCAGGCGGTCGTCGTTCAGAATGTCCGCGGAGATCGCCGGCCGTCGTTCGCGAGCGGCGAGCCCCGCCACGCCGCTGTCGGCCGGCAACACGAAGCCGCGAGGCACGAGGTCGACGAGGTCGCCGGCCGTGGCCAGCGCGGCGAGCCGGCCCGAGCCTGGCTCGATGCGGTAGAGCACGGACATCCGGACGGCGAGTAGCGCGCGTACGGCCTCGGCAATGCGGCGAGCGATGGTGTCGACGTCGAAGGTCTCGGTCAGGGCCTGGCCGATCTCGCCAAGCGATTCCGCTTCCCGGCGCCGGGCCTCGCTCTCGACGAAGAGCCGGGCGTTGTCGATGGCGAGCGCGGCACGGTGGGCGACGTCTTCGGCTAGCGGCAGATCCGTGGGCCCGTACCGGCGGCCCGACTCCACCGAAGCGAACGTGATGACGCCGATGGCACGACCGTGCGCGACGAGCGGCACGACCATGCAGGACAGGAGCCCGAGGTCGGCGCACGCGGCGAGCTTCTTGCCGGCCACGATCAGCGATCCTTTGGTCTCGAAGACCCGCTGCAGCATGGGATCGAGCGCGGCAGTATCGCTCGTCCGCATGGCCGCATCCTGCGCCGGGCTCGCGTGGGCGGTCGCGACGCGTCGCAGTGTGCCGTCACCGACATCGGCGACATCCACCAGGCAGCAGTCCGCCAGCTGCGGGACCACGAGACGCGCCAGACTCTTCAACGTCGCGTCGTAGTCGAGCGAGGCGCCGAGTACCGTGCTGGCCTCGGCCAGGAAGCGCAGGCGATCGTCACCGGCCTTCTGCTCCGACGCGTCTCGCAGAATCACGATCGCGCCTTCCACGGTGCCGTCGACCACGATCGGAGCGACGGAGTACTCGACCGGCACCGCTGTGCCGTCGCGTCGCCAGATCATGTCGTCCTCGCCGCGCGCGTGGCAACCAGTCTGGAGCGCCCCGTGGACCGGACATTCCTCGAACGGGTACGGCGAGCCGTCTACCCGACGCTGGTGAGCGAGCTCGTGGATGAATTGTCCCTTCAGGTCGTCGGTCGTGTAGCCCATCATCTCGGCCGCCACGGCGTTGACGAAGGTGCACCGGCCGTCGCGGTCCACGCCGAAGACGCCCTCGGTCGTCAACGCCAGCAGGGCGACGCGCTCACGAAGCAATCGTTCACGATCCGCGTGCCGGCGCTCGCGGCGCTGCGGTGCGCGTGCCCGCATGTGCCCTGAGCCGTCGCGCTCCATGCGCCGCCTCCGTGGGACGATCCAGCTCACGACGGAAGCCACGCCCACCACACACACCACCGCGAATGTTCGTAGCACGAAGGTCCTAGGAAGATTTCCAGGCGAGAAACAAACGGCAAATCACCATGCACATCGTCCGGTGTCGCCCTTCAAGGATCACCGACGTCGGCCCGCGATGCAAGCGTTCACCCGAGCTCCGTGGCCGCTGAATGTGAATATTACAGGCCAGACCTGGTCCGTGTTCTCCGTGACCGGGATCCGCGTTTCGCTCTCGTGCTCGTCGTCGAAGAGGCAGAGCTCGACGCCCGAGGCGTTCTCGGAGAACAGCGCGAAATTCACGCCGGCGCCGTCCCAGGTGGCGCCGAGCGGGGAGCTGCTCCCCAGTCGAGTCCTCATGGGGCACGGCTCGTGTCGCCCGGACGACGACGACCAAGCACGTCGGCCACCCGGCGCGCCAGCCGGGATGTTTCAAGCGTCTCGAGCGGCGCCGGAAGCGCCAGTGACCAGTTGAGCCGCTGGTCGCTTCGCGTGCCTGGCACGTTCGGCCGGTCCTCCACGGCGAGCGCGTCCTCGAGCGTCGCGGCGACGATCAGCGACGGCGCGTCCGCGAGGGCGCGGTACGTCGACTCGATGACGCGATGAGAGTCCGCGTCATCGGCGACGCCGGTCAGTGCGGCGAGCCGAGCCCGGAGCCGATGCATGGCCTCGGCGTCGGGCTCGAGACCGATCTTCCGCTGGGCCGTGAGATCTGCGCCTGACCAGACGCCTGCGATCGTCGGCAGGTCGTGGGTCGTGACTGCCGCGAGCGCAAGCTCGGGATAATCGACCGGAGGCCCCGCCTCGAACCACACGACCCGGTACGAGAGCACGCCGTGCTCGGCCAGGCGCGGGCGCACGCCGCGCTCGACCGTCCCGAGATCTTCACCGACGATGAATGCCCCGGCGCGATGGCTTTCAAGGGCCAGGATGGCGAGCAGATGGTCGGCGGGATATCTCACATAGGCCCCGGCGGCCGGGGGGAACCCCCGCGGGATCCAGAACAGCCGGAACAAGCCCATGACGTGATCGATCCGCAGCCCGCCGGCGTGACGCAGCGCCGCGCGCACGGTCTGGATGAAGGGCTCGTAGCCGCTCGCCGCCAGGCGGTGCGGCACCATCGGCGGCAATCCCCAATCCTGCCCGCGCGCGTTGTAGCGGTCTGGAGGCGCGCCGACCGTCGCGCCGGTTGTGATGATGTCTTGCCAGGCCCAGGCATCGGCGCCGTTCTCGTCGACGCCAATCGGCAGATCATGCACGATGGCGATCTCGGACGATGCGCGCGCGAGCTGGCGGTCGAGGAGCCACTGGACCCACTCGTGAAACGAGATTTCCTCGGCATGGTCCGCCGCGAATCGTCGCACGCCTGCGCTCGCGGGGCGCTGGTGCTCGGAGGGCCAGTCCCGCCAGCCGCGCCGGTGATGCTCGGCGAGGGCGGTGAAGATGGCGAATTCGCGGAGCGCCGTGCCCTGTTCGGCGCGGTACCGATCGAACGCGGCATCTCCCGTGAAGCCGCGCCAGATCCGCTCGAGGGCGTCCCGTTTGAGGCGCGCGACGTGGTCCCGGTCTATGCGGCGGTCATCGTTGAGGGCGCGACCTTGCCGCGCGAGATCGTCCAGATCCGGAAGATCCTCGATCCCAAGGTAGATCGGGTCCCGGTAACGGCGGCTGCTCGGCGAGTACGGGCTCGGTTCTCGAGGACTGAGTGGAAGACCAGCAAAGAGGGGATTCACCAGCAGGACGCCGGCGCCGAGGTTTCGAGCCGACCAGCGGGCCAGTCGATGGAGGTCGGCGAAGTCTCCGATACCCCAGCTCCGTCCGGAGCGCGCCGCGTAGAGCTGAGCTGCCCATCCCCAGATGCGTCGGGCGGGAACGTGGCACCGTCGTGGCGCGACGATCAGTCGCCGGCGGCGATCGGTCTGGAGATCGCACAGCTCGTGATAGCCGAGCGGGACGTCGGGAGGAAGTGCGCCGTCGATTCGCAAGGTGGCGCCGTCCTCTAACGCCAGTTCGGCTGGCCCGGTGATCGCGGCCGGCTGGCCTTGTCTGATGACGACGGGGACATCCGCGGACACCGGCGGCGCGATGCCGGCGTCCCCGTTCATTGCGGACAGAATCGCCTGCCTCGTCTCGGCATCGATCGAATGCCAGACGCCGAGCGTATCTTCGTACCCGTCGTCGATTCCCCACGCGTCAGTCATTCAGGTTCACGAGTCTCGAGACCATTCCGCAAAAACGATGCCTCATCCGGCGACTGATTGCCACGCATTTCAACGCGTGGCGCGTGAAGAGAAAAATTTTGCACTGCTACGAGCGGGGTGTCGGCCAAGTCATCGAAAATTTGAATTCCAGCCGCCGGCACGCCACTTGCCGCTGTTCACGCGCGTTCACGGAAAGGGGAAAGTCATGCGACGTGAAAGGGCCGACCGGTTCAGGCTCGAAGTGCACTTGATGGACGATCCCTGCCTGTGGCGTTGGGACATCACCGACGCTGTCCAGGACGCCGTGGTCCAGAGTAGCTGGGACCAGGAATGGACGGCGTATCCATCGCGTGAAGAAGCCTTCCGTGCCGGGCGAGACCGCTTGGATTCCGTGGCTGGCCGAGAGGCGGTCGAACCATTTCATGAATGGCGATTCGGCGCTAGTGTCTGACCGCCGCGCTCAGTAGAAACTCCTTCCCATTCTGTTTCTTTCTTTCGCCTTCAGCACGGTCCCGGCGCGCTGAACGAAGGACGATCCGTTAGGGACCGATCTTGACCGTCGACCCGGCGCCCTGGACGGACACGAGGCTGCTCGTAACGCCGGACGACGCGATCGGGTTGCTCGGCACCGGCGCGCCGTGCCGCTTTCCACGAGCAGTCTGTCGAGCTCACCCGTCTATTTCGTCGCCTCGCCGCCGCAGTCGAGCACCTATGCGGCGAACTACCGCGACATCACGAGCGGCCGTAACGGCACGTGTGCGATCTGCAAGGCCGGGCCCGGCTACGACTTCGTGACGGGACTCGGGAGCCCGCGGGCAGAAGCGCTCGTGCCCGCGCTGGTCGGGTACTGAGTCGTGCTCGTGGACGAGCCCGCGAAGCGAGTCGCGGAGTAGGGTGGATTCCACCGGCACCGGTATTGCAGTGTTTGCACCGACACGATGGTCATCGCGCACCGAGGGAGTAGGCCATGAAGAGATTAGCTCGGATCATGATCCTGGCGGCGATGGTTGGTGGCTGCGCGAGCTATGCGGCGGCTCCGGGCGCTTCCGAGAACACCACCGCGTACCGGGGCGAAGTCTGGACGTGGGACGAGGCGGCCCAGACCGTGACGCTACGGCAGGGGACCCAGACGATCCGAGTCAAAGTCAGTCCCGAGCAGATCGCCACGTTGAACTTGCACGAGACGACAACCGTACGAGGGCAACTCGTTGGGCCGGCCGATATTCCCGTGTTCGTCACGCCGGCGGTACCGATGACCGCCGTTCCTCGCGGCTCGGCGGAGCGTACCGAAGTGGTCGGGACCGTTGGGCGGATGGATCCGAACGGGATCGTGTCCGTCGACTCATCGCGTGGGACGCTGAAGGTATGGACAGCGACGGCCGACCAGAGTCGCTTTCAGTCCGGGATGCCGGTGCGAGTCGGCATGACTGTGCAAGCTGTCGACATGGTGCCGCAGGGGCGCGCGACGTCACCGGCAGACGGGTCCGATGTTGCGGCGTCGGTCCCGACGGAGCCTGGTGACTACGCCACCATCACGGGACGGATCATCAGCGTGGAGCCAACCGGCGCGATCACGCTCGAATCGCCGCGTGGCCCGGTGACCATGTGGGTCAACGACGCCTCTCGCTATACGCCGGGTGGAACCGTTCAGGTGAAGACGGTGATACGCGCTGCCGAGTAACGCTCGGCGTCGGAGGTGTTCGGGTATACTGGCGACCTCCGACCCCGTCGTCTAGCCTGGCCCAGGACGCGACCCTTTCAAGGTCGAGATCGCGGGTTCGAATCCCGCCGGGGTCACCAGTTCCTCCTCCAGTCATGTCCTTCGTCATGACGGTCCCGCCCGAAGTAGAGCGACAGATCGGGTAAGGGACTTCGAGAAGCGACGCGCCGTCACGTCGGTTGTTGCTTTTTTTGCAATCCCTCGGTTAGAACCCGAGCGGCCTGAGCTGATCAGAGCAAGCGTACGATTCGTGGCCCGAACTCGCCCGTCAGCAGTGGGTTGTCCCAAAGCGGCCTGTCTGCCGACGGGCGATGATCGTCGGTCCTGGAGACGCGGTCCGTCTCACTTGCGTCGCGAAAGCTCGTCCTCGATGACCTGGACGAACGTCTCCATTGGCTGGGCGCCGACGATCGACCGACCATTGACGAAGAAGGCCGGTGTCCCGTTGATGCCGAGTTGCGCGCCGTCTTCGAAATCTTTCTGTACCGCCTTCGCATGCTTCCCGGAGCTCAGGCAGCTTTCGAACGTTGCCGTATCGAGGCCGACCTCACGGGCGTAGGCCACCAGGTCATTCGGGCCGCCCTGCAGCGGCTTCTCGAACAGGACGTCGTGATAGGGCCAGAACTTGCCCTGATCGCCGGCACATCGTGCCGCTTGCGCCGCGTTCCGCGCGCCCGGATGGAGCTGCTCGATCGGGAAGTCGCGAAAGACGAACCGAACCTTGTCGCCATACCGCCGGGCGATCTCGCCGAGCGTTGGCTGGACGCGCCGGCAGAACGGGCAGAGGAAATCAGAGAACTCGACGATCGTCACCGGCGCCTCGGCTGACCCCTTCACCGGCGCTCCCGCGACACCGACTTCGAACCGGGACACAGGCGGCGCCTGGAGGTACGTGACGACGTTGGCCTTCGACCGGAGTGATCTAACGAACTCCTCGCGCTTCATGGCGAGCTTCTGGGCCTGGAGGCCACTCCGAATTTGCTCGCGCGCCTTGGCTTCGTCACCGGTGATCCGGCTCTTGTTCGCCTGGTAGAACTGCTCGACCTCCTGCTCCGTGACCAGGCCGACCTTTGTCGTGACCTCGGCGTCGAGCAGCGCATGCACCGACGTGCCCCGGCGATTTGCTTCTTGAGCGAGAAGCCGATCGCGGATCAGTGCTTCCACGCGCTCCCGTTTGAGGTGATAGATCTGCTCTTCCAGCTTCGAGATCTGCGGCCGCAGCGCTGCGTCGACCTCCTCGGCCGTGATGGCGTCCCCGTTCACCTCGGCCAGCGGCTGGCCGGCGGCCAGCGCTTGCGTGACCGTGACGACCATCAGCGCGCCCACGAAACCGGACGCCGACAACCCTGTTCCGACCCGCACGAGCCATGAATTCATCAGTTGAGATTCCCCTTCGAGGCGCACTCCGTAGGATCGGAGCTGGTCCTCATCGTTTAGTTAGTACAGCCGTTATGACTCCAAAGATCAAGAAGTCCTGGACTCCAGGCGCACTCCGCGGCCACCTGTCGTAGAATTGCGCCGCCCTCTGCGGGCCGCGCGGAGGACCACAACAACGGACCCTGGCCAAGGAGGTCACGTCATGGAATGCGTACCGCGGAGGAAGTTCCTCACCACGATGGCGGGCATCGGCGCCTTCATCGCGACGGGTCGGCGTCAGGCGGCCGATGCGCAATCGGGCGATCCGATCCTCGCGGGACGTCCGCTCGTGCGCTATCCGGAGAAAGCGGATCTGATCCTGTTGACGTCACGGCCGCCGCAACTCGAGACGCCGATGCGCTACTTCGACCGCGCGATCACGCCGAACGACGCGTTCTTCGTTCGCTATCACGTCTTCCCGGTACCGACGCGCGTGGACCTTGCAACGTGGCGCTTGAACGTCACCGGACTGGTGGACCGGCGGCTGGAACTGTCGCTCGACGAGCTGAAGACCGGCTTTCCGGCGGTGCGACTGACGGCGGCCCTGCAGTGCGCCGGTAACAGCCGAGGACGTTTTTCCCCGCGAGTGCTCGGCGGACAGTGGGGCGACGGCGCGATGGGGAATGCCGAGTGGGTCGGCGCTCGACTCAAGGACGTTCTCACGAAGGCCGGCCTGAAGCCGAGCGCGGTGCAGGTCACCTTCGACGGGCTCGACCGCCCCGCATTTCCGAGCGTCCCGGACTTCGTGAAGAGCCTCGACGTGGCGAGGGTCATGGAAGATCCCGACGTCATCGTCGCGTACGAGATGAACGGCGCGCCGCTCCCGATGCTGAACGGCTTCCCCGCGAGACTGATCGTTCCGGGCTGGTACGCCACGTACTGGGTCAAGAATCTCTCCGAGATCAGCGTGGTCGACCACGCGTTCGAGAAGTTCTGGATGAAGCCGGGCTATCGCATTCCCGACACGCCGTGCGGCTGCGTAGCTCCGGGCACCGCGCCGACTCGGACCGTCCCCATCACGCGAATGACTGTACGATCGTTCATCGCCACACCCGCGAGCGGCGCGAACGTCGCGGTCCGACGGCCGATCGCTCTCAAAGGGATCGCCTTCGACGGCGGCTACGGGATTCGACACGTGCAGATCTCCGACGATGCGGGGATGACGTGGCGCCGCACTCAGCTCGGCCCGGATCTGGGACGCTACGCGTTCCGTGAATGGTCCGCGACATGGAGCGCGCCTCGGCCGGGCCAGCACCGGCTCCTGGTGCGCGCATTCAACCGGATCGGTGAATCGCAGGATGAAGAGCCGCTCTGGAATCCGGCCGGGTATCTGCGGAACGTGATCGAGCACATCGACGTGCAGGCCGGGTAGGAGGGAAGGATGAGGCTTGCCATCGTCGCCGTGACCCTGCTGCTCGCCGCCGGCTCGGCGGCCGGGACTGAACACTCCGTGACGTTACCTGACGATCACGTGTACGGGACCCTGACACCCGGGCCGGGTGCGGAGGTAACGCGTAACCGGTGCGCCGTCTGCCACTCGACGGACTACATCGTCATGCAGCCGGGAGGCGATGCCAGGCAATGGCAGGGCGTGGTCACGAAGATGATCAAGGTGTTCGGCGCGCCGATCGACGATGACGAAGCCAGGACCATCGTCGAATATCTGGGCTCTGCGTACGGACCGCCGAAATAGCGAACATTCGATACCATCTTCGTGGCGCCGCAGGAGTCTCGGAACTTCAGCCGCTTGTCCCTCCCGCGTGTCGTCCTGATGCGTCGGGATGTCTCGACTGGCACGACGGGTTGTGCCAGCTTGACTCGGAGGCCGTGCAGCTTTCTCGCGTGTAGCCTCTCTGGTATGATCCGGGTCACCATGGCCAAAGGCTTTCGTGAGCTGGTCGGCCGCGCCATGATCGACCCGGATTTTCTGGCGGATCTCCAGCGCGCCCCCGACCCCATTCTCGCCCAGTACGACCTCACCGACGCCGAGCGCGCGACCGTGCGGCAAGCGCTCGAGCGACTTGCCAAGACGCCGTCCAATCAGCGGGCGCACGCGCTCCGAACTGCGCTGATTCGCCGCGTGGCCACGTAGGGCCACCGGCCGCGGTGGCGAGCCCAGCCGAGATCGCCGCCTTTCTGGGCGGTGTCCGACTGTTTCATCAAGTCGGCGAGGCAGACCTCTCCGCGCTCGCGGAGCGTCTGCGCGAGCGAACGTTGAAGAAGGGGCAGGTCCTGTTCCGGCAAGGTGACGGAGGCGAGGAGATGTTCGTCGTCAGCCGCGGCAGCATCGTCGTCTCCAAGCTCGTGACCGGCAACGTCGAGCAAGTCCTGGCGCGCGTCGAGCCCGGAGACTTCTTCGGTGAGATGAGCCTCTTCGACCGATCGCCACGGTCCGCGACGCTGCAGGCCGAGACGGACTCGACGCTGCTCGTACTCGACCGCGACAACCTCGGCCGCTTGATCCAGGACAATCCTCGCGCCGCGGCAGCGTTCTTCCATGCGCTCGTGCTGATCTTGATCGAGCGGCTGCGCGCTTCCGGCGAGATGGTGGCCGAGGTCACGCGCTGGGGTCTCGAGGCGACCGGGCTGGACGTCGAGGCGCGATGACGGAACAGGTGGCGCCTCGACGGGCCAAGCTCCAGTTGCTGGTCCGTCACGACGATGATCAGAGCTTCGAGATCCGCGAGGTCGAGAGCGCGGTCGCCTTCGTGCAATCCCGCCCCCAGCGAGTGGCTCCCGAGATGTTCGAGCTGGCCGAGGTCGCCTCCCGCGTCGCCGGACAGCGTAACTACATCCTCAAGAACACGGAGACCGAACGCTTTCTCCTCCTGTCCGAGCAGGAGCGCTATCTCTGGGATCTGATGGACGGAGACACCTCGCTGCAGGAGATGGCGACGGCCTATGTGCTGAAGTACGGCGAGTTCGACTTCGACATCATCCCGAACCTGATCCGCAAGGTCCAGCGCGCGCAGCTGCTGACGCTCACGCCCAGCTCGAGCTTGCGGCGAGCGCTCGCGCGCAACCGGCGGTGGGCAATCGTGAAGGCCCTCGAGAGCGCGCTCACGGTGCTCGAGCGCATCAACGTCAGCAGCCGGAAGGTCGAACCGCTCTTCGTCCGGCTCTACCGGTGGGGCGGCTTCCTGCTCTTCACCGAGGCCACGGCGGTGCTGTCCGTGCTCCTCGCGGTCGTCGGCATCGTCGCCGGGGTGGAGCTTCTGCGCCACGCCGACAGCGTGGCGGCAGGCCTCGGCGCCCGGCCGATCGCCGCGCTCCTGAGCATCAAGGGGCTGTTCTTCGCCACGGTCGCGGCGCACCAGATCGTCCACGGTCTCGCGCTGGTGCATTACAAGCGCAGAGTGCGCGAGTTCGGCTTCACGTTTCTGCACGGGTTCGTGCCGACCTTCTACATCGACGTTACCGATATCTTCATGGCCAGCCGGCGGGCTCGCGTCGTCACCGCAGTCTCGGGGGCGGCCGTCCACCTGGTGCTCGGATCCATCTGGTTCATCATCGCTGGCAGCGCCGAGCTGGGTTTTACGCAGGCCTTCGCGGCAGCATCCGGGCTGATCCAGTGGCAGGCCTTCGTCCTTGCGCTCTATCCGTTCTGCTTCATCGAGATGGACGGTTATCACGTGCTGGTCGACGCGCTCGGCATGCCGACGCTGAAGCACGATGCGATCGCGTTCGTCGGGCGGCTCTTGCGCGGCGGCTCGCCCGGACGCGTCACGCGTGAGAAGGCGCTGTGGGTCGCTTACGTCGGGCTTTCAGCAGTGTCGATTGCGGCCTTCATCGTCTTCAACGTCTGGCTCATCATCCACGCCACCGCTTGAGGGATTGCGGGCCGGTGGCTCCGCGGCAACGTCAGCGAGCAGCGCCTCCAGGGCAGCGGTGATCCGGCTTGCATCGACCGGGCGCGGCTCTTCACCGAGCAGCAGTGCACGTTGCCGTGCCTCGGGCTGCGCGGCGATCGCGGCTTGAGCGCGTGCCCGCAGCGCGTCGCCGACCACGCCCGCCATCTCGGTGATCGTCGCGAGCGCGGCGCCGAGCCGAGCTCGCCGATCGGCCGCGGCGTCGATCACCGTCCGCGCGGCATTTCTGAATGCGCTCGAGAAGCTCACCCTGTCCGGCCGGACGTCCACGAGATCGGCGTCGAGCGAGCGCCACTCCATCGTGATCCGCCGTCCGCAGTCGCGGATGAACTCCGCCAGCGGCGGAGCGCTGGCGGCGACGACCACTTCGATCACGCCGTCACGCACTGTCACGGCGAGGTCGCGGCAGGCGGCGGTCTCCCGGCGCCGGGGCAGGATCTCGATGTCGCCGCAGGCGGTTACCGTGATGTGATCCTCGATCGGTCGGCCCAGCGCCCAGAGCGAGCAGCACGCCCCGCCCGGGACATCGCGAACACGGCGCGCGGTCTGGCGCGCGATGTGTTGCCAGTCGGGACGATAGTACGTGCGACCATGCCAGACGACCTTCTCGACCCGCTCGCGCACTTGCACGTAGGCGCCGGCGTCCGCGAAGAGCCGCTCGTGAGGGGCGGGAGTCCATCCGAGAGCGCCAGTCATGAATGCGGCGAGCGGATCGTCGGCCGAACGGTCGTACCGGAACGACTCGAGGAGCGCGAGAAAGAGCTGCTCAGTCGGGTACGGTCCCCGGTAGTCGATCGCCGCGGCACGTTGATCTTGCGCGAGCGTCGCCACGAAATTCAGAACAGCGGTGCCGCCACCAGGCGGCAAGCGGGACGGCTCGGCCAGTGATGGAATGCGGTGGATGCCCGCGTAGTCGACAGACGAGAATACCGTGATGGCCCGCTCTCGATTCTCCAGCCCGGGCCGCTCGGCACGCCACAGTCGGTCGGAAAGCCCCCAAGGGGTCGTATCGGTCGCGCGCGGCTCGATCACCAGCCATGAGCGGTCCGGGATCCGGACCGACGCGTCGGCCAGCTCGCCGTTCGGATTCCATCGCGCGAGCATGACGAGCGTGCCGCGGCGGTCAAGCTCGAGCGTTCGACGACGTCCACCGGCGGTGGTGGTGAAGCTGACGAGCGTGCCATGACGCTCCTCGCCGACGCGCGAGGCGTCATCCACGGCCGCGAGCAGAACGTGCCGCAGTCCGGCGCTCACGGCCGGGGTCAGATCGCTCGCAGATGAGTGCGCGAGCCAAGCAAACAAGCGATCCTCAGGAGAGGTCTGCACCGAGCGGAATGATACAATACCATTCACGAATGTCGCCGCGCCGTTGCCGTCCGATGTCAGCGCGGATGCAAGCACGGCCATGAGCCCGGACGAACTCATCTGGCGGTCCGGCCTCGAGCTCGCGGCGCTCATCCGCTCGAAGGAGATCTCTCCGGTCGACCTCGTCGAGGCTATCCTCGCGCGCATCGAAGTGTTGAACCCTCGCCTCAACGCGTTCTGCCTGATCGCTGCCGATGTCGCCCGCGTCGCCGCTCACGAGGCGTCCATCGCCGTCATGAAAGGCGAGCCTCTCGGTCTGCTCCACGGTGTGCCGCTGTCGATCAAGGACGCGCTGTTCACGCGGGGTCTCCGTACGACCGCGGGGTCGTCCGTGTTCGCCGACCTGATCCCGGAAGAGGACGCGATCGCGGTTGCTCGCTTGCGCGCGGCCGGGGCGGTGATCCTCGGCAAGACCAACATGTCCGAGTTCGGTCACAAGGCCATCACCGAGAGTCCGATGTTTGGCGTGACGCGCAACCCCTGGAACCTCGAACGCACGCCGGGAGGCTCGAGCGGCGGGGCGGCCGCCGCGGTCGCCGCTGGGCTGGGGCCGATCGCGATCGGGACCGACGGCGGCGGCTCCGTGCGCATTCCGGCGGCCTACTGCGGGGTGTACGGGTTCAAGCCGTCGTATGGTCGCGTGCCCGAACACTCCGGATTTCCTGGCTGGGAGAACGTCTCGCACATCGGCCCGATCACGCGCACCGTACGCGATGCCGCCGCCGTGCTCGACGTCATTGCCGGCGGCGACGACCGAGCTCGGTTGTCGTTGCCCCGCGAAGCCGGCTCGTACGTCGCCGCTTGCGATCGGGATATCCGGGGGCTGCACGTGGCGTGGACGCCGGACCTCGGCTACGCGGCGGTCGACCCCCGCGTGCAGACGATCTGCGAGAACGCGGCCGCCGAGTTCGAATCGCTCGGCTGCCACGTGGAGGTGGTGAATCCGGGCTGGGAGAGTCTCGAAGAGACGTTCAGCACGATCCTCGCCGCCCAGTTCTATGCCGCGTGGTCCGATCAATTGCCGGACGCAGAGGCGACGATGGATCCGACGCTCGTCAAGTTCATCCGCCGGGGCGGTGCCGTCTCGGTGCGTGAGTATCTCCATGCTCGCGCGCGCGTGGAGACGTTCTGGCTGGACGTCACGGCCTTCCTCGCGCGTTTCGACCTGCTGCTGACGCCCACCGTGGCCGTGCCACCGTTCGCGGCGCCCGGACGGCCGCCTCGTGAGGTGGCCGGGCGGGAAGTCTCGGTCCTTGGCTGGATGCCGTTCACGTATCCCTTCAACCTGACGGGTCAACCGGCGGCCACCGTGCCGGCGGGATGGACCGACGACGGGCTGCCGATCGGTTTGCAGATCGTCGGACAGCGGCACGCTGACCGTGCGGTGCTGGCTGCGTCCGCCGCATTCGAGACCGCCTGCCCGTGGCGCGATAGACGGCCAGCGCTGTGAGCCATTGAGCGGCGAGGCCGGCGAGCGCGTGAACGACCGCGCCCGGTGGGCGCTCGTCACGGCAGTGCTGTTCGCCATGCTGTGCGCCGTCATCTGGCTGGTCTCGGCCGAACATCCGAGCATTCGCTTCCTCGTCCGGCTCTACCAGGACAAGCATTTCTTGAAGCACACGGTGCAATCGTGGGGCTGGATGGCGCCGCTCGGGTTCATCGCCATCCAGGCGCTGCAGGTCATCATCTCCCCCATTCCGGGCGAGATCACCGGCCCGGTCGGCGGCGCGCTGTTCGGGACGCTGTGGGGACTGATCTACTCGACGATCGGGCTCACAGCCGGCACGCTGTTCTGTTTCTGGGTCGGACGCAAGTGGGGCGAGCCGCTGATCCGCCCGTGGCTCAGCGAGCACAACTGGGCGCGGGTGAGCTTCGTCCTCGAGGCCGAAGGCGCAATCCTCTGCTTCATCCTCTATCTCATCCCGGGCTTTCCGAAGGACATTTTGTCGTATCTGTTCGGCATCAGCCCGATGCCGTTCTGGGTGTTCGCCGTCGTCTCGACGATTGGCCGGCTACCCGGGACCTGGATATCGTCCTATTTCGGCGCGCACGTCGCGGAGCAGCAGTACATCTATGCGATTGCGTTCGCGGCCGGCATGGCGGCGCTCTGCCTGCCGCTCTACTACTACCGCGAGCGCATCGTCGCGCGACTGCGGTCGAAAAGGTCTTGACGGCGCTGGCGGGCCCCCGTAGAGTGACGGCTACGCAGATGGGCACCTTGGCTCGCCGGTCCTGGTTCTTCAGCGTTTACTACTTCGCCGAGGTTTGCCCACAGGCTCTCATGTAAGAGAACGGGAGCCGCGGGCAGACCGATGCCCGCGGCGCCGATTGCGATCGAAGGCCGCGGGTGATCCCGCGGCCTTTCGTATTTTTGGAGGAGTCGAGACAGCCCGCGCGTCGGGCGTGGGGAGCCACGCGCATCTGGATACCGCCCACCTGCGGCCGTTCCAGACGCGCGGCCCCCGTTACAAAGGGGAGCCACGCGCATCTGGAGACCGCCCACCTGCGGGTATTCCAGACGCGCGGCCCCCGTTACAAAGGGGAGCCACGCGCATCTGGAGACCGCCCACCTGCGGGTATTCCAGACGCGCGGCCCCCGCTACAAAGGGGAGCCACGCGCATCTGGAGACCGCCCACCTGCGG
>JBGPTW010000045.1:0-40630 GCA_041490825.1 Methylomirabilia bacterium | reverse complement strand
TCGTGGACCTACTACCCGCTAGACGGGCTATTGGGAGCGAGTTTATCGCATCCCGTGTTGTCCACTCGACCGGAGCCGTTCTTCTCTCCACGGGCAATGTGTTCAATTACATCTCGTCGGTCTGAGGCGGAGCCTCGCTAGGCTTCGGCTTCGACCAGCGTCGGCGTGTCCTGCGCCGGCTTGTACCCGAGATGCTCCGGAAAATCAGCGCCGAGCGGCCAGCGCTTCGGAAACTTCAGATCCGTAGTCGGCGTAGCTCAGACCCGCGCCACCGAAGTCGCGGCCGATCGTGCTGCCGAGATACCCGAGCGGCTGGAGCGCCCGGTAGATCGTCCGCAGATGATCGGCCGTGAGCTTCTGCCCCGCGGGAACGCTCGTGGCGACCGGCACGACGACGCGCTTCACCACGTCCCGCGCCGCTTCCTGGAGCTCGAGCTGTGCACGTGCGTCTCGGCGAACGACATCAGCGGCCTTTGAACACGGGCGCCCGCTTGGCCCGGAACGCCGCGACGCCCTCACGGAAATCTTCGGATGCGCTCGCGATCTCGGCCCAGCGTGTCTCCATCTCCTGGGCCGCGCTCGGTGTCAGCCAGTACTGAGCGCGGACCGTCTCCTTGATCGCGCGATAGGTGATCGGCGCGCCGCCGGCAACCCGCGCGGCCAGCCGGGCGACCTCGGCATCGAAGCTCGCGTCAGGGATCACGCGCGACACGAGCCCGATCTCCCGCGCCTCGTCAGCGTCCATGTCGTCCCCGAGCATCAGCATGTCGAGTGTCCTGTTGCGGCCGATGTAGTGCGTCAGCCTCACGAGACTCATGCCCCAGCTCGGCACGACACCCAGGTAGGCGTCACCGGTGCGAAACTTCGCCGTCGAGGAGGCCAGCCGGACGTCGCAGGCCATCGCCATGGCGAAGCCTCCGCCGATGCACCAGCCGCGGATCGCGGCGATCACAGGCTTGGGGACGGTCTCCAGACGATCGACGACACGGCGGCCGAGCTCGCGGAACGTCACCGCGTCGTCCGAATCCCGCGGCCCGCCGGAGATGTCGGCGCCGGCGGAGAACGCTTTCGACCCGGCGCCGGTGAGAACGATGCAGCGGGTGGCTCTACGACCTTCCAGCACATCGAGCGCGGCGAGCACGTCCTGCATGAGACCGGCGGACACCGCGTTCACCGGCGGGCGGTCGAGCGTGATGGTCGAGATACCGGCGCGGTGGTCGAGGCGAATTGATTCAAACGTCATTGGCAACACGGGCGTCCTCGCTGGTCGGCGGGCTCGTCAAGCGTCCGCACTATATCGCAGCGAGAGACGGCGGGCCAAGGCACGGAAAAAACATGAGGCCCGGGGCGATCGCCTCCGGGCCTCGCTGCGCGGGCTCTGGGCCAGCGCGTCTCCCGGCGTGCGCCGGGACCGTTGTACTGCGTCGCGAGCTGCGCAGGCCGCGGGTCCGCTACCCCGAGGCTGCGCCCGACCTCTGCGGTGGAGTCATTCTCACCTCCATCCGTCGACCAAGATTCACGTTGCCATGTATGAGTAGACAACGGCTCGCGGTTCCGGACAATGCGTCTGACGCCTCAATTTGCTGGTGCGTTGGCATCAGCGACGGCGATCAGGCCAGAACCTGATCCCGGGTCGCGCATACCCGCCCGCGAGACCGACCGGGACACCGTCGGCCCTCCAGCACGACGCACCCATCAACGTGCCGTCCGCTTCGAACGCGATCGCGCCCATGCCGCCGGCGACATGGGCCACCGGCGTCACGCGGTGGCCGCGCGCGCTCAGTCCCGCGCGCACGCTCTCGGGCACGGCCTGCTCGACTTCGAGCTCCTGGCCCTGTGTCCAGATCCTTGGCGCCTCGACGGCCTCCTGGAGTGACATCCCGTGGTCGATGACGTTCACGAGCGCCTGGAGCACGGAGGCGAAGATGCGGACCCCGCCGGGTAGTCCGAGCGCCAGCGCGGGCCGGCCGTCACGAAGGACGAGCGTCGGCGCCATGGAGCTCGTCATGCGCTTCCCCGGCGCGACGGAGAGCGCATGGCCGGGATGCGGATCGAACAGCGCCATCGTGTTGTTGAGGAGCATCCCCGTGCCGGGCACGATCGCCTTCGAACCGAAGAGGCTGTTGATGGTCTGGGTGGCCGCGATCACGTTGCCGTCACCGTCCGCGACGGTCACGTGCGTCGTATCGGGAGACGTCGGCACGGTGACACCCGCGCCATGCGCGCGGGCCTTCGCCATGTCGATGTCGACTCGACGCGCCATCGCGTAGTCCTTGGCGATGAGCCGTGCGACGGGGACGTCGACGAAATGCGGATCGCCGGTCGCCACCGCGCGGTCCGCGAACGCGATCTTCAGCGTCTCGGCCAGGACATGAATGCCGTCGACGGTGCCGTACCCGAGCGCTCCGACGTCATAGCTCTCGAGCATGTTCAGCATCTGGATCAGGTGGATGCCGCCTCCGGTCGGCGGCGGGCATCCGGCAACGTCGAAGCCGCGATAGCTGCCGCGCACGGGCTGACGTTCGAGCGTGCGGTAGCGAGTCAGATCCTCCACCGTGATGAGCCCGCCATGGTCGGCCATGTGGTGCGCGACGCGCTCACCCAGCCGACCGCCGTAGAGCGCGCGCGCCCCTTCCGCCGCGACGGTGCGAAGCGTTGCGGCATACTGAGCCTGCGCGAGAACATCGCCCTGCCGTAACGGCCGGCCGCCCGGCAAGAAGATGCGGGCACTGTCGGGGAAAGAAGCGAGGTCGGACGCAGACTCGGCGAGACATTCCTCGAGATAGCCGGTGACCCGGAAGCCGTGCTCGGCGTGATGGATCGCCGGCGTCATCACCGTGGCGAGACCGAGCGTGCCGAAGCGAGCGAGCATCTCGCACCATGCCGCGAGCGTGCCGGGGACGCCGACGGACCGCCACCCGACACTGTTCTCGCGTCCCACCGCTTCCATGTAATCCGGCCAGGCATCCGACACCGCGCGATACATCTCCGGCGTCGCTGCCGCCGGAGCGCTCGTGTATCCATCGATGACCAGATGGCGCCCATCCGCCAGCAGCACCTGCGCGTGGCCGGCACCGAAGATGCCGACCATCATCGGCTCGACCACGGTCAGCGCGAACAGCGCCGCGACGGCGGCATCGACCGCGTTGCCGCCGCCGGCGAGCATCTCGGCACCGGCCGCGGACGCGAGCGGATGATTCGTCACGACCATTCCGCGCGAACCCAGCGCCGGGCGCTTCTCGATGTCGAAGCGCGTTCCGGCCCGCGAGCGCCAACCCGACGGCATGGCGGCAGTATAGCGGTGAGCAGTGTACAATCCGCCCACGAAGAAGCAACGTAGAGACCCCTAGCAAGGAGAGGACGACATGGCTCAATTGCAGATTCCCCTCGACGCGGCTCGGTTTTCCAAAGGTCTGACCTGGAAGGACTACATGGCCCAGATGGGTGACACCCGGGCCCGCACCGAAGAGAACTACGCGAAGACCGCGCTGACGGACGAGGAGCAGAAGTTCTTCAGCGGCATCAGCCAGGTCAAGCACGTGCTCATGCTGGCCGAGAACTGGTGCGGCGACGTCCACCGCAACTCGCCGCTGATCGCCCACATCTGCGAGGCGATGCCGGGCTGCGAGCTGCGCGTGTTCCTCCGAGACCAGAACCCTGAGCTCCGGGACAGCTTCCTGAACAACGGCTACCAGTCCATCCCCGTCGTCGTCTTCTTCGACAAGGACTGGAACGAGATCGGCCGATGGCTCGAGCGCGCGCACGCGGCCACGACCAAAGCCGGCCAGATCCGCGCGAATACGCTCGAGAAGGCACCGCAAGACAAGGCGAGCCAGGACGCCGCGATGAACGAGTTCCGGAGTCAGGTGAACGCCGCGTACCACGCGCCGGGCGGCGCACTGTGGCGGGCCGCCGCGAACGAGGTGAAGGTGCTGCTGGAGACGCGCCTGGGGCTCGCCAAGAAGTAGAAGCCTGTCGGAGTAGCGAGGCGGCCGAGACGCCAGGGGTGGTCCCCCTGGCGTCTCCTTTCTCTTCGCAGGGGTCATTCGCAGGAAAGGCCGTGGTAAAGACGTACACGCTCCGAGAACGCCCCGAGCTCGAACCCGACTTCGAGCGGCTGGCCGACGAAGGATGGCCACGCTTCATGCGCCAGCGCGACGAGCTCGGCAGCGGCGCGTCGTGGCCAGCCCTCTTCACGGATTTCGCCGAGTGGCAGTTTGCGCTGTGCGGTGAGTTCGACCGCGTGGTGGCGATCGGCCACACGATCCCGTTCGTCTGGGACGGCGCACCGGCGACACTTCCGTCGAGCGTCGCCGACATCTTCGAGAACGCGATTCGCGCGCGGACGGAGAGCCGGCGCGCGACTGCGCTGTCGGCGATGGCCGTGCTCGTGGACGAGCGTCATCGTGGGAAGGGCGTCAGTCGCGCTGCGCTGACGGCGATGGCCCAGCTCGCGGAGCGCCACGGACTGGCGAGATTCGTCGCGCCGATCAGGCCAACACTGAAGGCCGCCTATCCGCTGATCCCGATGGAGCGCTATGTCCGGTGGGAGGATCGGGACGGCTTGCCGTTCGATCCGTGGATGCGGACGCACGTGAAGCTTGGCGCTCGATTCCTCGGCGTGATCCCGCGGGCGATGGTCATCGTCGGCACGGTCGCGGAGTGGGAAGACTGGACGGCGATGCGATTTCCGGACAGTGGAGACTACGTCGTGCCGGGCGCCCTGACGCCGGTCACCATCGACCGCGAGCGAGACGAAGGCCGCTACGAAGATCCAAACGTCTGGATGGAGCACCCCTCGAGCGCCCGCCCGACACGATGACCTCTGAACCGAGCGAGCCAGGCTATCTCCCGGCCACGGACATGCCACGATTCCTCCGCGAGATGACGGAGTTCGTCGGTCTCGGGGAGGCTGACGTGACGGCGATCCGCAGGTCGGCGCCACTCGTTCTGGAGAACGCGGACCGGCTCACCGCCGCGCTCTACGATCACTTTCTCGCGTTCCCGCGGTCGGCACGGTTCTTTCTCGGCGAGGACGGCAACGTCGACGCCGTGCGCCTCGAGCGACGAAAGCACAGCCTGACCCGGTGGCTGCGAGAAACGGCCGAGGTCGCGACCAGCTCGACGTTCTCGCACTATCTGCTCGCGATCGGGATCTCACACAGCCATCGGGACCACGGTCCCGGCGGGCCGATCCAGGTGCACCTGATGGTCGGCGCCATGAGCCTGGCGCAGTCCGCGCTGGCCGGCGTGTTCGACGCCGAGCTGGAGCGCGAGGACGCCGCGGCCGCCAGCGTCGCGTGGAACAAGCTCTTGCTCGTTCACTTGACCGTGCTGCTGCTCGGCTACCTGCCTCCGAAGCCAATTTCGTAGGAACGTGTATCGAGGCGGCCGCCGGGTTCCCCGGCGACCGGCGAGCGTATGGGGGATCGAGGCGGGCGCCGGGTTTCCCGGCGACCGACGAGCGTATGGGGGTCTGGGGGCCTTCGAGGCCCCCAGGTCATGAATCCTGCGCTACCATCGCTGTCATGACCACACTCACCGTCGAATCTCCAAAAGAGCTGCTGCAGCACATCGGCAAGGAGCTGGGCCCGTCGGAATGGATGACCGTCGAGCAGTCGATGATCGACAAGTTCGCGGAAGCCACCGGCGATCACCAGTGGATCCACGTCGACGTCGAGCGCGCCAGACGCGAGATGCCCGGCGGCAAGACCATCGCGCACGGCTACCTGACGCTGGCGCTGGCGCCGCGCATGGCGGCCACCCTGCTGCGCGTGACGAAGCGCAATCGCGGCATCAACTATGGCTCGAACAAGGTCCGCTTCATCAGCCCCGTGCCGGCGGGTTCGCGCCTGCGGCTTCGTCAGCGCCTCGCGAATGTCGAGGAAGTGCCGGGCAACGGCGTGCGGATCACCTCGGAAATGACCGTCGAGCTCGAAGGGCACGAGCGGCCGGCGCTCGTGGCCGAGCTGATCGGCGTGCAGTACGCGTAAGCGCCGCGCGCGCGTGGCGGCGGCGCTCGTCGTCGGCGCGTTTCTGCTGGCCAGCGCGTCCGGGGCCGCGGCGCAGAACAACTTCGAGATCCAGGTGTACGGATCCGAGACCGTCGCGCCGGGTCAGACGATGGTCGAGCTCCACAGCAATACCGCGCTGCAGGGCACCACGCGCACCGAGGACCGCCTGCTGCGGACGCAGGGCGCGTTCCACGAGACGATCGAGATCACGCGTGGCTGGACGTCGTGGTTCGAGACGGGCTTCTACATCTTCACGAGCATCCAGCCGGACACCGGATGGGAATGGGTCGGCGATCACATTCGCCCGCGCATCCGCGCGCCGGAGAGCTGGAAGCTTCCGGTCGGGCTCAGCCTCTCGCTCGAGGCCGGGTATCAACGCCGTGAATTCTCCACCGATACGTGGACGGTCGAGATCCGTCCGATCATCGACAAGCAGATCGGCCACTGGTACGCATCGTTCAATCCCGTCGTGGATCGCAGCCTGCACGGGCAAGGGGTCCGAGAAGCGCGCGGCTTCGAGTTCGCGCCCGCCGCGAAGCTGGCCTACGACGTCACCGACAAGGTGACCGGCGGGCTCGAATACTACGGCAGCATCGGCCCGTTCACCGGCTTCGATCCCGTGCGGAAGCAGCAGCACCAGATCTTTCCCGTCATCGATCTGAACCTCGGACCTCGCTGGGAGTTCAACGCCGGCATCGGAGTGGGGCTCACGCCCAGCACCGACACGCTGATCCTCAAGGTCATCCTCGGCTATCGCTTCGGCCCGCTGCCCGAGAAGTAGCTCGCTCCCGTGCCTCAGGCCTGGCGCTCGCCTCCGGAAAACCGGCGCGTCTCGTCCCGCGAGGGATAGATGACGCTCTCGGCGTAGCGGTACATCACGTCCACAGCGTCCGGCGCAAGGGAGTGAACCTCCGTCCCCGCACCGTTGGCCAACCGCTGGGCGAGCACGTTCCGGCGAACCTCCGAGGTCAGCGTGTTCAGCCGGTGATAGGCCTCCGAGATCGTTCGCCCCAGCGTCGTCACGCCGTGGTTTTCCATGATC
This sequence comes from Methylomirabilia bacterium, assembly GCA_041490825.1. Classification (GTDB taxonomy): domain Bacteria; phylum Methylomirabilota; class Methylomirabilia; order Rokubacteriales; family CSP1-6; genus JBGPTW01. Next base: position 33,574 of record JBGPTW010000045.1, on the reverse strand, counting down.
ACGCTGTTGGTGGTCTCGATGAAGTCGGCGACCGGCCCAACGTCCTGTTCGACGTCCAGATGCGACGGCACGACGTGCGGCGGCTTCGCCATCACGTACGGGAACTCGAGCGAGAGCACCCGCAGCTCCTTGACCGCGCCGGACGCGAAGAGGGCGATGGTCTCGTCGTGGTGAACGTGGATCACGGCGTTGACGTCGGAGCGCAAACGCAGAATCTCGCGGTTCAGGTTGTGGCCGACACTGGTCGGCACGGTGCCATGGAGCAGCGCCGGCGTCGGGATGTCCGTGATGACGACATGGTCGAGCGTCATCTCCTCGAGAGAGATCTCGGCGTGCTTGGTGTAGGCGACCCCGTGCTCGAAGTCGGGATGCGGCACACGGATGGCGATGTTGCCGAGCGTGTTGTGGATGTAGCCGCGCGCGACGATCCTGCGCGCGTAGGCGAGCAGCAGGCTACCGACGGTTTCGTCGAAATGGACGGTGGCCATCGTTCGGGCCTCCTCCGGAGTGGTCGCGCCGATTCCAGTATCGTTCGGGCGGGATGGGCTGTAAAGCGCGCGGCGGTCCCGTCGGCTTCACAAAAATTTACTTGCCGCACACACCACTTTAACTCGTCCGCCGCATCCTCGTGACCACGGGCGGCTCACACGTTAGCGCGAGGAGAGGCGTCATGAGGAACTGGGAAGAGATCGCAGGGCCGGGGACGGCGGTAGCCACCGCCGACGACTTCAATCTCGACACCCGCCACGGCGGCCGCTACGACAGCGTGAAACGGATGGTCGAGGCGATGATCGACGAGGCGCTGGACGACGCGAAGGCCCGGTCGGAACAGCGCGCGGCGGTCTACGGCGCCTGCAGCCTCGCCTTCGCGGCCGTGGAGGAGCACTTGAAGAACTGGGACGCGGGCCTGGCACAGGCCCTCGCGCTCTTCGAGTCCGGCGACATCGACCTCGCCCAGCTCGACAAGCTACGGTCGCCGGCGGAGCACCGGCGGGTCGTCGATGCTATCGCCCAGTCGATCCTGGACGTGTACGGGGTCCTGAGCTCGACTCAGCGGATGGTTGTGGCCGACCACGTGCGGGCCCGTCTCGGGCGATCCTAAACGTGGGGGCCTCGAAATGGCCCCCACACCCCCACTCGCTCGGCAGCGCCCCGGGGAACCCGTGGCGCCCCTCGATTTTCCGCGCGGCCTCGAGATGGCCCCCACACCCCCAGACGCTCGGCAGCGTCCCGGGAAACCCGGGACGCTCCTCGATTCTGCGACACGCCTAGGCAGGAGGCAAAGCAAGCCTGCGTGCGGCCAACAACGACCCGGCAAACACGTCGAATCGCATCGCCGCGCATGCCAAGGCCAACGAAGCTATCCCACCCGTCGATGGCACGGTATGCTTGGCGACCGAGCGAGCCGATACCAAGGAGGATACCGTGAGCAACGACAAGATCGAGACGATCCGATCGTCCAGCAGCGGCGTGATCGGACGGGCCCACAACATTGCGCGCAGTCAGAAGCTCGTGCTCGATTCGTCCGCTCGACCCCAGCCCGACGCGCTGACCAACAGCGAAGCGTTCCTGGCTGGCATCTCGTCGTGCGGCGTCACCCTGATCGAAGGACACGCGCAAGAGACGGGCGTGCCGTTGAAGCGCCTGGACGTGACGATCGAGGGAATACGCACCGCGGCCGAGCCGAATCGCTTCGCCAGCGTGACGATGACCTTCGAGCTCACCGGCGTGAGCCAGGCGCAAGCGGAGACGCTGGTTGAGACGTATCGGAACCGGTGACCCCTCTACCGCACGGTCGCGGGCGCGACCGACGTGAAGGTTCAGGTGGTGGCCAAGCCTGCGTGAGGGTCGCTTGGCGCCCGACCATCGAAGGGCGAGGCGACGATCTGGTTCGCGATCATGCTGACGACCTTCCGCGCGCCAGGCGCGCCGAGCTACTCGCCGCGCAGGCGGGGATCGAGGATGTCGCGGAGGGCGTCGCCGACCAGATTGAAGGCCAGCACCGCCATCATGATGGCGAGGCCGGAGAACGTCGTGAGCCACGGGCAACACTTGATGTACTGGCGACCCTCGCTGAGGATGTTCCCCCAGGTCGCCGTCGGCGGCGGCACGCCGAGGCCCAGGAACGAGAGGCCCGCTTCGGTGCGGATGGCCGTCGCGATGTAAAGCGTCGCCACGACGACCAGCGCGTACAGCGCGTTCGGGAACACGTGACGGGCCATGACGCGGAGCTGCCCGCTGCCCAGCGCCCGCGCGGCCAGGATGTAGTCCTGCTCCCTAATGGTAAGCGCTAGGCCGCGGGTGAGCCGCACGAAGTTCGGCGTCAGCGCCACGCCGATGGCCAGGATCTCGTTCAGCAGCGAGCCGCCGAGCGCCGTCACGATGATGAGGGCCAACAGCAACGTGGGGAACGCCATCAGCATGTCGGCGCAGCGCATGATGAGGGTCTCGGTCCGCCTCCCCTGAACGCCGGCGATGATGCCCAGCGGAACCCCGAGCGCGAAACCGAAGATCACCGAGGCGAGACCGACCTCGAGCGACACGCGCGCCCCCCAGATGATGCGGCTCAGCAGGTCCCGCCCGAACTCGTCCGTACCCAGAACGTGCCGCTCGACGGCGCCCGGGCCCTTGAGCACGGCGTCGGCGAACTGCGCCGAGGGGCTCAAGGGGGCGATGAGCGGGGCCGCGGCGGCGATCACGATCATCGTCAGCGCCATCAGGCCGCCGAGCGTGATCGGCCCGTAGCGGCGCAGGTAGCGCCCGCGCGGCGCCGCTCCGGTCTCCTCTCGCGCGCCGGGCGCGGGGAACTCGGTCGCCGTGACGTCGCGCATGATGGCCATCGCGCGTCGCCCTCTACCGGTACGTGATCCGGGGGTCGACGACCGCGTAGAGCATGTCGACCACGAGATTGACCGTGATGATGATCATGGTGAACACGGTGATGGCGCCCTGGGCGAGCGGGTAGTCGCGGGCCCCGATCGCATCCACCAGCATCTTCCCCAGCCCCGGGCGCGTGAAAACCGTCTCGGTCAGCACCGTGCCCGTGAGCGCGATCGCGACGAACAGGCCGATGATGGTGAGGAGCGGGACCATCATGTTGCGGAACGCGTGCTTGTATACGACGGCGCGCTCGCCCTGGCCCTTGGCGCGGGCGGTTCGGATGTAGTCCTGGCTGATCACTTCCAGCATGGCGGAGCGCGAGAGCCGGCTCACGGTGGCCGCCAGGGTGAAGCCGAGCGCCAGCGCGGGGAGAGTCAGATGGTGGAGGACGTCAGCGACCGCGGCCAGGAAGTCCGCCGGCTGTGAAAAGATCTCGCCAGAGCGAATCATCGCGAGAACGCCGTCCAGATCACCGGCGCCGATGAGAGGGAAAAGGTTGAGGTGGAGCGAGAAGACGATGAGGAGCAGGATGCCCAGCCAGAAGACCGGCATCGAGAGGCCCAGGAGGGCGATGATGCGCAGCGGGTAGTCGATCAGCGGATTTCGGCGCTTGAGCGCCGAAACGATCCCGATCGGGATGCCGACCAGGGCCGCCACGACGGCGCTGGCCAGCACCAGCACGAGGGTGTGGGGAAACATGCGCGCGATGTACTCGCTGACCGGGTAGCCCAGGCGCAAGGAGGTCCCGAAGTCGAACTGCGCCGACCGCCAGAGGTAGTCGATGTACTGCACCGGGAGCGGACGGTTCAGCCCGAGGTTCTTCACGCAGTCGGCGAGGGCCTCTGTGGTGGCCTGGTCGCCCATCATCGCCACGCACGGATCTCCGGGCAGGATGCGCATGGCGAAGAACACGATACTCATGGCCCCGAGCAACATTGGGACGGCCACGAAGAGCCGGCGCAGCGCGTACTTGACCATTGTTCAGTTGAGGATCTTGAGCATCTCCGGATAGTTGTAGCTGTAGTGCAACGAGAACTCCCCGTACTCGGGATCGAAGGGAGTGCTCACCCGCCTGGGATTGCGCGCCCATTGCCCGGGCACGTCGCTGATGGGCAGGCACACCAGGTCCCGCTCCATGCGCTTCTGAGCCTCGGCGTAGATCGCGGCCCGCTTTTTCACGTCCCGCTCGACGCGGCCCGCCACAAGGAGGTCATCGATCGCCTTGTAGTGGGCGAAGTTGCTGCCCTTGTTGCCGGTGGCCGGATCTGGGATCTCGCGCGAGTCGAAGAACAGGGATAGCCACGGGTCGGCATCGGTGATGCGCGTGCCGCCGTAGAGGACGAAGGGGTTCAGGTTCTTTCTGATGTTCTCGTGGTAGGTTGCGTGCTCGACGACCTGGAGCTCGACGTTGATGCCCACCTTCTTCAACTGCTCCTGGGCCAGGGTGAGGACCTTGGGATAGAAGAACGACTTGCTGATGAAGTAGTTCTTGATCGTGAACCCGTTCGGATGACCCGCCTCGGCCAGGAGCTTCTTGGCCTTCTCGGGATCGTACTCGGGGAACGTCATCGGGATGTGACCGAAGTAGCCGGGAGGCACGCAGCTGATCGCCAGGCGTGCCAGGCCTCCAGGGTACATGGTCTCCTTGATCGCCTTGCGGTCGATGGCGTGCATGAACGCTCGCCGCACGCGGATGTCATCGAAGGGTGGCTTCGTCACGTCGATGTAGAACCGCTCCTGACCGCCTGGGCCTCGTCGGTCGATCACGGCGCCCATCTTCTGAACCTGGCCGGCGAAATCGGCGGTGACCGCCTCGGGGTAGAGCAGGTCGAACGTCCCCTTCTCGAGGCCGATCAGCTTCGTCGCGTCCTCGGGCACGTCGTACCAGTGCACCTCGTCGATCTGCGGTCGCCCGGCATGGTACTTGTCAAAGGCCTTCAGAACCACCTTCTCGCGCGGCGAGTGCCGCTCGAAGTAGAAGGGGCCGGTGCCGACGGCGTTCCACTTGTACTGGTCGCCGAACTTCTCGACCGCTTTCTTCGACACGATGTAGCCCTGCTGATAGCCCACCATGCGCAGGAGGAAGATCGGATCGAAGGACTTCAGGACGATCTGCACCGTGTGCGGATCGACGACCTCGATCGACTTGACCATCGCGAGATTCACGCCGAAGCGTGTCCCCGGCACCCGGTGGATCTGGCGCTCGAAGCTGAACTTCACATCTTCGGCCGTCAGCTCGCCGAAGCCTTTGTGGAACTGGACGCCCTTCTTGAGCTTGAACGTCCACACCGTGCCATCAGGGGAGAGGGTCCAGCTCTCGGCGAGGTCCGGGTCCACCTCGGCGGTCGTGACCTTGCCGTCCCTGATGGCGAACCGCGTGAGCCCTCGATACATGAAGCGGTAGATCGCCTGACTCTGCCCGAGAATGCTCGTGTGCGGGTCCAGCGTGTCGGGCTCCTTCGCTGCGATGTTCAGGATTTTCTTCTGTGCTTCCGCGGACGGCGGCCCGATCAGGGCGAGCAGCATGAACGCCGTCAGCACCGCGGAGAGCGTGAGTGTGGCGAGCGAGAGCCATGACCGGATAGGGCTCCACATGGAACTTCCCCCTTTCGCGGGAACGACGCGCGAGCACAGGAAACGGTGGCGGCTGCCACCTTGACCTAAAGTGGCGCTGAGAATAGACGAGCGGGGCTCCCAGAGCAAGGCCCCCCCGGTGAACTAACAAGTGGGGACACTTGATAAGTTGAGGCGCCTACGGATAATGAGTCAACCTTCGTCAGGGGTCGTTTGTCGCTGCCGCTTTCATCTCGTAAGGCGCTCTTCGCCGCGTCGCTCCCGTCTCATCCGGGCGAGCCGAGGGAGGAGATCGTCCTCCCCGGTGAAGTCCCGAGCGCCTTCAATCCCCCGCGGGGCTGCCACTTCCACCCCCGTTGCCCCTTCGTGATGCCGCGGTGCTCCGAGCAGGAGCCGCAGCTCGTCGAGCTGGCCCCGGGACACCGAGCCGCCTGCCATCTCTATTCGTGAGTCGTTGCCGGTCCCGTCGGCTTACCTGGCTGGCAGGGCAGCCGCCGTCGTCACTTCCTCGACCGTCATCGAGCCGACATCGAAGAAGCAGAGGATGCGGCACGGACACGCTTCGCCGCCCTCGAACTTCCACGGAAATGCTCCGATGACGCATCGGCGATTCAAGACGAGCTCGATGTCGCCGCCGACGTTCTCGGCGTGGATGCACCCTTCGGGAAACGCGAGGTAGTGCATCGGGAAGATCTCTTCCTTCACGAGCCGGCCGCTCTTCTTGTGCCGGTACTCGTACTCGCCGAAGTACTGCAGCACCGGCATACCGACCTTCTCCTCGAACCGTTTCGTCAGGTCCGGGCGCATGTAGCGGATGCTCGTGTTCATGGGGTGATCGCCCGAGCCGGCGTCGATGCCCCACCAGGAGATCTGCATGTCGTGCATCCAGGCGGCGAGCTCCTGGGTGCCGCCGGGATGCATGCAGAAGTAGCGCGTCAGATCCTGCTGCGGCTTGTCGACGTAGTAGCGGTGATAGCCCGTGTGGATGATCAGGATGTCGCCCTTCTTGACCTCGACCCTGTCGGTGATGTGCCTGGGCGTGATGATGCTCCAGTCCTCGACCACGTCCGAGACGTCGACGACGACGCCCTCGTGCACGAGCTTGTTCAGCGGCAGCGACGCCATGTCACCGGCGCCGTCGGCCGCATGCATCGGCCCATCCAGATGCGTGCCGACGTGCAGCGACGTCTCGATCCGCTGGGAGACGATCCGGTTCGTCTGCAACGTCTGGGTGTAGTAGATCTTCGATCCGGGATAGCCGACCCAGCCGGGCGTGTGCATGTTCCAGGGATGTGACAGATCGACGAGCTTCATGCGGGTCCTCCCAGTGATGAGTGCCGTTGCGCTGGAGCGCGCGGCGATCTTACCGCGCCACGTTTGACTTTCGGGAGCCTCATTTGCTACAACGCGGCCACACTCGGTTTCCTACCGATCGGAGGTAGCGCCGCGATGGTCCTGCCGCCGTTCCGACCTGATCGAGGCAGCGGCGACGGAGGAGGATGACGATGGATCTCGGACTCAAGGGCAAGGTCGCGCTGATCACCGGTGGAAGCAAGGGCATCGGCAAGGCAACGGCGCGCGGCCTCCTCGAAGAAGGCGCGCGCGTGGCGATCTGCGCGCGCACCAAGAGCGAGCTCGACGCGACGGTGGCCGAGCTCTCGAAGAAATCCGGCGGGGAGATCTTCGCGGTCGCCGGCGATCTCACGCGTCCCGGCGATGCCGAGAAGATCGTGGAGGCCACGATTGCGCGCTTCGGCCGCATCGACATCCTCGTCAACAATGCCGGCCGCGCGCCCGGCGGCCTGATCCTCGACCTCACGGAGGAGGACTGGGCGGCCGCGCTGCAGCTCAAGTTCATGGGCTACGTCCGCTGCACGAAGGCGGTGCTCCCGCACATGCTGAAGCAGGGCGGGGGACGGATCGTTAACATCATCGGCAACGACGGCGTGAAGCCCATTGCGATCGAGCTCACGCCGAGCGCGGCGAACGCCGCCGACCTGGCCGTGACGGTCGCGCTCGCCGAGCAGTACGGTCGCCACAACATCTGCATCAACGCCATCAATCCCGGTCCGGTGGCGACCGAGCGCTGGGACGGGCTCGTCGCCGGCATCGCGAAGACCCGGAAGATCACGCCAGACGAGGCGCAGAAGCGCGCGGAACGCTCGATTCCGCTCGGCCGCATCTGCACGCCGGAAGAAGTCGCCAACGTCGCCGTGTTCGTCGCGTCCGACCGGGCGAGCTTCATGAACGGCGCGCTGATCACGCTGGACGGCGGGCAGCGCAAGGCATTGTTGGATTGAGGGGCCACGACATGGCCCCTCAAACTCCCCAGCGCTCGGACCGCCCCGGCTAAGCCGTGGCGGTCCTCGACCACACGCGCGGGCAGTGGCCGAATGGTCCGCGACGCACCCCAATGCTCCGAAGCAAACACGTGAGGACACCATGATCAAGCGCTTGGCTCACGGCATCACGCTCGCCACGCTCGTGCTCATCGCAATCGGCGCACCGCCGGTCGCCGCGCAATCGGCCTATCCGAACCGGCCGATCGAGTTCATCATCCCGTTCCCCCCGGGCGGTCCGGCCGACACGGCCGCGCGCATCATCCAGCCGCAGATGTCGGCCGCGCTCGGCGCTCCCGTCGTGCTCCAGAACAAGCCTGGCGGCGGCGGCGCGCTCGGCGCCGACTACGTGGCGAAGTCCAAGCCCGACGGGTACACCGTCTATGCAGCCACGAATTCGACGCTGACGATCATCACGAACATGCAGCCCGATCTGTCCTACAAGCCATCGGATTTCGCGCCGGTCGGCGAGTACATGATCGACATCGGCGTGATCACCGCGAAGCCGGGTGGCCCGTGGAAGACGCTCGACGAGTTCGTGGAGTACGCGAAGAAGAACCCCGGCAAGCTGAGCTACGGTTCGGCGGGGCTCGGCACCGTCTCGTTCTTCACGGTCGAGCTGTTCAAGCAGGCGTACAACCTCGACATCACGCACGTGCCGTTCCAGGGCACGGGCCCGGTGAAGAACGCGATCATGGGTGGCCACGTCACGCTCGGGTCGAGCGGCCTCAGCGCGTTCGCGCCGCTCATGAGATCCGGCGACCTCGTCGCCCTCGTCACCACGGCGCCACGGCGAATCGCGGCGTTCCCCAACGTGCCGACGATGGCCGAGAAAGGATTCCCCGACGCTTCTCTGAACATCTGGATGGCGCTCTTCGTCCCGGCGAAGACGCCGAAGGACGTCGTCGACAAGCTCTCGCACGCGCTCGAGAAGACGATGAAGGACCCCGGGGTGATCGGCGCGGCCGAGAAGGCCGGTCTCGTCGCGGAGTATCACGATTCCGAGGCGACCCGGAAGCTTGTCGAGTCCGAGTACCAGGCCGTGAAGAAGGTCGTGGACAAGCTGGGCATCGGCAAGAAGTGATCACGCGAAGCCGCGTCGCCGCCGGCGCGCTGCTGGTCTTCGGGCTCGCGGGCGCGCGCGAGGCGCATTGGCTGGCCATCGGCGACGCGAGCCGGCCGGGGCCGGGGTTCTTTCCGTTCTGGCTGGCGGTCGCGCTCTGCGCCGTGGGCATCGCGCTCGTCTTCCAGCCCGATCCGGGGCGGGAGCAGGTTGCTTCGGCGCCCGCGCCGCTGAGACGCGGCAAGGTCATCCTGACTCTGCTCGGTGGCCTCGGCTACGCGCTGGTCGTCGAACCGCTCGGCTTCACGGCGACCACATTTGTCTTCCTGCTCTTTCTCTTGTTGGTCATCGAATCGCACCAGTGGATCGCTTCCCTCGTCATCTCCGCCGTCACGGCCGCGGCCAGCTATGTCCTCTTCAAGGTATGGCTGGCCGTGCAGCTGCCGGTCGGCCCGTGGGGATTCTGAGGCGTGGACCTGTCGCTTCATGCCGTCGTGTACGGGTTTGCGGTCACCCTGCAACCGGGGAATCTGCTCGCGTGCTTCATCGGCGTGTTCATCGGCACGCTGATCGGTGTCCTGCCCGGCATCGGTCCCGTGGCGACGATGTCGATGCTCTTTCCGGTGACGTACGCGATGTCGCCGACGGCGTCGATCATCATGATGGCGGGGATCTACTACGGCGCGATGTACGGCGGGTCGACCACGTCGATCCTGGCCAACATTCCCGGTGAGGCCGCGTCCGTGGTGACGTGTCTCGACGGCTATCAGATGGCGCGCCAGGGACAGGCGGGCCCGGCGCTCGGCATCGCGGCCTTCGGCTCGTTCATCGCCGGCACCGCGAGCGTGCTCGGGATCATGCTCGTCGGCCCGCCGCTCGCCTCGGTCGCGCTGCGCTTCGGACCGCCGGAGATCTTCGGGCTGCTCCTGCTCGGCTTCACGATGGTGACGTATCTCGCGGGCGCCTCGAAGCTGAAGGCCATCGCGATGGCGCTGGTCGGCCTGTTGCTCGGCACCGTCGGCCTCGACCCGGTCACCGCGACGCCACGGTTCACCTACGGGAGCATGACGCTGATGGATGGCGTCGGTCTCGTGCCCATCATCATGGGGCTGTTCGGTGTCACCGAAGTCCTGCTCAACGTCGAGCAGGGGGTGCACCAGGAAATCTTCAAGGCTCAGATCAAGGGCCTGCTGCCGAGCCGGCAACAGTGGAAGGATTCCGCGGCGCCGATTGCGCGCGGCACCGTGCTCGGATTCTTTCTCGGCATCCTGCCGGGCATCGGCGCGATCATCCCCACATTCATCTCGTATGCGCTGGAGAAGCGGATCTCGAAGCACCCCGAGCGCTTCGGGCACGGCGCGATCGAGGGCGTGGCCGCGCCCGAGTCGGCGAACAACGCGGCCACTGGCGGCTCGATGATCCCGCTCCTCACGCTCGGGATCCCACCGAACGTCGTCATGGCGGTGTTGCTTGGCGCGTTCCTCGTGCACGGCATCCAGCCCGGGCCGTTGCTGATGAAAGAGCACCCCGAGATCTTCTGGGGCGTGATCGCCAGCATGTACGTCGGCAACGTGATGCTGCTGGTGCTGAACCTCCCGCTGATCGGCCTGTGGGTTCAGCTCCTCAAGGTCCCGTACACGGTGCTCTTCCCCCTGATCCTTCTCTTCTGCATAATCGGGGTCTACACCGTGTCGTCGAACGTGTGGGACATTGTGATCATGCTGATCTTCGGCGGCCTCGGATACGTGATGAAAAAGTTCGACTACGAGCCGATGCCGCTCGTGCTGGCCTACGTCCTCGGACGCATGGCCGAGGAGTCGATACGACAGTCGCTACTGCTCTCACGCGGGAGCGCGGCGATTTTCTTCACGCATCCGATCGCGGCGGGATTCCTTGGCGCGTCGGTGATCGTGGTGATGCTGCCGGTGGTGTTGCCGCGATTCCGCGCAGTCGTCGGCAAGCTCGCGAGCCTGGAAGAAGGATAGCGTGACGCTTCGAAAGCTCATAGAAATGCAAGCTGATTCCAGTACGACGATCCCTGAAAAGACTCTCGTACGATGGCTGTTCTCGGGACCACACGTGCGCGGGTTAGCTGAATCTGTCGGCTTTGGCACTCAGTGGCAGTACGAGCTCGAAGTCAATAAACCGGTCGTCCCGCAACGGCGTGGTTACATTTCCGAACTCGATGCTCTCGTATTGGTGGACAGTAACCCGGATTTCGCCATCGCGTTCGAATGCAAGCGGCTCACAGTTGACGACATGGTCTTCGACACGGAGGAGATGGTGGGAGGACTTCCAAGGCTCAAAAAAGGTGTTCGTCAAGCGAACGTTCTGTACCAACTGGGCTTCCACCAAGTCTATCTGCTCGGATTGATTGAAGTGGATTCGCGTCTCCGCTCTGGCGGTTCATGGGTGGGTGGCGGCATCCCGCGTTCTCTGTTCGAAAAAATTGTTCGGTTCCCTGGTCGTGAGAAGCTTCGCGACGAAATCGGGCTCATTTTTCTCGAGATCGACCAGCCGGTCGACAAGGACGTCCGGAGCGGCGGCGGCATTGGTCTGCGTCCTGTTCGGCTCGCTACGGCAAGGCGGCAAGAATCATCGCTGTCCCATCGAATTGTTCAGTGGCGCGACGGTTCCAGAACGACATGACAGCAAGATGAGAACGCGCCAGCCAGGCTTCGGCGAGTCAGTGGCCGGGAGACCATTCGCGGTGTCGAGGAGGACGGTTACGTGGCCCAGCCACCGCTACGGTTGCTGCATTCAGAGGCTATCTTGAGCAAAGTGAAGCTCGACCAGTTCCGTCGGCTGTCCACTCCAGAGATCATCGAGTCGCTGGGTCCGGGCGCCCCCGGCGCGCTGAAGGCGAGGCCGGATGGTACCGTGCTCGACGGGCACCATCGAATCGTGGTCTTGCGCGAGCGGGGCGTGGTTGTGGACGTTCTCCCGCGAGAAGTCCTGCCGCCAGGCTCAGGAACGTAGCCCGTAATGGGAGCGACAGTTTTCTGGATTCCCGGACCGTGGCGAGGACGACTCGGCATCGTCCCTCGGCCTCGGGGCGGCGAGTGGCTCGACGACGAGATGCGCGCGTGGCGCGAGGCGGGGATCGACGTCATCGTGTCTCTCCTCGAGCCCCGAGAAGAATCTGAACTTGCCCTCGCGGGCGAACCGGCATCTTCTGCCGCGAGCGGGCTGGCCTTCCATTCTTTCCCCATCCCCGACCGCAGTGTTCCGAACTCTCGCGAGTCAGTAGTCGAGCTCGCCAGCCAGATGGTGAACGCGCTGAACGCGGGCAAGAACGTTGCGCTTCACTGCCGGCAGGGAATCGGGCGATCACCGCTGATCGCGGCAGCGGCCCTCATCTCGAGTGGGGAAGATCCTGAGACTGCGCTTGAGAAGGTTGGGCGCTCGCGGGGACTGAAGATCCCCGAAACCGACGCACAGCGTCAGTGGATCTCTGACTTTGCTTCGTGGCTTGCTGATAAGGAGAAGGCGACATGGCGTTGAACCTGAGAGACTTCCTCGCCGCGCTCGGTTCAGACCTGATCCGGATCGACGACGAGATCGATCCCGTGACCCAAGCCGGCGCGCTCTGCTCGGCGGCGCCGCGTCCGATCCTCTTCGAGCGGCTGAGAGGATTCCCGGGCTGGAAGTTCTGCGACATCCTCGTGAAGGACCGTGCGCGACAGGCGCTCGCGCTCGGCAGCACGCCGAAGACTGTCGTCCGTGATCTGTCCGACCGCATGTTCAACCGGGTGCCCGGGAATTCGAAGCTCGTGGCCGACGGCCCGTGCAAGGAAGTGAAGCTGATCGGCGATCAAGCCGACATCACCAAGCTGCCGATCCCGATCCACTCGGAAGGCGACGCGGGCCGCTACCTCGGGTCGGGAATCACCATCACCAAGGATCCCGACACCGGCGTCCGCAACGAAGCGATCATCCGCTCGATGGTGAAGGGCCCGCGGAAGATGGGGTTCTGGATGGCGGCCCGGCACAACTGGGCGCACATCATGAAGTACCAGGAGCGCGGCCAGCCGGCGCCGATGGCGTTCGCGATCGGCCTGCATCCCGGCTACGAAATCCTCGCCAACTTCAGCGGCCGGCACGAAGGCTACGACGAGCTCGAGATGGGCGCCGGCGTGCTCGGCGAAACCCTGGAGCTCGTGAAGTGCGAGACGATCGATCTCGAGGTGCCGGCGCAGGCGGAGGTCATCATCGAGGGCCTCGTGCCGCCCGGCGTCCGCGAGCCGGAGGGGCCGTTCGGCGAGTTCACTGGGTACAGCAAGGGGGCCGAAGGGCCGGCGCCCGTCTTCGAAGTCACGGCCATCACCCGCCGCCAGGAGCCGATCTACCGCCACATGCAGGCGACGGTCTTCACGGATCATCAGCCGCTGGTGTCCGTGCCGATGGAAGCGAGCCTCTACCGGCGGCTGCGCGAGATCCACGGCTCGACGGACGTGCACGACGTCTACATCCCACCGTGGGTGACGATGTTCACCGTCTTCGTGCAGATGACGCCGCGCTGGGATGGCCAGGCGCGCGACGTGCTGCTCGGCGTGCTGTCGAGCCCGTATCTGCATCCGAAAATCGCGATCGCGGTCGACGAGGACGTGAACATCTACGACCCCCGCGAAGTCTTCTGGGCGATCTCGACGCGTCTCAATCCGGAGCACGACGTGATCGTCATCCCGCACGAGCGGATCCACCCGCTCGACATCTCGGCGCCGAACATCGATCGCTCCGAGGTGACGGTCATGCGCGTCGGCGGCAAGATCGCGATCGACGCGACCAAGCCGGCGCTCTGGCGGAAGAAAGAGCGCGCGGAATTCAGCCGCGTGAAGCCGAAGGGCATCGACGATCCCGCGATCGAAGGCTTGCTGAAGCGCCTGGCGTCGATGTCGTGAAGCCGCCCGTCTTCGACTATCTGGCGCCGGCCACGGTCGACGAGGCGCTACGACTGCTGGCCGAGCTGGGCGACGCGGCCAAGCTTCTGGCCGGCGGCCAGAGTCTCGTGCCGCTCATGAACTTCCGCCTCGTGCGGCCGCCGCATCTCGTGGACCTGAACGGTCTGCCGGAGCTCGCCGGCATCACGCGCGAGAACGATCACCTCGTGATCGGCGCGATGACCCGGCAGCGCGCGGTCGAGCGCTCGGCACTGGTCCGGGACGCCTGTCCGCTGCTCGCGGAAGCCATGCCGCAGATCGGCCATGCGCAAATCAGAAACCGTGGCACCGTCGGAGGCAGCCTTGCGCACTCGGACCCGGCGGCCGAGATTCCCGCGGTCGTGGCCGCGCTCGGAGGCGAGCTGGTCGTTCGGAGCGCGAAGGGCACGCGCCGAGTCGCGTCCGATCGCTTCTTCACGGGATACCTGAGCACCGCGCTCGAGCCGCACGAGCTGCTCGTCGCGGTCCGGCTGCCGGTATCACCGCCGCGCACGGGACACGCGTTCATCGAAGTCAGTCGGCGGCACGGCGACTTCGCGCTCGTCGGCGTGGCGGCCGTCGTCACGCTCGATGCCGCGGGCCTTTGCACGGATGCCGCCGTGGCGCTCACGGGCGTCGGACCAACGCCGGTGGTTGCCCGTGACGCCGTCCGTTCGCTCATCGGCGAGAAGCCGTCGCCGGCGGTCTTCGAAGAAGTCGGCCGCAAGGTGTCGAGTGCGCTCGAACCCGATAGCGACTTGCACGCTTCGTCCGACTACAGGAAGCACCTCGCCGGTGTGTTGACACGGCGGGCTCTCACGCGCGCAACGGAGCGTGCGCGCGGCGGGGCGCGGAACGGATGACGGCGACTCTGATCGGGCAACGAACAAACGTGGGCGTGCTAGTCCGGCGGGGCATGGGCGTGGCGACAGCCCGGGTGCCCATGCCCTGTCCAAAGGACGGTCAATGAAGGAACGCGCGATTCGAGTCACGGTCAATGGCCGGCCGTACGAACGCACGGTCGAGGTGCGCAAGACGCTGGCCGATTTTCTCAGAGAAGATCTCGATCTCACCGGCACCCATCTTGGCTGCGAGCACGGCGTCTGTGGCGCGTGCACGATCGTGCTGAACGGTGAGGCCGTGCGCTCGTGCCTCATGTTCGCCGCCCAGGTCGATGGCGCGACCATCATGACGGTCGAAGGCCTGGCCAGGGGCGAGGAGCTGCATCCGATCCAGCAGGCGTTCTGGGAGAACCACGGCCTGCAGTGCGGCTTCTGCACGCCGGGTTTCCTGATGACGCTCTACTGCTTCCTTCAAGAGTCGCCCGCGCCGTCGGAGATGGAGATTCGCGAGGCGATCTCCGGCAATCTCTGCCGCTGCACCGGCTACCAGAACATCGTCGTCGCCGCCAAGGCCGCGGCGGAGAAACTCGCCGCCGAGCGGGCGGGCACGAGCCCGGCCGCGAAACCAGCGGAAGCAGGGAGGTCGTGATGCGCGTACAACGAACGATCGTCGTCCTCGCGCTCGGCACCGCCGTCGTGCTCACGGCGACGCCGGCGCCGGTCAGAGCCGCCGAGGAGATCACCCTGCTCGGGACCGTCCTGCGCGTCGTCAATCTCCCCCTGCTCGTTGGATTGCGGCTCCTCGAACGCCAGGATGGGATCACCGTCACCGTGAAGGATCTGCGCTCGCCGGAGGCGGTGATGCTCGGCGTGATCGACGGGCAGGGCCAGCTTGGAATGGGCTTTGCCCCGCTCTACCCGGCAATCGAGAAAGGCGCACCCGTGCGCGGGGTGATGGAGCTGTCACGGCCCGAATTTGTCGTGATGGCGAAGAAGGAAATTGCCTCGGTCAAAGCGCTGAACGGCGTGAGGCTGGCCTCGCATTCGCCGAAGGCCACGGTCCAGTCGCTCCTCGAGTACTATCTGAAGACGCAGCCGGGAGTGCGGCCTGAAATCGTATTTATCCCGGAGGGTTCACCGGCTCGCGCGGAGGCGTTGCTTCATGGGGCCGTCGACGCGGCAGCCTTCGATCTGAGCGCCGCGCAAGTGGTGGAGGATCGCGCGCCTGGCAAGTTCCATATCCTCGTGGACTTCACCAACCAGCCGGTCTCGTCGAGCTCGCTCGTCGTCAACCCGGACTTCGCCAAGAAGAAACCCGACGTCGTGAAGAAGCTCATCCGCCGTGTCGTCGAATCCTACCGTCAGGGCGTGCGCGACCCCAAGTTCTGGGTGCGCGAACGCGGGCCGGCGCTGAAGGAGATTGACGACGCAAAGCTCGAGACGCAGCTCCGAGCGCTGGTGAAGATCTTCGACGTGAACGGCGGGCTCGACCGGATGAAAGGTCCCGGCGCGATAGAGAACCTGTCGTTCCAGGTGACGACGGGCAACCTGACCGGCCCGCTCAGCAAGTGGAAGCCCGAGCAGTTCTTCGACGTCGCGCCGCTCGAAGGCGTGTTGAAGGAGCTCGGCAAGCCGTAGTGCGCGCCGGCAACCGCGTCCTTCTGCCGCTGCTCCGCGTCATCGTGCTCGTAGCCTTTCTCGGGATGTGGCAGTGGGCCGCGGTGGCCCGCATCAGCTTCAACTTCCCGAGTCCGCTGGAAACCCTGCGCGCGCTGGGCGAGCTCCTTCGATCCGGCGCGCTGCTCCGCGCCACGCTGACGAGTCTCCAGTCCCTCGGGCTCGGCTTCGGCGCTGCCGTGGTCTTCGGCGTGCCGTTCGGGCTCCTCATGGGTGTGGTCCAGCCGATCGGGCGCGTGGCGCGCGTCTACTTCGACTTGCTCATCGCGCTCCCGACGGCGGCGTTGATCCCGCTGGTCATTCTCACGTTCGGTATCAACATCGTCTCGTCGGCGGCCATCGTCTTCGTGTTCAGCGTGCCGTTCGTCACCATGAACGCGTACGGTGGCGTCCGCGACGTGAAGCCGCGCCTCGTCGAAATGGCGCGCTCGTTCGATGCCTCGTGGAGCCGGCTCTTCACGCGGATCGTGCTGCCGAGCGCGCTACCCATGGTCCTTGCCGGTGTACGGTACGGTCTCTCCCGCGCGTTCGTCGGCCTGATCATCGCGGAGCTGTTGCTCTCGCCGTTCGGGCTGGGCCGGTTGATCATGACGTCGCGCTCCATGTTCGAGCACGACCGGATGTTCGCGACGGTCGTGTGGACGCTGCTGCTGTCCGTCGGCGCGCTCACACTCCTCGGACGCCTCGAGGGGCGCCTGCTTCGATGGCGGCCATGAGCCAGCAGCCCGCATCGGGCGCCGGTGCACCGGTACCCGTGGAGATCGTCGTCGACGGCGTGTCGAAGCGCTATGGCCCCGTGCAGGCGCTGGTCGACATCAAGCTCCGGATCGCCGCCGGCGAGTTCGTCACGCTGATCGGGCCGAGCGGATGCGGCAAGACGACGCTCCTGAAAACGATCGGTGGGCTCGTCGCTGCGGACGCCGGCCGCGTCCAGATCGGCGATCGAGTCGTCAGCCGGCCGACCCGCCAGTGCGCCATGGTCTTCCAGGACTTCGCATTGCTCCCGTGGGCGACGGTGCAGCGCAACGTCGAGTTCGGGCTGCTCCTGCAGGGCGCGCCGCCGGCCGACCGCGCGCAGAGGGCGCGCCGCTACATAAAGCGCGTGGGGCTCGGTGGGTTCGAGGACGCGTACCCGTCGCAGCTTTCCGGCGGCATGCAACAGCGCGTCGGTCTGGCGCGGGCGCTGGCGGTGAACCCCCAAGTGCTCCTGATGGACGAGCCGTTCGCGTCGATCGACGAGCAGACGCGGCGACTGTTCCAGGACGATCTCCTGGCGCTCTGGTCCGAGGAGCGCAAGACGGTCGTGCTGGTGACCCACAGCATGGAGGAAGCGATCTATCTCTCCGATCGCGTCGTCGTGCTGAGCCCGCGTCCCGGACGCGTGCACACGACCCTCGACGTCCCCCTGCCGCGGCCGCGCGAGCTCAGCGAAGTCCGAGGCAGCGGCGACTTCGCGCGCCTCGTCGACGATCTCTGGAAGATCTTGAGGAAGCTCCAGTAGTGGACACCTCGGCTCCGGAGACCGGGCAGGGCCGCACGACGCTGATCGCCGTCGGCGGTCTGCTCATCGCGTGGGAGATCGTGGGACGGCTCGGCGTCTCGCTGTTCGTCCCGCCGGTGTCGCAGATCGCGGTGGTATGGTGGACGCTCGTCCGCGACGCCACGATTCCGCGAGCCGCCGCCGGCAGCCTGCTGTCCCTGGTGAAAGGGTTCGTGCCCGCGGTAGTGCTCGGTGTCTCCATCGGTCTGGCGATGGGGCGCTTCGCCTCCGTGCGCTACGTGCTCGCCGGACCGATCAACACGCTGATGTCGGCGCCGCTCTCGGCGCTGGTGCCCGTCCTGATCGCGCTGTTCGGCTTGCGGGATACCGTCGTCGCGGCCACGGTGTTCATGTTCTCGTTCTTCGTCATCGTGGTGAACACCGAGACCGGTGTGCGGGGCACCGACCGGTCGCTGATCGAGATGGCGCGGATGTTCGGCGCCAGCGAGGCCGGCCTGTTCTGGCGAATCTACCTGCCCGCAGCACTGCCGGCGCTGATGCTCGGGGTGCGTCTCGGTGTGATCCAGGCCGTCAAGGGCATGGTGGTGGGCGAGATGTTGATCTCGCTGGTCGGCCTCGGCGAGCGCCTCGTGTACTACGGCAACACGTTCCTGATCACGCACCTCTACGCGGTGATCGGCTCGGTCCTGATCATCGCGCTCGCCGCGGCGCAGCTCACGCAGGCCCTCGATCGCGCGCTGGTCCGGTGGAAGTGACGGCCGGGCGAGCCGCAGCCCGTCGCCGGAGCCGCAGGCGCAGGCCGGGCGAGGCGAGTCTGTGATAGTCGACGTCCACATCCATTATCTGTCGCCGCACGCCCTCGACGAGGCCAAGCGCCATCCGGACCGCTACGGCGTTCGCATCCTCGACGGGCCGCGCCTGCATGTCGGCAACGAGCCGCCCACACGGCCGCTGCTGCCGGCGCTCCACACGCTCGATCTCCATCTCAATTTCCTGCGCGCTCAGCGCATCGACACCGCCATGTTCGGGCCGCTGATGGACGTCGTCGGCTACTCGCTGCCTGTCGCGCAGGGTGCGGCCTGGAGCCGGTTGCAGAACGAAGCGCTCGCGGCGACGCTGGCCGAGGCCGGTGGCCCGCACCGCGGGCTCGCCACGGTACCGCTGCAAGATCCGACGGTCGCCGCCGCGGAGCTGCGCGTGGCCGTCAAGGAGCTCGGGCTCCGTGGGGCGATGATCGATCCGAACGCGCTCGGCCGATCCCTCGGCGACCGCGCATTCGATCCGTTCTGGACGGCGGCCGCCGACCTCGGCGCGCCAATCGTGTTCCATCCGTTCCTGCTGGAAGCGGTCGAGCGCTTCGGCCGGCACTATCTTCACAACCTCGTCGGCTATCCGTTCGAGACGACGCTGGCAGCGGGCAGTCTGATCCTCGGCGGAACGCTGGATCGGATTCCCGCGTTGACCGTCGTGCTCGTCCACGGCGGCGGATTCTTGCCGTACCACATCGGTCGCTTCGATCGCGCGTGGCTGTCGCGACCGGAAATCCGTCAGGATTCCGGGAGCCCGCCAAGCGGGTACCTCCGCCGCTTCTACTACGACACGCTCGTCCAGCTTCCGGACGCGCTGGCGTACCTGGTCAAGGTCGCCGGTCACGACCGCGTGCTGCTCGGCAGCGATCACCCGTTCTGGCTCGGCGATCCAGAACCGTTGCGGATCGTCGAAAAGGTCGGGCTCTCGGCCGACGCACGCGCGGCGATCCTCGGTGACAACGCCGCGCGGATCTTTGGTCTCGACGGTCCTGCTAAGATGGCGGCTCCATGATCGGCGTATCGGTCAAACGAAAGGAAGACGCGCGACTTCTCACCGGTCGCGGGAAGTACGCAGCCGACGTGCGCCTGCCAGGTATGCTCCACGCGGTGGTGCTGCGCTCGACGCACGCGCACGCCCGCCTCGGCGAGATCGACACCCGCGCAGCGCTCGCGCTGCCGGGCGTCGCCGCCGTCATCACTGCGCGCGATCTCGGTGGGCCGCTACGCCGGATTCCGGTCCGTCTCGGTCAACGCGCGACGAACCCCGCGCCGCTCCAACCTCCACTCGCGACGTCGAGCGTGCGCTATGTGGGCGAGCCTATTGCGCTCGTCGTGGCCGAGAGCCGCTACCTCGCCGAGGACGCTCTCGAGGTGATCCACGTCGACTACGAGCCGTTGCCGATCGTGACGGATGCGTGGCAGGCGATCGAGCCCGGCGCACCGGTCCTTCACGAGGCGCTCGGCGGCAACCTCGTCGAGCGGCTGCAGACGCGCTCGGGGGACGCTGCCGAGGCACTCGCGTCGGCCCCGATCCGTCTTCGCGAGCGCTTCGCGATCCAGCGTCATACCGGCGTGCCGATGGAGACCCGCGGTCTGACGTCCGCGTACGATCCCGGCACCCGCGTGCTGACGTTGTGGGGCGTCGCCAAGGTGCCGCACTTCAACCGGCGCGTCCTCGCCGACCTGCTCGATCATCCGGAACATCTGATCCACTTCATCGAGCTGGAAGTCGGCGGGGGCTTTGGCGTGCGCGGCGAGTTCTATCCCGAAGATTTCCTCGTGCCGTGGGCGACGATGCGACTCGGCCGACCGGTGCACTGGATCGAGGACCGCCGCGAGCACCTGATGGCGACGAATCACTCGCGCCAGCAGTTCCACGACATCGAGATCGGTGTGCAGAACGACGGTCGGATCGTCGCGCTGTCAGATCGGTTCATGGTCGATCTCGGCGCCTACATCCGGACCCACGGCGTGGTCGTGCCCGAGCTGACGGCCGCGCTTCTTCCCGGACCGTACCGAATCCCGAACTACGCGGCGGAGGCGCTCTGTATCCTCACCAACAAGACGCCGACCGGGACGTACCGCGGCCCCGGGCGCTACGAGTGCACGTTCGTGCGCGAGCGCCTGATCGACCTCCTCGCGCAGAAACTGTCGCTCGATCCGACGGAGATCCGCCGGCGGAATTTCATCACGCCCGGGGAGATGCCCTACGAGGTCGGCGGCGCTTCGCTCGGTCAGAAAACCGTTTACGACGTCGGCGACTACGCGAGCGCGTTCGATCACGCGCTCGCCGCGATTGACTACAAGGCGGCCCGCGCGGAGCAAACAACCGGCCGGCGCGACGGTCGCTATCTCGGCATCGGCATCGGATGCGTCGTCGAGAAAGCTGGCCTCGGTCCGTGGGAGTACGCGCGCGTCGAAGTGGATGGGACCGGGCACGTGGTCGTCTACTCCGGCGTCGCCGCCGTTGGGCAGGGGATCGAAACGACGCTCGCGCAGGTGTGCGCCTCCGAGCTCGGCATACCGCCGGAGGCGATCACCGTCGTCCACGGCGACAGCGCGCAGGTGCCGTTCGGCGTGGGCGGGTTCGCGAGCCGCGGCGCGTCGGTCGCGCTGCCGGCGGCGCTCGAGGCCAGCCGCAAGGTCAAGGCGAAGATGTTGCGCGTGGCGGCGAGCCTACTCGAAGCGCACGAAGCCGACCTCGTGCTCGAGGCGGGCAAAGTCCATGTGCGCGGATTACCCGAGCGCGCGGTCACGTTTCGCGAGCTGGCGCGGGCCGCGATTCCCGGACCGCCGGGGATGGAACCAGGTCTCTTCGCCTCGCACTTCTTCGAGGCCCCGAAGATGACCTATCCGTACGGCACCCACGTTGCGGTCGTCGAGGTGGACGTCGAGACGGGGCAGGTGCGGCTCCGCAAGTACGCCATCACGTACGACGTCGGACGCGCGGTCAATCCGATGATCGTCGACGGTCAACTCGTCGGCGCTCTGGCGCAGGGCATCGGGGGCGCGCTCTACGAGGAGCTCGTGTACGACGACGCCGGCCAGATCCTGACGACGAGCTTCATGGACTATCTCCTGCCCACGTCGATGGACATGCCGGACACGATCGTCGTCCGGATCCTCGAAGAAACGCCGACCCCGCTCAATCCGCTCGGTGTGAAAGGCGTCGGGGAAGGCGGGAGCTCGGGCGCCGGCGCCGCGATCGCCAACGCGGTGGCGGACGCGCTGGCGCCGCTCGGCGTGACGATCAGAGACTTGCCGCTGTCACCCCAGAAGCTGGCCGCGCTCGTCAAGGGTAGCCGTGGGCAGGCCGAGGCCGCGTTGAGCAACCACTGAGCCATGGAACGACGGTACGTCGCCACGCGCGTCAAACGCCGCGAGGACCCGCCGCTCCTCCGAGGGCAGGCCCGCTTCCTCGATGACGTCCGGCTGCCCGGCGTACTGACCGTCGCGTTTGTCCGCAGCCCACACGCCCACGCCCGGATCGTGAGCATCGACCTGACCGCAGCGCTCGCGATGCCCGGCGTCGAAGCCGCGATGACGGGCGCCGAGGCCGCCCGACTGTCGCGCTCGCTGCCGAACGCGATGTCGAGCTCCGACTACAAGCCGACGCGCTGGCCAGCGCTCGCGGATGGCAAGGCGCGCTTCGTCGGCGAGGCGGTTGTCGCCGTCGTCGCGCGCGACCGCTACTGCGCTGAAGATGCGCTCGATGCGATCGACGTCAGGTGGGAGCCGTTGCCGCCCGTCACCGACGCCGAGGCCGGCATGCGCCCCGGCGCCCCGCGAATCCACGAGGAGCTTCCCGACAACGTGCTGTTCCAGGCCCGGCACGACAACGGCCTGGTCGGAGCCGCGTTCGCGGAAGCCGAGGTTCGACTGACCGAGACGTTCCGCCACGGTCGCTGCACCTCGGCGCCGATGGAGGGTCGCGGCGCGATGGCATCGTACGATGCCGGGGAGGGCGTGCTCACGCTCTGGGCCACGAGCCAGGCGCCGCACCTGCTCCGGAGCGGGCTCGCCGAAGCGCTCGGCTTCCCGGAGTCACGGCTGCGCGTGTTGTGCCCGGCCGTTGGCGGCGGCTTCGGTCCGAAGATGCACCTCTATCCCGAAGACGTCGTCATCTGCTTGCTCGCGCGGCAGCTCGGACGCCCGGTCAAGTGGATCGAGGACCGGCGCGAGAATTTGCTGACCTGCGCGCAAGCGCGCGAGCACGTGAACCACATCGACGTGGCTGCGAAGCGCGACGGCACGATCTTGGGATTCAAGGCCACGCTCATCTCCGACATCGGCGCGTACTCGACGTATCCCACGACGGTGGCGCTCGAGCCGATGACGGCGGCCGGGATCATCCCCGGGCCCTATCGCATCAGGGGCTACAGCTACGAGGCCTATGCCGTCGCCACCAACAAGTGCCCGGCCGGCGCGTATCGCGGCGTCGGCATGGCGCTCGGGACATTCGTGCGCGAGCGGGTCGTCGACATGGTCGCGCGGCGGACCGGCCTCGATCCCGCGGACATCCGACGGCGCAACCTGGTGCCAAGCTCCGCGATCCCGTACGCGACCGCCGCGGGGCTCGTCATCGACAACGGCGACCTCCCGCTGTCGTTCGAGCGGGCGCTGGAAGCCGCGGATTACGAGACCCTGCGCACAGAGCGCGGCACGAGCGCCGGAACGAAGCGGCGCGGTATCGGCATCAGCGCCTACACCGAGTTCACCGGGATGGGAGCCGGCACGTTCCGGCGGCGCGGCATGGTGCACGTCTCGGGGCACGACGCGGCGACCGTGCGTGTCGAGCCGACCGGTGAGGTCCGCGCGTTCGTCAGCGCGGTCTCGCAAGGACAGGGGCACGCCACGACGCTCGCGCAGGTGCTGGCCGATACGCTCAGCGTCCCGATGGAGTCGGTGACGGTCCTGCAAGGAGACACCGAGCGCTGTCCGTACGGAAGCGGGTCGTTCGCCAGCCGCAGCATGGTCGTCAGCGGCGGCGCGATGATCCTGGCGGCCCGGCGCGTACGCGAGAAAGTGCTCACGATCGCGGCGCATGTCCTCGAAGCTGCCGCCGACGACCTCGTCATGGACGAGGGCGTGATCGCGGTCCGGGGCATGGCGTCACGCCGTGTCGCGCTTGGTGACATCGCGCAGCTCGCGTACCGTCCCGCGTCGGGCACGTTGCCGCCGGGCGTCGATCCCGCGCTCGAGGCGACGCAGTACTACGATCCGCCGCCGGCGACGTTCTCGAACGGCACGCACGTCGCCGTCGTCGACGTCGACGTGGAGACCGGCGAGGTCGCGATCGTGCGATACGTCCTCAGCGAGGATTGCGGCACGATGGTCAATCCCGCCATCGTCGAGGGCCAGACGCACGGCGCGGTCGCGCAGGGCATCGGGAACGCGCTCTTCGAGCACATCGTCTACGACGACGCTGGTCAACCGCTGACCACGAGCTTCATGGACTACCTGGTGCCGACCGCGATGGAGCTGCCGGCGATGCACATCGTGCACGTCGAAACCCCGCCCGCGGTCAGCGTGAGCGGGTTCAAGGGCATGGCCGAAGGGGGCACGATTGGCGCGACTGCGGCCGTGGCCAACGCCGTGGCCGACGCGCTCGCTCCGCTCGGCGTCGAGGTGCGCGAGCTCCCGCTCACACCAGATCGGATTTACCGCCTCATTCACGCCGCCGCCGGCCGACCTTGAGAGGAGAGCGCCATGACAAGACGTCTCACCACCTGTAGCGCCTTCGTCGCCGCGGCGCTGGCGTTCGCCGGCGCCACGTCACCCGCGCCGGGCCAAGAACTGCTCAAGGCGAAGATCGCGCGCCTGGCGTTCGCGTCGATCGTCACGATGGTCATCGACGTCATCAAGGATCAGGGCATCGACAGGAAGAACGGTATCGAACTCGACGCGACGTCGTTCGGACAGATCGCGCCGTTCTACGCGGCGCTCGCCACGGGCGAGGTGGACATGAGCGTCGCCGGGCCGCACGTGCTCCAGAAGATGCGGAACGAGGGCGTGCCGATCAAGGCCGTGCTGACGTTCGCGCGGCTCAGCGCCCTCACCGTGATCACCCGGGACCCGGCGGTGAAGAGCATCACGGATCTGAAGGGCAAGACGATCGCCGCCGACATGGGATCGGCGGAATACCAGATCATGGCGATCTACGGACGCACGCAAGGCGTGGTGTTCGGCAAGGACGTGACGGTGGTGCAAGCCGGGCCACCGCTGGTGCGGAGTCAGCTCCAGGCCAAGCGCGTGGATGCGGGCATGACGTGGGAGCCGTCGGCCACGTTGACGCTCCGGGACGATCCCGAATACCGCGTCATCCTCCGAGGCGACAGCGCCTGGAAGAGCATCGCGAGAGCCAACGGCTGGCAGCTCGTCATGGCCATGCGCGAAGATTTCTTGAAGAAGCACCCGGAGGCGGTCCCGAAGCTGACGAAGATGTTTCAGGATGCCGCGCGGTTCATTCGCACCAACCCGGATGACGCCGACCGCGTCGTGAGCGGCACGGTCAAGCTGCCGCCCGGCGTCTTCAAGGAGGCCGTCACCTCCGGCCGCCTCGTCTACGAGGTGCTCCCGGCCTGGGAAGGCGAGCGCGCCGCGATCTGGGACATGTTCAAGGTGGCCGTCGACAGCGGGTACCTGCCGAAGCTTCCCGACGAGGGCGCGATCTACAAGCCGTGAAGGCCGACGCGAGGGCGCCGGCCGGCGAAACAGTCGAGGCGCTCGACGCCCGGGTGCCGTTCCGCTTCCCGCGGGAGATGGTCGTCTCGCTGCTGGTGCTCGCGATCGCCTGGGAGATCCTGTCGAAGTTCGCGCCGCCCTTCGTCGTCCCGAGCTGGGGGCGTATCGCCAGGAGCCTCATGACCCTGCGCGCTGACTTCGTGGCGATCACGCTGGTCCGCGTGGCGGGGGCGCTCGTCCTGTCCTTCGTGCTGGGTCTCGGACTCGCCATCGCGATGTACCTCTCGACGCCGATCGAGCGGTACGGCCGGCCGGTGGTGCGATTGCTGATGGCCGTGCCGGTCGTGTGCTGGATCCTCTTCGCCGTGCTGTGGTTCAAGTGGGTGGAGGTCCGGATCGCGTTCGTGCTGATCGTCGTCTGTGGACCGGTCTTCCTGGTCGACTTCCTCGACGGGATGCGTGCCGTCCCGAAAGACCTTCGCGACATGCTGTGGTCGTTCCGGCCCACGCGCGTCCAGCTCTTCGCGAAGCTGATCCTGCCCGCGACGCTGCCCGTGATCCTCACGAGCTGGAAGATCAACTTGAGCCTCGCGATCAGAGTCGTGACGATCGCCGAGCTCGTCGGCGCCGTGACGGGCATCGGCTACGGTCTCGTCGTCGCCCAGGAGCTTTTCTCGGTCGCCGAGGTGTTCGCCTGGACGCTGGTGCTGGTCGCGATCCTCTTCGTCGCCGAGGCGGTCGTCAGCCGCATCGAGGAGCGCGCGCTGCGCTGGCGCGTATGACGCTCGTCGAGCCAACCGTATGACGGTCGCGGAGGCGATCGAAGTGAGCGGGCTTCGCAAGACGTTCCACCAGGCGGGCACCGGCGCGGCGGTGCTGGCCATCGAGCGACTCGACTTCGTGATCCGCCGGGGCGAAATGGTCGCCATCGTCGGGCAGACAGGATGCGGCAAGTCCACCTTCCTGAACCTCCTGATCGGGCTCGATCGTCCTTCCGCGGGGCGCATCGCGATCGACGGCAAGACGCCGTACGACGACTTCGCGTCGTTTCGCGGGCGGCTCGCCGCGGTGTTCCAGCAAGATCGGTTGCTGCCCTGGCGCAGCGCCGTCGACAACGTGCGGCTACCGCTCGAACTGCTAGGCTACGAGCGCGGCGAGCAGCTCGAGCGGGCGCGCACCTGGCTCGAGCGGCTCGGGCTCGAGCGCTTCGCCGGCGCGTACCCACACGAGCTCTCGGGGGGCATGCGGCAGCGCGTGGCGCTGGCGAGAGCGTTCGCGCTCCAGCCCGGGCTGCTGCTCGCTGACGAAGCGTTCGGCCATCTCGACGAGGTGACGTCCGCGGCGCTGCGACAGACGTTCGTCGAGATCGCGCGGAGGGAAGGCAACACGGCCGTGCTCGTGACCCATCAGCTCGAGGAGGCGATCGAGATGGGTGACCGCATCCTCGTGTTCGCCAAGCCCGCTCGTCTGCTGGCCGACATTTCGCTCCGGCGCTGGCCCAGCGCCGAGCTTCCCGGGCTTCGCGCCATGATCCAGCGCATGCTGCAGACGAACGAACCCGATCCGGAGATCCGCCGCAGAGAGGAGACGTCCCGATGACTGCCGACCAGGCGCAGGCCGTCCTGGACAAGATCGACGTGGACGAGATGGTAAAGGTCGCGCTCGACATCTCGAACATCGACAGCCCGACGGGCCAGGAGGGCCCCGTGGCCGAGTACGTGCACGACTGGCTGACACGCCAGGGGTTCGCGTCGCGGAAGATGGGCCTGGTGGCCGACCGTCCGAACGTGATCGCGACGCTGCCGGGAACCGGCCGCGGGCGAAGCCTCTGCTTCAACAGCCACATGGACACGACGATCGCGAAGGAGGAGATCTGGACCACGCGGCGCGCCGCCGATCCTGTCTTCCACTCGGCGTGGCGCGAGGGCGACATGCTGATCGGCAACGGCATCTGCAACGACAAGGGCCCGATGGCGACGTGGCTCGCCGCCGCCAAGGCGATCCGGGACAGCGGTGTCACGCTCGCGGGCGATCTCATGCTGATGGCCGTGGTGGGTGAGATCGGTGTCGAGCCCGTCGACGAGTTTCAGCCGCCGGAGTATCTGGCGAAGGAACCGGGCACGCGCTTCGCGATCACGCACGGCGGCGTCACGGATTTCGCGCTCGTGGCCGAGGGCACCGACTTCGGCATCGTCGGCGTCGAGGCCGGCAAGGCGTTCTACAAGATCACCGTCTTCGGCGACGATCTTCCGATCTACACGCCGTATATCAAGCGCCCGACGCCGATCGAGAAGAGCCCGAGCGCGATCGTCCGCATGTCGCGGCTCATCGAGCGCCTCGAGGCGTGGGCGTACGAGTACGAGCAGAAGAACCGCTACGAGTGCCCCGGCGGTGTCGTCGTTCCGAAAGTCAACGTCGGCGCGATCCGCGGCGGGGTGCCGTACAAGATCACGAAGACCGTCCAGCAGTGCGCGATCTACGTCGACGTCCGGATCACGCCAGTCCAGAACCCGCTCGACATCCGTGACGAGCTCCGTGGCCTTCTGGAGACCGTGGGACTGCCGGGCGAGGTCGAGCTGTACGTCTACCGGCGCGGGTACGAGGCCAAGAACGTCGAGCCGCTCGCCGGCGCGATCGCGCGCGCGCACCAGCGCGTCGTCGGCGGCACGCCGAAGCCAGCCGCGGCGCCGTTCTCGAGCATGTGGCGCGACATCAACGTCTTCAACGAGATGGGCATCCCGTCGGTCACATACGGGCCCGGCGTCAGCGTCGGCGGCGGCAACTTCGGGATGAGGATCGCGGACATGCTCACGGGCGCACGACTCTACGCGCTCACCGCGCTCGATCTCTGCAACCAGGACCGCCGGTGAGCCGTGCCACGCGAAGTCAGCGTCCCGGCAATTCAGCAGCCCGTGTCAGCTCGACGGCGCCCTGTGGACCCCAGCGAAAGCGCGACGTCCCCGTTCCGATGAATCGCTGCGGCTCGACGAGCGTCAGCGTGAGTTGCTGAGGCCCGTCGGTGGGAGCGGCGTGAACGACGAGCCTCAGCCCTGGCGCCGACGCGCCAAGCCAGCCCTCGGCGCTCACCGAGAGATCCTCGCTGCGATTCCGGAACGTCAAGACGCCTGACACGCCGGGCTGTCGGTGCCCGACCGCGAGCCACGAGCCGACATAGATCCCCGAGGCCGCGCCCGCGTCGCGCTGCTCGAAGATCACGAGCCGTAGCGGTGTGCCGCCCCACGTCCCCGACCACGTCCCTCTCAGATCGGGCACGTCGAGTGCGGGCGGAGCAGCGAGCGAACCGCTGGCGCCGCCACCGAGTGACAGGGTGGCGAGGAGAATCACGGTCACCGCAGCGCGCGACACCATGCTGCCGGCCAGTCTAACGCCAGTCGTCGAAGACTGGTGCAGCAGAGAACGAGCGGCACGGCGGCGGAAGGGTTGACGCGAGGACCGCATGGCGGGCCGATCGTGCTCCCGTGAAAGAGTACTATCACCGTCGCGCCTGCGAGTATGACGAGTGGCAGAGCACCGCGATGCTCGACATCGCTCTCCCGCGCGCCCCGCGCGCCACGTTCGTGTGCGCAGACGCCTGACAGCTTCCGTTCCGCGCCGGCTCGTTCGTGCCCTCGCTGTTGACTTTTCATCCCGGAGCCGCCCATAGTCCTCGCGGACCTGATCCGTCGTAGCGGGGACCATGACCCACATCCGCCGACGGTGGGCCGTATCACGATGCTTCGCGCGAGTTACGGGCTCGCGCCCGTTGGAGGAACGCATGGACAATCGTTTGAATCATCTCGCTGAGCAACTTGACGCAGGCCGGATCGCCCGGCGCGAGTTTCTGCGTCAGGCCGCGGTCATCACCGGCGGCACGGCCGCGGGATTGCACGCGCTCGAGCGTATGGCCGATGCGCAACCCAAGCCGAAGCTTCGCATCTGGCTCTTCAAGAGCTTCGTCACGGCGGGCAACGACGTGCTCGCCCGGCACATCGAGGCGTGGGGCCGCGAGCGCAAGGTGGACGTCGAGCTGGACTGGGCGACGTTCGGTGATCGGGAGCCCAAGTTCGTCGCCGCCATCGAAGCCGGTAACCCCCCCGATGTCGCCGAGATGAACATCTACGGCCCCATGCGCTACAAGCCCGTGTTGCGAGACGTCTCCAGGCTCGCCGTCGACATCGCGCGCGCCAAGGGCGGGAT
Source organism: Methylomirabilia bacterium (assembly GCA_041490825.1). Classification (GTDB taxonomy): domain Bacteria; phylum Methylomirabilota; class Methylomirabilia; order Rokubacteriales; family CSP1-6; genus JBGPTW01. Next base: position 4,089 of record JBGPTW010000045.1, on the reverse strand, counting down.
GCTGCCATTCGCCGAGCAGGCGACGCGAGTGGAGGGCAAGTTCCTCGGCGTGCCGCGCTACGCGATGATCTCGGTCTTCTACATCCGCAAGGACATCATGGACGCCAAGGGGCTGAAGCCGCCGAAGGTCTACGATCCGGACGTCATCGAGTTCGCGCGAAAGACGCAGGACCCGGCGAAGGACATGTGGGGCTTCGGCCAGACGCTGAACCGTTCCGATGACGGCGACGGCTTCATGCAGGCCATCCTCTGGGATTACGGCGGGGGCACCTGGGACAAGGACGGCAAGCCGGCGCTCGCCACGAGCAATTTGAAGGCGAACCTCGCGGCGCTTCAGTTCTCGGTCGATACGATCCGGAAGCACAAGATCCAGCCGCCGGGCGTGATGGGCTGGACCGACGTGTCGAACAACGAGGCGTACATGGCCGGCAAGCTCGTGACCACGAACAACGGCGCCAGCCTCTACTTCGCGATGGTGGCCAAGAAGCACGAGCTCGCGCCGAAGACGCTCCTGATCCTGACGCCGGGCGGTCCCGCCGGGAGCTTCATCGGATCGAGCTGCTACAACTGGGGCATCTTCGGCAAGACCAAGCACCCGGATCTCTGTGAAGACCTCGTCCGCTGGATGGAGGACGAGAGCCGCTTCACCGAATACTTGAAAGTCTCGGTCGGTCAGGCCGGACCGGTCTACAAGGGACGCGCCGACAATCCGTACTGGAAGTCCGATCCGAACTTCGAGGCGATTCTTCAAAACATTCTGCGATCCCAGCCCGTCGGATCGCCGGGGCCGATCACCCCGGCGGCGGTCGAAGTGCAGGCGCAGCATATCTTGACCGACATGGCCGGCCGTGTCGTCACGAGCGGGTTGTCGCCGGAGGCCGGGCTGAAGGAAGCGCACGCGCGAGTCGACGAGATCTACAAGGCCCGGAGGGCATAGGGTACGCGTTCATGCCGACCACAGCGGCCCGGCTACCCGCCGCGGCGCACGCTGCGCCACGCGTCTTCGATGCGAGGCGCGTGCTGGGATCGGACTGGCGACTCGGCTACGCGTTCGTCTTGCCGATCGTCGCGCTCGTCCTGGCGCTCGTCGCGTACCCGTTCTGCTACGCAATCTACCTGAGCCTGACGCGCAAGTACGTCGGCGTCCCGCCCGTGTTCGTGGGTTTCGACAACTACGTCAAGCTGACGAACGACGGGTTCTTCCGGCGCGCGGTGGCGAACAGCTTCATCTTCACGTTCGGCTCGGTGGCGGTGAAGGTCGTGCTCGGCATGGCCATGGCGCTGGTGCTGACGTCCAGGATCAGGTTCCGGAGCTTCTTCACCGGCGTTCTCCTGATCCCGTGGGTGGCGCCGACGGTCGTGTCCGCGCTGAATTTCCTCTGGATCTACGATTACAGCCTCGGAGTTCTGAACTACCTGCTGGTCCGCGTCTTCCGGCTTCTGCCGACCGGTGTCGGCTGGCTGAGCGAGCCCTACACGGCGATGGCCTCGGTCATCGCCGTCAACATCTGGCGCGGCTTTCCGTTCTTCGGCATCAGCTTCCTCGCCGGCATGAAGGGGATTCCCGCCGAGCTGTACGAGGCCGCGGCGGTCGACGGCGCCGGCCCGGTCGACCGCTTCCGGTTCGTGACGCTCCCGGGACTCCGGCACATCGTGATCATCGTCCTGCTGCTGTCGACGATCTGGACCTTCAACGACTTCCAGATCGTCTACATCCTCACCAAGGGCGGACCGGGTGGCGCGACGCAGGTGCTGCCGGTGCTGACGTACGAGATCGCGTTCGGCGCGCAGCGGCTCGGTGAAGCGATCGCGGTCGCGCTCTACATGCTGCCGGCGCTGGCCATCGTCATCATGGTGCTGTCACGGTACATGCGACGGGGTCAGGCGCGATGAAGCGGCGCGGCTCGGCGTGGGTCGAGCCCGCCCTCGGGTACGCGTTTCTGGCGGTGCTCCTCACCATCGTCGTATTCCCGTTCTACTGGATGATCGTGAGCTCGCTGAAGAGCGAGACGCAGATGCGCAGCCTGATCTCGATGTTCTGGCCCAGCCCGATCGTGCTCGACAGCTATCGCCAGCTGCTCGGCCAGACGGATTTCCTCGTCTGGTTCCGCAACAGCGTGACCGTCGCGGTCAGCAGCACGCTGGTCGCCACGGCCATCGGGACGATCGGCGCCTACAGTCTGGCGCGCCTGCGCTTTCTCGGACGCGGATTCATGGCAAGCGCGGTGCTGATCACGTACCTCGTGCCGCCGTCAATCTTGTTCATCCCGCTGTACGCCCAGATTCGCGGGATGGGGCTCGCGGACAGTCTCGCCGGTCTCATCGCGGCGTATCCGAGCTTCACGGTTCCGTTCGTCACCTGGCTGCTCATGGGCTACTTCGAGTCGATCCCGGAAGAGCTCGAGCAGGCGGCGATGATCGACGGCGCGACCCGCTTCGGCGCCTTCGCGCGCGTGGTGCTGCCGCTGGCCGCGCCGGGCGTGCTCGCCGCCGGTCTCTACGCGTTCACGCAGGCGTGGAACGAGTTCCTCTACGCGCTCGTCTTCATCACGGACGTGAAGCTCCGGACCCTGCCGGTTGGTCTCGCCTCGTTCATCACGGGTGACGTGTACGGATGGGGGTATTTGATGGCGGGCGCCGTCCTCACCACGCTGCCGGTGATCGCGGCCTACGTCTACCTCCAGAAATACATGGTGGAAGGGCTGACGGCGGGCAGCGTCAAGGGCTGAGCGCCGACCCCCGTTCGGGGGCGGTCCCGACCGCTCACGCGCGCCGGAGCGAGGGCGCCGCGCCGTACGCGAACAGCAGAAAGCTCACGAGCAGAAGGGCCGGCGCGGCGGCGAACGGGATCATGTACGACCCGGTCGCGTCGTAGAGAAAACCGGCGGCGGCAGGGCCGAGCGCCGCACCACACCGCCAGGCGAACGTCAGCACCCCCATGATTGCGCCCAGCGCCCGCACCCCGAAGACTTCGGGCACGATTTTCACCACGATCGTGTCTGCGCCCGCGAACCCGAACCCGAACACCATCAGCAGCAGCGCGGCGATCCATTGGCGCGGCCCCGCCAGCAGCGTCGCGAGGCTCGCGACCTGGATCAGCACGCACCACCGCATCGTCACCATCGCGCTCAGACGATCGGAGATCGCACCGAGCAGGACGCGTCCGCTGACCGCGCCCACACCGTACGCGGTCAGGGCCAGCGACGCGCGCTCGAGACTGATGCCGCGATCTCGCGCGTACGGCACGATGTGGACCATCAGCATCATGAAGACACTGCCGAGCAAGAGCCAGGACGCTGCGATCAGCCACAACCGTCCGTCCATGAGCGCCTGCCGGAACGTCATCCCCGAGCGGTCCGTGCGTCCACGGAGACGGGCCGCGCGATCGGGGGCGAAGCCGGGTGGGGGATCCCGAACCCACAGGCCGGCAACTCCACCCACGCAGCAGACGGCCATGCCGAGCACCACGTACGCCGTTCGCCAGCCGAAGCGCTCGATCAAGAACGCTGCCGTCGGACCACCGGTGACGAACCCGAGATTGAACCCCGTCAGCACCGTGCCGAGCGCCAGGCCGCGGCGCTCGTCGAACCAGCGGACGATGGTGGACGTGGACAGAATGTAGAGGCCGGACGCGCCGACCCCGACCATGACACCGAGGAAAAAATAGAAGTGCCAGAGCGTTCTCACGCTCCCACCCGAGGCGAAGCCGATGCCGGCGACGAGGACGGTCGCGGTGAGGACCACACGCGGGCCGGACCGATCCGCGATCGCGCCGACACCGAACCCGACCACGCCGCCGAGCACCATGTTGATCGAGTGCGCGACGGCGATCGCGCCGCGACTCCAGCCAAAGGCGTCCGATAGCACGGGCAGGAACACGCCAAAGGCGGCAATGGGATTCGACACGCCGAACGTCACCGTGAAGAGCGCGGCCACGATCAGCCAGCGGCGTTCGAGCGTCGGGCGAGGCACGGGGCTATTATTATATCAACGTGGGGGCCCCGAAATGGCCCCCACACCCCCACACGCTCGGAGCGCCCCGGCACAGCCGTGGCACTCCTCGATATCCCGCATACGAACGTGTCGGAG
>JBGPTW010000044.1:0-41287 GCA_041490825.1 Methylomirabilia bacterium | reverse complement strand
TGGACGCGCTGTAAGGCGTGGAGCTGACCGGTACTAATCAGCCGAGCGGCTTGACCACGAATGGACTCATTGATCGCAGATCATGGCCCGACGGTGGAGGGCTTGCCTCGCCGGGCTGCACTCGAGATTCACGGTGTTCGGAGCGGCGGCCACATAGGTCGCGGCAAGGATTCCCGGTGGCGATGCCGGAGGGGCCACACCCGTTCCCATACCGAACACGGCAGTTAAGCCCTCCAGGGCCGATGGTACTGCGCTGGTAACGGCGTGGGAGAGTAGGTCGTCGCCGGGGTTAATACGACGAAGGGGGCCATCAGAGGCCCCCTTCGTCTTTTCTGATCATGCAGTCCGACGGTCCGTGACGTGACTACCTCACAACGCGTCCGGACCGGGCCGCGATTACTCGAGTCCGCGAGACGCGGTAAATTGAGGGGCGCTCAGCCGCTCGTGAACGCGGTCCACACGGATAGCGCGAAGCCGGCGAGGGTCAGTGCGACGCAGATCGTTGCCAGCAGCCGGTCGACGGGTGTCTCCGCCCGTCGATCCTCGAACGAGAGGGCGAGGCCGGTTGTGAGCCCGCCGACGAAGCCACCGGCGTGCGCGAAGTTGTTCACGCCCGACATCACGAAGCCCATGATGAACAGGACGAGCGCCCACTGACCGTACTGTCTGATCACGAGGTTGCCGAACACGCCGCCGCGATGCCGGCCGAACGCGACCATCGCACCGAGGAGGCCGAAGATCGATCCCGAAGCGCCGACGGTCGGATACCCGGTCGCAATGTTCGAGACGAAAAATCCGACGACGCCAGAGATCGTGAAGATCACGAAGAAACGGGCGGAGCCGTAGAGCTCTTCGACGGCGGGGCCGAGTTGCCGGATCCACAGAACGTTGAACAGGATGTGGAGCAGGTTGCCGTGCAGATAGATCGCGGTGAGCAGTGTCCACCATTCGCCCCGATGCCATGCGTATCCGCCCGTTTGTCCGAGAGCGCGCAGACCGGACGAGCTCGGCGAGAAGATATCGAACGGGCCGCGCGGCCGCAATGCTCCGAAAGGGTCAAAGAGCAAGCTTGCGACGTAGAGTGCGACGCAGGTGCCGATGACGAGGTTCGTGAAGCTCCGGAGGCGAAAGATCGCGCTGAACGGTCCCGCAAAGCCCCACATGCCGGGGTTACGGCGACCGCAGATCAGACACGTCGGCGCGTCCGCGTTGGTCAGCCGACCGCAGGACGGACACAGGATCGCGCCGGTCGTCTTACGGAACATCGCGCTGGCCGTCGGCGCCGATCCGGTACCGCTCGTCGAGCCACACCCCGAGATCGATGAGTCGGCAGGTCAATGAGCAAAATGGGCGATGGGGATTCCCGACCCACGGCGTACGTTCGCGACACGTCGGGCACTTCAGCCGATGATCAGTGCTGGAGTCGCGTCGTAGGAGCGTATCTGAGGGCGCGGAGCGACCAGGCACGATTCCATCGTACCGGCCGGCAACAAACAGTGTCAACTCGCGGACTTGCACGGCGCTCGGTGTCGTTGACAACTCGACGACGCGTCGCGTAAAGTTGCCAGCGTTCGGCGACGGACAAGCGCGCTCTCTGTGGCGACACCAGTCCGAATTCGTCAGGAGACCACGACAATGACCCGGATGCCCCACCCAGCTTGGCGCGCCGCCTTCGTCGTTGCGCCGGCGCTGCTCGTTCTCGCCGTCTTCTCGGCGGTGCTCGTTCCCGGCGCCTGGGCGCAAGGCGCGGGCGCTCCGTCTCATGCCGGGGGCGGCGAGGCGAGCCTCATCGTCCCCGATCTGAGTCAGGTGGCGTTCGGAGGCGTCAACGGCCGGGTGTTGCTGATGCTCGGGCTCATCGTCTGCGCCTTCGGGCTGTTCTTCGGCCTGGTCATCTTCAGGCAGCTCAAGAAGCTTCCGGTTCACGAGACCATGCGAGAGATCTCTGAGCTGATCTACGAGACATGCAAGACGTATCTGATCACCCAGGGCAAGTTACTCCTGATCCTCGAGGCCTTCATCGGCGTGATCATCGTCCTCTATTTCGGTGTGTTGCTGCGGTTCGAGGCGATGAAGGTCGTCATCATCCTGGCCTTCAGCGTGATCGGCATCGCGGGCAGCTACAGCGTGGCGTGGTTCGGGATGCGGATCAACACCTTCGCGAACTCGCGCACCGCCTTTGCCAGCCTGCCAGGCAAGCCATTCCCGGTGTACGAGATTCCGCTGAAGGCCGGTATGAGCGTCGGGATGCTGCTGATCAGCGTCGAGCTCTTTTTGATGCTGTGCATCCTGCTGTTCGTCCCCGGGGACTACGCTGGTCCGTGCTTCATCGGCTTTGCCATCGGTGAATCGCTGGGCGCCGCGGCGCTCAGGATCGCGGGCGGCATCTTCACGAAGATCGCCGACATCGGCTCCGACCTCATGAAAATCGTCTTCAACATCAAGGAGGACGATGCGCGGAACCCAGGCGTCATCGCCGACTGCACCGGCGACAACGCCGGCGACTCCGTGGGGCCGAGCGCCGACGGCTTCGAGACGTACGGGGTCACCGGCGTCGCGTTGATCTCGTTCATCCTGCTGGCAGTGAAGGATCCGCTCATCCAGGTGCAGCTGCTCGTCTGGATCTTCGTGATGCGGGTGCTGATGATCGTGGCCAGCGGCGCCTCCTATGGCATCAATGCCGTCATCGCCCGCGCCCGCTATGCCTCGGCGCCGCGCATGAATTTCGAAGCGCCGCTCACCTCGCTGGTCTGGATCACCTCGGTCGTGTCGGTCGTCCTCACGTACGTCGCGTCGTACGCCCTCATCGCTGATCTCGGCGACGGCACGCTCTGGTGGAAGCTGTCGACGGTCATCACCTGCGGGACGCTGGCCGGGGCCATCATTCCCGAGCTGGTGAAGATCTTCACGTCGACGGAATCGAGCCACGTCCGCGAGGTCGTCATCTCCGCTCGCGAAGGTGGCGCCTCCCTCGACATTCTTTCCGGGCTCGTGGCCGGAAACTTCGGCGCGTACTGGCTCGGCATGGTCGTCGTCCTTCTCATGGGACTCGCGTACTCGGTCAGCACCCTCGGTCTCGGCGCACTCATGGTGGCTCCGGCCGTCTTCGCGTTCGGGCTCGTTGCCTTCGGCTTCCTCGGAATGGGGCCGGTGACCATCGCGGTCGACTCGTATGGACCGGTGACGGATAATGCGCAGTCGGTGTTCGAGCTCTCTGTGATCGAGCAGGTGCCGAACATCAAGCAGTCGATCCGGAAGGAGTTCGGCTTCGACGTCGACTTCGAGCAGGCGAAACATCTCCTCGAGGAGAACGACGGCGCCGGCAACACGTTCAAGGCCACCGCAAAGCCGGTGCTGATCGGCACTGCGGTCGTGGGCGCCACCACGATGATCTTCTCGATCATCGTGATGCTCACGCACGGGCTCACCCAAAACCTGGACAAGCTCTCATTGCTCCATCCGCCGTTCCTGCTCGGCCTCATCACGGGCGGCGCCGTCATCTATTGGTTCACCGGCGCCTCCATTCAGGCCGTGACAACGGGAGCGTATCGGGCCGTGGAATTCATCAAGGCCAACATCCGGCTGGAGGAGGGCGTCACCAAGGCGTCGGTCACCGACAGCAAGCGCGTGGTCGAGATCTGCACCCAGTACGCCCAGAAGGGGATGTTCAACATCTTCCTGACCGTCTTCTTCTCGACACTCGCCTTCGCCTTCCTGGAGCCGTACTTCTTCATCGGCTACCTGATCTCGATCGCGCTGTTCGGGCTCTACCAGGCCGTGTTCATGGCGAATGCCGGCGGCGCCTGGGACAACGCCAAGAAGATCGTGGAGGTGGATCTGAAGGAGAAGGGTACGGCGCTCCATGCCGCCACCGTCGTCGGGGACACCGTGGGCGATCCGTTCAAGGACACCTCGTCCGTCGCCATGAACCCGATCATCAAGTTCACGACGCTGTTCGGGCTTCTTGCCGTGGAGCTCGCCGTCACGCTCACCGCTGAGCGCGGCCCCGGATTCAGCCGAACGCTGGCGGCGATCTTCTTCCTGGTGTCCGTCGTGTTCGTCTGGCGGTCCTTCTACGCCATGCGGATCCAGAGCGGCGGGCCGACGCCCGCGGCGCGCCCGACCCGCGAGGCGGTCGCGCGAGGGAAGTAGCGATCGCGTGGAGTTTCTCTACGGCGTCGTGACCGGGGCGTACTCTCTCGACGCGCTGATCCGCTGGGGCGGGTATGTTCTCCTCGTCGCGATTGTCTTTACCGAGACCGGCCTCTTGGTCGGTGTCTTCCTGCCCGGAGATTCGCTGCTGATCACGGCCGGGCTCGTGGCCGCCGCCGGCGCGTTGAACGTCTGGTGGCTCGCCGCGATGCTGATCGTCGCTGCGGTCGTCGGCGACAGCACCGGCTATGCCATCGGTGTGCGAATCGGCCCGCGACTGTTCACCCGGCAGAAGTCTCTCCTCTTCAATCCTCGGCACGTCGAGCGCACGCGGCGCTTCTACGAGCGGCACGGGGCCAAGACCATCGTCATCGCGCGATTCGTTCCGATCGTGCGCACGTTCGCGCCCGTGCTGGCCGGCGTGGGACAGATGCAATACCGGCGCTTCGTCTCCTACAATGTCGTGGGCGGCGCCGGATGGGTGCTCAGCATGACGGGCGCCGGCTACCTGCTCGGGCACGCGGTGCCGAACATCGATCGGCACATTCACGTGGTCGTGCTCGCGGTCATCGTGCTGTCCTGCGTTCCGATCGCCATCGAGCTGTTCCGAGAGCGGAGGAGGCAGTCGGTCTAGTCACCGGGCTGGCGTCCACCCTCGGACGGCTGCCCGCGCCGATGGCCGACTGGCTCGGCCGGCGCCTCGGTGACGTCGCTTGGGCGCTGCTCCCGCGCCGTCGCAGGATCGCGATGACTAATCTGGGCGCGGCCTTTCCCGCGCTGCCACATGCCGTCCGGCGGCGCCTGGCTCGCCATTCGTTCCAGCATCTCGGGGTGATCGTCGTCGAGCTCTGCGGGTTGGTGAAAGGCCCGACGAGCCGCGTTCTCGACGGCCTCGTCCTCGATGGTCAGCATCTTCTCGCCGACGTTCTCGCGACTCACGGACGCGCTCTCATTCTCACGGCGCACCTCGGCAACTGGGAGATCCTGAGCCTCGTCCACAAGATCGTCGGGCATCCGCTGGCGATCGTCGTCCGCCCTCTCGACATGCCATGGTTGAACGGGCTCGTCGAGCGACTGCGGATGGACGCCGGAGTCGAAATCATCCCGAAGCAGCAGGCGCTGCGCCCGGTGCTGAGCGCGCTCAAACGGGGTCGCCTGGTCGCGATCCTCCTGGATCAGAACACGTCACGGCGGGAGGGCGTCTTCGTGCCGTTTTTCGGCCGGCCCGCGAGCACCTCGCGCAGCATCGCCGCGCTCGCGGTCCGGACCGGCACGCCGATCGTGCCAGTGTTCGTTTGCCGGGAGGGACCTGCCCGACATCGCGTGACGATACATCCGCCCGTCGCCGCCGCGGTTGGCCTGGACCGTGCGGCAGCCATCCGCGAGCTCACCGCACGATGTACCGAGGCCATCGAGGCTGCGATCCGAGATGCACCAGAGCAGTGGCTGTGGTTCCACGACCGCTGGCGGACACGGCCAGCCGCTGACGACACCACCGTTTCACGATCCGCGTCCGGCGGCTGACACGAGAGGCCGGCAATCTCAGAGATGAAAATGCAACCGGGCGCCGACCCGCGGGGGTGGCGCCCGGTGCAGAGATCGGCTGCTCGTCGCTACGTTACTTCTTCGCTGCGCAGGGATTCTTCGCGGCGTCGCTCTTCTTGGCCATCCCGCCACCCATCACTCTCACCATTTCGGCCGTCGCTTTGCCGTCCGTCTCCTTGTAGGCGACGGTCACGGAATCACCGGCTTTCACGTCACCGGCGGTGATGTCCTTGCCGGCCTTTTTGATCTTGGTGCTCGAATCGAGACCGAACGTCCACTCCGCGTCCTTGCCCTTCTCCTTGCCCGCGACCACGATGCTATCGGCGCTGGCGGACTTCACCGTTCCTTTGGCGTGCTTCGCGGCCGCCATCTTCTTCATGCCGGACGCCTTCTCGCCCGACTTCATCGAGGTGTCGGGCTTCTTCTCCGGCGTGGCACTGGTGGTCTGGGCCGCTGCGACGGCGGCCATGCTGGCCACGAACACGACAGCAATGAACAGGCTGAGCAGTTTCTTCACGTGTCGATCCTCCAAATGAGATGGTTGGGAGCTCCGTTGTCCCGGCGACAAGTATAGGCCCCGAACGCTGTCCTAGCCTCCTTCCAACTAGCCGTTAAATCTACAAGAATGCCACCGGCCACTTTATGGGTCTCGCCCGGGGCTGTCAAGTCATTGACCCGAGATCAGCCCCATGGTAAAAGGTACCTGGCTTTCCCCTCTCTATGGTGATCCAGGGCCGCTTTCCATTGGCGCTCGGCGCGTTTTTTCTCGTCATAGCATCGGGTGCTATCACCGCGAGCGCCGCCGACTCTATCGGCCCTCTCGCGCGTCGTGCGGAGGTAGCCGTCGCTCCGCCAGAGCGACACGATGTCGTGCGCGTCGATCTATCTCTTGAACGTGGCCTCGACGCGGATGGTTCCTCGGTTCAGAGCAACCCGTCCAGGCCAGCGGGTTCGTCGATGCAAGCGGTGTCCTCGACCCCGGTGGCATCCGCGCCGACAACCGACGCGGATCCGTGGGCCGAGGCGCTCGCGGAGTCGTCGCGCCTCGGGTCCGTCCTGGTGTGGGCTGATTCCCCGGCGTATCCGATCGTCCTCAATCCAGAGGTCAAGTTCTTCCTGGAGCGGTTCACAGGCGATCGCCGTTCCATCGTTGGCATGTGGCTGAACCGGGCCAATCGATACCTCGTGATGATTCGACAGGTGTTGCGAGATCGTGGGTTACCCGAAGATCTGGCGTTCACGGCGATGATCGAAAGCGGCTTCAATCCTGTCGCCGTTTCTCGCGCCGGGGCCGCCGGCCTCTGGCAATTCATGGCGGCGACGGCGCGCCGCTATGGGCTCCGTGTGGATCAGTGGGTCGACGAGCGCATGGATCCCGAGAAGTCCACGCTCGCGGCCGCCTCGTATTTCAGGGATCTTTACCAGCAGTTTGGATCGTGGGTGCTCGCGCAGGCCGCGTACAACGCGGGCGAGGTCAAAGTCACGAAGGCGATCCGCGCGACGGGCTCGACTGACTTCTGGCACCTGGCCCGGACCCGATGGCTTCAGCGGGAGACCAAGGACTTCGTCCCTCAGATTCAGGCGGCGACGATGATCGGGCGTGATCCCAGCCAGTACGGCTTCGAGCCCCGCGACATGAGTCCGATCCTCGTCGAAAGTGTTCCCGTGCCGCCGCATACGGACCTCAAGCGATTGTCCGCAACCTCGGGTTTACGGATGGAGACGCTGCGCGAACTGAATCCGACGCTCGTACGCGGTGTCACGCCGCCAGGCACCGTCTATCGTCTACGGGTGCCGGTGGGATCTGGGAACGGAGTTCTGGCGGCGATCGACACCGTGAATAATCCAGCGATCGGGCGGCCGCCTGTGAACATGGGCCGCGCGGGCGGACACGCCGACATGCACGTCGTGCGTCCGCGCGATACTGTGAGCACGATTGCCCAGCGTTACGGGGTCTCAATCGGAGACGTGCTGCGCTGGAACAGTCTCGAACGCCATGATGCCATTCGTCCCGGGGATCGTCTGAGAGTCATCGACCGCCGTCTGTCGCCCGAACGGGATCGACAGGCGAGCCCCCGGTGAAGGTCGAAGTCACTCTCTTCGCGACGCTCGCCGATTACCTGCCCGCTGCGGGCCGTGAGGGCTCCGCAGTCGTCGACCTTCCGGATGAGAGCACGATCGTCGATCTCGCGCGCTTGCTCGGAATTCCGCCCGAGTTCTCATGGATCGCGCTCGTGAATGGTCAGGAAGCTGACCCCGGACGCCGGCTCGTCGCCGACGATGTCGTGACGTTATTTCCGCCGCTGGCCGGCGGAGCGGTCTGAGGTCGGATCGGCAGGTCGCGACATAGGCTCGCGCGGCGCGGCGACGAAATCCGGTCGATCAGCACCGCCAGCGCCGATCAGGACCTAGGCACGGAAAGATACTCGGCCCGAGACCTTGGCGCTCAGGCAGGGCGGCACGGATTTCGAGTGGCTGACCGATCCCGGCGGCTTCCCAGTCCGTCCTTCCGATCTGGTACCACGTTCCATCCGTGCCCTTGACCCAATACTCCCGGACGATCTCGTCACGCCGCACTGGCGCCACGCGATGGCTCAGGGGCGACTCCGTGAGCCCGACGATCTCGCTCTCCCACCGTGACTGAACGTTCTTGTCGGCGACGGTGATCATCGTGGGCTCGTGACTGGTCGTGGCGCACCCCGCGCCGGCGATCGATGCCAGCACGCTGCCGATCGAGATGAGCCGATGAAGACTCCGAGATATCACTGCGCCTCTCCTCCGGGTACACGCTCTGTCGAGTGGAGTCTACCATCGTGGTCCGCACCGCGGAGGCGGTAGCGGCTGCCGCGGAGGCGGCAGCGGCTGGACGCCGGAATGGTAGACTGACACGGCTGGATCGAAGCACACTTAGCGAGAGGGAAGCGTCTAGGAACCCGGTGGGCCTCCCGGACTTCAAATCCGGTGTCCGGCTCTAGACAAGCTGGAGGTGGGTTCGACTCCCACACGCTTCCGCCAGCGGAGAGCATGCGAAAACAGACCGAACGACGGACGCGACCGAGCCGCCGTGCCGGACGCCAGCGATCGATCGCCCTCATCGCGGTCGTCGCCGCGATGCTGGCGGTGGCCGTGGGTTACTTCGCGTACCGGGCGCAGGCGGATCTGCCCGGAGTCAGAATGGCGGATCAGGGCAATGCCCACATCGCGAGCGCCGACATACCACATGAGCCATACAGCTCGGATCCGCCAACGTCGGGCCCGCATTTTCCGTACATCGCGCCATGGGGCATCCACACGCGTCCGATCCAGCCGGAGCTGCAAGTTCACAACCTCGAGGACGGCGGCGTGATCGTTCAGTACAACTGCGAGTGCCCGGACCTCGTCAACCGACTCCGCGCGATCGTCCAGAAGTACAACACGCAAGTCATTCTCGCGCCTTATCCGACGATGAAGAGCAAGATCGCGTTGACCGCCTGGACGCGGATCCAGACCATCGACGACGTCGACGAGTCCCGCATCACGCGGTTCATCGAGGCGTACCGTGGGATCGATCACCATCCCGCGAAGTAGTCTGGTGGTCGCTCTGCTGGCACTCGGGGCTGCCGGCTGCGCGCGGCCGTACATCTCCCCGCTGGCGCCGCCGCCGTATCGTGCCGAGATCGCGGCGAGCTACGAGACGACGTGGCGCGCCATCGTGCGGACACTCGCGATGCAGAACGTGCCATTGCGCGCGATCGCGCGGGATTCCGGTGTCATCGCGTCGGACGACAGCGTGACACCGATCGGTCTCTACGCCGACTGTGGGCGGATCGGTGGCGACCGCGTCGAGGGCGAGGCACTGGTCTCCTACACGCTGTTCGCCTCGGCGAACGGTCCTAACGCCACGAACGTCCAGGTCAACTCGAAGATGCGTACCCAAGCGCACCGCAAGGGAACGTCGGGAAAGCTCCGCGCGCGGCCCGTCTACCAGTGCGCCTCGACCGGCCGCTTCGAGCTGAACCTGTTCGACGCGGTCCGCCAGCTCGTCCAGGGTTGAGTCATGCCTTCCCGTCTGGCCGATCTGATCCGAAAGGCGCGGCGGCTGGCGACCGAGCGGGACCGTCTCGTCGATGCGGTGGCGTCGGAGTGGGTGCGCGCATTGCGCGGTCAGCGGCTCTCGCGAACGGATCTCGATGAGCTGTGGGCGGCACTGACCGAAGAGGCGCTCCGGCGATCCGCGCAGAGCTTCGGAACCACCTGGAGTCCCGCCACCGTGCGGCAGGAGACCGAAGAGGTCATCGCCCGCGTCCGGGCGAAGGTGGAGGCAGCGCTCCATGACGGCTGATCGATCCGCTGCGCTGCGGGCATTGCCCTCTGTCGATGAGTTGTTGCGCCGACTCGGTGACCACGCTGCCGCGGACGGGATTCCTCGCACGCGGCTCGCAGCGACGATCCGCGACGTTCTCGATGCCGAGCGCCAGCGTGTCCTTTTGGAGCAGGCCGCGCCGGCGGAGCCGGCAATGCTCGCCGTCCGTGTCGTGGAACGCCTGTCGCGCGCCGGGGTCTATTCACTTCGCCCGGTCATCAACGCGACCGGCGTCGTGCTCCATACGAATCTCGGGCGCGCGGTGCTGGGTCGGCGCGCGCTGGACCGGCTGACACGGATCGCGCAGGCGTACTCCAATCTCGAGATCGATCTCACCACCAAGGAGCGCGGCTCCCGGTACAGCCACGTCGAGAAGCTCCTGCAGCGTCTCACCGGCGCCGAAGACGCCCTCGTCGTCAACAACAACGCGGCAGCCGTCTTGCTGGCCCTGGAAACGCTGGCGCACGGCAAGGAAGTCGTCGTGTCCCGCGGCGAGCTCATCGAGATCGGGGGTGAGTTCAGGATTCCCGACATCATGTTGAGGAGCGGCGCCCGGCTGCGCGAGGTGGGCGCAACCAATCGAACGCATCTGCGCGACTACACCGACGCGATCGGCCCCGAGACCGCCTTGCTGCTGAAGGTGCACACCTCCAACTACAAGGTGGTCGGATTCACGGCCGCCGTATCGTCGCGGGAGCTCGTGGCGCTCGGGCGCGCGCGGTCGCTGCCAGTGATGGAAGACCTCGGATCCGGATGCCTCGTGGACCTGGGACCATACGGGTTTCCACACGAGCCGACGGTGCAAGAGGTCGTCGCATCCGGTGTCGACCTCGTCACCTTCTCGGGGGACAAGCTTCTCGGCGGTCCCCAGGCCGGAATCATCGTCGGTAAGCGAGCGATCATCGCGCGCTTGAAGAAGAACCCATGGAACCGAGCGCTCCGGATCGACAAGCTGACGGTGGCGGCCCTCGAAGCGACGCTCGTCGCGTACGAAGCCGGCGATGCTCTCGAGACCGTGCCGACACTCGTGCTGCTGACCCAGCCACTCAGTGCCATTCGCGCGCGGGCGCGGCGAGCGTTCAAGCGCCTGGCGCCCCCGGAGCGTGCGAGTCTCGCCGCTGCGCTGGTGCCGAGCCACTCGCAAGTCGGTGGTGGGGCGCTGCCGACGGTGGAACTGCCGACTGTGACCATCGCAATCGGTGCCACCGATGCCGAGGCGCGCCGGTTCGATGCCGCCCTCCGGGAGGCCGACCCCCCCGTCGTCGGTCGGATCACCGACGACCGCTTGCTGCTCGACTTCCGGACGATCCTTGCTGCAGACGTCGCGCCGCTGGTCCGTGCACTCGCGACGCTCGCGGTGCAACGGTGACAACGCCGCAGCGTGACGACGCGGTTCGGGCGCCGGCTTCGCCGGCGCGATCGAATCCGGGGGAAGGTCGCGGCAGGGGGGCGCAGCCCCTCTCCGGGCGTAAACACGTCGTCGTCGGGACGGCCGGACACATCGACCACGGCAAGACGGCGCTGGTGCGCGCGCTCACTGGGATCGACACCGATCGGCTTCCCGAGGAAAAGGCGCGAGGGATCACGATCGACCTCGGGTTCGCGTTCCTCGAGGAGCCGGACGGGCTCACGATCGAGATCGTGGACGTCCCCGGGCACGAACGCTTCGTCAAGAACATGCTCGCGGGCGTGGGCGGCATCGACCTCGCGATGCTGGTGATCGCCGCTGACGAAGGCGTCATGCCGCAGACGCGCGAGCACCTCGCGATCTGCTCGCTCCTGCGAATCAAGGGCGGGCTCGTGGTCCTGACGAAGGCCGATCTCGTCGAGGAAGATTGGCTCGCGCTGGTGAACGACGATGCCGCCTCGCTCGTGAGAGGGACCTGCCTCGAAGGTGCCCCGGTGCTCGGTGTCTCCGCGAAGACCGGTGCCGGGTTAGAGGAGCTCCGAGCGACCCTTCGCCGGCTCGCGCTCGCCGTGCCCGACCGCCTCACCGATCAGCTTCCACGCCTGCCGATCGACCGGGTATTCACGGTCAAGGGATTCGGGACCGTGGTGACCGGAACGCTCGCCGCCGGCCGTTTCGCCGCCGACGATCGCGTGGAGATTTACCCGAAAACGCTGCAGGCGAAGATCCGCGGACTCCAGACGCATGGCCGGTCCGTACCGGACGCCCACGCCGGGCAGCGCACGGCGATCAATCTCCAGGGACTCGAGCGTGCCGCGCTCGAGCGTGGCGACGTCGTTGGCCAGCCGGGCACGCTCGTTCCGTCGGTTCTCGTGGACGGGACACTCGAGCTTTTGAAGGACGCCCCTCGGCCATTGAAGTCGCGCGACCGTATCCGTTTGCACGCGGGCACGAGCGAGATCATGGCCCGAGTGCTCCTCCTGGACCGCTCCGAGCTCGAGCCCGGCGCGACTGCGTTCGTGCGGTTTCGGCTCGAAGCCCCGCTGGTCGCATTGCCCGGCGACCGATTCGTCGTGCGCTCGTACTCGCCGATCGTCACGATCGCCGGTGGCACGCTCCTCGACGTCGCGCCGCCACGCTTCAAGCGGAAGGCCCCGGCGCTGGTCGCGCACCTGGAGCTGCTCCAGCGCGGAAGCGACGACGCAGTGCTGGAGGAGCACGTCCGACACGCCGGGGCGAGCGGCGTGCGAGTCTCGGCGCTGGCGGGCCGCGTGCCGTTCGGTCCGAATCGGCTTCGGCAGCTCCTCGGCTCGGTGGAGGCCGGAGGGCGGATCGTCGCGATCGATCGAGACTGGTTCCTCCATCCCGAGAGCTATGCGCGCCTCCGCACCCTCACGCTCGCCACGCTCGAGCAGTTCCATCTGCAGAATCCGCTACGTCCCGGGATGTCGCGCGAGGAGCTGCGCGGCCGAGCCGGCGCTGCCGATGAGCGCGTCTTTGCTCATCTGATCGCGGCCCTCGACGCGGACGGTACGGTAAAAGTCGATCGGGACAAGGTCCGTCTGGCCTCTCACGAGATCCGACTCTCGCCGAAGCAGCAGCTGATCGTGGACCAGGTGGAGCAGGAGTTCCTCAACGCGGACGCCGCTCCGCCGAGTCCTGAGGAGTCACTCGCTCGAGCTGGCGTCACCGGCGGCGAGGAGCACGAGCTCTTCCAGCTCCTGCTGGACAGCAAGAGGCTGGTCAGGGTCAAGGAGTCGCTCTACTTCCACGCGCGCAGCCTCGAGGCGATCGAGGGCCGCGTCATCGCTCTCTTGCGAGAACGGAAGGAGATCGGGCCCGGAGACATCAAGGACCTGCTTGGCATCTCGAGAAAGTACGCGATCCCATTGCTGGAATATCTGGATTCTCGCCGGGTTACGATGCGCGTGGGCGAAAGACGGGTCTTGCGCGGCGGGTAGCGACGGCGTACCGTTGACGTCTCTGGAAAGGAGTCACGTATGTTTGGCCTCGGTTACCAGGAACTGCTGGTCATCCTCGTCATCGTGCTCGTGCTGTTTGGCGCGAATCGGTTGCCGGAGCTCGCTCGGTCGCTGGGATCGAGCGTGAAGGAGTTCAAGAAGGGCGTCAACGAAGCTACGAAGTCAGACGAGACGCCCGTTCGGAAGGACGAGGAGAAGAAGGCGTAGCCCCGCTCATCGGAGCCGACATCGGCGGCACTCGCATCCGCGTCGGAGCTGTTGACGCCGATGGCTGCCTCCTGTCCCAGACCGAGACCCGCACCGACGCTCGCCGCGGTCCCGCGGCCGTCCTGGCCACCCTCGAGCAGGCCCTCAACGAGATCCGCGCTCCGTTCGACACGATTGCCGGTATCGGCGTGGCCTGCGCGGGCCAGATCGATCCCGCCAGCGGTGTGGTCGTCCAGGCACCCAACCTCGACTGGCACGATGTCCCGCTCGCCGCGACGCTGCACCGAACGTTCGGCGTGCCCATCGCGGTCGAGAACGACGTGCGCGCGGCGGCGTGGGGCGAGTTTCGATTCGGTGCGGGCGCCGGCGCAGGAAGCCTCATTGCCGTCTTCGTCGGCACCGGCGTCGGCTCCGGCGCCGTCGTCGAGCGTCGACTCTGGCGCGGCGCCGGCAACGCGGCGGGCGAGGTCGGTCACACGCAGGTCGTGATCGATGGGCGCGCCTGCCGCTGTGGCCAGCGCGGCTGCCTCGAGCAATACGTCTCCGGCAATGGTTTCCAGCGGCGCTTCGCCGACGCGCTCGCGGCCGGTGTCAAGACGCGCTTGACCGATCTCGCCAAGCGCGATCCCGGCCAGCTCACCGCGGCGATGGTGGCTGCGGCCGCGAACGATGACGACTTCGCGCGCGAGATGTGGCTCGATGCGGTGCGGTATCTCACCATGGGCGTCGCGAACTACGTGACGATCCTCAACCCGGAAATGCTGATCTTCGGTGGTGGCGTGATCGAGACCGTGCCGGAGCTCGCCGAGCTTGCAGGCGCCGGCGTGATGGAGCTCACCACGGTGCTGGCCCGGCGCTCGCTCCGCATCGATCGCGCGCGGCTCGGCAACTGGAGCGGCGTGGTCGGTGCGGCGGCGCTCGCGGGCGCGGTCGCGTAACCCGCGGTATATACTTCCTGCCATGGAGCGAACGACCGATCGCTGGGATTTTGTCTGCGCATCGGTTCTTTCGCTCTTGACCGTGGCGTCGCGCCTGCCCTACCGCGCGCGAATGCTCTACAACTGGGACGCCGTCCAGTTCGCGCTCGCGCTCAAGGAATACGACGTCGCCAAGCATCAGCCGCACCCGCCTGGGTACATCCTCTACGTCGTTCTCGGCCGTCTCGTGGACGCCTGGCTCCATGACGGCACCGCGGCCTACGTCCTGCTCGCCGTGATCTTCAGCGGCTTGACCACCTTCGTCGTGTACTACCTCGCTCGTGCGGTCTATGACCGGGCGACCGCCCTGGCCGCGGCCACCATCCTGGCCGTGAGCCCGCTGTTCTGGTTCTATGGCTCGGTCGGCCTGACGTACTCGGGCGAAGCGCTCATGGCCTCCACCGTCGCGTATTTCTCGTTCCGGGCGCTCCGAGGCAGCGCCGGCGATGGCTGGCTCGCCGCCGGCTCTCTCGGACTGGCGGCTGGCATGCGGCAGTCGATCTTGCTCCTCCTCTGGCCGCTGTGGTTCGTCTCCGTCGTCGTCGGCACGCGCCGGCTGCGGGCCGTCGTCATCGGGCTCGCCATCGTGCTCGTCGCGGTGCTCACGTGGCTCGTTCCGATGATCTGGCTGACGGGCGGGTGGCAGCGTTACGTCGGCGCATCCGTCGATCTGGCCGAATCAGTCGTGAAGCCGACGTCGGTCGTCGCGGGTCCGTTGGACGTCACGCTCCGCATGTCTCGGTATCTCCTGGAGTCGGTGCTCGTCGGGCTCGGGCCGCTCGTGCTCGCGACGTTGCTCGTGCCCTGGTACGTCCGCCGGCACGGATGGGGCATCCGGGAGTGGTTTCTCGTGCTCTGGTGCGTTCCGCCACTCCTCGTGTACACGCTCGTCCATTTCGGTCAGGCCGGCTACGTCTTGACGTTTCTGCCGGCGCTCGTGATCTTTCTGTCCCGGGTTCTCCTGTCGGCGCTGACCGACGTCTCGGCACTCGCGGCGCGTCCGCGCGTCCGCGCCGGGCTGGCCGCGGCCGTCGTCATGATGGTCGTGCTCGTCAACGGCTCCTTCTTCGTGAACGCGCGGCCGATGCCCCGTGACTTCGAGACCCCGACGGCCGACTGGCGGCGGATGGCGCAGGACGAAGCGTACGACTGGATCTTCAGCCGGACGGCGGCGGCGCTCCGCGAGCACGAAGCGGTCGTGCGGACTTTCGTCGATTCGATCCGCGGCCTCTACGATTCCTCGGAGACGGTGATCGTCACGGAGGTGGGGAATCCGCGATCGTATCCCTGGCTCCGGCACGCCATGTTCTATCTGCCGGAGTACACGATCTACGAGCTCCGCGTGGGCGACATGCCGTTCGGGTATTACGCCCCGAAGCTCTCCTCGGCTATGATCCCGGTGCGCGATAGCCTGATCCGGCTTCCCGCCTCGGCCCGTCGTCTCGTCTGGTTCGTCGATCACTGGAGTCCGACTGCCGAGAGACTGCCAGGCCTGGTCGAGATGGAGATTCCGTACGGGCGCTTCCTCTATGTCTTGCCTCTGGGCAAGAAACCGGTGGACTACGCCGGCTACACGCTCGTTCGCGACGAGCCGCCACGCCGTGCCCGCCGCACGGCGCGATGACCTCGTAGTCGTCGCTGCGGCTCTCCTCCCGGTCGGGCTCTTCGTCTTGCGCGAGCGCGCGCTGGCCGGCGTCCCGGGATTTCCGCTGGACGACTCCTGGATCCATCTGCATTTCGCGAGGAACATCGCCGAGGGCGCCGGCTTCGCGTACAACCCGGGGGTGCCGATGGCGGGCTCGACGGCGCCATTGTGGACGCTGCTCCTGGCGTTGGGCGCCACGCTCGTCGGGGCGTCGGTCGGTCTCGCGAAGAGTCTCGGCATCGCGGCGACGATCCTCACGGCGTTGATTCTTCGCCGCGCGGCGCTCGCATTCGGCGCATCCGCGCCGGTCGCGCTCGTGGCAGCGGTGGGGCTGCTCTGGAGCCGCCCGATGACGTGGGGTGCGCTCTCCGGAATGGAAGTGTCGCTCGCCGCGCTGCTCGTGGCTGGTGCGCTGCTCGCGCACGCGCGTGGACACGCCGCGCTCACCGCTGTCCTCGCGGCCCTGGCCGTGCTGGCGCGTCCGGAAGCGGCGCTGCTGGTTCCTCTGCTGGTGCTGGCGGGGCCGCTCACGCTGCGGCGCGTCGCGACGTTCTCGTTGATCACGGCGGCGTTTCTGGCGCCCGCGGTCTGGTTCAGCATGGCGACGGTCGGCGCGCCGTTCCCGGCGACGGCCGCCGCGAAGATCGAGGGCGGCCTCTTTGGCTGGCTCGCGGGCGTCCACGAGAGCCCGGCGCTCACATGGATCATTCGGCCGTGGCGCTTCGCCGTCGCGTGGGGGCAGTGGCTCGCGTTGACGCACTGGTTGCTGCCGCTCGCGCTGGTGCCGGGACTCGTCGCCGTCGCGCTACGCGCGGGCCGGCGCCTGGCGGTGCCGGCGCTCGCGCTCGCGGCGCATCCGCTCGCCATGGCGCTGCTGGCTCCCTACCGCGACCCCGGCTTCCAGGAGGGGCGCTATTCGATCCATCTCCTGCCGGTCGCGATGCTGGTGCTTGCCGTCGGACTCTCGCCGTCGCGCGAGAAGATCCGGAGAACAGTTCTCCTCGCGTATCTCGTGATTGCGCTCATCACGTTGCCGGCCGCAGCCGAGCGGTACGGGTGGGCGGTGCAGAACATCAATGGCATGCAGGTGCACCTCGGCCGCTGGGTCGACGGCCACGTGCCTCGATCCGCACGTCTGGCGGTGAACGATATCGGCGCCATCGCATACTTCTCGCGTCGTCCGGTGATCGACCTCATGGGCCTCGTGACGCCGGAGATCGTTCCATATCGACGGCAAGGCGAGCGTGGCATCATCCGCTACGTGGAGCAGACGTGCCCCGACTACGTCATCGTCTTTCCTGCATGGTTTCCGGCGCTCGTCGCCCGGAGCGATCTACTCAGCGAGATCTATCGCGTGCGACTCGACCACAACGAAGTGTCAGGCGCAGCCGAGATGGTGGTGTACCGCCTCAGTCGCTGTGCGGTATGATCGCTCGCATGCCGCGTGCCGTCACCGCGCTCGCCGCTCTTGTCGCGCTCGTGCTGTCGACGGCCTCCGCGCAGGCGCAGTTCTATCGCTGGATCGACGACGCCGGCACGGCGCACTACGCCGACGGTTTGCAAAACGTCCCTGAGACCTTCAAGGGACGGGCGATCCCGTTGACTCTGCGAAACAGCCCGGTCTCGTCGACTGATTCGAACAAGTCGGCGGCGCGCGAGGCCGCCATTCGATTTACCCCGGGCCGTCACATCGTCGTCGAAGCCCGGGTGAACGGCTCGACGTCCGCGAAGCTCTACCTCGACACCGGCGCGGCCCACACGCTGCTGAGTCCGCAAATCTTGAGGCTGGCTGGCGTATCGCCGGATCACGATGGCGTGAAGCTCCAGACACGAGGGATGATCGCGGACACCAAGACCGAGGTCTACCGGGTCGCGATCGACTCCCTCGAGGTCGGCGACGCCCGCGTCGGCAAGATGCTCGTGTCCGCGTACGACATGGACATGCCCGACGTCGACGGCCTGCTCGGCCAGGATTTCCTCGCGCTCTTCAAAGTCACGATCGACGCCTCTCGCGGCATCGTCACGATCGCTCCGAAATAGCGCCGCGGCGCCGCCGGCCGCCACGACCGCGTATGATACCATGACGCTCCCGGGCATGGACTACAAGGCCACGTTGAACCTGCCGAAAACCGCCTTCCCGATGAAGGCGAATCTGCCAGAGACCGAGCCGAAACGGCTCGCGTGGTGGGACGAGATCGGCATCTACAAACGCTTGCGCGAAGCCGGCGCCGGCCGTCCGCTCTGGCTCCTGCACGACGGCCCGCCGTACGTGAACGGCCACATCCACATGGGGCACGTGCTGAACAAAGTCTTGAAGGACGTCGTGGTGAAATCCCGCTCGATGCTCGGCAACAACGCGGTGTACGTGCCGGGCTTCGACTGCCATGGTTTGCCGATCGAGCACCAGGTCGACAAGGAGCTCGGTCTCGACAAGGCCGATGTCGACGTCCGCCGGGCGATGAACCCCGTCGAGAAGATCCGCAAGTGCCGTGAGTACGCGCGGCGCTTCGTCGGCATCCAGACCGACGAGTTCCGTCGCCTCGGCGTCTTCGGCGACTGGGATAACGCCTACCTCACGATGGCGCCCGAGTACGAAGGCGTCATCGCGCGCGAGTTCGGACGCCTGGTCGGGCGTGGCTTCGTCTACAAGGGTCTGAAGCCCGTTCACTGGTGCATGTACTGCAAGACCGCGCTGGCGCAGGCGGAGGTCGAATACGAGGATCAGCGGACGCCGTCGGTTTACGTGAAGTTTCCTCTGATCGGCCCGCTGCCGGGCGCCGGCGATGCGCCGCGCCCGTCGCTCGTGATCTGGACGACCACGCCCTGGACGTTGCCGGCCAATCTCGCCGTCGCCGTGCATCCTGAGGAGCCCTATGTCGCGCTCGCGGCCCGCGGCGAGACTCTCATCGTTGCCGGCAAGCTGGCCAACGCCTTCGCGAGCGTGGCGCGCCTCGACGAGATCCGGACGGTCGCGACCCTGTCCGGCCGCCAGTTGGCAACGCTCGAATACCGGCATCCGTGGGTCGATCGGACGGGCAAGATCGCCACGGCGGATTTCGTGGCGATGGATACGGGCACGGGCCTCGTTCACGTCGCGCCTGGTCACGGCGAGGAGGACTACGACCTCGGCAAGAGTCTCGGACTGCCGATTTACAATCCCGTCGACGACGACGGCCGCTTCATCCCCGAGGTCGAACAGTTCGCGGGGATGACGGTCTGGGAGGCGAATCCGAAGATCATCGAGCATCTGCGAGGGATCGGCGCGCTCGTCGCGGAGGTCGCGGTCGACCACACCTATCCGCATTGCTGGCGGTGCAAGAATCCGACGCTCTTCCGTGCCACCGAGCAGTGGTTCGTCGCGCTGGACCACGATCGGCTCCGCATGCGCACCCTCGAGGCCATCCGGCACGACGTTCGGTGGATCCCGTCGTGGGGCGAGGAGCGCATCTACAATATGATCGCGCATCGTCCTGACTGGACGCTCTCCCGCCAGCGCGTGTGGGGCGTGCCGATCGTCGCGTTTCACTGCACGGGCTGCCGGGCCATGCTCCTCGAGGAACGTATCGTCGAACACGTCGCGCGGATCTTCAGCGCCGGCCGCGGGATCGAGGAATGGTATCTCCGGACCGAGGACGAGCTGCTGCCGCCGGGTACGCGCTGTGCGCGGTGCGGTGACGCGAGCTTCCGCAAAGAGACCGACACCCTCGACGTCTGGTTCGACTCGGGCTGCAGTCACGCCGCCGTGCTGGAAACGAGGCCCGAGCTCCGCTCGCCGGCCGAGCTCTATCTCGAAGGCTCCGACCAGCATCGAGGCTGGTTCCACTCGTCGCTCCTGGAGTCGATGGCAACCCGGGCGCGCCCGCCGTATCGCAGCGTGCTCACGTGCGGGTTCCTCATCGATCTCGAAGGGCGGAAGATGTCGAAGTCCGTCGGCAACACGGTGACGCCGCAGGACCTGTTGCCGAAGTACGGTGCCGAGGTCTTGCGACTGTGGGTGGCGGCCGAGGATTACACGCAGGACATCCGACTCTCGTTCGAGATCCTCGACCGTCTGGTGGACGCCTACCGCCGCATCCGGAACACCTTCAGATTTCTCCTCGGTAACCTGGGAGACTTCGATCCGGCGCGTGACCGCCAATCGTACGCGCGGCTCGAAGAGGTCGATCGCTGGATCCTCGATCGCCTGGCCCGGCTCATCGCCCGCGTCACGCGGGCTTACGAGGAGTATCAGTTCCACACGGTGTTCCACTCGGCGCACAACTTCTGCGCGGTCGACCTGTCGGCGCAGTACCTCGACGTCATCAAGGACCGGCTGTACACGTCGGCCCCCGACGACCCGCGGCGCCGCGCGGCGCAGACGGCCTGCTATGAAATCTTCGGCGCGCTGGCCCGCCTGCTCGCGCCGATCTTGACGTTCACCACGGAGGAAGCGTGGCAGCACCTTCCGGGCGCGCGCGCCGAGAGCGTGCACCTCGAGCGGTTTCCGGAAGCCTCGCGAGAGTGGCTGGACGAGACACTCGCGCGTGAGTGGAGCCGGCTGCTCGAGGTCCGACGTGAGGTCGCCAAGGCGTTGGAGACAGCGCGCGCCCGGGGTGTCATCGGGAGCGGTCTGGAAGCGTCCGTTCGGATCGAGCAGGCGCCCGAAGACCTCCCCGGGTTGCTGCGTGGCAAGGGCGAGATCTTGCCGACGCTCTTCATCGTCTCGCAGGTCGCCGTGGGATCGTCCGGCGGGCAGGCGGCTGTTCACTACGAGAGTCAGGAGATCCCGGGATTGGCGATCGACGTCGACCGCGCGCGGGGCACCAAATGCGCGCGGTGCTGGGTGTGGAGCGAGCGCGTGGGCGAACATCCCGAGCATCCCGCCCTGTGTGAGCGCTGCGTCCCGGTCATCCTGGCGACCCACGCCGCTCGCTGAGCCGTCGGCGGTGATCCGCGCGGCGCTACGCCCGTGAACGGCACCGGAGCGTGCCGGTGATGAAGATGGTCGCCTTGCTCGCGGTTGCCGTCATCTCGCTCGATCAGGTCACGAAGTGGATCGTCGTGGCCCGGCTGCCGGTCGGCATCCGGATCGACCTCGTCGACGGGATCCTGGCGCTCACGCTCGTCATGAACCCCGGCCTCGCCTTCGGGATCCTCGGGAACATGCCCGTGGCGTGGCGCTGGCTCGTGGCGGCGCTCTCACTGGTCGCGCTCGCCGTGCTGGCCCGTGTGGCGCTGCGCATGCTGCCGGCCGGAACCTCGGTCGACGTCGTGGCGATCGGACTGATCTTCGGCGGCGCGGTTGGCAATCTGATCGACCGCGCCCGCTACGGCGCCGTCGTGGACTTCATCGACGTCTACTACCGGACCTACCACTGGCCGGCCTTCAACGCGGCGGACTCTGCGATCACGATCGGCGTGACGATCCTCGCGCTCCGGCTCGTCGGTCGGCGCTCGGCGCCGTCGGCGCCATAGCCGGTGGTGCTGACGTCGCTCGGCGCCGGTCCTGACGACGTCGGCGCCCGGCTCGATCGGTGGCTCGCGGCCCGGTTTTCCGACGTGTCCCGCGCGCGTCTGCAAGGCTTGATCGAAGCGGGACACGTCCGGGTCGACGGGAAGGTCGTGAAGGCTGCGCACCGGCTCCGCAGCGGGGAGACCATCGCGGTCGACATTCCGCCGCTGGAGCCCGATCGGCTCGAACCCGAGCCGATGACGCTGACGATCGTCCACGAGGACCACGACGTGCTCGTGCTCGACAAGCCGGCAGGCTTGGTGGTGCACCCGGGCGCGGGACACAGTCGCGGCACGCTCGCGGCGGCCGTTCTCGCCCACGCGCCATCGGTCGCCACGGTTGGCGGTGCCCGCCGGCCGGGCATCGTGCACCGGCTCGACAAGGACACGTCGGGGTTGCTCGTCATCGCCAAGACCCGCGAAGCCTACGACGCGCTCGTGGCCCAGCTTGCCGAGCGGACGGTGACGCGGCGCTACCTGGCGGTGGTGCATGGACGCGTGGCGCGTTCCGAAGGAGTCGTGGACGCGCCAATCGGCCGTCACCCGTACGAGCGAGTTCGCATGGCGATCCGTCCGTTGCGTCACGGTAAGCGCGCCGTCACCCGCTACAAAGTGGTCGAGCGGTTCGATCGTTTCACGTACATGGAGGCGAGACTGGAGACGGGCCGCACCCATCAGATCCGAGTCCACATGGCCTCGCTCGGCCACCCGATCGTGGGGGACAAGCTCTATGGCGGGCGGGCGCCACGGCTCCACATTCCCTTCGAGGGCCACGCCCTTCACGCCGCGGTTCTGAGCTTCATGCACCCGGTTACCCAACATCGGATGGAATTCAGCGCACCCGTGCCGGCCCGGATGCAGGGCCTTCTGTCTCATTTGCGCGACAGCGGCCGTGCTGGCAGTGGATGATTTCCCACAGCGACACGGTTCAGCGCGCGTGATTACCGGAAGAACCTGCACATTTCACGAGCGCAGGGATGGCATGGCCATTGCCGGCTGAATGCTAGAATGAGGTGGCCGAGATGGATGGTGTGACAGTCGTCATCCTCGCTGCCGGGGAAGGCAAACGAATGCGTTCCCGGCAGCCCAAGGTGCTCCACCCGCTCTGCGGCCGTCCGCTGATCAGCTATCCCTTGCGCGCGGCGCGCGCGCTCTCCGATCGAATCGTTCTCGTCGTGCCGCCGAACAGCGAGCGCGTCGCGCAGGTGGCCGGCGAGGACGTGACCGTCGTGGAGCAAAGCGAGCGACTGGGTACCGGACACGCGGTCATGCAGGCTCGGCCCGTCTGCGGGCCGGGGGCAATCCTGGTCCTTGCGGCCGACATGCCGTTGCTCTCAGCCGAGACGCTCGAGCGCCTGGTCCAGCATCATCGCGCTACCGGCGCCGCCGCGACCGTGCTCACGGCGGTCGTCGAGCGTCCCCAGGGCTATGGCCGGGTGCTGCGGCAGGGAGGCCGCGTCGCGCGGATCGTCGAGGATCGGGACGCCACGGACGATCAGAAGCGCGTCACCGAGATCAACACGAGCGTGTACTGCTTCGACGCGGCACGTTTGTGGTCGGCGCTGGAGCACGTGAAGCCCGAGAACGACCAGGGCGAATATTACCTGACCGACGTCATCGCCATCCTCGTGCGCCGCGGCGCCCGGGTCGAGGCGGTGAGCGTGGCCGACGCGGCCGAGGCCCTCGGCGTGAACGACCGCAAGCAGCTCGCGCTGATCACGACGATCCAGCGAAGTCGGATCCTGGATCGCCTCATGGCCGATGGCGTGACGATCCTCGATCCCGCGAACACCTACATCGAGGACACGGTCACGATCGGTCCCGACACGGTGGTCTACCCCCACGTCGTGATCGAGGGCGTCTCCCATGTCGGCAGCGATTGCGTGATCGGTGCGGGCTGCCACATCAGCGCGTGCCGGCTGGCCGATCGCGTGACGCTCAAGCCCTACTGTGTCATGACCGACTCTGTCGTCGAGGAGGACGCCATCCTCGGCCCGTTCTGTCATCTGCGCCCGAACGTGCACATCGGCCCCCAGGCGCGGGTCGGCAATTTCGTGGAGCTGAAGAAATCGCGACTGGGCCGCGGCTCCAAGGCGCCCCATCTCGCCTACATCGGGGACGCGACGGTCGGCGAGCGCGTCAATATCGGCGCCGGCGCGATCACGTGCAATTACGACGGCGCGGTGAAGCACGAGACCAAGATCGGTGACGATGTGTTCGTGGGGACGAATTCGACGTTGATCGCGCCGCTCACCATCGGCGACGGCGCGTACGTCGGGGGCGGCTCCACGATCACCGAGGACGTCCCCCCGGGCGCGCTCGCCATCGGCCGCGCGCATCAGTTCGTGAAGGAAGGCTGGACGCCGCGCCGGAAGGCGAAGCGCGCCGAGCCGCGTGAGGATTGAGCGATGTGTGGAATCGTCGGCTACGTGGGTGACAAGAGCGCGGTTGGCATCATCGTCGAGGGGCTGAAGCGGCTCGAGTACCGCGGCTACGATTCGGCGGGCGTGGCCGTCGTGAAGAACGGCACGCTCGAAGTCCGGCGCGCTCCCGGCCGGATGAAGGCGCTGGAGGCGGTCCTTCGTGAGCGACCGGTGGCCGGCAGCGTCGGCATCGGTCACACGCGGTGGGCCACGCATGGCCGGCCCTCCGAGGAGAACGCCCATCCGCACACCGATTGCGACGGCAACCTCGTCGTCGTCCACAACGGCATCCTGGAAAATTATCTGGAGCTGAAGCAACGGCTGAGCGCGGAAGGCCACCATTTCAGATCCGAAACCGACACGGAGGTGCTGGCGCACCTCATCGAGCATCATCTGAAGCGCGAGGGCCGACTCGATCGGGCGGTGAAGCGGGCGCTCGCCGAGGTGACCGGCTCCTATGCCATCGGTGTCCTCTGCGCCGCGGCGCCCGATCGGCTAGTGGCGGCCAAGCAAGGCGCGGGCAGCGTCGTGATCGGGCTCGGACGAGGCGAGATGTTCGTCGCGTCCGACATTCCCGCCATCCTGTCCCACACCCGGGACGTCGTGATCCTCGAGGACAACGAGGTCGCCGTCATCACGGCGGCCGGCGTGGAGCTGTCGACGGTCGAGGACGAACCCGTCCAGCGGGAGCCCGTGCGGATTCTCTGGGATCCGATCATGGCGGAGAAGGGCGGCTACCGGCATTTCATGCTGAAGGAGATCTACGAGCAGCCGCGGGCCATCGCGGACACGTTCCGCGGCCGCATCGCGCCAGAGACCGGCACCGTCGTGCTCACGGACGTGAAGCTCGATCCGGATACGGTTCGCGCCATCCAGCGTGTGGTCTTCGTGGCGTGCGGCACCGCGTACCACGCGTCGCTGCTGGGTCGAACGATGGTGGAGCGCCTCGCGGGGCTCCCCGCCGAGGTGGATTTCGCGTCGGAGTTTCGCTACCGCGACGCCATCGTCGGCCCCGACACGCTGATCGTGGCCGTCTCGCAGTCAGGGGAGACGGCCGATACGATCGGCGCGGTCAAGGCGGCGCGGCTCAAGGGCTGCCCGATCCTGGCCATCACGAACGTCGTCGGGTCGGCGCTGGCCCGCGAGGCGACGGGCGTCCTCTACATGCATGCCGGCCCGGAGATCGGTGTGGCCTCCACCAAGGCGTTCTCGACCATGATCGTCGCGAGTTATCTGCTGGCGCTATGGCTCGGCCGGCAGCGCGACGTCATCACCGCCGAGGACGTGAGGAAGCGGATCCACGACCTGGTCGAGATTCCACGGCTGGTGGAGACCGTGCTCGAGCAGGACACGCGGATTGCCGCGCTCGCGCGCGAGCTGGCGGGCGCCCACGACTTCCTCTATCTGGGCCGCGGGCTGCAGTATCCGATCGCGCTCGAAGGCGCCCTCAAGCTGAAGGAGATCTCCTACATCCACGCGGAGGGTTACGCCGGCGGCGAGATGAAGCACGGCCCGATCGCGCTGATCGCCGAGCGGCTGCCGGTCGTCGCGCTGGTGCCTCGCGACGGATCGTACGAGCGCATGCTCGGGAACATCGAGGAGGTCCGCGCGCGCGACGGGCTCATCGTGGCGGTGGCCCACGCGGGTGACAAGCTCGTCGCCAGCAAGGCCGACCACGTCATCGAAGTTCCCCCGGCGGCGGAGCTGCTGATGCCGATCCTCACGACGATCCCGCTCCAGCTTCTCGCGTACCACATCGCCGTGCGTCGCGGCTGCGACGTGGACCAGCCGAGGAATCTGGCGAAGAGCGTCACGGTCGAGTAGCCGGCGCGCCGATTCCGGCACCGTGGCGCAGGTGTCGTCGACGGGCTTGCCGAACGACGACACCGGGCGGTCTTCGACACACCCGGTGGTCGATCCGGCTTGACCGCGCCCATAGAGAAATGTAGATTCTTGTGTGACTGTAATGGAAAAAGAAACTCAGATCTCAGCGCTCGTTTCTCGGACCACCAAAGAATTGCTCGATCGTCACGTCCGCGCGACCGGCGTGAAGAAAGGCCATCTCCTCGAGCAGGCCCTGCGCCACCACCTCCAGGCTCTGCACGAGTTGCCGGCGGACGTGATCGTCCATCCGAAGCTCGTCGTGACGAGGAAGTCCGGCGAGGCGATCCTGAAGCAGATCGAAGCACGCCATCGGACCACCCCGGCGCTTCGCCGCCTGATGCGTGATCGAGCTTAGAGCGCTTCACGAAGGCGACGACCGCTCGCAGTTCCGCTCGGGTGACGCCGATCTCGATCGTTTCTTCCAGAAGTTTGCCGGCCAGAACCAGTTTCGCCTCTACCTGGGCGTAACCTACGTCGCCGTCGACGGCCGGCGCATCGTGGGCTTTGCGACCGTCGCGCCCGGACACATCGAGATCGACGGCCTTCCGGCTGCTGCGCGGAAGAACCTGCCCCGATACCCGTTGCCTCTGCTCAGGCTCGCTCGGCTTGGGGTCGACCAGTCCGTGCAACGGCAAGGGCTCGGAGCGCAATTACTCCGCTTCGTCCTTCGACTCGCCCTCAGCATGGCGAGCGACTACGGATGTATCGGTGTGGTGGTCGACGCCAAGCCCGACGCCATTGGCTTCTATGCGCAGTATGGTTTCAGTCCGGTCGAGGTGGTCGAAGGCCAGTCCGCGGCTCGGCCGCAGCCGACGCCTCTGTTTCTCTCCATCAGCGCTATCAAAAAGGCCGGCGAAGGGCCACGGACCACCGGAAACTTTTAGCCGGCGTTCTCAGGCGCCCACCTCTCAGCGCGCCTCACGGCATGACCCCTCATAGGCTAGACCGGAGTCAAGGGCCCGCTTCCATTCATTGACGACCTGCGGCCGATCCCGCAGAATGGCCAGACCTCATGGCCCGTGGGAATCAGCTCATCCGACAGTGGAAGCTGCTTCAGCGGCTCGGCCACGCCAGCGGCCTGACGATCGCCGATGCCGTGCGCGAGCTGGACTGCTCCGTCCGCACGGTGTGGCGAGACCTCACGGTCCTTCAGGAGGCCGGCTTTCCGCTCTACAGCGACCCGCGCGCCGACGGTCATCGCGACGTCTGGCGCATCGAGCCGAGCTTCCGCCTGCAGATCCCGCTGCCGCTGACGCTGCCCGAGCTGGTGGCGCTGATCATGAGCCGTCAGTGGCTGTCCGCGATGAGCCCGAGCGCGGTGAGCCCGGGCATCGCATCGGTGATCGACAAGATCTCCGGAATCCTGGGCAATCGCGCGCTCGAGCTGATCGACCGCATGGCCGATGCCGTGGGCGTCCGCGCGCCGGCCGGCAAGCTGGTCGAGCCTGCCACGGAGCATCTCGGCGCGATCCACACGGCCATCGCGGAACGACGCTCGCTCCAGCTTCGCTACTATTCGATGAGCCGCGACGCCGAGAGCGAGCGCCGTGTCGATCCGTATCACGTCACGTGGTTCAACAGCGGGTTCTATCTCGTCGCGTATTGCCATGTGCGAGAGGCCGTCAGGATCTTCGCGGTCGAGCGCATCAGGGCGGTGGAGCTGCTCGGCGATCGCTTCTCACGTCCGGCGGACTTCGACGCCGAGCAGTATCTCCGCGACGCGTGGGGAATCATCCGCGGCGACTTAGTAACGGTGAAGGCGATCTTCTCGCCCGCGGTCGCGCGCTACGTGAAGGAGCGGCGCTGGCACCCGAGCCAGGCGATGCATGACCTGCCGGGCGGTCGCCTGGAGCTGACGCTCCGCGTCGCGGACACGCTGGAGGTGCGCCGCTGGCTGATGGGCTATGGCGCCGACGTCGAGGTGCTGGCGCCGCCGGCGCTGCGCGAGGCGCTGCGCCGCGAGGCGGAGGCGATGGTGCGGGTGTTGAACGGGCGAGGGGCGGACGGAAAGTATCCGACGACTCAGGGTGAAGCGCCGGCGGCCATCGTGGTGAAGAAGCCGCCTGCCTCGGCGGTGTCGCGCCGCCGGCGCGCGCGCGCGGCGAATGACTCGGAGTCGGGCCGGCGAGTCGATCGCGGCGGGCGCCGGACGTCGGCGTAGGGGGGAGTGGGAAATTTGGGCCGGCCGGTAGCTCTGTCCTGATGTGACACACCACGCCGCTAGGCTTCAGCGACAAGGAAAGGGAGTGGACTCTGAATGGGATTGCAGAATGACAGCGGACGAGCGAGGTGCTCGTGACTGACGACGCTGCTTTCACTCGCACGACGGGTCGCATCGCCTTTCTTTTATCACCGCGCGCTTACTTGGAGTTGACCCACGTCTCGCTTACGTCGTCGATCGACATATCCTCGTGGACCAGGCAGACAACGACGCTGAGCCGATCGTTCTGCCCCTCAATGTGGCGGTTGGAGCGGCAACGAATCCAGAGGCACGATCCTTTGCCGAGGCGCGGCACGATGCGCCTTCGGACCGAAAGATTGCGAGGAGAAGATGCCCATCACGCTAGATGAGCTGAGGCACTACGTCGCAAACAGCGCTGCGATCCGCGGCAACGCAACGCTGCAGCCGGTCGGCGGCAAGGGCGACAAGGTCTTCCCACCGACGCACTCCGTGGACGAGAGGCGGCTCCGTCCGGAGAATCGCGAGGGCGCGAAGTACGCCCGGGAGCGTCGTCGCATCGTCGGCACCGAGCATGAAGTCGTCCTGCTCGATTCTGTTCAGTCGCAGGCGAACCGCATGGAGGAGGCACTCGACGCCCTCTGGCGGGACAAGAAGATCACGCTTCCTGTGATCGACGTCGACTTCACCGGGACTTTCCCGGACTTGAAGGGGATCTCATCGCTGACCGCTCCTCACCGCGTGTCGGATGCCCTTTTGCGAGACAGCCTGCTCAACGGAACGCTCTTCAGGTACTCGGACCTCGGGAAGTCTTTTGTGGACGCAACGATCCGAAACGCTGCGCCGTTGTTCAAAGTCTGCCCGACGGGGCTTGTGTTCGGCCTCTGGGACTCCACCGGACCGAGGGGCGGACTTGGATTTAAACTCGCGCGAAATCTGACGTCGGAAATCGTTGGGATCGACGCCGTGTTTGGAACGAAGACGTCGAGTCGAATCGACCCGACCGGCATCGTCAAGAAGCCGCAGCCTGTCTTTCGCGCGGCAGATGCCGACGAGCAGTGGACGCTCGACGAGAACCGAGCTGAGAAGAAAAAGGGCAAGAACGGAGCTCTCATCCTGGAAGACGGGAAGCCGGTCCCCGTACTCTACGGCAAGAAGGATAAGGCCGGTACAACGACAGCGATTAACCACAGTAATATTCCCCCGACTCTCGACATCCTTGCGGGCGGCGTCACCTTCGAGAAGGCGACTCAGACCGTGGTGCTCTCCTTGGCGGGGTTGCGGCGCTTGTCCTTCGGTAACCAGGATGACGACATCGCGGCTCGCGCAGCGCTTGGCGCGCTCGGACTTCTTGCCGTTACCGCGGCAGCGGATCGGGGCTATGACCTCCGCTCGCGGTGCCAACTGGGCCCAGAAAAGGGAGCCGCGCTGGCCTTTCACACGGTCGCGAAGGACGGAACGGAGTCGGTTGTGCAACTTGACCTCGACGCGGCCAAGGCGCTCTACGAGGCTGCAGTACACGCGCTTCCGGACAGTCTCAGGTGGAAGAATGCTGCTGGGGTGCCACTGAAACAGGGCGAGCCGCTTGAGAGGCTCATACCAGCGCCTAAGCTGATCAAGCTCATAGAGGAGTCGCGCAAGCTCGCCGTGGCCGAGGAAGTCGAAGACGAAGGCTGAGCCCCGACGTGCTCATCATCGAGGTCCAGTTGCTCGCCGGTCGCTATGTTGCTACGGCACATAACGATCGCGATCGCGCGGAATGGCCGCCTCATCCGACAAGGCTGTTCTCGGCAATGGTCGCAGCCCTACACGACCGGGTTCCGGTCGACGACAAGGAACGTACGGTTCTCGAAGAGATCGAGAGCGCGGGGCCGCCCGCGATTGAGGCAAGCAACGTTGATCCAGATGAGGAAGTCGGACGGCGCACCGTGAACGGGGTCTACGTTCCTGCAAACGACACCACGGTTATCGACACCAGGAAACTCGACGAGGCGATCGCCAAACGCAATCAGGCCCTTCACGTCCTATCGAGCGCAAGTGACGACAAGTCTCGTGCGAAGGCAGAGGCGGGTGTGCAGAAAGCGGAACAGCAGGTCATCGCGGCGATGTCCAGAACAATCGCCGCGGGTACATCGCCGACGGACGCCGATATGGCGGCCGCATCCGCGATGCTGCCGGAGCGTCGGGGGCGTCAGAAGCGAACCTTCCCGTCGTTCACCCCCGATGTCGATCTCGTCAGGTTCGTCTGGCCGCACGTCGATCTCGCGGAGAGCGGGCGCCGGGCGTTGTCCAGCCTTCTCGATCGCGTGACCCGTCTAGGTCATTCCTCCTCACTCGTACGCTGCGCGGTTGCCGCAACCGCCCAACCAAACCTCGTGCCTGCAAGGGACGACGAGTCCCAGGATTGGACGCTCCGAGTAGTTGGCGAAAGGCAGCTCGAACGCCTGGAGGCGGCATTCAAGCGCCATCGCGGCATCGAGCCGCGCGTCCTGACATCACGTCCCCAGCGGTATCGGATAGTCGGAGACGACTCCGATGCTCAAATTGCACCTCAAGGCGTGTTCAGCCACCGAGACTGGATGGTCCTCGTGGCAGAAGGGGATGCTCGCTACGAATCGACACGCTGCGTCGACATTGCAAAGGCGCTCCATCGCGCACTGTTGGATTTGCCGCCGCAACCAGCCCCTGAGCTCATCTCAGGCCGTCGGGCAGACGGAAAGCCGTCGGAACGACCGCATGTCGCGCTCATCCCTTTGCCCGACGTTGGTCACGAGCATGCGCACGGGGGAGTCCTCGGCATCGCCATAGTGCTTCCTCGAAACGTGTCCGCCGAGGAGCGGGCGGCCATGCACCGAATTATTGCCGAGTGGGAAATGCGGGAGGCCCATGGGGAAGATCCGCCACTGCTGTCGCTGGTGTTGACGACAGGTGGACCGATGCTCGTCCGCCGAACCGAAGCACCAGGTCCATGGGGCCTTCGTGCCCGGACGTGGTGCCGGCCGGCCAGACGGTGGGTTACGGCTACGCCGATCGCGCTCGACCGGAATCCTGGAAACCTGCGCTCCGCGACCACCGGAGCCGCTGCTGCCGTTTCTGCGAAGCGGATCGTCGCGGATGCATGCGACGCCGTCGGTTTGCCGCGGCCGTCCGCCGTGGAGGTCTCGCTTGGGCCCTTGCTCGTGGGCACTGCGCCCGTGCGGGCGTTCGATCCCTTCCCGCCCGAGCCTGGCCGGCTGCGGCGGGTACGCGTCCACTCCGAGATCATCTTCGACGAGCCAGTGCGAGGGCCGGTGCTCCTCGGCGCCGGCCGCTATGTAGGCTTGGGCCTCTGCCGGCCCGTTGAGTGAGGACTACCCGTGAGCCTGACCCCGGCCGACTTTGACGCGTTTTTTCGGGAGGTACACGATCCACACGGCGCGCTCGGCCTCCGCCCGTTCAGGTGGCAGCAGGTCCTCGCCGAGCGCGTTGTCACGGAGCGCGCCTGGCCGGAGGTGATCGACCTTCCGACGGGGGTAGGGAAGACTGCTTGTATCGATATCGCCATTTTTGCGCTCGCGCTGGACGCGGCCTCGTCCGACCGCGACCGCTGGTGTCCGCGCCGGATTGCTATGGTTGTGGACCGTCGCGTCGTAGTTGATCAAGCGGCTCGGAGAGGAAGAGCGATCGCGCGCGCGCTTCGGACGCCCCACGGCCCTGTAACGCGCCGGGTCTCTGATGCGCTCAGGAGCCTCTCGGTCGAAGGCACCCCGCTGGCGGTGACTGTCCTGCGCGGAGGCATTCCCCGCGACGATGGCTGGGCACGGGCCCCGGACCAGCCGCTCGTCATTGCGTCGACGGTGGATCAACTCGGTTCGCGCCTGCTGTTTCGGGGGTACGGCGTGAGCCGATCGATGGCGCCGGTCCACGCTGGCCTCGCCGGGAACGACACGCTCATCCTGCTGGACGAGGTTCATCTTTCACATCCGTTCCAGCAGACGCTGGAAGCGGTCGCCACGACCCGAAACGGATCCTTCCTCCGGAATCGACTGCATTTCGTTTCCCTTTCGGCAACGCCCGGCACGACGTCCTTGGAGCCATTCCGGCTGACTAACGAAGATCGAGGCCAAGGAAGCCCTCTTTACCCACGGCTCGAGGCGAAGAAGCCTGCCCGGCTCGAAGAGTGCGAGCGCCGTGACCGATTGATTGAAATCGCCTCGAATGAGGCTTCCGCACTAGTTCAACGTGGGCACCGCGCAGTCGCTGTGGTCGTCAATCGCGTCGACACGGCCCATCGTGTCGTGAAGCGCCTCCGAGAGTTGCACCCCGAGGGCGACCCCGTCGATATCGTGCTTCTGACGGGTCGCATGCGGCCCGTGGACCGCGATGACGTTGTGGCTGAGCTCGAGCCCCGAGTCTCGGCGGCAGCTAAGCGTCGCCAGCACGAGACGCCACCTATGATCGCCGTGGCGACCCAATGCATCGAAGCGGGCGCCGATTTCGACTTCGATGCGCTTGTCACGGAACACGCGAGCCTCGATGCCCTGCGGCAGAGGTTTGGTCGAGTAGACCGCCTTGGCGAGTACGAGAAAGGCGAAGGTGTCGTCATCGCGGTCAAGGAGCCGAACGAGAAAGGAAAGCTGGAAGTCGCGAAAGACGACCCAATCTACGGCGGTTCTTTGGCGATGTGCTGGAAGATGCTTCAGGAGCTCGATGGCAAGAAGAAGGCCGAACGAGTCGTGGACTTCGGAGTCGGGGCACTCGAACGCAAGCTCCATGGTAAAGAGCTCTCTGCGTATCTCGCGCCGAAGCCGCGCGCTCCCGCTCTGTTTCCCGCGTACCTCGATCTGTGGATCCAGACCTCGCCCCAGCCGATCGTCGAGCCCGACGTGCCGCTCTTTCTGCATGGCCCCAAGGCGGGTCCTGCCGACATTCAGGTGGTCTGGCGTGTGGATCTCGACGACAAAGAGATTTGGACGTCTGATGACGATGACGAACCTCCCGCGCTTGGGCGGGTTGCGGCTCTCCCCCCGTCGAGCCTTGAGGCGGTCTCCGTACCATACGTCCTTGCGCGGCGTTGGTTGGTTCAGGATCTCCGCGACTCTGCGACCGATGGCGATGTCGAACTTACGGAGGAAGACGAACGGGCGCCACGGCCCCGCGTGGCGTCTGCCGAGCCGCTAGGGGTCGTGTGGCGTGGTGATGAAAGCTTTGTGCTAACGGCGGGTCGGATCGCAGAGGTCCGACCCGGTGACACAATCGTCGTTCCTGCATCGCGAGGGGGTCTGTACCGTGGAAGTTTTGATCCGGAGGACCGGGCTCCGGTGCCCGACGTCGCTGAACGGGCGAATCTCGTGGGCCGTGGCCGCCCGGTATTGCGCGTCCACCCAGCGGTGCTGGATGCACTCGGGATCGCGTTCGTTGCCCATCAGGTCGAAGTCGGCACAGCGGCCGCGCCGTGGTTGCGTCGGCTGGCGGCCGCTCTGGCGGGTGCGCGCCGGATTGTCGTTGACGAGGCACTCACGGTCCTCCGGGGAAGGCGGTTCGGCTCGAATGTCGACGAGATGGACGCAGACGACGTAGGAGGGGACGTCACTACCGACGAGGAAACCTCGTCGTTCACAGGGCGCCCGGTCAAGCTGCTGCGCCACAGCCGCGACGTGGAAGAATGGGCGGGACAGTTCGCGACCAAGCTAGGCCTCTCTGGCGACCTTGTCGCGGCGGTCAAGCTCGCTGGTTGGTTGCACGACGTCGGCAAGGCCGATCCCCGCTTCCAACGCTTGCTCCGGGATGGAAGCGAGATCTCGATCTGGAAGGCCCAGAGTAGTGAGCCGACAACGTGGCAACTCGCGAAGTCCGGCATGGCACCTCAGGAGCGGCGCCGGATGCGCCAGGCCGCGTACCGTAGCGGTTATCCGCGCGGTACGCGACACGAACTCCTTTCTCTCGCGATGATCCATCGTAGTCCACAAGTCCTCAATGAAGCCAGCCGCCGAGGCGTTACCGATTTGGAGCTCGTGTTCCACCTAGTGGCGAGTCACCACGGCTGGTGTCGCCCGTTTCCACCGGCGGTCGAAGAGCCGCTGCCGGACATGATCGTGCGCCTCCGCCACGGCGATATGGACCTCGAAGCATCTGCCGGGCATCGTCTTGAGACGCTGGACTCCCCGATCTCCGATCGGTTCTTCGCCCTCGTTGCGAAGTACGGCTGGTATGGGCTCGCTTGGCTCGAGAGCGTGGTCCGATTGGCCGATCACCGGGCGAGCGAGCAGGAGGCGGCAGATGGCGACGCTTGAAGCAAGAGGGCTCGACGGTTCCACGTTGCTGGGCTTTCTTGCTTCCGTCGGAAGCCTGCGTCTCGTGTCCGAGAAGAATTCGCGGGCTCGCCTCAGATTCGATCCAGCCGACGACCATGCCATCTTCGAGGTCGAAGAGTTCTCGACAGACGAGATCATGTCGGCCATCATCCGTGGCCATCAGGCTAAGGCGCGTGATCAAGAGTTGAGCATGCTCGGGGACGCCCCGAAGCCCCGCGACCTTCCGATCGCCGCCCTCCACGAGATCGCGCGCGCCGCGCGCGATCACGACGCATTCGCTGCCACAGCTGCCGGACTCATCTGTGACGATGGCGTCCGGGAGTTTGCGACCGAGACCACGCTTTGCGCCGCGAATGGCGCCGGATGGCAGAACATGTTCACGACGATGCGCGACCTGCGTCGACTCGCCACCGAACAACACGTACGGCGCTCATTGACCGACTCTTGGCAGTTCCAAGACGAGGTTTTTACCGAACTTCGAAAGAAGTCGAAGAACGATCCTCAAGGGTGGAGTATGGGCGACCGGAAGCCCACGTTGCGTTGGGACGAAGGGTCGGAGCGTCTCTACGCTCTGCGTCTGCACAAGCCGACGGATGACCCGGAACCGTTCCGCACGGAGTTCGCCGCCTACGCGCTGGCGATGGCCGCATTGCCGTGCTTTCCCGTCGTGCCGACGGCCCGCGGAGGGGCCACCGTGTTCACCACAAGGGATTCGTCGACGAGGACAAGCTTCTGGTGGGCGCTTTGGACTCCTCCGGCCTCTCTGACGACGATCAAGGCCATGCATGCCAGCGGAGAGCCGCGCACTGATCCGGCTTCTGCACGCAGAAGGGGCGTGTACCGTCTGCTTCGCGCGCAACGGATGATCCTCGACAACGGGAAGCTCGTATTCTCGCCGGCGGAAGGTGTTTGGTAACAGATAAGAGGCCCCGGAGGCCAGCAGGTGATTCGGCTACCGCCCGAGATTGCTCGCCACCACGGAGGTGCTCCGATGCTCGATCTCAAGCCGTTCGCTGCGGCTCCCCCCGCTCTGGAGGAGGTACCGCTCACCCGTCGGGTGTTCTACCATCGCGCGCCGAACGCGCTCATCCCGGCCGCAGCGACACCCGCGAGTTTCGCCCCGCGGCTATCTCCGACGATCGCAGAGTTTGCGCTGAGTGGCCCGGCCCTGCCACCGTTCACGGAGACTGTGCTCGTGGCAGAGCAGATCCGCGCGGCGGCTATGAGCCGCCACGGCACGCCGTCCGAAACGCTGTCCGGGAAATCAGCTGACGGTGAACGGGTTCGGCGAGAGCACGATCACGCTCACTACGTGCCCGACTCCCGCGGTTGCCCAAACCGGGTGACGCACCTTCTCGTCTACGCGCCACGGGGATTTTCGGAGACTGAGCAAGCGGCGTTTGCGCGCGTGTCCTTTCTCGCCCGGCGGCATGATTGGCCCACGCTTGACGTTGTCCTGTCCGGATTCGGCGAGGGCGATGACTTCGTGAGCGCGACGCCG
Source organism: Methylomirabilia bacterium (assembly GCA_041490825.1). Taxonomy (GTDB): domain Bacteria; phylum Methylomirabilota; class Methylomirabilia; order Rokubacteriales; family CSP1-6; genus JBGPTW01. The sequence continues at coordinate 5,259 of JBGPTW010000044.1, read as the reverse complement.
CTGTTCGGCACGTCCACGCGGTGGCGCTCGCGAACCCCCTTCGTGCTCGTTCGCCACCCCCGGCGCGGCAAGGACGCGCCCGTGGATCAGGTGATCCGAGAGCTCACCGGCCGGGGATTTCCTGTCCCCGAAGAGATCATTCCAGTTTCTGGTGCACGGTTGACTGAATCCCGCACCGGCGCTTCTGAGTTGATCCGTTGGGTTGACTTCGAGGTAACGCGCCCCGGGAGGAATCATCCCCCGGGCGTGTTCGGATTCGAGCTCGTGTTCCCTGAGCCCGTCCGCGGTCCGATCTTACTCGGCTACGGCTGCCACTACGGCCTCGGACAGTTCGAAGCGGTTCCGTGACACCAGGCCCCTCGTCATCCGAGCCCGTCGGCGTCGAGCCTGCGTCTACCACCGACGCCACGCCACTCCTTCCCGTTCGCATGCTGAACGAATTCACCTACTGCCCTCGGCTCGGGTACCTCGAGTGGGCGCAAGGCGAGTTCGCCGATAGTGCCGATACCGTCGACGGGCGGTTTCAGCATCGCGTCGTCGACAAGGCCAGGCAGCGGCCGCGCGCGCCCGACGACGACGACGGTGAGTCCGTCACCATTCACGAGCGATCCGTGCAGCTCGGGTCCGAGCGGCTGGGGCTCACCGCGAAGATCGATCTCGTCGAAGGCGAGGGGCAGCGCGTCACGCCCGTCGACTACAAGCGCGGCAAGCGGCCGCACGTGCCGCGCGGCGCGTACGAGCCCGAGCTGGTGCAGCTCTGCGCGCAAGGGCTTTTGCTGCGGGAACACGGCTACGAGTGCGACGAGGGCGTGCTGTACTTCGCCGGATCGCGCGAGCGCGTCACGGTCGTCTTCGACGACGAGCTGATCGCGCTGACGCTCGACCGCGCGGCGAAGATGCGAGACGCCACACGGGCCGGCGAGATCCCTCCGCCGCTGGTCGACAGTCCGAAATGTCCGCGCTGCTCGCTGGTCGGCATCTGTCTGCCGGATGAGATCCGGTTCCTCAGCGGTCCCGACGGCGCCGCGCCGCCGCCGCGCATGCTGGCGCCCGCCCGTGACGACGCGTTGCCGCTCCACGTGCAGCATCAAGGCGCGCGAGTCAAGAAGGACGGTGACGTGCTGAAGGTGATGGACGACGACGAGCTGCTGACGGAGGTGCGGCTCGGCGAGACGTCGCAGGTCGTCCTGTTCGGCGGCGTGCATCTGACGACGCCGGTGATTCACGAGCTGTGCAGCCGCGGCATCCCGATCTGCTATCTCTCGCACGGCGGATGGTTCTACGGCATCACGCACGGGATGTCGCACAAGAACGTCGAGCTTCGCCGGCGGCAGTACGCCGTGGCCAACGACCCGGAGCGCTGCCTCGCGCTGGCCCGGCGTTTCGTGCAGGCGAAGATCGCGAACTGCCGGACGCTCGTGCGCCGCAATCATCCCGACCCTCCGGAGGCGCTGCTCGAGCAGCTCAAGGAAGATATGCGGCGCGCGGGCCAGGCGCCGCAGCTCGACGTGCTGCTCGGCGTGGAAGGCACCGCGGCGCATCGGTATTTCTCGGCGTTTGCCGGCATGCTGCGCCCGGCGGCGGGCGATCGTCCGGCGTTCGACTTCACCAATCGCAACCGCCGGCCGCCACGCGACGCCGTGAACGCGCTGCTGTCGCTGGCGTACGCGATGCTGGCGAGGGAATGGACGGTCGTCCTGCACTCGGTCGGTCTCGATCCGTACCTGGGCTTCTATCACCAGCCGAGATACGGGCGCCCCGCCCTGGCGCTCGACGTGATGGAAGAGTTTCGTCCGCTGATCGGCGATTCGCTGGTGCTGACCGTCATCAACAACGGCGAGGTGAGGGCCGACCACTTCGTCAGCGCGCTCGGCGCGGTCTCACTCAGCGCGGCGGGGCGCCGCCATTTCCTCGAGGCGTACGAGCGGCGCCTCGCGCAGGAGATCACGCACCCGGTCTTCGGCTATCGCGTGAGTTACCGGCGCGTAATGGAAGTCCAGGCGCGACTTCTCGGCCGATACCTGACCGGCGAGATTCCGGAATATCCCTCGTTCAGAACGCGGTGACGCGTGCGCCACGTCTACATCGTGACGTACGACATTTCCGACCCGCGGCGCTTGCGGCGCGTCTATCGCACGATGCGCGGATTTGGTCGACATCTCCAGCTTTCCGTGTTCCAGTGTGACCTGACACCGACGGCGCGCATCCAGATGATCGCGGCGCTGGACGCCGAGATCGAGCGCGACCAGGACCAGGTGCTGATCATCGACCTCGGCGCCACGGACGCGCGGCCGATCAAGCAGATCGAAGCGCTGGGTCGGCCGATGCCGCTGCATGAGCGCCGCGCGGTCGTCATCTGACGCTGCCGACCGCCAGCGAGAGGTGAAGTGGGCGGTCATGGAACGCCAGCGCTCGCGTACGGAAAGGGCGAGGGAATCCGCTGAATTCCGAGAAGTGCCACGGTTGACGACGTCGCCCGCCTCGCTACGCCCCTCAGCCTGCTCGAAGCGTGCGTTGGATGTTGGCGATATTCTGTCGGTACGCGAGCGGGCTGTTTCCACGGCAGCGATGCCGTGGCCCAATTGAAGCACGGAGCTGCGCGGCACGCCCGTCGAGCGGACGGCGATGTTTCCACGGCAGCGATGCCGTGGCCCAATTGAAGCATCACCAATACGGTCGCGACCGACTACCTGGCGTAGTTTCCACGGCAGCGATGCCGTGGCCCAATTGAAGCAGGCCGGCCGTATTGCCGAGCATCTGGTCCACCAAGTTTCCACGGCAGCGATGCCGTGGCCCAATTGAAGCGCCCTCAACGTGACGCAGAGCACCCAGACGTTCGCGGGTTTCCACGGCAGCGATGCAGTGGCCCAATTGAAGCTTAGCGTGCGCGCGGGCGCGCGTCGACGCCTTCCGTGGTTTCCACGGCAGCGATGCCGTGGCCCAATTGAAGCACCGGGAGCTGGTCCGCCGCGCGCTGTTCCTGGGACGTTTCCACGGCAGCGATGCCGTGGCCCAATTGAAGCGAATCGTTAACGCTGCGCATTGATCCCAGGAGCGTGAGTTTCCACGGCAGCGATGCCGTGGCCCAATTGAAGCTACGGATCGGTCGGCGCCAGTGTCGGTGGCTATGGCGGTTTCCACGGCAGCGATGCCGTGGCCCAATTGAAGCGGTCTCGCGCCGGACGCGTACCACCCGGAGGTGGCAGGTTTCCACGGCAGCGATGCCGTGGCCCAATTGAAGCAACGTATGCGCGTAGGGCGAGCCTCCGCCCACGGGCAGTTTCCACGGCAGCGATGCCGTGGCCCAATTGAAGCGCGGGCAGCCCGACGCATTTCCCGCCCGTGGGCAGGTTTCCACGGCAGCGATGCCGTGGCCCAATTGAAGCAGGACATTACCCTTCATGAGGACCAAGTCGCGGCCGTGTTTCCACGGCAGCGATGCCGTGGCCCAATTGAAGCAGATTCTCGTCGAGGGGCCATCGCTCCCTGTAGTTGTTTCCACGGCAGCGATGCCGTGGCCCAATTGAAGCGGGGTGAACTCGGCTGCGGAGGCGACCCCAAGACCCTGTTTCCACGGCAGCGATGCCGTGGCCCAATTGAAGCCGCGAGTCTACCATGTCGTCATCGCCGGCGTGTACCCGTTTCCACGGCAGCGATGCCGTGGCCCAATTGAAGCGTCTGCGAGGTAAAGCTGGACGTCGCGCAGGTCGTCCGTTTCCACGGCAGCGATGCCGTGGCCCAATTGAAGCCTCACAAACCCGATCTGATCGGCCGGGGAGAGTTGGGTTTCCACGGCAGCGATGCCGTGGCCCAATTGAAGCGATCTCTCGCGTTTGAATGGCGCTCAGCGCCGCGAGTTTCCACGGCAGCGATGCCGTGGCCCAATTGAAGCGGACGCATCCGAGGGCGGCTACGGAGCTCCGCGGCGTAGTTTCCACGGCAGCGATGCCGTGGCCCAATTGAAGCCCCTGGATCAGGAGACGCGTGCGCAGGAGCACGTCGAGTTTCCACGGCAGCGATGCCGTGGCCCAATTGAAGCAAACGCTTCCTCGGACGCGCCCTGGCCGCTCTGCGCGCGGTTTCCACGGCAGCGATGCCGTGGCCCAATTGAAGCCGCGACGGCGCCCTCGAGGACATCCGTCCCCGGCGCTGTTGAGCGTGATCACGAACTCTGAGGGAGAACCCCCACCTTTCCGGTCACAATCGGCGATGGGTTGGCCTTTTCCCCATCATCTATCGTGACAATTGAAAAGGTGAATCATTCTCTGCGCTTGTGCTGCCCCTGAGGAGAGGTGATTGGAACGCGAATTGCTGAACGCCGCGCCCCGTCGCGTGAGCCCGTCGGTATGGCTGGGCTGGAGCATTCAACGACCGCAGCCCGTGCGCCAGGACGCAACCGCGCGGCGCACAAGGAGCTTCGGTCATAGCTCGCCCTCGTGTCCTGTCTCAGGTTCGTCCTTGCCGTTCCCATCGACCTCCCTACAGCGTGCGGGAACCGGAAACGGGAAACGCCGAGGGCGATCTTGTCCCCATCAACTTTCGTGCCCGCAGTGCCATCAATGACTGCGATCACTCTCATGTTTCCACGGCAGCGATGCCGTGGCCCAATTGAAGCTCCAAGCCGCGATCGGCATTCGGTGAGAAGAGGTCGTTTCCACGGCAGCGATGCCGTGGCCCAATTGAAGCGTGACCTGCACGGCGTGGGGCAAGACGGCGGAGAAGTTTCCACGGCAGCGATGCCGTGGCCCAATTGAAGCGTCGGGATGGAGACGGTATGAGTCAGTTCCGTGTGTCGTTTCCACGGCAGCGATGCCGTGGCCCAATTGAAGCGCCCGGATCAGCGTCTGAAGCGTCGAGGCTACGTCGTTTCCACGGCAGCGATGCCGTGGCCCAATTGAAGCGATTGCGTCAAGTGCGGCAGCTCGGGCTCCAGGGTGGTTTCCACGGCAGCGATGCCGTGGCCCAATTGAAGCCGGTACCCCCTGGGGACAGAGCACCCAGCGCCCGTAGGTGTTTCCACGGCAGCGATGCCGTGGCCCAATTGAAGCGCGGTCGACTGGATCTCGCCGAACTCCCGAAGCACGTTTCCACGGCAGCGATGCCGTGGCCCAATTGAAGCGAGCTCGAGCGAGTTCCGACCGAAACGCAGATCAAGAGTTTCCACGGCAGCGATGCCGTGGCCCAATTGAAGCGCCTGGTCCGCGAGGAACCCGTAGGCGGTCGCCAGGTTTCCACGGCAGCGATGCCGTGGCCCAATTG
>JBGPTW010000043.1:0-41372 GCA_041490825.1 Methylomirabilia bacterium | reverse complement strand
CGAACAAGTGCCGGCGCGGGCGGTCTATCACACGGACGGGCCCAGCCGCACCGTAACGATTGGCGCGCTGACGGTTCAGCTCAAGAAGCGGCCGCCGCGCCAGGTCCGCAGTAGGTCGCCCATGAGCAGCCTGGTGTTTGCCGCGTTGCGCAGCCTCGGGAAAACGAATGTGTCGCGCGCACGCGTGGCCCATCTGCGCAAGACGCTGTCGACAGCAGACCGCAGACAGGTGCTGAAGAACTTGCCGCTGGCCCCGGTCTGGATGCATCCACACCTACGCTTCATCGCAGGGCAGGAATGAGTAGCTTGCTGGGCCAGCTCCGCCAAGCCGAAGCGTCGCTGAACGCACGATGAGCGCCAGCAACTTCGTCTTCCTGCAAACAGAATGGCCCGCCGTTTACGAGGCAGCCAGCAAAGCGGCGGCTGCCGTGCACCCGGACCCACGCACGGCGTGCTTCTATGCCCGTCGCGCGCTCGAGCTGGCGGTGGCGTGGGCGTACAAGTCCGACGCTTCGCTGCGTCTGCCGTATCAGGATAACCTGAGCGCGCTGATCCACGAGCCGACCTTCAAGGCGGCGGCGGGCGAAGCGGTGTTCAGCAAGGCCCGGGTCATCAACACGCTGGGCAACCAGGCCGTGCATAGCCATCGGCCCATCCAGGACTCCGACGCGGTGATGGCCGTCCGCGAGTTGTTCCACGTGGGCTACTGGCTCGCCCGCACCTATGCACGCGGCGCGAAGCCGGCGCCGGGGCTGGCCTTCGACGCCAATGCGCTGCCCAAAACCGCGCCGCTGGCGAAGCAGACCCTCGACCAACTCCAGAAGCTGGAAGCCGGGTTGCGCGAGCGCGACGAAAAGCTCTCGGCGCTGCTGGCGGACAAGTCTGCGCTGGACGAGGAGCTGACACGCCTGCGCGCCGAGGTGGCCGCAGCGAAAAAGGCGAGTGTCGCCCAGCCGGATACGCACGACTACTCCGAGGCCGAGACCCGTGATTACTTCATTGACCTGCTGCTCAAGGAAGCCGGTTGGCCGCTCGACAAGCCGCGCGATCGCGAGTTCGAGGTCAGCGGGATGCCGAACGCGCCGGGCAAAGGGTTCGTCGACTACGTGCTGTGGGGCGACGACGGCAGGCCGCTCGCTGTCGTGGAGGCCAAGCGCACGAGGAAGTCGGCGCAGATCGGCCAGCAACAGGCGAAGCTCTACGCGGACTGTCTCGAAGCTCAGTTTGGCCGGCGTCCAGTTATCTTCTACACGAACGGCTACGAGCACTGGCTGTGGGACGACACCGGCTATCCGCCGCGCGCGGTGCAGGGCTTTTTCAAGAAGGACGAGCTGGAGCTGATGATCCAGCGGCGGACGAGCCGCAAGCCGCTGGCCGATGCGCCCGTCAACACGAAGATCGTCGAGCGCTACTACCAGACGCGCGCCATCCGACGTATCGGGGAAGCCTTCGAGAAGGACCGCGACCGGAAGGCCCTCGTCGTCATGGCGACCGGCGCGGGCAAGACGCGGACGGTCGTCGCGCTCTGCGAGCTTCTCATGCGGTGCAACTGGATCAAGCGCGTGCTCTTCCTCGCCGACCGCGTCGCCCTGGTGAACCAGACGGTGGGTGTGTTCAAGGCGCACCTGCCCGATGCCGCGCCGGTGAATCTCGTCACCGAGAAGGACGGTGAGGGCCGGGTATTCGTCTCGACCTACCCGACGATGATGGGGCTGATCGACGAGACCAAGGACGGCCAGCGGCGCTTCGGCGTGGGGCACTTCGACCTCATCGTCATCGATGAGGCGCACCGCTCGGTGTACCAGAAGTACCGCGCGATCTTCGGCTACTTCGATGCACTACTCGTGGGCCTGACCGCGACGCCGAAGGACGAGATTGACATCAACACCTACGGCCTCTTCGACCTCGAGCGCGGTGTGCCGACGGACGCCTACGCGCTGGATGACGCGGTGAGGGACGGCTTCCTCGTGCCGCCGAAGGCGGTGTCGGTGCCGCTGAAGTTCCCGCGCGAGGGCATCACCTACGACCAGTTGCCCGAAGAAGAGAAGGAGCAGTGGGACGCGCTCGAGTGGGATGAGGACGGCAACACGCCGGATCGAGTCGAAGCCGCGGCGGTCAACAAATGGCTCTTCAACAAGGACACCGTGGACAAGCTGCTCGAGCACCTGATGACGCGCGGGCAGACCGTGGCGGGCGGCGACCGACTCGGAAAGACCATTGTCTTTGCCAAGAATCAGGCGCACGCCGAGTTCATCGCCCAGCGATTCGACGCGAACTACCCGCACTACAAGGGTGCGTTCGCGCGCGTGATCCACAGCGGATTGCCGTACGCTCAGAGCCTGATCGACGATTTCTCGAATCCAGCGAAGGCGCCGCACATCGCTATCTCGGTGGACATGCTCGACACGGGCATCGACATCCCCGAGGTGGTGAACCTCGTCTTCATCAAGCTCGTGCGGTCGAAGACCAAGTTCTGGCAGATGGTCGGCCGCGGCACGCGGCTGTGCAAAGACCTGTTCGGGCCAGGGAAGGACAAGGAGTTCTTTTACATCCTGGACTACTGTCAGAATCTCGAGTTCTTCAGCCAGAACCCGGCCACGACGGACGGCGCGCTCGGGGAGTCGCTCGGCAAGCGGCTCTTCAAGACTCGACTGGAGCTGATCGGCGAACTGGACCGCGCGCCTGAAGATGCGGCGCCGGCGATTGCCGGCAGAGCCGCCGAACGGCCAGCCGCCTACGCCGCGTCGACGGCGTTGCGCGCGGACGTTGCTTCACTCCTGCACGGTGAGGTGGCGGCGATGAACCTCGACAACTTCGTGGTGCGCCCGAAGCGGCGTCTGGTGGAGAAATACGCGAAGGCAGAGGCGTGGACGGTGTTGCCGAAGGACTCGCGCGCTGAGCTCGCGCATGAGGTGGCGGGCCTCCCGTCGGAGCTGGATCCCGAGGACGAGGAAGCCAAGCGATTCGACTTGTTGATCCTGAACCTCCAGCTCGCGGTGCTGCGCGCGGAGCCGGCCTTCCAACGATTGAGTGGCCAAGTGAAGGCCATCGCCGGGTTGCTCGAGGAGAAGGCGAGTATCCCGATGGTGCAGCAGCAGCTTCCGCTGATCCTGGAGATCCAGGAGGACGAGTGGTGGCAGGACGTCACCACCCCGATGCTCGACAATGTCCGGAAGCGGCTCCGCGCGCTGGTGAAGCTCATCGACAAGCAGAAGCGCAAGCTCATCTACACGGACTTCGAGGACAGGATGGGCAGCGAGGCGGCGGTGGACCTGCCGGGCATCGGAGCGCCTGACGGCTTCGAGCGCTTCCGTGCGAAGGCGCGCGCCTTCCTCAAGGAACACGAGGACCACATCGCGATTCACAAGCTCCGCATGAACAAGGCGTTGACGGCGGCTGACCTTGCGGAGCTGGAACGCATGCTGGCGGAGAGTGGCGTGGGCGGCGCCCAGGAGATCGCCCGCGCTAGAGAAGAGGCGGAGGGCCTCGGCTTGTTCGTGCGCTCTCTGGTGGGGCTCGACCGCGCGGCAGCGAAGGAAGCGTTCGCCGGTTTCCTTTCGAGCAAGACGCTGAGCGCAAATCAGATCGAGTTCGTCAACTTGATCGTGGATCATTTGACCGAACACGGCGTGATGGACGCGGCGCTGCTCTACGAATCTCCGTTTACCGACCTCACACCGCACGGCCCCGATGGACTATTCACCTCAACTCAGGTCGACGAGTTGCTGGCGGTACTCGAGCAGGTCAGGGCAGCAGCAATCGCTGCGTGACGCGGTGGTATCGCAAGGCCCCTAAAGACCGGACCTGCTTACCGCGCCGCGGGGATCTTCTCCGCCAGCCAGTCCAGCCCGAGTTCTCCGAGCTTCGCGCGCGTCGGATAGCCCGTCGCCGGATCACAGCCCGCGAGCTGGTAGTACGACTCGCGCGCGCGTTCGAACTCCTCTTTCGTCAGCGCCACGCCCGCTGTCGGCCCCTTGCCCTCGAGCGGCTGGAACAGTTTCTTCGGCAGCGTGTCGGCGTTCTTGCCGATGCCTTCGCGCGCGTTGAATGCGCGCATCAGGTTGATGCGTCGTTCGCCCACCTGCATGAGCTCTTCCATCGTCGCGTCCCATCCGGTGCCACAGCGCACGAGCTCGACGGTCTCCGATGGGCCGTAGAGCTGCCACGTCGTGCCCCACACGAACTGGCAGAGCCCGAGCGTATCCAGCGCCGAGTAGAAGCACTGCGTCTCGTAGGCGAACTTCACCTTCGTGTCCGACAGGTCGTTGAGCGCGAGGTCGCCGTACTGGGCAACCTGATCGAGACGCTTGCGGTGGAGCGATCCCGGCTTGGATCGGAGCGCCGTGTCGTGCTCGGACGATTGATGATCCGCGCCGAACGCGTTGACCGCGTAGATGAGCCCGAGGGACCGCTTGTGCTGCGGCATGTGAGCCGGCAGCTCCTGGCCCTTCACGGTGACGGTGAGATCCACCGCGGCCGGACCGAGCGTTTGCGCGGCGCGCAGGCTGCCTTCAGCCAGCAGGTCACCGATGCCGCGCCGGAGCGCGATGGCCTCGATCGCGCGAAGGACCGAGTGTCCGTCGCCGTACGCGAGGCCCAGGCCCTTGTCGTCGAGCAGGCCCTTCGCCTTCGCTTCCATCGCCCACGCGATGGTCGAGCCGGCCGAGATCGTGTCCATCCCGTACTTGTTGGCGTCGGCTGACGCTCTGGCGAGCAGCTTGAGATCGCCCACTCCGCACATCGAGCCAAAGAACGTCAGCGTCTCGTACTCGGGACCGCCGTACACCGGATCGACGTCGAGTCCGGGCTCGTGCACCTCGACCACGCGCTTGCACTTCACCACGCACGCGTAGCAGGTGTCGCGTTCCTTCAAGATCGTCTTGACCATCGTGGAGCCGTCGATGTCCTTGCACTGCTCGAACGTGCCTTCGCTGTAGTTGCGCGTCGGCTGTCCGCCCATCTTGTCCTGAATGGCGAGCACGCCCGCCGTGCCGAACTCTCCGAACCATTTGATGCCGGGATTCGCGTCCTGCAGCGCCTTCATCCGCTTCACGAGCTCGCGGAACTTGTCGGGGACCGCGGGCTTCGGCGGATTCGTACCGCGCACGACGACGGCCTTCAACCGCTTGCTGCCCATCACCGCGCCCATGCCGGTGCGGCCGTTCGCGCGGTTCACCATGTTCATGATCGCGGCGAAGCGCACGCGGTTCTCGCCGGCGGGACCGATCTGCGCGACCTCGGCTTTCGCGTCGCCGACTTCTTGCTTCAGCAGCCGATCCACCTCGGCCGTCTCCTTGCCCCAGATGTGCTTCGCGGGGCGCAGCTCCGCCTGGCCGTCGTTGAGCCAGAGATAGACGGGCTCCGCCGACTGGCCGGTGAAGACGATGGCATCGGCGCCGGCGCTCCGCATCTCGGCCGGGAAAAACCCCCCGCACTGGCTGTCGCCGATCGCGCCGGTGAGCGGTGACCGTGCGCACGCGGTCATCCGGCTCTGCCCGGAGATGGCGAGACCGGTCAGCGGGCTGACGGCCATCACGAGGACGTTATCGGGACCGAGTGGATCAGCGCCCGCGGGAATCGCCTGCAGGAGGAGATACGCGGCCAGCGCGCTGCCGCCGGGATACTTCCGGTAGATGTGCTCGGGGATCGTTTTCGTCTCGACGCTGCCGCGAGTGAGATCGACGTGATAGACGGTGCCCGTGAGTGCCAAGGTCGTTCTCCTTCCGCAGAAGCTTACCCCAATCGACAAGACGCGTCGCATGCGATGATATCGGCCGCCATGACGAATGCCGAGCTGATCGTGCGGACGCTGCGCGCGGCTGGGATCACCCACGGCTTCGGGATCCCGAGCGGCAACGTGCTACCGCTGCTCGAGGCGATGCGGACCGGCGGCATCGACTTCGTGCTCACGGCGCACGAAGGATCAGCCGGGTTTGCCGCCGACGTGATGGGTCGGCTCACCGGAGTGCCTGGGCTTTGCATCGCGACGCTCGGGCCCGGCGCCACGAATCTCACCACGGGCGTCGGCAACGCGTACCTCGATCGGTCGCCGCTGCTCGCGATCACGTGCAACGTGCCAACCGCGCAGCTTGGGCGTCGCATCCAGATGGCCATCGATCACCACACGCTCTTCCGCCCGATCACGAAGGCGACGCTTGCGCTGCGTCAGGGGCGCGTCGCGTCGGTGCTTGCCGAAGCGATCCAGATCGCGCTCGCCGAGCCGCCCGGGCCCGTGCATCTCGACTTGCCCGAAGACGTGGCGCTCGCTCCGGCGACCGAGAATGTTCCGACTCTCGGAAACGCACGCCGCCTGCCTCCGGCGCCGGAGTCAGAGATGGAGCGCGCGGCGGAGCTGCTGCGCGCGGCCCGCCATCCTGTGGCGGTGATCGGCGCTTCCGCGATGCGGCTCCGGTACCCGGACCGGCTGCGCGAGGTGATCGAGCGCCACGCGCTGCCGTTCGCCTCGACCACGATGGCCAAGGGCCTGATCGACGAGGACCATCCGCTGTCGCTCGGCTGCATCGAGCGCGCGCGGCGACAGGTGCAGCGCGAATTTCTCGCGAGCGCCGATCTCATCGTGGGACTCGGCTACGACGTGGTGGAGGTCGAGTACGAGGCGTGGATTGGCTCCGTCCCGCTGCTCTCCCTCGACGTCGATCGCGTCGATGCGGACCCGACCGTGGTCGTCGCTCACGAGGTGGTCGGCGATCTCGACACGTCGCTCGAGCGATTACTGCAGCTCGCGCCTCTCCGCCACGAGTGGGCGCCGGACGCGACCCGGCGCCACCGCGAGCGATTCGAGCAAGCGCTCCGGCCGGCGATCACCGGGTTCGCTCCTCATCGGGTGGTCGACGTCGTCCGCGAGGCGCTGCCGAGAGACGGGATCCTCGCGTTCGACGTGGGCGCCCACACGCACCAGATCGCGTCGCAGTGGACCGCGCACGAGCCAGGAACGTTTCTCATCACGAACGGCTGGTCGTCGATGGGGTTCGGCATTCCCGCGGCGATCGCTGCGAAGCTGGCCCGACCCGACCGCGCGGTCGTCTCGGTGGTGGGCGACGGCTGCTTTCAGATGACGTGCGGCGAGGTGGCCGTGGCTCGGCGGCTCGGTCTCTCGCTGCCGATCGTCGTGCTGGATGACGGGTGGCTGTCGCTGATCCAGGTGAAGCAGCATCGCCGGCGCTTCGGAATCTACGGGACCGAAGTCGGGTCGACGGACTCCATCGAGCCGCCGGCGCATTATTTTGGCGTTCCCGTCGTGCCGGCTCGCACGCCGGACGCGCTCGCTCGCGCGCTGGAGAATGCGTTCAAGGCCGATCACCCGACCGTCATCGAGGTTGCAGTGGACCCGCGATCGTATCTCGAGACTGTTTACGATTAGAGATGGGAGCCCCGAAATGGCCCCCATACCCCCAACGCTCGGCAGCGCCCCGGGGGACCCGGGGCGCTCCTCGGGAAAGGGACAGGCGCCATGGCGACTCGATTCAACGCCGACAACCTTGGAAGCTTCCTCCGGCCTCCGTATCTCCTCGAGGCGCGTCAGAAGAATCTCCTCGAGCGCGAGCTGCGCACGATCGAAGACCGCGCGATCACGGACGTCGTCCGCATGCAGGAGCAGGCGGGAATGCCGATCGTCACGGATGGCGAGTATCGTCGCAAACTCTTCTTCTCGACGGTGGTTGCGACGGCCGACGGCTTCGATCCCGAGGGCTTCGAGCGATCGCACCGTGACGAGAAGGGGAATGTCTTGAAGTTCGGCGTTCCGACGCCCGTCGCGAAGCTCCGGCGGAAGGCGAGCCTCGTCGACCTCGAGTACCGGTTCACGCGCTCACTCACCGACCGGCCGATCAAGGTGACGATGCCGAGCCCGTCGCTGATGCTGAGTTACTGGAAGGACGGCGTGTCGGACAAGGCGTACGCGAGCAAGGACGCGTTCCTGGACGACCTCATCCACATCATGAACGAAGACGCGAAGGCGCTGGCGGCCGCCGGCGTCGCATACCTCCAGATCGACGCTCCGCAGTACACCTACATCACGGACAAGACGATCCGTCCCGACGTCACTGACCCGCTCGGCACGCTGCGGAAGATGATCACCGCCGACAACCGCGTGTTCGAGGGCGTGACGGGCGCAGTCACCGGTCTGCACCTCTGCCGCGGCAATTACCGCAGCAAGTTCACCGGGACGAAGCCGTACGACGAATACGCGGAGACCGTGTTCACCAACGCCCGGGTCGGCCGGCTGCTGCTCGAGTACGACGACTATCGCTCCGGTGATTTCGCGGCACTCCGATTCGTTCCGCCGACCGTGACGGTCGTGCTCGGGCTCGTGACCACGAAGCGGTCCGAGCTGGAAACCGAGGACGCGCTGCGCCGGCGCATCGCCGCCGCGGCCCAGTACGTCCCGCTGAACCGGCTCGCGCTATCGACGCAATGCGGCTTCGCGTCGACGTTCGAGGGCAACGAGATCACGCCGGACGCCCAGCGCGCGAAGCTCGAGCTCATCGTCCGGACAGCCGACAAGGTGTGGGGTCGCGCGTAGCACGCCACGCCAGCGACGTGCGGTACGTGATCGTCGGTCTCGTCTGGATGGTCGCGGCCATCGTTGCCGGCGCGACCGGGCTGATGGCGATGCTGCGGCCGCCCGCGCCGCAAGTCGTTCTCGTCGCGCTCACCGTGCTGTTACTCGTCGCCGGTCGCGTGGGTCACAACTTCCGCGCGTGGCTCACCGAGCTGGGATGGCGACCGCTCGTGGCCGTCCATCTCACGCGGTTCGTTGGCCTGGACTTCCTCTATCTGTACCAGCGTGGGGCACTGCCCTATGCGTTTGCGGTGCCGGGCGGCATCGGAGACGTTGGCGTCGCGGCCCTTGCTCTCGCCCTGCTCCTGTGGCGTCGCGGGGTTGAGCGTTACCCGGCGCTGCTCGTCGGCTGGAACGTGCTCGGACTGGCAGACATCCTCTTTGTCGTCTTCACCGCCGCTCGTCTCGCCATCGGCGAGCCTGGGTCGATGGCGGCGTTGCTGCGCCTTCCGCTGAGTCTCTTGCTGACGTTCGTCGTGCCGCTCATCATCGCGACTCACGTGTGGCTCTTGACGATCCCGGCGCGCTCGACGCGCGGCGGTTGATGTCGCCGACGGGTCTGGATCAGTCGTCGAGCTTCAGCGCGATCGCGTTCTCGGGATGCTGCACGAGCCGGAGGATTTCCAGGCTCTGCAGTAGCAGCGAGACGATCATCACCGTCATGCCGAGACCGAAGATGAATGCGCCCACGCTTTCCGCGCGCTCGGTGATGCCCCACCACGACAGGATCCGACCCCAGTCGTGCATCGACGGATCGCTGTCGCCGAGGAGAGGAAGAATCCGGTCTTTGCCGTCAGCGGCGTAAATCGCGACGTCGGCGATTGCCTGCCCGACCCAGAAGAGCGTGAAGGCGCCCGACGCATACCGCCCCTGCCGGTAGAACGTCACCACGCAGATCGCCGGAATGAGCACCTGGTTCAGCGAGCCGCCGAAGACGGCCATGAACTCGCCGAACGGCATGAAGATCAAGTGCCCAGCCTCGTGGAAGACCAGATGGACACCGTGGATGAAGAAGAACAACAGATCACCCGGCCGCTGCTCCGCGAGCTGATCGCGGTTGATATAGCCGCGCGTCCAGACGAGCCACATGACGTAGAGCAGCGCCACGATTCCGACGCCGCGAACCGCGAGCGCCCAGACGAGCATGTGCCTGGTCGTGCTCGCGTCGAACAGCTGATCGGTCGGATCGAGGCGCGGCCCGGGTTTCGCGGGAGGCTCCGAGCGTTGGGGGGTGGGGGGATCGAGGCGCGGCCCGGGTTCCCCGGGACGCGACGAGCGTTGGGGGGTGTGGGGGGCCATGTCGTGGCCCCCCACCTATTAAATCAGCCCGTAGAACCGCCCGGCGTTCTCGCAGGTGATCTTGCGCGTGACGTCGGCCGGCAAGTGGCCGAACTGCTCCTCGATGTACTTGGAGGACTCCGGCCAGACTCCGTCGCCGTGCGGGTAGTCCGAGCCCCACATCAGCGTCTCGACGCCCATGTCGTCGATCAGCTTCGTGCCGATCCGATCGAACTGGAACGTTCCCTTGCACTGCCGCTTCCAGTAGTCGCTCGGCTTCATCGTGAGACCGAGGTCGCGGAAGCGATCCTCCCACTCGAAGTCCATGCGGTCGAGCGCGTAGGGAATCCAGCCGATCCCGCTCTCACCGAAGGCGATGCGCACGTTCGGATAACGCTCGAGGACGGCGGCGCCGATGATAGCCGCGAGGATGTTGATCAGGTTCATCTGGAAGCCGGAGACCACGGTGAAGAACGCGGCACGACGCGTGAGCCCCGTTTCCTTGTCCAGACGTCCGGGCGGGAGCGACGGGAAGGTGTGGAAATGGAGCGGAAGATTCACGTCGTTCACGGCCTTCCACAGTGGCTCCCAGACCGGATGCCACATGGGCTCCATGTCCCAGGAGCACGACAGCTCCATCCCGCGGAGCCCGAGCTTCGCCACGCGGTGGATCTCCTTGACCGCTGCCGGGATGTCGCCGTACGGCAGGCAGGCCAAACCGATGTAGCGATCCGGCTGGTGCCGGCAGAAGTCGACGAGCCAGTCGTTGTAGATCTGGAACATCTCGTTGGCGGCGTCGGGATCGTTGAGGCGTGTCGCCGCGCCCAGGATGCCGTAGATCACCTCGGCATCGACGCCGTCCCGTTCCATGTCCTTCACGCGGAGCAACGGATCCGTCGGACGCCGGATGCCCTTCTTCCCGTCCTCGTACAGCCCGGTCGACGCCATCACGTCGACGCGGTAATGGCTGCCCTGCACGTACTTCGCGCCCGCCGGTCCGACGCCGTTCATGAGCCCGAACGACATCCCGTTCTTGCAGGTCCAGTAGGGACCATCGGGGCCATCGGTCACGTACGGCATCCGGTCCTTCATCGCCGCCGATGCGTGCGAGGTGAAGAGATCCGGCGGGATCCAGGGAAGATCGATGTGGCAGTCGGCGGAAATCCTCTTGTAGTCCAATGTCGTCCTCCAGGGCCCTACGCTAGCACGGTCGCGTGCTTCATTGCTTCTTGAGCCGCACATCCTCGAGCGGCGCCGACCACGGGTAGGGGTTGATCAGCATCAACGCCGGCTCAGCGACCCGCGGCCCCACGGCGCTCGGCCACGTGTAATCCCAGATGGGTGCGAAGCGGACCCGGTCGTGGAGGATCTGCTGGATCTGGTGTAGCAGTGCCTCGCGCTTCTTCCGATCCGTTTCCCCGGCCTGCTGCTTGTACAGCGCGTCGACATCGGGATAGCCGCCGTAGGCGTAGGCGCCGCTGGTTGGCACCCACTCCGCCATCCGGGAGGCGGCGTTGCCGTAAAGGGCGACGACGCACATGCAGACTCCGCGAAGCTTCTTCGTTGCCCACGCCGAGAAGAAGGCCGCGCGCTCCATCGTCCGGATCCTCGTCTTGATCCCGACGGCTCCGAGGTAGTTTCCGACGGCTTCCGTCGTCGAGTTGTACGGCGGATAGGCATGGAGGTCTCCGGCGTCGAACCCGTTCGGGTAGCCGGCCTCGGTCAGCAATTGCTTGGCCTTGGCGGGATCGTACGGATCGGGCTCGAGCGGGAGCGAAAATTCGAAGGCGCGCGGCACGATGTTCCCCGTCGGTTTCGACGCGCCGAGCGTTTCCACTTCGCTCAGCGCGCGTCGATCGATGGCGTAGCTGGCGGCCTGCCGCACGCGCCGATCGGCCCAGGGAGACTTGGGATCCCACATGTCGAAGAAATCCAGGAAGAAGGCTCCGATGCCGCCGGAGAAGACCAGCTTGAGATTCGGGTCACGCCTCACCTCTTCGGCCTGCGGGGCGTCCAGCAAGTATGCGAGATCGACTTCCCCGCGCTTCAACATGGCCAGCCGCGTGGTGGGCTCCGGGACACTCTTGTAGACGAGGCGCTTCACCGATGGCACCTTCCGCCAGTAGCCTTCGTACGCCTCCATCACGAGGTCGATGCCGGGTGTGCTGCTCACGAACTTGTACGGTCCGAGCCCGATGGGGTGCTTCTTGAAGCCGTCGTCGCCGACTTTCTCGATGTAGCTCTTCGGCACGACCCAGCTCGCGGCGGTCGCCAGCGTTCCGTAGAAGGCCATGAAGTCCGGCCACGGCTCGTGCAGGACGAACCGCACGCGGTGAGGCCCGACGACCGTGACCTCCTTGACCTTCTCGCGCAGGAGCTTCGCGCTCTTGGCGCGATAGAAGCTGAACTTCACGTCGTCGGCGGTGAACGGATCGCCGTTGTGGAACTTCACGCCTTCGCGCAGCTTGAACTCGTACACCCGCTGATCCGCGCTCACCGTCCACGACTCCGCGAGGCTCGGAGCCATGGGCTTGCCGGGCATCGGTTTCACGAGCGCGTCGTGGAGCGCGTACAGCACCCAGAACGGCGTGATGACGCCCACGACCTCGGCGGGGTCGAACCAGAGCGGAGGCACCGTGACGTAGAGCGCCCAGCGCATCTCGCCTTCGGGCTTGGCCGCCTCTGACTTGGATTGAGCCTCCGCGTGTCCGAGCAGACCTCCCACGAGCAGGACGCACACGAGGCTGCTCGCCACCAGCACGGATCCGGGGCAACGATGTGGCCGGTTCTCCATTTTGCGTTCCCTCCGCTGCCATTTCGATCGGTCGCGGCAACTATAGCCCAAGCGCGCCGACGACAACTACCCTGGACTGTCTGATTTCGTCTACTCTTCACAGCGGCGTAGGACCGAGTAAACTCGTTGGCAAGGAGCGCGACATGCCAACGCACTTCGACATCTTCGTCGCCATGCTGGTGTGCTTCGGAATCGGGTTCATGGCGCTCATCTGGACGATGTACGTCGCCTTCCAGATCCACAAATCGGTGAAGCACGGCGAGCGGATGACGCGCGCCGTCGCCGGCCTCGTTGTTCAGGAGTCCGAAAAGATCCGCGCGTTGATGAGCGACTGACTCAGCGCGTTTCAGCTCGCCGCGACCCGCGCGCCGTACCGTCGATAGCACTGCACCGCATTCTCCCAGAGCAGTTTTCGCTTCGTCGTCTCGGGAAGCGACGTCCAGCCGAGGAACGCGTCGACCGATTTCGGGAACCAGCTCTCCGAGTGCGGGTAGTCCGTGGCGAACATGAACGTGTCGTCGCCCAGGACCTCGATGGCCTGGCGCAACGACTGCTCACCCTCGTGAAGCTGGATGCTCTGGAAGAACTGGGGACCGCGGATGTAGTCGCTCGGCTTCTGCTTGAGCGCCGGCAGGAGATGCCGGCACATCTCCGCCTGCTCGTCGAGGCGCGAGGCCCAGAACGCGAGCCAGCCATGGCCGCATTCGAGCGGCGCCACCCGGAGCTGCGGGTAACGGTCCAGCACGCCGCTCCCGATCAGCGCCGCCATGTTGCGCTGCGCGTTCCACACGTGACTGGCCGAGCGGACCAGAAACGCGTTGTCCCAGTTGTCCCACATGCCGGGTGGATAGGGCACGGACATGGTGAAGGAGTGGATGATCACCGTCAGGTCGTATTCCTGGGCCGCCGCCCAGATCGGCTCCCAGTCGGGATCGTCCAGCGACATCTCGGGCGGACAGATCGGGAACACACCGACCGGCCAGTCCTCCTGGCCGCAACGACGGATCTCGGCGACGGAGGCGGCGACATCGCGGCCGGAGACGAGGAGGACGCTCGTCAACCGATCCGGATACGGCGCGCAGTAGTCCTTGAGGAAGCGGTGATACGCCTCGTACATCGCCAGCTCGAGCGCCACGTCGTCCAGGCTGCAAAACGCCGGCAGGCCTCCCGAGGGCAGGACCATGTTCACGTCGACGCCCTCGATGTCCATGTCCTTCACCCGGGCGTGCGGGTCGAAGCTCACGCGGTCGCTCGGAAACGGCGGCCCCTGCCATCGCACGTCCCAGGGCGTGCCACCGTCCTTCAGCTCGTGGCGGATTGCGGCCCCGATGTCGACGCGCTCCCGGGAGCCGAGGCGACGATTCAATTCGGGACGCTTGCCCACCCGATACCGGGACATGCCTCCCTTGGCCGAGGCGCGCCCGATGAGCGGTCCGAGCGCCGCCAACGTCGCCTTGTCGGCGGCCGACAGGTACGTCTCGATCGGCTCGGCGGGCTCGATGATGTGCGTGTCCGCGTCGAAGATCCGGTAGCCTGCACGCATGGCTACTGAGCTGGGGGCCCCGAAATGGCCCCCAGACCCCCCACGCTCGGAGCGCCCCGGGGAACCCGGGGCGCTCCTCGATTCTCGGTAGCATTCGCCGCAGCATCGGCCTTCTGGAAGTCCAGCTTGGTGAAGCCGTAGAGCTGCGCGCCACCCAGCAGGATCTGCCCCGCGATGTCACGCGGGACGTTCTTCAGGAGATTGTCGGCGACGTGGGGGAAGTTCGAATCGAAGTGCGGATAGTCGGTCGAGATGCACATCCGATCCGCGCCGATGAGCCCGGCCGTCGCCTCGATCTCCGGCTCGCTTCCTTCCACCGCGGCCCAGCAGTTGCGCCGGAAGTATTCCTTCGGCGTGAGCGAGAGGTACGGCGCGTGCGAATCACGGTACTGCGGATAATCCCACTCGATTCGAGACAGCAACCCGGGCGCCCAGGAGTTCTGGGCCTCGAGGAAGCCGAGGCGAAGCTTCGGGTGAAACTCGAACACGCCGCCGATGATCATCGCGATCAGCGCCTGCTGCATCTCGACCCAGTGGCTGGCCACGTGGCGGTAGAACCGGTTCTCGCCGTACAGCTCGTTGAAGTACGAATTCCACGTGCCCGTGCCCTCGTGGAACCCCCACGTGACGCCGAGCTCCTCGTGCGCGCTGTAGAGCGGACCCCAGTAGTTGGAATGCCAGTAATGGCCGTTAACGAGGTTCGGGCGGATGAACGAGCCGACCGCACCGAGCTTGACGCACCGGATCAGCTCCCGGCAGGCGAGGTGCACGTCGTGAACGGGCAGCATCGCGACGAACTTCAGCCGATCGGGACTGTACCGGCAGAACTCGTGGATCCAGTTGTTGTAAGCCTCGCAGATCGCCAGCGAGAGCTGCGGATCCATGCCGTCGCGGGCGAGGAGGCTGAGACCCTGGGTCGGGTAGAGCACGGCGATGTCGACGCCCTCCATCTCCATGCCCATCACCTGCGCCTCGCCGTCGTAGCTGCGCTCGACCGCGAAGTCCAGCCGACCGGTGTCGGCGAGCCGCGAACCGGACAGTGGCTGCGTGCTGTGTGTCACACCGGGGCGGTTCCGCTTCCGGTACTGCTGCAGTTCGGCGTCCCTCGTGTTCGGCAACCCATCGATGTGCACGAATCCGCGCTGCGGCCGGCCGTCGGCGCCGGCCGGCGTGAGGACCCGATCCTTGTACTTCGGGTCCAGATAGCGGTCGAACAGGTCCGGCGGTTCCATGATGTGCATGTCGGAGTCGACGAACCGGAGTCCATCCTTCATGGCTTTCTCCTCGTCGGAGTGTCGTGCGGTCGAGATTGAACGGATAGGACCACGGCCACGGACCGGACACAAGCGGGAATCGTGCGGCGATCAGCCCTGGCGCCGACCGGCCTGCTCATACGCCTGATCGACCAGGCGCACGGCGCGGAGGCAGTCGTGGACACTGATCGGTGGCGGCGCGCCTCGCCGCCAGTGGGCCAGCGCGTCCCGCAGGGCCGTCAACGCAAGCGGTTCTTCCACCTGTGCCGGCATGGTCTCGTCACCTTCGGCCGTGGTGAGCCGCATGACGCTGTCTTTCTGCATGAGAATCGCATCGCGACCCGCGATCTTCCATTCACCGTCGGTCCCGTCGCGCGGGAAGACATTGCCGACCTCGATGGTTCCGAGAATGCCGCTGGCCGAACGCACCAGGACCGAGGCGTAGTCTTCCACCGGTTGACCCAGGGCTCGCCGGCTGAGCTGCGCGCCGGTCACCTGCGCTTCTTCGCCGGTCAGCGTCAGGAAGAGATCCAGGCCGTGGGGTCCCAGGTTCCGCAAGCACCCGCCGCCCGCGACGGCGGGATCGAGCATCCACGGCGCGTCCCAGGCGGGATAGCGCGCAGACGTCGGTCGGTTCAGGCGGAAGTAGACGTGGGACACCGGTCCGAATCGGCCTTCGGCGAGGAGCTGGCGGGCGCGCGCGACGAACGGCTGATAGCGCTGCGCGAGAGGCACCGCGACGAATGCGTTCCGCGCCGCCGCGATCGAAGCGATGCCCCGTACCTCTTCGGCGTTCACGCCCATCGGCTTCTCCATCAGGAAGGGA
This sequence comes from Methylomirabilia bacterium, assembly GCA_041490825.1. GTDB lineage: Bacteria > Methylomirabilota > Methylomirabilia > Rokubacteriales > CSP1-6 > JBGPTW01. The sequence goes on along the minus strand of JBGPTW010000043.1, from coordinate 25,097 downwards.
TAGCCGTGGTCCAGCAGATGGTGCGCGATTCCCGCCATGGCGTTATGCCGTCCCAGCGCGATGACGAAATCCGGCTTCACCTCGGCCAGCATCTTGCCGTAGTCGGTGAAGACCGGCGGGTTGCCGAGCGCCGCGGCCCGCCTGGCGGCGATCTCCGCGCTCGGATCTTGAAGTCCGACGATCTCGACGTCCCGCATGCCGGCGAGATGGCGCAGGTACGCGGCATCGTACAGCGAGTGCCAGTGGCTGACTTCGATCGCGGCGATGCGGATGGACATGAGCGGCTCCTCCGAGCTACCTTTGCCTGGCACGCGAATCCTGACACGAGGGAGACCTATGCGAAGCATCGACGTCCACGCTCACCTGACCCCGCAGTGTTTCTGGAAGGCGACAGAGAACGGTGGCGACTGGCATGGCATCAAGCGCGAGAAAGACGCGCAAGGGCGTGAGTTCGCGCTGGTCGGCAAGGGGCGCCAGGCTCTGCCGCCGCGCGCGAAGTGGACGCCGGAAGAGCGTCTCGCGGACATGGACTCGCTGGGTGTGGACGTGCACGTCGTCTCCCCCTACGTGGGGTTCTACAACTATCAGGTCGACGCGAAGATCGCCGTCACGACGTCCCAGGCGATCAACGACGAGATCAGCGACATGGCCCGCGCGTGGCCCAAGCGGTTCGCCGGCCTCGGGACGCTGCCGATGCAGGACGTGAAGGCCGCGGTCTCCGAGATGGAACGGTGCATGACGAAGCTCGGCTTCAAGGGCGTGGAGATCAACGATCACGTCAACGGCCGCACCTTCGACGAGCCGGAGTTCCGTCCGTTCTGGAAAGCGGCCGAGGAGCTCGGCGCCCTCGTGTTTTTCCATCAGGCCGGCGAGACGCTGGTGAGCCCGCGGAGCAAGCGGTACCACCTCCCGAACAGCATCGGCAACCTGGTCGACCGGGCGGTGACGTTCGCCACGCTGGTGCACGGTGGTGTCATGGACGCTCACCCCAACCTCAAGATCTGTCTCGGCCACGGCGGAGGTTACACCTGTTATGGCATCGGGCGCATGGACCACGCCTGGCACGCGCGCGCGGAGGCGCGGGTCAACATTACCAAGCCGCCCAGCGCCTATCTCCGGCACTTTTACTACGATTGCATCGTCTACACCGAGGACGCGTTGCGATTCCTCGTCGACACCGTGGGCGCCGACCGGGTGGTGTTCGGCACCGACTGGCCATACGACATGGCGCTCGACTGGCCCGTCGCCTGGGTCCTCGCCATGAAGACGCTCAGCCAGGAGCAGAAGGACGCGATCCTCTGGAAGAATCTCGAACGGCTACTGAACCTCTGATACGAGCCCTTGCGCGCCAGCTCGAATTAGGGGAAACTCTTCGGCTAACCGTCGCAACCATAGGGAGGATTTCCGAGATCACGTAACGTCCTTGTTCAGTCACGAACGCCCTGGCAGCAGGAGGTCACGGATATGCGCATCCGGCGCCTCGCGCTCGGAATCACCGCTCTCGTCGCTCTGACCGCTCTCGTGTCCAGCCCGACCCCGGCTGCAGGTCCCAAACGTGGGGGAATCCTGCGAGTCTCGTACGGCAACGAGGTCGCCAACCTCGATTTCCACACCGCGCCCGGCTACGAAATGATGTGGGTCGGCATGAACATCGGCTGCGGGCTGATCAACATCACGCCCGACGGGAAGTTCGTTCCCGACGCTGCAGAGTCCTGGCAGGTCTCTGCGGACGGTCTCAACTACACCTTCAAGCTCAAGAAGAACGTCCTGTTTCACGACGGGACGAAGGTGGACGCCGCGGCCGTCAAGTTCAGCATCGACCGGTTGATGGACCCGGCCACCAAGTCGGGGATGCGGACCTTCTACGAGTCCGTGCACAGCGTCGAGGTGGTGGACCCCTACACCGTGCAGATTCGCCTGAAGCATCCCTACGCCTTCATGCTGCACATGCTGGCCGCGTATCGCACGGGCCTGGTGCTCTACTCACCGGCGGCGACCCAGAAATACAGTGTCGAGGACCGAAAGCAGGGCAAGCCTGAGGCCGTGGTCGGATGCGGTCCCTTCAAGCTCGTCGAATGGGTGAAGGGGAGCCACCTGGTGATGGACCGCTTCGACAAGTACTTCGAGCCGGGACGGCCCTACGTCGATCGCATCGTGATCCGCGTGATCAAGGATCCCGTGACCGAGATGGCAGCCTTCAAGGCCGGCGAGATCGACTTCATCGCCTCGTTCTCGCCGGAGCACGTCGACACGATGAAAGCGCAGAATCCGCAGGCCCAGATCATGACCGGCAAGGAAACGACGCCGATGATGGCGGCGATGAAGGTGACGGTTCCGAAGGACGGCAAGCCCATGTCCACGGAGCGCGCGCCGCATCCGATCTTCGGCGACCTCCGCGTGCGCAAGGCGCTCGGCTGTTACGGCATCGACCGCCAGGAGATCGTGAAGATCGCGTTCAAGGGCCTGGCGACGCCCTGGGTCGGGATGGCCCCGCCGGGAACGCTCGAGTCGGTGAACGTCAACCACGTCTGCCCCTACGATCCGGCCAAGGCGAAAGCGCTGCTGGCCGAGGCCGGGTACGGCCCCTCGAAGCCGCTCACGTTCGAGCTGATGACCAATACCGAGAAGTCGGTGTTCAGCGTGATCGTGACCGTGATCAAGGAGCAGATGGCGCGACTCGGCGTGACCGCGAACATCCGGCTCGTCGACAAGGTCAGCTGGATGAACACCACGCTCCAGGATGGCCCGTGGGACATGTACGTCGAGGACCTGCTGTCACTCCTGACCATCGACAGCAACGCCTACCTGTCGACGGCCTACGTGTCGAAGAGCTCGTCGGTCTGGAGTCACCCACGGCACACCGACACCAAGGTCGACGACTACTACGCCCGATACGCGCGGGAGATGGACCCGGTGAAGCGCAAGGTGCTCGCGAAGGAATTTCTCGAATACATGGCCGACAAGATGTACTGGAACACGATCTCCGGCTCGCCGTTCTACATGGTCGCGCAGCCGTGGGTGAAGGGCTACGTGTACAACGCCGAGTTCGAAGTGCACTGGGACACGGTCTGGCTGGACAAGTAGGCGGCACGTAATCCGGTGCGGATCTACATCCTGCGACGGTTGCTCCAGATCGTGCCGACGGTCCTGATGATCACGCTCGTGGTCTTCATCATGATGCGGTCGGTCCCGGGCGACCCCGTCGTGGCGATGCTCGGCGACGCGTACAACGAGGAGGACGCGGTCAAGGCGCGCCAGACCTACGGGCTCGACAAGCCCGTCCTGGTGCAGTACCTGATCTGGCTCGGTAAGCTCGTGCAGGGAGACTGGGGCCGGTCGATCCTCAGCGGGCGCCCGGTCCTTCAGGATGTGCTGGTTCGTTTGCCCGTGACGCTCGAGCTGATCGTGCTCTCCATGGGCATCGCACTGGCCATCGCCATCCCCGCCGCAATCATCGGCGCTTTGCGCCGCAACACGTGGGCCGACTACACCGCGACCTCGGTGGCGATGATCGGAGTCTCCATTCCCGAGTTCTTCCTCGGCGTCTTGCTGCTCATGCTGTTCTCCATCGGCTTGCGTGGTGTGCTGCCGAGCTCGGGCTGGGTCTACCTGCCCGGCACCTGCCCGATGATGGTCTGCGGCGTCAGCCTGTGGGGCAACATGCAGCACGTGCTGATGCCGGCGATCGCGCTCGGGATCGGGCGCGCCGCCCTCCTGACGCGACTGCTTCGCGCCAGCATGCTGGAGGTGATCCGCACCGAATACGTCACGACCGCGCGCGCGAAGGGCCTCGCCGAGCTCCCGGTCGTGCTGAAGCACGCGCTGAAGAACGCGCTGATCCCGACGATCACGGTGATGGGTCTCCAGGTCGGCTTCCTCATCGGCGGCGCGATCGTGGTCGAGACGCTGTTCGCCATGCCGGGCCTCGGGACCTTCGGCATCGATGCCATCATCGCGCGCGACTACCAGCAGGTGCAGGGATTCGCGCTGCTGACGGCGTTCGCGTTCGTCCTGATCAACCTCGCCGTCGATCTGACGTACACCTTCCTCGATCCTCGGATCCGCTATGCGTGACCCACTCCCGCCCATCAGCGGCGGCAGCCTGAGCGAGGCCGAGCTGCCCGTCGCCACGGGCGTCGCGTTGCCGGCAGCGCGGGGGGAACGCTCGGCGACGCCGTTCGCGCAGGCGTTGTGGCGGCTTCGCCGCAACAAGACCGCGCTCCTCGGCGCGGTCATCGCGGCTGCGCTGATCGTGGTCGCCATCTTCGCCGACGTGCTCGCGCCTCAGAGCCCGACCGACAGCGACCAGACTCAGACGTTCCGCCAGCCGAGCCGCGCCCATCCTCTCGGGACCGATCAGCTCGGCCGCGACATGCTGTCCCGCATCATCCACGGCAGCCGTATCTCGCTCGCCGTGGGCGTCTCGTCAGTCCTGCTCGCGCTGTTCATGGGTGTGCCGCTAGGGATGATCGCCGGATACTACGGGGGACGGCTCGATTCGATCGTGATGCGTGCGATGGATCTGATCCTCGCGTTTCCGATCTACCTGCTCGCCATCATCTTGATGGTCATCTTCACGCCGACTGCGGGCGTGATCGGCACCATCAAGGTCGTCGGAGCCATCGCGATCGTGCGGATCCCGATCTACGCTCGGCTGGTCCGGGGAAGCGTGCTCTCCATCAAGGAGAAGGAGTACATCGAGGCGTGTCATGCGCTCGGCGTGCGCGATCCGTCGATCCTGCTGCGCCACGTGCTGCCCAACTGTCTGGCGCCGATCATCGTGACCACCACGCTCGGCATCGCGACGTCCATCATCGTGGAGGCGACGCTTTCCTTCCTCGGCCTCGGCACACAGCCTCCGACGCCGAGCTGGGGCTGGGATCTCAAGGCCAACGTCGCGTTCATCCAGAGCAACGCCTGGTTGTCGCTCTTCCCCGGTCTCGCCATCTTCGTCACCGTGTTCGGCTTCAACCTCTTCGGTGACGGCCTCCGCGACGCGCTCGATCCGCGACTGAAATAAATGGGGGCCCCGACATGGCCCCCATACCCCCACACGCTCGCCGGTCCCGGGGAAACCCCGGGCCCGTCTCGATCTCCATGCCCGGACGCTCGTCGCGTCGCGGTTTAGCCGCGACGCGTCTCGATACTCCTAATTCTTCTTGAGACGCACCTCTTCCAGGGGCGCCGACCACGGGTACGGGTTGATGAGCATGAGTGCGGGCTCCGCCACTCGCGGACCGATCCCGCTCGGCCAGATGTATTCCCAGATGGGGCCGAACCTGACCCGCTCGTGGAGAATCTGCTGGATCTGGTTGAGCAGCGCCTCGCGCTTCTTCCGGTCGAGCTCGCGGGCCTGTTGCTTGTAGAGCTTGCCTCCCTTTGTAGCGGGGACCGCGTGCCTGGAACCGCCGCAGGTGGGCTGTATCGAGGCGCTCGTGGCTCCGTCTCGACGCTTACGGCTTCTTCAAGCGCATCTCCTCGTAGGGGCCGGCGATGTAGAGCAGCGAGTTCAGTCCGACCGCCGGCTCGTCGACGCGTGGTCCCACGCCGTGCAGCGTGGCCGGCTCGAAGATCGGCGCGTGCATGACGCGCTCGTGGATCAGCCGCTGGATCTGATGCAGCAGCGCCTCGCGTCGCTTGCGGTCGCGTTCTCGGGCCTGCTGCTGGAAGAGATCGTCGATGTCGGGATACCCGCCGTACGCGTAGGGCGACGTGCCGACGACGAACGCTTCGAGGCGTGAGGCGGCGTTCCCCTGCGCCGCGGACGCATTTGCGATCAGGCCGGTCATCTTCTTCGCCCGCCACGACTCGAGGAACGTCGCTCGCTCCATGGTCCGGACTCGCGTGCGAATGCCGACGGCGCCGAGATAATTGCCGATCGCCTCGCCCATCGTCGTGAACGGTGGAAGGGGCGTGAGATCGCCCGCGTCGAAGCCGTTGGGATAGCCCGCCTCGGCCAGCAGACGCTTCGCCTGCACCGGGTCGTAAGGAAACGGATCGAGGCGGAGCGCGAACTCCATGACGCTCGGGATGATCGATCCTGTCAGACGCGAGAAGCCGAGCCGCTCGGCGTCGTTGATGGCGCTTTTGTCCATGGCAAGATTCGCGGCGAGCCGAACACGGCGATCGTGCCACGGCGAGCCCGGCTTCCATTGCTCCGGGAACTCGACCCACCACGTCGCCGACGGGATGACGCTCGCGAGGCGCAGCTTGGGGTCGGCCTTGATCGTCGCCGCCTCGACGCCGACCATGAGATAGCCGATGTCCGCCTCGCCCGTCTTCAACATCGCCAGCCGTGTCGAGCGGTCGGGCACGCCCTTGATGACGACGCGCTTGATCGACGGCTTCTTGCGCCAGTACTGCTCGTTCGCCTCGAGCACCAGCTCGACGCCGGGGGTCATGCGGACGAACTTGTACGGCCCCAGACCGACGGGCTGACGGCTGAAGCCCTCCTCGCCGACCTTTTCGACATACTTCTTCGGCACGATCCACGCGGCCCCGGTGGCCGGCGTGGCGTAATACACGAGGAAGTCGGGCCACGGTCGATGCAGCACGAACCGGACGTGGTGCTGGTCGACGACTTCCACGAGCTTCACGCGGTCATGCAGCAGCTTCGCCGAGATGCCGCGATAGCGCTGGAAGCTGAACTTCACGTCCTCGGCCGTGAACGGATCGCCGTTGTGGAACCGGACGCCTGGGCGGAGCTTGAACTCGTACGTGAGCCCATCGGGACTCTCGCGCCACGATTCGGCGAGGCACGGCGCCATGTCGTTGCCGGGTAGTGGTTTGATCAACGCGTCGTGGATGGCGTACATGAAGACGAACGGTGTCGCGAGTCCGACCGTCTCGGCAGGATCGAGGAACGACGACGCGATGGCCGCGTCGAACGCGATGGTGATCTGACCGTCGGGCTGGCTCTGGGCGCTCGCGCGCCCACCCGACATCACTGCGACGAGGACGACGAAGGAGACGAGAACAGTCGCCAGTGCGAGTCGCTCGTGCTTCATGATCGTCACCCCTTCCGGAGCTTCGGGTCGAGTGCGTCACGCAGTGAATCGCCGAACAGGTTGAAGCCGAACACGCCGAGACTGATCGCGACGCCGGGGAAGAGGGCGATCCACGGCGCCTTCTCCGCGTACAGCGAGGCAGATCCCGAGAGCATGAGTCCCCATGACGGCGTCGGCTCGGCTGTCCCCAGGCCCAGGAAAGAGAGGGCCGCCTCGGCCAGGATGGCACCCCCGAGCTGCGCGGTCAGCATGATGAGGTAGGGCGCCATCACGTTCGGGATGATGTGCTGGAGGACGATGCGGGGCTTGGACGCGCCAAGGGCCTGGATGGCCTCGACGTACACGTTCTCACGCACCGACAGTGCGGTGGCTCGCACCACTCGCGCCGCGCGTGGGATGATCGGGATGGAGATGGCGATCACCACGTTCTGCACCGCCGGACCCAGGATCGACGCGATGGCGAGGGCGAGGATGAGCTGCGGGAACGCGAGCAGGATGTCCATCAAGCGCTCGAGGAGGAGATCGATCCGCCCGCCCCAGTACGCGCTGATCACGCCCAGCAGGCCGCCGAGCGTGCAGCCGGAGAACGACGCGGTGAAGCCGACGAAGAGCGCGATCCGCGCGCCGTACATGATCCGGCTCAACAGATCACGGCCGAACTCATCGGTACCGAACCAGTGCTCGGCGCTCGGTCGCGCGAACTGGACCCCGTAATCGCCCTGGTACGGGTCGTAGGGCGCCAGGACATTCGCGAAGGTAGCCAGGAAGAGCATTAACAGAATTATCAGCGCCCCCGCGGCGCCCAGCGGTTTCGTCCGGATGAATTTCACGACCTCCTCACCAGCGGTGAGCTGCGGCGCCAGCGCTGCCGAGGCCGTCGTCTGGGCGAGCGGGTAGTTCGTGGCCATCAGCGGTAGCGGATCCGTGGATCGAACCACGCGTAGGTCAGGTCGACGAGAAGGTTCACGATCACGAAGCAGAACGCGATGAGGAACACGAGAGCCTGCACGACCGGGTAGTCGCGGTGGGCGACCGCGTCCACCACGAACCGGCCGACGCCGTTCAGAGTGAACACGGTCTCGGTGACGACGAGGCCGCCGATCAGGAACGCGAACTCCGTTCCGATCAGCGTGATCACCGGGAGCATCGAGTTCTTCAGCGCGTGCCGGATGACGATGGCTCGCTGGGCCAGCCCCTTGGCCCAGGCCGTCCGGATGTAGTCCTCCCGCAGTACTTCGAGCACCGTCGACCGCGTCATCCGGGTCGTGACGGCGGCGTACCGATAGCCCACGGTGACGATCGGCCACACCATCTGCTGGAAATTCGCCCAGGGACTGACCCATGGCGGCGTGAACTCCAGGGGCGGTCCCCAGCCGAAGAAGATCACCAGGAACAGGATGCAGAGGATTCCGACCCAGAACGACGGGATCGCGAGGCCCCCGATGCTGACGACGCGGATCACGTAGTCCACCCACGAGTCCTGGCGGACCGCGGCCAGCATCCCGAACGGGATCGCGATCAGCACCGAGATCACCGTCGCCGCGAGCGTTAGCTCGAGCGACAGCGGCAAGCGAATCAGCAACTCCTCGACGACCGGGCGCCCGGTCCAGAGCGACGTGCCGAAGTCGAAGCGGAGCACCCCCCAGAGCCACGACCAGAATTGCACGATCAGCGGCTGGTCCAGGCCGAGCCGGTGACGCATGGCGGCGAGTTGCTGCGGATCGATTTGCCCGGCCTGGTCGCCGCCGAAGATCAGGAGCGCGACGTCGCCCGGGATCACGCGCATGATCAGGAACACCAGGACCGCGGCCCCGAGCAGCGTGGGGATGATCAGCAGGAGTCGCTTGGCGATGTAGGTGCGCATGCGCTGGTCAGCCTCGCCCGCTCAATCCTCGGAGAGCCAGACGTCCTGGAGCTTCTGGTTGGAGTAGTGATTGGGCGGCGCCACGTAGTTCTTCACCTTCGCCCAGTGCACCACGCTCCGCGCCCACCAGAGCCCCGCGATGTAGTACGCGTTTTCGAGCACGATCCTGTCGATCTCGTTGACGAGCCTCTTGCGCTCGGCAGGGTCGAGGGCCCTCGTCTGGCGCGCGAAGAGGTCGTCGATCCTGGGATCGGAGAATCGACCCCAGTTGTTGGAGTCGCCCGTCGTGTACCGCTCGAGGAACAGATCGGGGTCGTCCATGTAGTTGAACGTGCCGCTGACGATCAGCTCGAAGTTTCCGGTGTCCCGTCCGTCCGCGAACCAGGCCGCGGTCTCGAGCGGCCGGTGCTCGACCTCGACCCCGATCGTGCGCCACTCCTGGATCGCGAACACTCCGAAGTCAATGTACGGAATCCGCACGTTGCGGTTCTTCAAGACGACCTTGAAGCCGTTGGGGTATCCCGCCTCGGCCAGGAGCCGCTTGGCCTCGGCCCGGTTCTTCTCCATGCCCCTCCCGAATCCCGGGAGCTTCTGAAGCTCAGCCTCCGGCATCGCCCACTCCGTTCCCGGACGCATCAGGCCCCCGACGTCCCTCAGACTCGCGATCGGGTACAGCACTCGGCTCGCGGTGTACCGATCGAACGCCAGCGTGAGGGCCTTGCGGACGCGCACGTCGTTGAACGGCTTCACGGTCTGGTTCAGCGCGATCCCAAACAAGCCGGTCGCGGCCGTGTCCTGCACGACGATCTTATCCCCGAGCTGCTTCCGGATTGCCGCCACCTCCGCCGCGGGCATCGTGCGGAACTCGATCCAGGCGCGCCCGGAACGAAGGGCCGCGGCCCGCATGGACGTTTCGGGACTGACGTAGAACTTGTACCCGTCGAGGTAGGGGCGGTCCTTGATGAAGTAGTCGGGGTTCCGCTCACCCTCGAACGTGGATCCGCGCGTGTAGTTCTTGAACTTGAAGGGCCCGGAACCCACGACGTTCGTTTTGAAGTAGTTCGGGTCCTTGTCCAGATACTTCTTCGGGTAGATGACGTTCCACGGTGAGGCCAGATTACCCAGGAGGGAGGCCGACGGGAACTTGAGCTTGAACACGACGGTGCTCGGGTCCGGAGCCTCGATCGCCGTCACCGCAGTGTAGGCGTTCTTGCGGATGCTGCGCACGCCGTCCGGCGGGAACACGATCTTGTCGTAGGTGGCCTTGACGTCCATCGCCGTCAACGGCGAGCCGTCGTGGAAGCGGACGCCCGGACGGATCTTGAACGTGTAGGTCAGCCCGTCGGGCGCGATCTTCCACTCGGTGGCCACATCCCCGATGATCTTCGGGTACTGGAGCGGATCGATCTGGATCAGCGTGCTGTAGAGCGGGGCCACCAGCTCAATGGTGGCGAAGGTTTGCTCCTGGTGAGGATCGAGGCTCGGCGCGTCTGCGGCGATGGCCGCCAGCAGCACTCCGCCTCGGCGCGGTGTCTCCGCCGCCGGGACGGCCGCCGGGACCATCATGATCAGCGCGCCGAACAGGACAGCGAGCGGGAGGATGGTCAGGAGCGCCGGGTGACGTCGCATGCCTCGATCCTCCTCCTCCCTCGGCGTCAATCCTCCGAGAGCCAGACGTCCTGGAGCTTCTGGTTCGTGTAGTGATTCGGCGGCGCCACGTAGTTCTTCACCTTCGCCCAGTGCACCAGGTTCCGTGTCCACCAGAGGCCCGGGATGTAGTACGCGTTTTCGAGCACGATCTTCTGGAGCTCGTTGATGAGCCGATGGCGCTCGACGGGATCGAGGGATCGCGCCTGGCGGGAGAAGAGATCGTCGATGCGCGGGTCCGAGAACCGGCCCCAGTTCTGCGTGCTCCCGGTTGCATACCGACCGAGGAACTGATCGGGATCGTCCATGAACTCGACCGTCGGTGAGACGATGAGCTCGAAGTTGCCCGTGTCCTGCCCGTCCGAGAACCAGGCCGCCGTCTCCAGCGGCCGGTGCGTCGCTTCGATGCCGATCCTGCGCCAGTCCTGGATCAGGAACACCGCGAAGTCCTGGTAGGGCAGCTTCACGTTGCGGTTCTTCAACGTAACCTGGAGGCCGTTCGGATACCCGGCCTCGGCCAGCAGGCGCTTGGCCTCGGCCCGGTTCTTCTCGATGTCCCGGCCGAACCCCGGCATCTTCTCGAGCTCCGCTTCCGGCATCGCCCACTCCGAGCCCGGACGCATCAATCCTCCGATGAGCCTGAGGCCGGTCATCTGGTACAGCACTTTGCTCATCGTCGGCCGATCGATCCCCAGCGCCACGGCCTTGCGCACCCGCACGTCGTTGAACGGCTTCGCAGTGTTGTTGATCGCGACGCCCCACTGACCGGTCATCGGCGTTTGCTGGACGACGACCTTGTCGCCGAGCTGCTTCTTGATCGCGTCGACCTCGGCGTTCGGCAGGTCACGGAACTCGATGTAGGCGCGTCCCGACCGGATGGCCGCCGCTCGCACGGACGTCTCCGGGCTGATGAAGAACTTGTAGCTGTCCAGGTACGGGCGGTCCTTGATGAAGTAGTCGGGGTTTCGCTCGCCCTCGAAGGTCGCGCCGCGCGTGTAGTTCTTGTACTTGAAGGGCCCCGACCCGAGAACGTGCGTCTTGAAGTAGTTGGGGTCCTGGTCCAGGTACTTCTTCGGGAAGATGACGTTCCAGGGCGAGGCCAGGTTGGAGAGCAACGACGCCGACGGGAACTTGAGCTTGAACACCACGGTGGTCGGATCCGGCGTCTCGATCTGCTGGATCTCCGTGTACGCTTTCTTGCGGACGCTCCGGACGCCCGGCGGCGGGAACACGATCTTGTCGTACGTCGCCTTGACGTCGGCCGAGGTCAGCGCGGACCCGTCGTGGAATCGGATCCCTTGCCGGAGCTTGAAGGTGTAGGTCAGGCCGTCGGGCGAGATCTTCCACTCCGTCGCCGCGTCGCCGATGACCTTTGGATAGTGGTACGGATCGAGCTGCAGGAGCGTGCTGTAGCACGGCGCCACGAGCTCGATGTTGGCGAACGTGCTCTCCTGGTGCGGGTCCAGGCTCGGCGGGTCGGCGCCGATGACCGCCAGCAGGACTCCTCCCCGGCGCGGAGTTTCAGCCGCCTGGACCTCAGCGAGGCTCGCCCCGACCACGAGAGCGGCCAGGAGCGTGAAAGCAACGATAGTGAAGCGCGGCGGACGATTTCGAATTCCTGCTGCCGTCATCGGACACCTCCACGGGCGCGACACGCTGGGCACTGAAGCAATGCTAGGGCTCGCCACGGGAACCTCAGGCGGTCCATCGGCTCGGATTGGGCGGACGCTATCAGGGGGCAGGCGCGCGTGTCAACCGACCGATTTCTGCTATTCTGCTCCCGCACTTCTGAAAATGTGAGGACGACATGATCAAGCGAATCGGGATCATCGGCGCAGGCGCGATCGGGTCGGTGGTGGGCGGCATGCTGACCAAGGCCGGACGAGACGTGACCCTCATCGACCAGTGGCCGGAACACGTGGAGGCGATGAAGAGGATCGGGCTTCGGCTGAGCGGGACGTGCGGTGAACACCTGGTGCCGGTCAAGGCGCTCCACATCCACGAGCTCCAGTCGGTGACCGAGCCGTTCGATGCCGTGTTCGTGTCCGTGAAGTCGTACGACACCGAGTGGGCGACCGCGCTCGCGCTCCGCTATCTCACTCCCGACGGCGTGGTCGTCGATTTCCAGAACGGCCTCAACGACGAACGGGTGGCCGCAGTGGCGGGCAAGCATCGGACGCTCGGCTGCGTCATCACCATCGGCGCCGGCATGTACGACCCGGGCCATGCGATGCGCACGGACACCGGCACCATCGGGTTCAAGATCGGCGAGCACGACGGCCGCGAGACGCCTCGAGCGCGCGAGCTGGCGGAGCTGCTGAGCGCGGTGGCGACGGCGCACGTCACCACCAATCTGTGGGGCGAGCGCTGGTCGAAGCTGGCGATCAATTGCATGGCGAATCCGCTTGCCGGTCTCACGGGCCTCGGCTCGGCCGAGGTGCGGATCGATCCGAAAGTGTCCGCCGTCGGCATTCACCTCGGTGCGGAAGTCATCATGGTCGGCCGCGCCGTCGGTCACGAGGTGGAGCCGATCTACGGGATCGAGGCGCAGCGTTTCGTCGACGCGTATCAGGGCAAGGGCCTCCGCGAGCTCCTCGCCGACGTCGCCGAGATCGCCCGTAAGCGCGGGGGCGGCCGTCCCTCGCTGTTACAAGACGTGATCCGCGGACGCCGGACCGAGATCGACTTCCTGAACGGCGCGGTGTGCGAGCACGGGCGCAAGGTCGGCGTCAAGACGCCGTTCAACGATGCCGTCGTCGAAGTCGTCCGGGGCCTTGGGGTGGGCTTCAAGCCTGATCCAAAGCATCTCGATCCGCTGATCGCGATGCTGCCGATGTAGGTCCGACGCCCGATCGTTCGCGGTCGTCGGTGCGCTCGTGAGCGGGTTCTCTCTGGCCAGCTCACCGGTGGTGCGGCCGGTCGCACGTGGCCCTGCCGGCCATGGTGCTGAGCGCGCTGGCGTATTACACGCTGGCCTTTCCGCTCACCACCGCCTCGCTGATGCTCGCCGCGGTCCTCCTCGGCAGCGGTGCTTCGCTGCTCTATCCGACGCTCGCCGCGCTGGTCGTGGACCGCGCGGCCGAGACCGAGCGCGGGCTCGCGCTGGGCACGCTCTCCGCCGCCTGGGATCTCGGGGTCGTCGTGGGCTCGGCGCTCATCGGCTTCATCGCCGATTCCCGCATCGTTCGGGGCCGGCTTCATCGTCGCGGGAACGACGACCGCACTCGGGGCGCTCGTCTTTCTCGTGAGGGGCCATTTCGGGGCCCCTCACTTTTTCAATCGAACCTCTTCCAGCGGCGCCGACCACGGGTAGGGATTGATCAGCATCAGCGCCGGCTCCGCGACGCGCGGGCCGACGCCGCTCGGCCAGATGTACTCGAAGATCGGGGCGATCCTCACGCGCTCGTGGACGAGCTGCTGGATCTGGTGCAGGACCGCCTCGCGCTTCTTCCGGTCGGTCTCGCGTGACTGCTGCTTGAAGAGCGCATCGACGTCCGGGTAGCCGCCGTACGCGTAGGCGCCGTCGCTCGGGTAGATCTCCGACATTCGCGACGCGGCGTTGCCGTAGAGCGCGCTCGTGCAGACACAGAGTCCCTTCGCTTTCTTCGTCGAGAGGGCTGCGAAGTACGCCGCGCGTTCCATCGGCCGCATCTTCAGCCTGATCCCCACGGCCTGCAGGTACCCGACGATTGCCTCACCCAGCGAGAAGTAGGGTGGGAGCTGATGCAGCTCGCCGGCGTCGAAGCCGTTCGGATATCCCGCCTCGGCGAGAAGTTTCTTCGCTCGCGGCGGATCGTACGGGTCGGGTTCGATCGGTAGCGCGAATTCGAACGAGCGCGGCACGAAGTTGCCGGCGGGCTTCGAGGCTCCGAGCGTCTCCGCCTCGCTGAGCGCCTGGCGGTCGAGCGCGGAGCTCGCGGCCTGCCGGACACGCCGGTCGCTCCACGGCGACTTCGTGTCCCATTGATCGAGGAAGTCGAGGAACCAGATGCCGATCCCGCCGGAAAACGCGAGCTTGAGGGTGGGATCGCGCTTCACCTCTTGCGCCTGCGGGACGTCCAGCAAGTACGCGACGTCGACTTCGCCTCGCTTCAGCATCGCCATGCGCGTCGTCGACTCCGGGACGCTCTTGAAGACCAGCCGCTTCACCGCGGGCGTCTTGCGCCAGTAACCCTCGAACGCCTCCATGACGAGCTCGATGCCGGGCGTATTGCTCACGAACTTGTAGGGGCCGAGACCGACGGGCTGTTTCTTGAAGGCGTCGTTGCCGACTTGTTCGACGTACTTCCTGGGCACGATCCAGCTCGCGCCGGACACGAGGCTGCCGTAGAAGGTCATGAAATCGGGCCACGGCTCGTGCAGGACGAACCGAACGCGATACGGACCCGCGACCACGACCTCGCGAACCTTGTCGTGCAGGACCTTCGAGCCCTTCGCGCGAGCGAAGCTGAACTTCACGTCCTCGGCGGTGAACGGATCCCCGTTGTGGAACTTGAGCCCTTCGCGAAGCTTGAACTCGTAGACGCGTTGATCGGCGCTGACGGTCCAGGACTCGGCGAGACTCGGCGCCAGGAGATTGCCGGGCATGGGCTTCACGAGCGCGTCGTGGAGCGCGTAAAGCACCCAGAACGGGGTGATCTGGCCGACGACCTCGCCGGGATCGAACCAGACCGGCGACAGCGTGACATAGAGCGCCCAGCGCATCTCGCCCTCGGGCTTGGACTGCGCGTGCGCGGAATCGAGCGCGCTCCCTGCGGCCGCGACGCTCACCAGGAAGGTGATGATCACGAGCGCTGCCAGGCGTCTCCGTGTGCCGATCATGCTCGATCCTCCTCTGGATTAGTGCTCGCGGTAGCCGACGAGCCCGGCCTGGAGCGACCGGCGGTCGGCGCGCTTCAGGCGCCGGATCATCGCAGGTCTCAGGAGGGGCTCGTGCGGGATCCCGACGAGGTATTCCGGGATGAACCACAGGTCCGCCACCGACGTCAGCCAGCCGGGATGGCTTCGGTCGAAGCGCGCGAGGTCGACCGGGCGCGAGTAGGCCCGCAGCGTGCGATCACCTCGCAAGTTGATGTAACCCTCGAAGTAGCTCATCACCAGCTCGCGGATGGTCCGGTAGACGGGCTCTCGATAGCGCAGGCCCGAGAAGTTCGATTTTGCGATCGCGCCCCAGTGCCCGCGTTGACGGTAGACCGCGATGACGTGGTCGCTGTCCTGCACGGCCTCGAGATCCAGCAGCAGCGGCGGGAAGCCGAGCACGCGTAATGCGGCGGCCGCAAAGATCGCGCCTTCGAGGCAGTGTGCCGTCCGTTCGCGGAGCACCCGTCGCGGAGACCAGACGGTGGAGGCGATGTGGTACGGCATCGCGTCCAGCGCCCGCTGGATGCCGTGCGGCGTTGCGAAGGCGCGCAGGGAGCGCAGCTCGCGGGCGGCGAAGGTCAACTCAGGACAGCGCTGCCACTTCCACGCGCGCGTCGTTGAAGCACGCGCCCTCGGAGAGGTCGGCGTGGTGGGCGGGGCACAGCGCGGAGACTGTCTGGCCGTTGTCGCTGGTGCGGAGCCATGCGCCCTTCAGCGTCAAGACGATGCCGGGCCCGACGCGATCCGTCAGGCGAAGCGTGAGATGCACGTCCCCGAGATCGTTCCACACGCGTACGCGGGCGCCATCGCGCAGCCCGCGCTGGCGCGCGTCGTCGGGATGCATCTCGAGCGGCGGGGCGTCCTCGTGCTCCGACACGCCGCCGAACGTGGACGTGATGCGCTTGTCGGATGCGGGGGAGAGCAGTGCCAGCGGGAAGCGGCTCGTGATCGGCCGGAAGGACGGCAGCGGCCGGCCGTACTTCTTGTCGAGGTACCCCGAGGCCAGCTCGACTTTTCCCGAAGTCGTCTTCGGCCACACGTTGCGAAAGAGCACGGCGTCCTCGCCGGCGAAGCGCATCCTGGTCGCGCGGTCGATCGGGAGCTTCGACGGCGCCACCCCGCCGAGTCTCGGATCAGCACCGTCGATCGCGGCGTCGATCAGCTCGGTGTCGGATGCGGTGAACGCGGGATCCGTGAAGCCGAATCGTGCCGCGAGACGGCGAAAAATCTCCATGTTGGGGAGCGCCTCACCCTGCCGCGGGATGACGGGCTCCGCGCGTTGCAGCCAGTGCTGACCGTACGCCGGAAAGATGTCGTCGTGCTCGAAGTGGGTGCACGCGGGCAGGATCACGTCGGCGTAGGCGAGGCTGTCCGTCATCGCCACGTCGGACCCGACGACGAACAGATCGTCGCGCATGAGCCCGCGGCGCAGTCGGTTTTGGTCCGGGTGCACGACCACCGGGTTGTGGTTGTAGATGAAGAGCGCCTTGATCGGCGGCGCCAGGTTCGGATCGGTCAGGTGCCCGCCCACGTCGACGATGTTGAGCGTGCGCGTCCCGGGCGGGACGAGATCCGGTCGCTGGAGCTTGGCGAGCGTCTTCGGGAACGCGTTCGATGCGCCGTTGACGCAGCCGCCGCCGGGCACGCCCCATTTCCCGGCGAGGGCGGGCAACGCGAAGATGGCGCGCATGCCGCTGCCACCGTTCTGGCCCCGCTCGAGGCCATTGCCCGCGCTGATCGCCGCGGGCGCCATCGTGTGGTACCACTCGGCCAGCTGCCGGATCGCGGTCTCGGGCACGCCGGTGACGCGCTCTGCTTCGGCCGGCGTCCACGGTCGCGCCAGCGCCATGAAATCCTCGTAGCCCTCGACGTGGCGCTCGACGAACGTACGGTCGATGCCACCGCGGCGCTCGAGCTCGGCGGCCAGCGCCCACGCGAGCACGACGTCGGTGCCGGGACGGGGCGCCAGGTGCACATCGGCTTGCTCGGCCACTTTCGTTCGCACCGGATCGATGACCACGAGCTTCGCGCCGCGCTTTCGCGCGCGGTTGATCCGCGGCATCAGGTGCAGGTTCGAGAACGTGACGTTGTTGCTCCACACGATGATCAACCGGGCGAGCTCGACCTGTTCGGGCGGGATGCCGGGAACCGTGCCGTACGTGCCGGCCCACGCTTCACTGCGCACGCCGCCACAGAGCGGCGGACGCCAGAGCAGGCTCGCGCCGAGCTTGTGGAAGAAGCGCAGATCCATCGAGCCGATCGCCAGCATGCCGTGCGGCCCGGAGTAGTTGAGCGGCAGGATCGCCTGTGGCCCGTGCTCACGGATGATCGCCTGGAACCGCTCGTGAATCACGTCGAGCGCGTGATCCCACGTGATCCGCTCGAAGCGATCGCTCGGCTTCGGACCGACACGCCGGAGCGGATGGAGCAATCGCCGTGGTCCGTGCACGAACCCGGGATAGAACTCCGGCACCTTCGCGCACAGGACACCGTCGGTGTACGGGTTCGCGTGCGAGCCGCGAATCTTCGTGATCCGCCCGGCATCGACGGTGACGGTGAGGCTACAGGTGTCGGGACAATCGAGCGGACAGACGGACGGATGCGTGGTCGGCATAGCGGGATGGTACTGGAACGGGACCGGCGAGGCGAGTGGGGGGCCGGGGTGAGGAGCAGGGATGGGGTCAGGGGTCAGGGGCGAGTGAGGGTTTCGAGCCATCGACCCCTGACTCCATCCCTGCTCCTCACGCCGGGCCCGACACGTTCCTAGCCGCGGCTGCCGAGCCCTCGGTCCAGCGCCTGGGACAGGTCCCCGATCAGATCGTCCGCGTCCTCGACGCCGACCGCGTAACGGATCAGGTTGTCCTTGATCCCGATCTCGAGCCGTTCCTCCGTCGTCAGCTCGTAGAAGCTCATGACGGCAGGTTGCTCGATCAGGCTCTCGGTGCCGCCGAGGGATGCCGCGATGTACGGGATCTCGCAGGCGTCGACCACCCGCGACGCCGCGTCGAGATCGCCCTTCACCTCGAACGACACCACGCCGCCGAAGCCGCGCATCTGGCGCTTCGCGATCTCGTGCTCGGGATGCGTCGTGAGCCCGGCGTAGTGCACGGCGCTGACGCCGGGGTGGGCGGCAAGGAACTCGGCAATGGCCTGCGCGTTGGCGTTCTGACGCTCGATGCGGAGCGCGAGGGTCTTGAGCCCACGCACGAGCAAGTAGGCGGCGAACGGGTCGACGATGGCGCCGGTGATGGCCTGCAGGCGGCGTACGCCGTCGACCAGCTCCTGCGTGCCGAGCACCGCGCCGGCCATGAGGTCATTGTGCCCGCCCAGGTATTTCGTCGCGGAGTGGATGACCACGTCCACACCGAACTCGATGGGCCGCTGGTTGAACGGCGTCGCGAACGTGGCGTCGACGATGGTCTTGACCCGGTGCTTGCGCCCGATCGCAGAGAAGAGCTCCAGGTCGAGGATGCGGTTGTAGGGGTTGGTCGGCGACTCGCTGACGAGCGCGCGCGTGGTCGGCCTGATCGCGTCCTCGAGCGCGTCGTAGTCGCCGGCCGGCACCGTGGAGACTTCGATGCCGTAGCGGTGGAGCGTCTGGTTCAGGAACTGCCGCGTGCGCCGGTAGCTGTCGTCGGTGACGACGACGTGCGTGCCGCGCGACAGCATGGCGAAGAGCGTCGTCGTGACGGCGGCCATGCCGCTCGCGAAGAGGAGACAATCCTCGGCGCCTTCCAGCGCGGCGAGCTTCCGCTCCACGATCCGCTGCGTGGGATTGCCGTAGCGGCCGTAGTCGATCCGGTCGATGCGCCCCTCGAAGTGGTCCTTGACTTCTTGCGTGTCCTTGAACGTGTAGGTGGCCGTCTGGACGATCGGCGTGGCGAGCGCATGCCCGAGCTTCGGCCGTGGCTCGCCGGCGTGGACCGCGGTGGTGCTAGGGCCCAGCGGGCGGCGCGGGATCCCGGCCATCACGACACCATCAGCGGGTCCGGTCGACGTGGCGCGCAATGGCGCGCGTGACCTGCTGGGGATCGGCGCTGACCTCGACCGGGCTGTTCCGGAAGGCTGGTCGCACGTCCTCGAGCGCCCCCATGTGATAGGCCGCCTTCTGGTCGGCGAACTTGAGGCCGTGGGCCGTGGAGAGCACGACGACGCGATCGTGCGAGCGGATGATCTTGCGCTCGCTGAGCTTGCGGAGCGCGGCCAGCGCCACGCCCGTGTGCGGACAGTTGAACATGCCGGTGCGGTCAGCGCGCGCGGCCTCGTCGGCCAGCTCCTGCTCGCTTGCCTGCTCGACGACGCCGTTGAATTGCTGGAGCGTTCGAATCGCGCGCTTGACGCTGACCGGATTGCCGATCTGGATCGCCGTGGCGAGCGTCTTCTGGGCCGTCACCGGCTCGAACGCCGCGAAATTCTGGAGATACGAACGGTAGAGCGGGTTCGCGCGCTCGGCCTGCGCCAGGCAGATCCGCGGCAGCTTCTGGATCAACCCGAGCTCGTGCATCATCATGAATCCCTGGCCGAGCGCGTGGACGTTGCCCAGATTGCCGCCGGGGATCACGACCCAGTCGGGCACTTCCCAGTCGAACTGCTGCACGATCTCGATGGCGGCCGTCTTCTGACCTTCGATCCGCAAGCTGTTCATCGAGTTGGCCAGGTACACGCGCTTGTCCTTCGTGATCTCCTGGACCACCGCCATGCAGCCGTCGAAGTCCGTGTCGAGTGAGAGCACGAGCGCGCCGTTCGCGAGCGGCTGGACGAGCTGCGCGATCGAGACCTTGTTCTTCGGCAGCAGGACCACCGCCGGGATCCCGGCCGCCGCGCAATAGGCGCCGAGCGCGGCCGACGTGTCGCCGGTCGACGCGCACGCCACGGCGTCGATCGGCACACCGTCGGCCCGCATCTGCTTGACCACCGACACCAGCACCGTCATGCCGAGATCCTTGAACGAACCGGTGTGGGAGTTGCCGCACTGCTTGATCCAGAGATCCTCGACGTGGAGCTGCTTGCCGTAGCGCTCGGCCCAGAGCAGGTTCGAGTTGCCCTCGTACGTCGACACGATGTTCTCGTTGTCGATGAAGGGCACGACCCACTCCTTCTTGCCCCAGACGCCCGAGCCGTACGGATACGTGTTGCGCCGGTAGCGGTCGTCGAAGAGCTGGATCCACGCGGCCGGCGACCGCGATCTCAACGCCGCCAGGTCGTGCTGGACCTCGAGCAGGTCGCCGCAGGCGGGGCACCGGTAGATGACTTCGCGCAGGCTGTACTGGCCGGGGCAGCCGTTGATGCACTCGAACCACGCGTTGTAGCTCATGACGAACGGAGTATAGACCCGGTGACCGCACCATTGACAGAGCGCGGCACCGTTCGCGAGCGTAGGGGCCCGCGTTGAAAACGCCACGCACAGACTCCGCCATCGAGCTCAAGACCCGGCCACACTCCCTGTGCGAGCGTACCGGGTACTGAGCCCCCGCTCTTCGCCGTGTGGTCACGGCGCCCCCCGCCCGTGACGCGTGACGGGCGAAGCGTTACGTGGTCGGCGGGACTGAAACGACGATGATCAGTTGGCTGAAGTCGACGAAGACGTCGTCACACTTCGGAGTACGAACGTTTACTCCATGGGTGACTTTGACCACGAGTTGGCCGTCAGTCAATAGAGTGGTGAGGCCGCCGACCAACGGTTTAATGAGAAGAGTTGTGCCGAATGTCCCGGTGTTGGGGACACCGAACGGGAGGCTATCCAATTGGACCGTGGTCGGGAAGACAGCCGTCTCGACGCCCCCGATGTTCATGATCCAGAGAGCCCCGAGAATAGTCGCTCCTGGAGGGATCATGTCGATGAAGTTGTGCGTGAAGGTGACGCTCGTAGACTCTGTACAGGAATCGAGGTCGATGTCGGTATTGGCGGGATCCTCATCGCCTGGGATAGGCAGACCAGGAAGCGTCCCGCACGGGCTAGTGCCGGTCCCAGTCCCCACTAAAGCTGGATACCCGAAACAATCATAGTCGCCGATCGTGCTGACAATAACCTGGAACCCGTGGCCAAGCGCTTGTCCCGTGAAATTATCGCCGCCGGCGTGAAGCCTCCCCGAGCCCTGGGCAAAGGCCTGTCCCGTGAAATTGCCGCCGACGAGGCTGCCGAGCACCACCGCGACGACCCAACTCCATCTCAGCGTTCCCTTCACCGTCATAGCTTCCTCCTTTTAGGTCTGTTTCCTGAACGATTGACCTCCGGCCGTCATCGGCGCGGAAGTCCTTCTACACAGGAGCGACGCGTCGAGATGTGACCGATGCCAGGGGCGGTAATCAATTCACCCGAGAGCAGCAGCGCGACAGCGCGCCTGTCCACATAAATTGGGAGACCGCGTGATCATAGGCCGACGACCTGCCAGACGTCCGTCTCTGGAGCCCTCCCGGCGGCGGCGAACCCATAAGCATCGCGAGCACCGACGCAGCGAGGGCGGGAGAGCTCCATACAAGGTGATAGGGTAGCACTGTCGAGCCCCCGTGTGGAACCAGGAATGTCGACCAACAGACATACGCGTAGAAGACACACGCGTAGAAATACCCTGACAGAATGGCTCGCTGCTGTTAACCTCGTAGCGGGCACTGCGGGGCACAGGCCGTCACGCATACTAGGGCCCGGAGAAGTCGGCTAGCCGTCTCGCCTGCTTGAGCAGGGCCGTCCGTGGCGATGTCCACGGCAATTTGGTGGACGAAACTCCTGTGATGAAATGTCGAAGTGGCGTTGGCGCGCGCGCATTTTTCGTGCTGATTGTTGTTCCCCGCTCGCGGCGATCAGTGGCTCCAACGGGAGGTGGCCAATGGGCCACGCCCTGGGTAGTGACATCCCTTCGTAGCTGCCTCCCATTCTTGATTCCGAGGTCGGTTTCCTGGTGTGAGGAATGAACAGCTTGGATCGTCTCGAGAGCCAGAGTATCTACATTCTGCGCGAAGCCTTCAGCCGTATCGACAAGCTCGGGATGCTGTGGTCGCTGGGCAAGGACTCGAACGTGATGGTGTGGCTGGCCCGCAAGGCGTTCTTCGGCCGCGTACCGTTCCCCGTGATTCATCTCGATACCGGCAAGGAGTTTCCGGAAACATATGCGTTCAGAGCGCGTTACGTCCCGGAATGGGGCTTGAATCTGATCGGCGACCTGTGCCCGTCCATCGAGCACGTCGACCCCACTCTTCCGCCCGCCTCGCGCTTCGCGGCGCGCAAGACTGAAGGGCTCAAGGCCGCCATCGCCAAATACGGCTTCACGGGCATCATTGCCGGGATTCGCCGTGACGAGCAGGCCACGCGCGCCAAGGAACGCGTGTTCAGCCCGCGACTCCCGACGGGGGAGTGGAATTTCCGCGACCAGCCGCCGGAGTTCTGGGACCAGTTCAACACCGACTGTCCGCCGGGTGCCCATATCCGCGTGCATCCGCTCCTGCACTGGACGGAGCTGGACATCTGGCGCTACATCCGCCGCGAGAGCATTCCGGTCGTCCCCCTCTATTTCGCCCGCGAGGGCAAGCGCTATCGCTCACTGGGGGAGATCGGAATCACGTTTCCCATCGACAGCGCGGCGTCGACGATCGACGAGATCATCGAGGAGCTGGCCAGGACTCGCAGCGAGGAGCGGGCCGGCCGCGCGATGGACCACGAGAGTGAAGACGCCTTCGAGCGTTTGCGCGTCGACGGTTACATGTGAGCGAGGCGACCATGTCGGACGAGATGAAGGAAGCCCTCAAGCTGGTCATCGTTGGCCACGTCGACCACGGCAAATCCACGCTGGTCGGACGGTTGTTCCACGACACGGGCTCGCTTCCGCCCGGCAAGATGGAGGCGATCCGCGCGATGTCGGACCGCCGCGGGATGCCGTTCGAGTGGGCCTTCCTGCTCGATGCGCTGCAGGCCGAGCGCGATCAGGGCATCACCATCGACATGACGCAGATCTGGTTCCGGACTCCGCGGCGCGATATCGTGATCATCGACGCACCCGGCCACAAGGAGTTCCTGAAGAACATGATCACGGGAGCGGCCGCGGCCCACGCGGCGCTCCTCGTCATCGATGCCGCCGAGGGCCTGAAGGAACAGTCACGACGGCACGCGTATCTCCTTCACCTGCTCGGGCTTCGCCAGGTCGCCGTCGTCGTCAACAAGATGGACCTCGTCGGATATGACGAAGCGCGGTTTCGCGCGGTCGAGCGGGCCATCCGCCTATATCTCGAGGGGATCGGAACCCATCCCACCTTCGTGATCCCGATCTCCGCCCGTGAAGGCCATCACCTCGTCACGCGCACCGACGCCATGGCGTGGTACGACGGTCCCACCGTCGTCGAAGCGCTCGACCACTTCGAGCCCGTGGCTTCCGCGGTGGACCAGCCGCTACGGCTGCCCATCCAGGACGTCTACAAGTTCGAGGATCGTCGCATCCTCGTCGGGCGTGTGGAGTGTGGTCGGGTTCGCGTCGGCGACGCGCTCCTCTTCTCCCCGCTGAACAAGCGGGCCCGCGTGGCGTCGATCGAGGCGTGGCCGGCGCCGCTCCGCGATGAAGCCGAGGCGGGAGAGGCCGTGGGCTTCCTCCTGGATGAACCCCTGTTCGTCGAACGGGGCGCGCTCGCCAGCCACGTCGAACGACCTCCCATCGAATCCGACGTCTTTCGCGCGCGCCTCTTCTGGTTGGGACAGCGTCCGCTGACCGTCGGCGCCAGCTATCGGATCCGGATTCACACATCGGAGACCGTCGTCACGGTCCAGTCCATCGAGCGGGTCATCGACACGGGCGACCTTTCGGTGAGCGCGGCTGATCGGGTCGAGCGTCACTCCGTCGCCGAGATCACGTTGCGCTCGCGGGCCATGCTCGCCTTCGATGCCTACGAGGACTCCCCGCTCACGGGCCGCTTCGTGATCGTGGATGGCGACGACATCGCGGGCGGCGGCGTCATCTCCATGGAGGGCTACGCCGACCAGCGGAAGGCGGTCACGACCCGGGCGAGTAACGTGAGGCGAGTCGAGCATCGGGTGTCGCCCCAGGATCGCGCGCGGCGTCACGGCCACGAAGGGGCCGTGCTCTGGTTCACCGGTCTCTCCGGCGCCGGCAAATCGACGCTGGCCATCGAGCTCGAGAACCGGCTCTTTCTCAAGGGCTATCAGGTCTACGTGCTCGACGGCGACAATCTCCGCTTCGGACTGAACGCCGACCTCGCCTTTTCTCCTGAGGACCGGGCGGAGAACATCCGCCGGGCGGGCGAGGTGGCCGCACTGTTCGCGCGCGCGGGGTTCGTGGTCATCGCCGCCTTCATCTCGCCCTACCGCGCTGACCGTGATCGGGCGCGTCAAGCGGCCGGCAGCGCGTTCCACGAGGTGTACGTCAAGGCTGATCTCGCCGTGTGCGAACGTCGCGATCCCAAGGGCCTCTATCGCAAAGCGCGACGGGGCGAGATCCTGGAGTTCACCGGCGTCACGGCGCCCTACGAGCCGCCCGAGAGCCCGGCGCTCGTCGTGGACACGAGTCACGAAGAGGTCGAGCACAGTATCGGGGTGCTCCTTGAATACGTCACGCGCTCGCTCGCGCTCCGCGCTAGTCGTCCGCGCTAGTCGCGGATAATTCATGAACGAGCGACGCGCGCGCCGGCCGGTGCCCCGGCGGGAGACGGGCAGCCGGGGTCCTCTGACCACAGGCGCCTTCGCCCCGATCATCGGCGAGCCGTTCCCACTCGTCACGGCT
>JBGPTW010000042.1:0-41832 GCA_041490825.1 Methylomirabilia bacterium | reverse complement strand
GGTCAGCACGCGTGCGAGTGGGGTATTCGAGCAACGCGTGCTGACCCGCGTCCGTCGCCGCTCACTCCCGGGTCACCTCTCAGGTGGCTTCCAGCCGATCGAGTCGGCGTGCCGCGATCACCATCGACCCGGCGATCAGCACCGAGGACGCCAGTATCGCAGTTCCTAGCCAGGGTATGAGCCCGTGGCCCGCTGCGTGCGCCAGCACGACGCCTCGCGCAATCCAGCCCATCGCCGCGACGTAGAGCAGGCAAACCACCGTGACGAGCAGGCCGGCACCGCTCGTCGAGAGCGCCTCGGGGTTCGCCTCGCGAAAGTTCGGCCAGGCCGCGCCGGCGCCGAGCAACAGTGTAGCAGTCGTGACGGCGAGCATCAGCAGCAGCACGGCGATCGCGGTGACGATCGTGCCATCGCGCACCAGTCGCAACGTGCCGACGATCGCGATCGGGACGACCGCCACGGTCATGAGGATGATGGCCAGCGCCAGCTTCGCGAGCATCAGTCGCGTGACGCTGATCGGGCTGGAGAAGAACACCCACGCGGCGCGGCCTTCGAGAGACAGACTCGGGAAGACGAAGCGCAAGCCCAACGCGGTCAGGAAGTAGCCTGCGGCCGCCACGTTGAAGAGCATGAGGCGCCCGAGGACGGCCGGACGGTCGCCGACGTCGTGCAGCGGCGCGATGAAGACGAACGAGGTGTAGAGCGCGAGCAGGAACGCGATGAAGCCGGCACGGCTCAGCTCGTGTGGGTTCCTCGCCAGCGACAGCACGTCGCGCTCGATGAGCGCGCCGACGGGCCCGTGCAATCGTCGCGGAAACCGGGCTGGCGCGGCACGTCGCGGTGTCGCGGGCGAGCTGCCGAGCGTGAAGCTTTCGGTGATGCGCGGCAGCGTTCGAGCGTAGAGCGCGCGACCGACGGTGAGCGCGACTCCGATGCTGGCGGCCGGGGCGAGCCAGAGCAGGAGCCGCGTCCCGGTGGAACCGGCTTTCCCGCCGGTCGCGGCGGAGTAGAGCGCGGCGGCAAACGGATGGCTCGGCCACAGCCAGAACTTCGCTTCGAGGAACTTGATCGAAGCGGGCTTGCCGTTGAGGATGCCGGGCTCGAAGATCACGTAGAAGTCGCCGGTGGACGGCACGACGTTCTTGCCGACCAACCCGACGAAGGCGATGCCGAGCCCGACCACGACGAGGCCGGCGGCAAGCCGCGTGGGCGCCCGTACGAGCAGCGCGGCTGCCAGCGTGGTCACGAGCGCGCCGAGCCCCGCCGCGAGCAGGGCAAACAGCACGAGGACGATCGCACCGCTCACGTAAAAATCGAGCGCGCGATGATAGGCGCGTCCGAGCGCGAGCAGCGCCGGCAATCCGACGATGGCGAGCGCCCAGGACGTCAGGAGGAACGTCTCGATCGCCCGCAGGGCGAAGAGACCTCCCACGGGCACCGGAGCGGCGAGAAGAAGCGGCGTGTCCTTGGCGCGATAGAAGATCCAGATGCCCGAGGCGACGAAGCTGACGAGCGAAATGAGAAGAATCAGGACGAGCAGACTCTCCACGAAGTAGAGGGTGAGGGCTGCGCCGGCCAGCCGCATGCCGGTGAGCTCGTCGAACCCACGGCGGAAGGCGAGGTACTCGCCAGCCATGACGAGCGCGAAGACGAGCACGAAGCCGGCCATGACGAGCCGGCGGGCGCGGTCGCCCTCCCTGACGGCTCGGCTCAGCGCGGCGACCCGCCGGCCGAGAAGTCTAAGGACCAGCCGCGAAGTGGAGATAGAGCTCCTCGAGCGAGGTGGCGCCCTGAGCCGCCGTTTGCCGGAGCGTCGGCAGATCACCTTCGACGATCAGGCGGCCTCCGCGCAGCAGCCCCACACGGTGGCAGACGGCCTCGGCGAAGGCGAGCGTGTGCGTGCACACGAGGATCGCGCCGCCGCTGCCGGTGAAGCCCAGCAGAAGATCCCGGGTGCGCACGGCGCTCTCGGGGTCGAGCCCGACGATCGGCTCGTCGATCACGAGCAAGCGCGGTCCGTGCAGGAATGCGGCGATGATCGCGAGCTTCTGTCGATTTCCGCGGGAATAGGTCTCGGCGTGGCCGTCGAGCAGGTCGCCGATGCGATACACGGCCGAGAGCTCATCGATTCGCGCGGCGCGGTCGGCTTCCGGCACTCCCCACAGCTCGCCGACGAGGTGGAGGAACTCGCGACCGGACATTCGCTCGTAGGCGAACGGCTCGTCGGGAACGTAGCCGATGAGGCGCTTGGCGCGCTCGGGCTCGCGGTGGAGATCGATGCCGGCGATCAGGACGCGGCCCGACGTTGGACGATACAAGCCTGTCGACAGCTTGACCGTCGTCGTCTTGCCCGAGCCGTTTGGCCCGATGAGCCCATAGATTTCGCCGGCTGCGATGGTGAGCGAGAGGTCGTCGACGGCCAGCCGGCCAGGGAATTGTTTCGAGAGATGCTCGAGGCGTAGCGCCGGCGCGGCTGGCGCCGGTACGGCTAGCGCCGGTGCGGCTGGCGCCGGCACCACGCCGTCGAGCGGAATGGGAGCCAGCCCTAGGCTCCGGTCTCTCGCTCGTACTTCGTCTTCCACTCCTTGTTCAGATCTTCGACGCCCGGGATGTACTTGATCGTGCTCCAGGTGGCGCGCGCGGCACCGCGCATCGCGTACATCAGGGTCTCGCTGATCTCGTCCTCAGTGGCGCCGGCTTGCTTCGCGGCCGCGAAGCGTCCGGGCACTCAGGAGGTGCAGCCGGCGGCAGCCATCGCGGCCAGCGCCACGAGCTGCATGGTCTTCGGATCGAGCGCCCCTTCCCGGTAGTACACGCCTGCGAACTCCTTCATCGGCCCCATGACGTCCTCCATATCAGGATGAGATGCGCCATATTATCAGCATGAGATGCGCCACATTATACCGTCGAGCCGACCAGGCCAATTGGCCCTTGACGAGACGTGATTCACGGGCAAAATGGCTGGGCGGGGGAAGCACGCGATGAACATCGTCCTCGACCGTGACAAGCCGGTGCCGCTGGCGCGGCAGATCGAGAGCCAGTTCGAACGGCTCATTCGCGAGCGTCTGCTGACGCCCGGCGTCAAGCTTCCTGCCACGCGCGAGCTGGCGCGAGCGATCGGCGTGAACCGCGGCACGGTCGCTCTCGCGTACGAGGAGCTGGTGTCGACAGGGTTGGCCCGCGCTCGGGTGGGCCAGGGGACGTTCGTCGCCGAGCACGCGCCCAATGGCCGGCTGGCGACCCCGAACGTCGTGGCCCGGCCGCTAATGGACTGGTCGGGATTGCTGTCCCGGAGCGCGCGGCTGATCGACGGCGACGAGGAGCGGCACCGGGCCCCCGTGATCCCGCGGGGGCGCGGCGGCATCATCTCGTTCGCCGGCGGCATGCCTGACAGCACGCTCTTCCCGACGGAATCCTTCCGGCGCGTCCTGAACGAGGTGGTGCGCGACGAGGGCGAGGCGCTCCTCCAGTACTACCCCGCGGGCGGTTACCCGCCGCTCCGGACCTACCTCTCGAGTTATTTGCTCCGGTTCGGGGTCGAAGCTCGGCCCGAAGAGATCCTGATCGTCAACGGTTCGCAGCAAGGCTTCGATTTGATCGCGCGCACGTTCATCGACCCGGGCGACATCGTGGCCATGGAGCAGCCAACGTATCCGCGAGCCGTTCAGGCATTCCGTTCATTCGGGGCTCAGTTGCTCGCGGTGCCGTGGGATGACGAGGGGCCTCGGGCCGACGTGTTCGAGCGAGTGCTGGAGCGCCACGCGCCGAAAATGTTCTACTGCCAGCCGGCGTGCCACAACCCGACCGGGCTCACGATGGGCGCCGAGCGGGCCCGCCAACTCGTCGCTGTCGCCGCCCGCCACCAGGTGCCGATCGTCGAGGATGGCTTCGACGCCAGCCTCTACTACGCGAGGCGGACTCCGGTGTGCCTGAAGGCCCTCGACCGTGATGGCCTCGTGGTCTACATCGGGACCTTCTCGAACATCCTGTTCCCGGGATTGCGGCTGGGCTGGCTGGTGGCGCCGCGGCCGGTCGTCGAGCGGCTCGAACGAGCCAAGGAGCTGGCCGACCTGCACACGAGCGCGGTGCTCCAGGCGGCGGTATACCGATTCTGTGATCGAAAACTCCTGGACCGGCACGCGGCGCGCGCCGCGCGCGAGTATGCGCGCCGCCACACGCTGTTGCTCGCGGCCCTGCGCCGTCGGATGCCGGACGGCGTGACCTGGACCCAGTCGGAAGGCGGGTTCTCGCTGCTGGTGACGCTGCCGGGCGGACTGGACGCCAGCGGGCTGCTCCCGCGCGCTCTCGAGCGTGGCGTGGCGTTCGCTCCTGGTGAGGCGTTCTTCGTGGATGGCGGCGGGGAACAGACGTTGCGGCTATCGTTCTCGTCCCTCCCCGCCGCGCGCATCGACGAGGGCGTCCGCCGGTTGGCCGACACCATAAAGGACACACTGAAACGACGCCGCCGTCGCGCGGTCGACCGGGCGACGGTTCCACTGGTGTGAAGCGGGACGGAAACTGAACGGACAATCCGCTCGACCCTCGGGCGCGAAGACGCCCGAAGGGAAACATGAAAGGACGGACGACCATGTCGGAGCTGAACGGACTGCGAATCGCCGATCGTAAGCACATCGGTCTTGCCGAGATGTTGAAGGGCGGAGTCATCATGGACGTCACCGACCGGGATCAGGCCAAGATCGCCGAGAAGGCGGGGGCGGTTGCGGTGATGGCGCTCGAGCGCGTGCCCTCCGATATTCGCCGTGACGGCGGCGTCGCGCGGATGGCGTCCGTGCGCAAGATCAAGGAGATCCAGGATACCGTCACCATTCCCGTCATGGCCAAGGCCCGGATCGGTCACTTCGTCGAGGCGCAAATCCTCGAAGCGCTCGCCGTGGATTTCATCGACGAATCCGAAGTGTTGACTCCCGCGGACGAGCATTTCCACATCGACAAGTTCGCCTTCCGCATTCCGTTCGTCTGCGGCGCGCGCGACCTGGGCGAGGCGCTCCGCCGGATCGGTGAAGGCGCCGCGATGATCAGAACCAAGGGCGAGGCGGGCTCCGGCAACATCGTCGAAGCCGTCCGGCACATGCGGGCGATGACGAGCGGCATCCGCCGCCTGACGCAGCTCGGCCCCGAGGAACTGATGACGGAAGCGAAGAACCTCGGCGCGCCGTACGATCTCGTGCGCTGGGTCGCCACGAACGGCCGGCTGCCCGTGCCGAACTTCTCAGCGGGTGGCATCGCCACTCCGGCGGACGCTGCGTTGATGATGCAGCTCGGGGCTGAGGCGGTCTTCGTCGGCTCGGGCATCTTCAAGTCGTCCGATCCGGCGGCCCGCGCTGACGCGATCGTGAAGGCCGCCACGCACTTCCGTGATCCCAAAGTGCTCGCGGAGGTGAGCCACGACCTGGGCGACGCGATGGTCGGTCTCGAGATGTCCAAGCTGGCGGAGAAGGATCTTCTGCAAACCAGGGGGTGGTAGACCGCCGATGACGTTCGGCGTGACGGTGTCCGGTGTCAGTACCCGGGACAAGAACGCTGAGACCGTACTCGCGTGGCTGCGTTCAGAGCGGCAGTGATGCGGATTGGCGTGCTCGCCCTCCAGGGCGACTTCAGTCTTCACGTCCAGGCGCTCGCGCGTTGCGGCGTGGAGGCGGTCGAAGTGAGAAAGCCCGAACAGCTGGCCGACGTCGACGGGCTCATCATCCCCGGGGGCGAGTCCACGACGCTCTTGAAGCTGATGGACGGCTCCCATTTCATGCCGGCGATCGAGAAGTTCCACGGCGACGGCAAGCCGATCTTCGGAACGTGCGCCGGCATGATCCTGCTCGCCCGCGGCGTCGAGAATCCTCAGCAGCCTTCGCTGGGGCTGATCGACATCGACGTCGAGCGGAACGCGTATGGCCGGCAGCGCGAATCATTCGAGGCGCGTGGCGAAGCGGATCTCGCGGGCTGGGTGCGGCTCGAGATGGTCTTCATCCGCGCGCCAAGAATTCGCCGGTTGGGGCCGGAGGTCAAAGTCCTGGCCCGACATGGCGGCGAGCCCGTGATGGCCTCGGAAGGCACCGTGCTCGTCGCGTCGTTTCACCCGGAGCTCACGTCCGACCAGCGCGTGCACGAGTACTTCTGCGGGCTCGTGGAGCACGCCGCCCGGCGCCGATCCCTCCGCGAACGCCCCCAGCCGACCGAGCTTACAAGTCCTTGACAGGTCGGTCCTGGTTGCGATAGTACTGGTCCGACCAGCCGACCATTAGTCCAGGTCCGAGAAACGAGGAGGAGCGCATGGCAGCCCTGATCTGCGAGGTCGTCTACCGCGGGATCTTCCAGAAAAACCTGGCGGCCCGAATCGCGCGCGGCATCGTCCTGTCCGCCAGAAAGTCTGGACGGTGGGGGATTGCGTTCGGACGCTATGGTGACAGCCCGCAGCGGAACGGCATCCCGGCGAAGGACTTCGCCATCGTCGCCGACACCAAGGAAGAGCTCGAACAGAACATGGCCCGCTATGAGCCCAAGCACGTGGACGTCACGATTTGCGTCGACGACACGCTGTCGAAAGGCGTCGAGTCGTGGGCTTGGTACGGACTTCAGCCGATCAACCGGCTGACGGTCCCCAACGGTACGGTCCTGATGACTTCGCTCCAGCCGTTCGAGAGCCTCCTGAAAGACATCCACAAGAAGGATGCGCCGTACACGCTGTCGCTCATCCGCGCGAAGGCCTCGTTCTCGGGACTCTGGGTCTACAAGGAGGACCATACCGAGGTTCGCATCCTCGGGGCGCTCGCGAAGATCGCGCCCTCCTTCCTCACGCTCGATGCCGTGTGCCAGGCCATCGCCGAGATGGAGTGGGGGTCGGATCTCAAGGTCGCCTCGGCCCGCAAAGCGTACGACCGCATCGAGAGCCGCGCCGTCAAGGTCGACGAGGGCAACGCGGAGATCCCGTTCTCGTTCGAGATGCCCCGGTGGTGGGAGATGCGGGAAGGCGTCACGATCCCGGCCATCCCCATCGGCAAGCCCAAGGAAGGCGGCAAGGGCTACGTGCCCGAGCGCAACCCGTACTTCAAGAAATTCACGACTCGCACGATGCGGCCCGTCGTCGACTTCGACACGTGCGTCAAGTGCAACCTCTGCTGGATCGCCTGCCCCGACTCCGTCTTCGACGTGATGCCCGATGGCACCTTCGACGCCAACATGGAGGCGTGCTGCGGCTGCGGTGTCTGCGAGGCCGTGTGTCCCGTCGAGCACTGCATCACGATGGTCAACGAGTCGGCATTCGAGGACAACGCGAGCCAGTGGGACATGTGGCGGAAGGACAAGACGGCGTACAAGACCTGGCTCGGAGCCAAGATCGGAGACAAGAAGACGACAGTCCGCTCGCACGGCTTCCGGTTCCGCGGCCAGTACGAGGAGGAGTTGAAGGCCGACCTCGACGTCGGCGGCGTCGAGATCACGGCGGGTATCCCCGGCGAGAACGCTCCGCACAAGACGATGTAGGGCGGGAGGACAAATAACCATGGCGGTAGTCACACAGGCGGCTCCGGCCGCAGCGGCTGAGGACAAAGAGCTCCTGATCTCCGGCAGCGAGGCTGTCGCCGAGGCCCTGGTGCTGGCCGACATCGACGTCGTCACGGCCTATCCGATCCGCCCCTACGACACGGTGATGCAGGCGATCGCGAAGAAGATCTCTGGTGGCCAGCTCGTGGCGGAATACATCATCGCCGAGGGTGAGCACAGCCAGTTCGAGATCGTCAAGCACGCCTCGACGGTGGGAGCGCGGGTCTTCTGCGGCTCGTCGGGGGTCGGCTGGGCCTACGCGATGGAGTGCCTGGTGGTCACGCCGTCGCTCCGCGTGCCGATGATCGCGCTGGTCGGGAACCGTGCCCTTGACGATCCCGGCGCCTTCGGTGTGGAGCACAACGACGCGCTCTTCGTCCGCGACCTCGGCTGGATGCTGTGCTGGATCGATACCTCGCAGGAGGCGCTCGACACCACGCTGATCGCCTATCGCGTGGCCGAGGATCGCCGGGTCTTCTTGCCGCTCGCGATCTCGGCCGATGGCGCCTTTCTCACGCACTCGCAGGCGCTCACGATGGTGCCGCCGAAGGAGAAGGTCGACCGGTTCCTGCCACGCTACGACCGCGGCGACCTGCTCCTCCATCCCGACAACCCGATCACGGTGGCCCCCCAGGTCAACGAGGACTGGGTCATCGAGATCCGGCGGCAGAACGACGAGGCGATGAAGCGGGCCGTCGGGGTGATCGAGGAAGCGTACGCCGATTTCCGGCGCGTCTTCGGCCGCGGTCCCGACAACCCGTGGTTCGAGGAGTACATGACCGAAGACGCCGACGTGATTCTCGTCGGGATGGGCACCATCTCGCTGCCCATCAAGGTGGCGATCCGGGAGATGCGGGCCAAGGGCAAGAAGGTCGGGCTCGTGCGCCTGCGGTGGTTCCGCCCGTTCCCGACCGACCGTCTGGTCGCCGCGCTGTCGAAAGCGAAGGCGATCGGCGTCATCGATCGGGATTACTCGCTCGGGTCGCCGTTCGCCTCTGGCGTCGTCGCCAACGAGATCCGCGCGGCGATGTACAACGCACCGACGCGTCCGCCGCTGCTGAGCTTCATCGGCGGCCTCGGTGGTCGCGAGGTGACGCTCGGGGATGTCCATAAAGCGACGGAGCTTTGCTACAACGCCGCGACCGCCGGCAAGTCCGACACCACGACGCACTGGCTCGGCGTCCGGGAATAGGAGACACGGGCATGGCTCTAACGACCACGTTCGCGAACGCGACCCAGATCCTCGAGCCCTTCCGCGGGATCAAGAAGGTCACGATCGAGGAGTACTTCACGTCCGGCCACCGCACGTGCCAGGGCTGCGAGTCGGCGCTGATCATGAAGCTCATGGTCAAGGCGGCCGGACCGCGCACGATCGTGCTCGGATCGACGGGCTGCATGTACGTCGCCAACACGACGTACTACACGACGCCATGGGTGGTGCCGTGGATGCACACGCAGCTCGGCTCTTCGGGCTCCGCGGCGCTCGGAACCGCGGCCGGTCTGAAGGCGCTCATGAGCAAGGGCAAGATGAAGTCGGAGCCGATCAACGTCATCGCGTTCTGCGGCGACGGCGGTGGCGCCGACATGGGGCTCGGCGCGATCTCGGCGACGCTCACGCACAAGGAGTACAACTCGCTGATCCTGCTCTATGACAACGAGTCGTACGCCAACACCGACATTCAGGCCTCCGGCTCCACGCCGTACGGGGCGAACACCACGTTCAGCCCGCCAGGGAAGATGAAGCGACTGATCCACACCCGGTGGAAGAAGAACACGGCGGGTATGCTGGCCGCCGGCCATACGGAGTGCCGGTACGTGGCCACCGTGTGCGGCTCCTACGCGGTGGAGATGATGAACAAGGTGCGCCGCGCGCTCGCGATCGGCGGCCCGACGTTCATCCACTCGCTCGACCCGTGCCCAAAGGGGTGGGACTACGACCCGATGCTGTCGCACGAGCTCGGCGAGCTCGCGATCGAGACCGGCATCTTCCCGCTCTACGAGGTCGAGGACGGTGTCGTGAAGTACTACGGCAAGACGAAGGCCATCGTGGAAGGCCGGAAGCGGAAGCCCGTGCGCGAGTATCTCCTCAAGCAAGGACGCTTCGCGCACTTCATCGAAGAAGACCTCGCGTACTTCCAGGCGAAGGTCGACGAGATGTGGGAGAAGTGGGAGATTCCGGCGGTGGTTCCGTTCAGGAGGCTGGACAAGACACAAGCGGCGCTGGGCGCGCAGTAGCGCGCGGTGACGAAGGTGTCCTGATCGCCGAGGGGCCAGGCGCAAAACACCTGGCCCCGACGCGTTTCTGGACGCGATGAAGCGAACGGATCACCAAAGGGGGATCGGCATGACGTACATGGCGTGCGGGTTCTTCATCGCGCTGTTGTCGGTGGTGTCAGCCCTCCCCGCCGCTGCCTGGGAGCCCACCAAGCCGATCGAGCTCATCATTCCCGCCGGCACCGGAGGCGGCGCGGACCAGATGGCTCGTCTGATCAGCGGCATCGCCGATGAAGCCAAGCTGTCGCCGCGCCCCGTCATCGTCATCAACAAGGCCGGCGGGGCGGGCGCCGAAGGGTTCCTCTACGTCAAGGGGAAGAAGGGCGACGCCCACACCATCATCATCACGCTGTCGAACCTGTTCACGACCCCTCTGCACACCGGCGTGCCGTTCAGCTGGAAGGACCTGACGCCGGTCGCCCGCTTGGCGCTCGATCAGTTCATCCTGTGGATCAATCCGGAGAACCCCAAGACCTCGAACGTGAAGACGGCCAAGGACTACATCACCCTCGTCAAGCAGCGGTCCGGCGGGGACGATCGGATGAAGATGGGCGGCACCGGCTCGGCGCAGGAGGATCAGATCATCACGATCCTGCTCGAGCAGGCGCTCGGCCTGAAGTTCATCTACGTGCCCTTCAAGGGCGGCGGTGAGGTGTGCGTGAATCTCGTCGGCAAGCACATCGACTCGACCGTGAACAACCCGATCGAGTGCGTCAGCCATTGGAAGGCGAACCGGGTGCGCCCGCTGGCGGTCTTCGACACCGAGCGGATCTCCGTGCCCGAATGGAAAGACATCCCGACGATCAAGGAGGCGCTCGGCGTCGACATCCACTACCTGATGCTCCGCGGAATCTTCGGCGCGCCCGACATGCCGAAGGAGGCGGTCGAGTGGTACGTGAGCTTCCTCCGGAAGGTCACGGAAACCTCGCGGTGGAAGAAATACATGGACGAGGGCGCGCTGAAACCCGCCTTCGCCAGCGGCGCCGAGTACGTCAAGTGGGTCGAGGAGAACGAGAAGCTCCATCGTGAGTTGATGGAGAAGGGCGGCCTGCTCAAGAAGTAGGCCTGGTCAAGAAGGAGATGAAGCGCGCCGACCTCATCACCGCGCTCGTCCTCATCGGGCTCGGCGGCGTCGTTCTGTTCGACGCCATTCGACTCGGCTTCGGCTGGGGCAGTGACGGGCCGCAGAGCGGCTTCTTTCCGTTCTGGCTCGGCGTAATTCTAGTGACGTCCTGCGCGGTGATCGGGCTGCAAGCCCTCCGGCAGACGACGACCGCGCCATTCGTGACGCGCGAGCAGCTCGCCCCGGTGGCGAAGGTCTTGTGGCCGGCCGCGGTCATGGTGCTGCTGACGCAGTTCATCGGGCTTTACGTCGCCTCCGCCTTGTATCTCGGGTTCTACATGCGGTGGGTGGGTCGCCATCCCTGGCGGGCGGTCGTCGGCCTGGCCGTCGCCGTGCCCGTCGTGATCTTCATCATCTTCGAGCAATGGTTCCTGTTGTCGCTGCCCAAGGGACCGCTGGAGACGTGGCTGGGCTACTGAGCCATGGGCCTCGAGAACCTCTTCCTCGGATTCCAGCACGCGCTCGCCCACGAGAACCTCTTCTTCGCCGTCGTCGGCATCACGCTCGGCACCATCATCGGTGTGCTGCCTGGGCTCGGCGGCGCCAACGGCGTGGCGATCCTCCTGCCCCTGACACTCCGCATGCCGCCGACGTCCGCGATCATCTTGTTGACCTCGATCTACTGGGGCGCGCTCTTCGGCGGAGCCATCACTTCCATCCTGTTCAACATCCCGGGCGAGCCGTGGTCGGTGGCGACGACGTTCGACGGCTACCCGATGGCCCGGCAAGGCAAGGGCGGGCAGGCCCTCACCGGAGCATTCACGTCGTCCTTCGTCGGGGCGTTCTTCTCGATCGTGCTGATCACCTTCTTCGCTCCGCTCCTGGCCGACGTCGCCCTTCACTTCGGGCCGCCGGAGATTTTCGCCATCCAGTTCCTGACGTTCTCGGCGTTCGTCGGCCTCGGCGGCGGCAATCCCGTCAAGACGCTGATCTCGATCATGATCGGGTTCATCCTGGCCACGGTCGGCCTCGACATCGTCACCGGGCAACTCCGGATGACGTTCGGCTTCACGGATCTCATGCAGGGCTTCGATTTCATCATCGCGGTCATCGGCCTCTTCGGGATCGGGGAGATCTTGCTGTCCGTCGAGGAGGGGCTCAGCTTCAAGGGCGTGACGACCGGGATGAACCTCCGTGTCGTCCTCGACACCTGGAAGATCCTGCCGCGCTACTGGCGGACGTTCTTGCGGAGCTGCTTCATCGGGTTCTGGATGGGCTTCAAGCCCGGCGGCGCGACGCCGGCGTCGTTCATGAGCTACTCGTTCGCCAAGCGCTTCTCGAAGCACCCGGAGCGGTTCGGCAAGGGCGAGCTCGAGGGCGTGATCGCGCCCGAGACCGCCGCGCACGCCGCCGGCGTAGCGGCGATACTGCCGATGATCACGCTCGGGATTCCGGGCTCCCCGACGGCCGCCGTCATGCTGGGTGGCCTGATGATGTGGGGGTTGCAGCC
Organism: Methylomirabilia bacterium; assembly: GCA_041490825.1. Taxonomy (GTDB): domain Bacteria; phylum Methylomirabilota; class Methylomirabilia; order Rokubacteriales; family CSP1-6; genus JBGPTW01. Next base: position 29,431 of record JBGPTW010000042.1, on the reverse strand, counting down.
GGGGCCGCTGCTGTTCAAGGAGAAGCCGGACTTCGTGTGGGGCCTCATCGCGAGCATGTACACGGGCAACATCATCGGCGTGCTCATGGTCCTCGCCTTCGTCCCGGTCTTCGCCGCGATCTTGAAGATTCCGTTCGCGATCCTGACCCCGTTGATCGTGACCGTGTGCGCCATCGGCGCCTACTCCGTGCACAACGGCATGATCGACATCTGGTACATGATGATCTTCGGCGTCGTCGGGTACGTCTTTAAGAAGCTCGACTATCCGCTCGCGCCGCTGGTGCTCGCCCTCGTGCTCGGCGACCACGCCGAGAACGCGCTCCGGCAGAGCCTGATCATGTCGCAAGGCTCGCTCGGCATCTTCATGACCCGCCCGATCGCGGCCGTCATCACCATCGTGGCGCTGTTCTTCTTCGCGATGCCGGTCCTCGGGCCGGCGTGGCGGAGAGTGCGCGGTGTCCCGGCCGGCGCTCCGGCGCCGCGCGAGACCTGACCGGGCGCGCGGGGCCGCATGGCGATCCTCACCGCGCACTTCTGGCTTGGGCTGGTTCAGATCGTGTTTCTGAATCTCCTCCTGTCGGGTGACAACGCTCTCGTGATCGCCCTCGCGGTGCGGACGCTGCGCCCGCGGGAGCGGCTCTTCGGTCAGCTCTGGGGCGCCGTCGGCGCCGTGGTCCTGCGCCTCGTCTTCGTGGGCGTGGTGACGTATCTGCTACGCATCCCTTTTCTCCAGTTCGTCGGAGGCCTCCTGCTCGTATGGATCTCGGTCAAGCTGGTCCAGTCGCAAACGGGCGCCGAGGAAGAGATCCGACACGGCAGCTCGCTCTGGGAGGCGATCTGGATCATCATCGTCGCCGACGTGACGATGAGTCTCGACAACGTCCTCGCCATCGCCGCCGCCGCCCACGGGGACTTCGTGCTCATCGTGATCGGGGTCGCGCTGTCGCTGCCGATCGTCATCTGGGGAGCCGGCCTGCTGGCTCGGCTGATGAACCGGTATGCGTGGATCGTCTGGCTCGGAGGTGGCGTTCTCGGGTATGTTGCCGGCGAGATGCTCCTGGACGATCAGGTGGTCACCCGCTGGCTCGGCGAGACGGCCACGACGCTGCACCGACCGTTCCCGCTGGCCGTTGGCGCCGCCGTCACCGTGCTCGGGTGGTGGCTCGCACGGACCGCGAGGGCTCAGAGAAAGGTGCCCGAGAATGTCTGACGACCCGGTGCAGCCCTCACGCCGGCGGCCAGCGCCATCGCGCCCTGACCGGCCGATGGAATTGGAGCCGATCAAGTCCACGCGGATCTACGAGGAGATCGTGCGCCAGATCAAGACCATGATCACGGAAGGTCGGCTCAAGAGCGGCGACCAGCTGCCGCCCGAGCGTGATCTGGCGGAGAAGTTCCTGGTGAGCCGCACGTCGGTGCGCGAGGCTCTCCGCGCGCTCGAGAGCCTCGGGCTCGTGGAGATCAGGCCAGGGGAAGGAACGTTCGTCCGCGAAATTTCCATCGAGAGCCTGATCCAGCCGTTCGCGCTCGTCATGGCGTCGCAGCGCGAAGCGATCGGAGAACTGTTCGAGGCGCGCCGGTTGCTCGAGCCGCTGATCGCGGAACTGGCCGCGGTCCGCGCCACCCGCGACGATTTGCACGAGATGGAGCGGATCCTCGACGAGCAGGCCAGGGAGATCGCAGCGGGACGGACGGGCCTTGGGCAGGACGCGCAGTTCCATGCCGCAGTGGGGGCGGCCGCCCACAATCGCGCGATCACCAGAATCGCGCACGCGGTCATGGATCTGTTGACACAGAGCCGAGAGGAATCGCTCAACACGCCGGGCCGGCCCGAGCGCTCGCACGAAGACCACCGGCGAATTCTCGACGCGATCGCGAAGCGAAGTGAAACGGCCGCCCGGCAAGCCATGCTGGATCACCTGGTCGCTGTCGAGCGCCTGGTCCATGGCGCCCACGGCGAGACACCGCGTGCTCCTCGGGTTCGTCCGTGACCGCTTGCGCCGTGGTCGCCACTCGCGTATAGTCAGGCCTCCATGAGCCAGACGACGTTGCGCGTCCTGTCGCTGATTATCCTGGCCCTGCCGGGCCTGTCCGGAGCATCCGCGACGTAGCGCGCAGGATGCCACGGGCAGGAGCAAGCCCGTGGCTGATGAAACGCGAGAAGGGCCACGGGTCGTAGAGACTCGTGGCCCTTCGTATTTTTGGGACGTGGGAAGGGGAGGAATGTTGGCGGGCACGATGGAGTGCAGTCGGAGCGAGCGCGGCGCAGTCGGCGAACGCGACTGGCGCGACGCACTGGCTGTCGGCGCGCGCGGGATTCTGGCGGGATGCGGCCGCGCTTCAGCCCGGGTGCCCATGCCCTGTTCAATAATTGACACTCGTGCACGCCATCCGATAGTCTTAAAAGACTTTTTCGGTCATCCGACACGGAGACCCCTGCCCATGACCAAATACGTCTATTCCTTCGGGGCCGGCAAGGCCGAAGGCTCGTCGCTGATGCGAAATCTCCTCGGCGGCAAGGGTTGCGAGCTCGCCGAGATGACGAACCTCGGTATCCCGATCCCGCCAGGTTTCACGATCACGACGCAGGCCTGGGCGCACTACCACCGGACGAACAACCAGTTCCCGGCCGAGCTCTGGGACGAGGTCCTGACGAATCTCGGCAAGCTCGAGGAGGCGGCAGGCGCCGCACTCGGCGACCCCTCGCGGCCGCTGCTCGTCTCGGTGCGGTCCGGCGCGCGTGTGTCGATGCCCGGCATGATGGAGACAGTGCTGAATCTCGGTCTCAACGACGCGACCGTCGAGGGTCTGGCCGCGCGCACCGGCAACGAGCGCTTTGCCTGGGATTGCTACCGCCGCTTCATCACGATGTTCGGCAACGTCGTGCTCCGGATCAAGCGCGAAGCCTTCGACGAGCATCTCGATCAGCTCAAAGCGCGCCTGGGTGTGCAGACGGACCCCGAGGTGCCGGCGGTTGAGTTGAAGAAGGTCACCCAGACCTTCAAGGACGTGGTGAGCGCGCAAACGGGGGCCGCGTTCCCTCAGGATCCGCACGAGCAGCTCCGGCTTGCCATCAAGGCGGTCTTCGATTCCTGGTTCGGCAAGAAGGCCATCGAGTACCGGCGCATCAACAGCATCCCGCCGGACTGGGGCACCGCGGTGACGGTCATGTCGATGGTGTTCGGGAATCTTGGGGAAACGTCGGGCACGGGTGTCGGGTTCACGCGCGATCCTCGCACCGGCGACCGCGGCTTCTACGCGGAGTTCCTTGCCAATGCCCAGGGCGAGGACGTCGTCGCCGGCATCAGGACGCCCGAGCACATCGACGGCCTGCGGCGCCGGATGCCGAAAATCTACGAAGAGCTTCTGACCATCGCGGATCGGCTCGAGCGTCACTACAAGGACATGCAGGACATCGAGTTCACCGTGCAGGAGGGCAAGCTCTATCTCCTGCAAACCCGGTCCGGGAAGCGCTCCGCGCGCGCGGCCGTGAGGGTCGCCCACGATCTGGTCGAGGAGACCGTGATCGACCAGCACACCGCTCTGCTGCGCGTGCCGCCGCGCGAGCTCGCAAAGCTGTTCGTCCCGCTGCTCGAAGACGAGGACAAGGCCAAGGCGCTCGCGGGAAAACGGCTTCTTGCGCGCGGACTGCCGGCGGCACCCGGCGGCGCGGTCGGGCACGTGGTGTTCGACGCCGACCGCGCAGTAGAGCTCGCGAAGAACGGCCAGAAGGTCATCCTGGTGCGGCCCGAGACCTCGCCGGAAGACGTGGCCGGCATGTACGCGGCCGAGGGAATCGTCACCGCGCGTGGCGGCCGGACGTCGCACGCGGCCGTCGTCGCCGTCGGCATGGGCAAGCCGTGCGTCGTCGGCGCCAGCGACATCGTCGTCGACGAGGAGCGGCACGTGTTCGACGCCGGAGGCCGCAGGGTCCGCGAGGGCGACATCATTTCCATCGACGGGGACACGGGTGAGGTCATCCTCGACGAGGTGAAGCTGCACGCGCCGGACCTCACTGACGCCGTCGTAAAGGAGTTCCTCGCGTGGGCCGACCGGTACCGGACGCCGGACGCGACGACCCACGGTCTCGGCGTGCGCGCGAACGCCGACACGCCGGAAGACGCGCGGCGGGCCCGCGAGTTCGGCGCCGAGGGGATCGGTCTGGTCAGGACCGAGCACATGTTCTTCGCGCCCGACCGGATCCCTCTCGTACGGGAAATGATCATGGCGGGGGACAATGTCTCGCGCCGTGCCGTCGTGCAGAAGCTCTTGCCGTTCCAGCGCGAAGACTTCGTCGGCATCTTCCGCGCGATGACGAAAGACGATGGCGTGACCGGTCTGCCGGTCACGATTCGCCTCCTCGACCCGCCGTTGCACGAGTTCCTCGCGAATCCGAAGGAGTACCGGGAGATGATCGAGGAGCGGGCCAGACTCGAGGCGCTCAACATCAACCCGGCCCGGGAAGCCGAGCTCGACGAGAAGCTGGCCAAGATCGACGCGCTCCGCGAAGCCAATCCCATGCTGGGCCACCGCGGGTGTCGCCTCGGCATCACCTACCCGGAGATCTATGCCATGCAGGTCCGCGCGATCATGGAGGCGGCGTGCATGGTGACCGAGCAGGGCGTCACGGTGGAACCGGAGATCATGATCCCGCTCACCGGGACGGTCGGTGAGATGAAGCTGACGTTCGACAACACCAAGAAAGTCGCCGACGCCGTGCTCGTCGAGATGGGCGTGTCGGTGAAGTACTTGATCGGCACGATGATCGAAGTTCCCCGCGCCGCGCTGATCGCACACCAGCTCGCGCAAGATGCCGAGTTCTTCTCGTTCGGCACCAACGACCTCACCCAGCTCACGTACGGGTACAGCCGTGACGACGTGGCCAAGTTCCTTCCCGAGTACCTCCAGAAGGGGCTGCTGCCGCACGATCCGTTCTCCGTGCTCGATCAGGAGGGCGTGGGCGAGCTCATCAAGATCGGGATCGACCGGGGCCGGAGCACCCGCCCGGATCTGAAGATCGGCATCTGCGGCGAGCACGGGGGCGAGCCGTCGTCGGTGGAGTTCTGTCACCGGGTGAAGATGACGTACGTGTCGTGCTCGCCGTTCATGATTCCAATCGCGCGGCTGGCGGCGGCCCAGGCGCGCATCAAGGAGCGGCAGGGGCCCGGAGGAGACTACCGTGGCTGACGCCGACGGTGGCCGCCGCGCGACCCCCCGGGCGGCGACGCCATCGAGGACATCGAGGAAGTGCTCGCGACGGCGGGGCTTCTCCAGGAGGCAGGGTTGAAATTCTCAGGGGCTCGGATTCTTCTCGAATGCTTGAAGCGCGAGGGCGTCGACATCATCTTCGGCCTGCCCGGCGGCGCGGTCCTTCCGATCTACGACGCGCTCTACGACTTCGAAGGCCTCCGGCACATTCTCGTCCGGCAGGAAGCCGCGGCGGGGCACGCGGCGGAGGGCTACGCGCGCACGACGGGGAAGGTCGGCGTCTGCCTCGTGACCTCGGGGCCGGCGGCGACGAACCTCGTCACCGCGCTGCAGGACGCGATGATGGACTCGATTCCGATCGTCGCGTTCACGGGTCAGGTGCCGACGCACCTGATCGGCAATGACGCATTTCAGGAAGCGGACAACGTCGGGATCACGCGCCCGTGCACGAAGCACAACTTCCTGGTGAAGGACGGCAAGGATCTCGGGCCGATCATCCGTGAAGCCTTTCACATCGCGTCCACCGGACGGCCGGGGCCGGTCCACGTGGACCTGCCGAAGGACATCCTCGTGAAGGAGGCCGAGCTCGTGTGGCCCGAGCGCGTGTTCCTGCGCTCCTACAACCCGACCTACGACGGCCATCCCGGACAGATCAAGCGCGCCGCGAAGCTGATGGTCCGCGCCAAGAAACCCGTGCTCTACGTCGGCGGCGGCGTCATCTCGTCGGACGCGAACGCGGAGCTGCGAGAGCTCGCCGAGCTGACGCAGATCCCCGTGACGACCACGCTCATGGGGCTGGGCGCGTTTCCGTCGGCGCATCCGCTGTCGCTCGAGATGCTGGGAATGCACGGCACGTACTACGCGAACATGGCGGTCCATCATTCGGACGTCCTCGTGGCCGTCGGCGCGCGGTTCGACGACCGTGTCACCGGGAAGGTGGACGCGTTTGCGCCCCACGCGGAGATCGTCCACATCGACATCGATCCCTCGTCGATCTCCAAAAACATCAAGGTCGACGTGCCGATCGTGGGCGATTGCCGCCGGGTGCTTCGCGCGCTCGTCGACGCGGTCCGTGAGGAGATGCGGGAGGAGGCTCCGTTCTCGACACGGGATGCGCGTAAGCAGTGGGCCGGGCAGATCGCGGAGTGGCGGGAGAAGTTCCCGCTTCGCTATGACTGGAGCGACGACGTCATCAAGCCCCAGTACGTCATCCAGGAGATCTCCAATCTGACGCAGGGCGAGGCCTTCGTCGTCACCGGTGTGGGCCAGCACCAGATGTGGGCCGCGCAGTATTACAAGTTCAAGCACCCGCGGATGTGGTGTACCTCCGGCGGCCTCGGGACGATGGGCTACGGGCTGCCCACCGCGATGGGCGTGCAGGCTGCGAACCCGGGCAAGCTCGTGATCAATATCGACGGCGACGGCTCCTTCCAGATGAACAGCCAGGAGATGGCCACCTGCTTCTGCGAAGGGCTGCCGGTGAAGACGGTCATCATCAACAACAGTGGACACGGCATGGTCCGGCAGTGGCAGCGCATCATCTACAAAGAGCGCTACTGCGCGATCGACCTGCCCGGCGTCCCGGACTGGGTCAAGCTTGCTGAAGCCTACGGCTGCGTCGGGCTCCGTGTGACCAAGCCGAGCGAGGTGGTCCCGGCCATCGAGAAGATGCTGAGCACGCCGGCGCCCGTGATCCTCGACGTCTGCGTGGACAAGGACGAGTGCGTGTTTCCCATGGTGCCGGCGGGCGGAGCCAACACGGACATGATCCTGGTTCCCCCGACGCGCGAAGTTCGGGACAAGGCCGCGAAGTCCCAGACGGGGTTCTGATGCAAAACGGAAGCGACCCACGGAAGCACACGATCGCGATCCTCGTGGAGAACCGGTTCGGCGTGCTCTCGCGCGTCGCGGGGCTGTTCTCGGCGCGGGGCTACAACATCGAGAGCCTCTCGGTGGGCGAGACGACCGATCCGTCCGTGTCCCGGATGACGATCGTGGTGCGCGGCGACGAGTTCGTGATCGAGCAGGTGACGAAGCAGCTCCACAAGCTCATCGACGTGATCAAGGTGTCGGACCTGACCGACGACAGCCACGTCGAGCGCGAGCTCGTGCTGATCCGCGTGAACGCCGAGCCTCAGCACCGCGCCGAGATTCTCCGGACCGCGGACATCTTCCGGGCGCGGGTCATCGACGTGACTCCCGCGAGCTTCACACTGGAAGTGACGGGCGACGACGGCAAGATCGAGGCCCTCATCGAGCTGCTGCGCCCGATCGGCATTCAGGACCTCGTCAGAACCGGCAAGGTGGCGATTGCCCGCGGACCCAAGACCAAGGCGCGGAAGGCGGAGACGCCCAAGCGGGCGCGAATCTCGGAGGATCCGCGCGTCGTCGGTTTCGCCGATTGATTGATTAATTAACGTAGGGGGCCTCGAAGGGCCCCCTACTCCCCCAGACGCTGGCGCCGGCGAAGCCGGCGCTCGAAGCGCGGCTCTGGGACCGAAGAAAGGATAACGACGGGATGGCGGCCAAGATCTACTACGACCAGGACGCGGACCTCAGCCTTCTCAAGGGCAAGAAGGTGGGGATCATCGGTTACGGAAGCCAGGGGCACGCCCACGCGCTGAACCTCCACGACTCGGGACAGGACGTGGTGGTCGGCCTCTACAAGGGCTCGAAGAGCTGGGCCAAGGCCGAGAAGGAAGGCCTCCGTGTCGCGACGGTGAACGAAGCCGCCGCGATGTCGAACGTCATCATGATCCTGCTGCCTGACCAGAGCCAGCGACACGTGTACGAGACGGAGATCAAGGGCGGGCTCGGCAAGGGCAAGATGTTGATGTTCGCTCACGGCTTCAACATCCATTTCAATCAGGTCGTTCCGCCGCCCGACGTCGACGTCGCGATGATCGCGCCCAAGGCGCCCGGGCATGTCATGCGCGATCTCTTCACGCAGGGGCCCGGCGTGCCGGCGCTCCTCGCCGTGTACCAGGACGTGACCGGCAAGGCGAAGGACGTGGCGCTGGCCTACGGCAAAGGGGTCGGCTGCACGCGGGCCGGCGTGATCGAGACGACCTTCAAGGAAGAGACCGAGACGGACCTCTTCGGCGAGCAGACGACGCTCTGCGGCGGCATCTCTCATCTCATCAAGGCCGCCTTCGAGACGCTGGTCGAAGCCGGATACCAGCCGGAAGTGGCCTACTTCGAGTGCATGCACGAGATGAAGCTCATCGTCGATCTTTTCTACCAGGGCGGCCTCGCCTACATGCGCTACTCGGTGTCCGACACCGCCGAGTACGGCGACTACACGCGCGGTCCCCGTGTGGTCAGCGACGAGACCAAGGCCGAGATGAAAAAGATCCTCGGCGAGATCCAGTCGGGTCAGTTCGCGCGCGAGTGGGTGCTCGAGAACCAGGCCAACCGTCCAGGCTTCCTCGCGATGCGCCGGCGCGACGCCGAGCATCAGATCGAGGAAGTCGGCGCGCGGCTCCGCTCGATGATGTCGTGGATCAAGCCGCCTCGGATGGGATGAACAAGAAGAAAACGCTTCCGGTCGCACGCGAAGGCTGGCCCTTCATCCTGGTGCCGGCGGCCGTCGCCGCCGGTCTGGCGTTGACGGGCCGGCGGCGTCTGGCGCTGCCCTTCGCCGGCGCGGCCGCGGCATCGCTCGCATTCTTTCGCGATCCGGAGCGGGAGATTCCGGTCCTCCAGCACGCGGTGCTGTCGCCGGCCGATGGCCGCGTCACGGACGTCAATGACGCTGAGGATTCGTTCGTCGGACCCGCCGTTCGCGTGGCGATTTTTCTCTCTCCGCTGAACGTCCACGTCAATCGGGCGCCGATCTCAGCCCTGGTGGTCGGCGTCGACTATACGCGGGGACGCTTCGTCGCGGCGTACCGTCCCGGGGCGGACGAGACCAATGAGCGCTGCGCTGTACGTCTCCAGGGCGAGACCGCGCGCGTTACGGTCGTGCAGATCGCCGGCATCGCGGCGCGACGGATCGTGTGTCGTGTGGGAGTCGGTGACAAGCTCGCCGCAGGGGAACGGTTCGGGATGATTCGCTTTGGCTCCCGGACCGACTGCTACATGCCACTGGGCACCGACGTGCGAGTGAAACCGGGCGACCGCGTCACCGGCGGGACGACGGTGATTGGGATGCTCCGATGATCGCGCGGAGGTCTTGGAAAGAACGGAGCCACCGTCCATCTCGATCCAGCCCACCCTCGATGGTTGCGGCCGGGGAAGAACGGAGCCACCGTCCATCTCGATCCAGCCCACCCTCGATGGTTGCTGTCTCGCGGACCCCGCTACAATGATCAGACGGCACGGGAAGGCCATGCGCCGCCGCCGGTGGCAGGAGCTGCGCGAGAAGCGCAGGCGCGGTATCTTCCTGCTCCCGAGCCTCCTGACGACGGGCAACCTCTTCTGCGGGTTTTTCGCCCTTCTGCTCACGGTCAATGACCGCTACACCGAGGCGGCCCTGGCCATCTTCGTGGCGATGGTCATGGACCTGCTCGATGGCCGGGTGGCGCGCTTGATGAAGGCCACGAGCCAGTTCGGTGTCGAGTTCGATTCGCTCGCAGACGTGGTCTCGTTCTGTGTCGCGCCGGCGTTCCTGCTCTACTCGTTCGCATTGAATCAGCTTGGCCGGGCCGCGTGGTTCGGGGCGTTCCTGTTCGTCATCTGCGGCGCGCTCCGCCTCGCTCGTTTCAACGTGCACACCGGAAGCGCGGACCGCCGATTCTTCATCGGGCTCTCCACGCCCGCTGCCGCCGGCGTCGCGGCGTCGACGGTCGTGCTCCTGGGTCACGAGGAGCTGGGCCGCTGGATCTTGCTTGCCATCGCCATCGGGACCTACCTCGTGGGGCTGCTCATGGTGTCGACGTTCCGGTACTGGAGCTTCAAGGAAGTGGATTTTGCCCGCCGGCGGCCGCTCCAGACGCTGCTGGTGGTGGTGCTCGGCGTGATGATCATCGCCACCAACTACGAGCTCTTCACGTTCGTAATCTTCGTCGGCTACGCGCTCTCCGGGCCCGTTCGCCGGCTGATCGTGGGTCGCGCGCCCGCGGCGTCACCGGTCGAGCTCGTGACCAAGGAACCGTAAGGGGGTTCAACCATGGACCGTGTGATCATCTTCGATACGACGCTCCGCGACGGCGAACAGGCGCCCGGCTTCTCGATGAACACGATGGAGAAGCTGGAGATGGCGCGACAGCTCGCCCGCCTCAACGTCGACGTCATCGAGGCCGGCTTTCCGATCTCTTCCGATGACGACTTCGAGGCCACTCGCGAAGTCGCGCGACAGGTGGGGACGCTCGAGGGCGCGCCGACGATTTGCGGACTGAGCCGCGTCGGGCTCGGCGACATCGATCGGTGCTGGGAAGCCGTGAAGTACGCCAGGAAGCCCCGCATCCACACGTTCGTGGCGACCTCCGACATCCACCTGAAGTACAAGCTTCGAAAGTCTCGGGCCGAGGTGATGAAGGCGGCGGTGGAGGCGGTGCGGCATGCGCGCGGCTATTGCGAGGACGTCGAGTTTTCGCCCGAAGACGCGTCGCGGTCCGACTTCGATTACATGTGCGACGTGCTCTCGGCGGTGATCGACGCCGGCGCGAGCACCATCAACATCCCCGACACCGTCGGCTACGCGATGCCGCGAGAGTGGGGCGAGCGTATCGCGCGCATCCGCGACAAGGTCCAGGGCATCGACAAGGCGATGGTGTCCGTGCACTGCCACAACGATCTCGGCCAGGCGGTGGCCAACTCGCTGACGGCGCTCATGAATGGCGCGCGCCAGGTCGAATGCACCATCAACGGGATCGGCGAACGGGCCGGGAACGCCTCGCTCGAGGAGATCGTGATGGCGCTCCGGACTCGCAAGGACTTCTTCGGGATCGAGACCGGCGTCCGGACCGAGGAGATCTTCAAGTCCTCGCGACTGCTGTCGCACATCACGGGCGTTCACGTCCAGCCGAACAAGGCCGTGGTGGGTGAGAACGCGTTCGCGCACGAGGCCGGGATCCATCAGGACGGCGTGCTCAAGGAGAAGCTGACCTACGAGATCATGCGTCCCGAGGACATCGGTCGGCCGTCGAACAAGCTCGTGCTCGGCAAGCATTCCGGCCGGGCCGCGCTCGCCGCGCGCCTGAGAGAGCTGGGGTTCGATCTGGCTGGGGCGGATCTCGATCGGGCCTTCAAGAGCTTCAAGGATCTCGCCGACCGGAAGAAGGAGGTGTACGACGAGGATCTCATGGCCATCGTCACCGACGACGTCACGCAGCAGACCGAGGCGGTCTACAAGCTGGAATATCTGCACGTGATCAGCGGCACGGGAGTGATTCCCTCCGCGACGGTCAAGTTGAAGAAGGAGGACCAGAGCTTTCAGGATTCCGGGGTCGGTGACGGTCCCGTCGATGCGGTGCTCGCGGCGATCGACGCGATCACCGGCCTGAAGGGCCGCCTGATCGACTATTCCCTTCGTGCTGCAACCTCCGGCAAGGACGCTGTCGGCGAGGTCTCGATGAAGATCGATTTCGACGGCACGCTCGTCTCGGGAAAGGGCGCCTCCACCGACGTCATCGAGGCGAGCGCCCGCGCCTATCTGTCCGCCCTCAACCGTCTCGTCCGGCCGGCCCGCGCGCAACCCAAAGAAGTGGGACCCTAGGGAGTGTTCACATGCCGATGACGAAGACGAAGGGCCTGACGCCGAAAGCACGGGCATGACGTACCGAATCGCGGTCCTGCCCGGTGACGGAATCGGCCAGGAGGTCATCCCTGAAGCGCTCCGCGTCCTGACGGCCGTCGGCAAAGCGTCCGGCGCGTCGTTCGAGTTCGAGCGGGCGCTGGTCGGCGGCGCGGCGATCGATGCGACCGGAGGGCCGCTGCCTCCGGAGACGCTGGCGCTGTGCCGCGAGGCCCACGCGATTCTCTTCGGCGCGGTGGGTGGACCGAAGTGGGAAAATGCGCCTCACGAGCAGCGTCCCGAGCGAGGCCTGCTGGCCATCCGCAAGGAGCTCGACCTCTACGCGAATCTCCGGCCGGCGAAGTGCTTTCCGATGCTCGTCGACGCCTCACCGCTCAAGCGCTCGGTGGTCGAGGGGACCGACCTCATGGTCATCCGCGAGCTGACGGGCGGCCTCTACTTCGGCGAGCCGCGCGGCGTCGAGCACTTCTCCGACGGCGGGTCGCGTGCCATCAACACGATGTCCTACACGTCACGCGAGATCGAGCGTGTGGCCCGCGTCGCGTTCGACGTGGCGCGCAAGCGCCGGCGCCGGCTCACGTCCGTCGACAAGAACAACGTCCTCGTCGTGTCGCAGCTCTGGCGCGAGGTCGTCACGCGCGTCGCCAAGGACTATCCCGACGTCACGCTCGATCATATCCTCGTCGACAATTGCGCGATGGCGCTCGTCCAGCGCCCCACGCAGTTCGACACGCTCGTGACCGAGAACACGTTCGGCGACATCCTTTCCGACGAAGCTGCCATCCTGGCCGGCTCGATGGGCATGCTGCCATCCGCCTCGATCGGTGGCACGGTCGGACTCTACGAGCCGGTTCACGGGACGGCTCCGGACATTGCGGGCAAGGGCATCGCCAACCCGATTGCCGCCATCCTCTCCGCCGCGATGCTCCTACGCTATTCGCTGAACATGGTGAAGGACGCCGACCGCGTCGACGCGGCCGTGCTCCGCGCGCTCGAGCAGGGTCACCGCACCGCGGACATTGCCGGCCCGGGCGACAAGGTGGTCAGCACGCGCGACATGGGCGACGCGGTGCTTCGCGCGCTGGAGAGTCATCCCTGATGGCGTCCGGAGTGTCGGTCGCGGTGGTCGGCGCCACCGGCGCCGCCGGCCAGACGACGCTGCGCATCCTGGAAGAACGGAAGTTTCCCGTCCGTGAGCTCCGTTGCTTCGCGTCGGAGCGGTCGCTCGGGAAAACGGTCACGTTCCGGGGCGAGCAGGTTCCCATCCGGAAGGTGGAGGCCTCGGCGTTCAAGGGTGTCGAGATCGCCTTCTGCTCCGCGGGCTCGGCGCAATCGAAGCAGTACGTGCCGATGATCCGCGGCTGCGGCGCGGTCGTCGTCGACAAGTCGAGCGCGTTCCGGATGGATCCGAGGGTGCCGCTCGTCGTCCCGGAGATCAATCCACACGCGGCGAAGTCGCACGACGGGATCCTGGCGTGCCCCAACTGCACCACGATCGTGACCGTGATGCCGCTGAAGCCGCTCCACGACGCTGGACGTCTCCGCCGGGTCATTGCCACGAGCTACCAGGCGGTCTCGGGAGCCGGTGTGAACGGCATCGCCGAGCTTCGTGAACAGACCCTCGCCTGGGCGCGCGGAGAGAAGCCGATCGCCCGGCACTTCGCGCATCAGATCGCGTTCAACGTGATCCCGGCCATCGATGCGTTCGGTCCCGACGGCTACACCGGCGAGGAGAAGAAGCTGGTCAACGAGACCCGCAAGATCCTCGAGATCCCTGACCTGGCGGTCGGGGTCACCACCGTCCGCGTGCCCGTGTTCACGTGCCACTCGGTCGCGGTCATCGCGGAGACCGACACGAAGATCACCGCGTCCGAGGCGCGGCGACTCTTCGACGCGTTTCCGGGCCTCCGGTTGTGGGACGACCCGGCGCAACAACGCTACCCGATGCCGATCCTCGTCGAGGGCGAGGACGACTGCTTCGTCGGTCGGATTCGGGAAGATCTCTCGCATCCGCGCGGCCTGAGCTTCTGGGTGGTGGGAGACCAGCTGCGCAAAGGAGCCGCGACCAACGCGGTCCAGATCGCTGAGCTGATCCTGTCGTAGCGCCGCCGGCTCACCATCGTTCCAGACCTTCTGCCATTGCGATAACTCATTCCATCCGGACGCTCAGGCTGGTACTGGCGTACGACGGCACGGCCTACGCCGGCTGGCAGGTGCAGCGCGGCCCGGCAACGGTCCAGGGCATGCTGATCGCGGCGGCGCGCCAGTTGTGCGGGCCTGACACTCGCGTGACCGGCGCCAGCCGTACCGACGCCGGCGTCCACGCGCTTCGACAGACTGCCTCGCTGCGAACGTCATCGGCGCTCCCGCCTGCGGCGCTCATGGGCGCGCTGAATGCCACGCTGCCCGGAGACATCCGGGTCCGGGAAGTCGCCGAGATGCCCGTGGAGTTCGACGCGCGGCGATCGGCGCTCGGAAAGCGCTATCTGTACCTGATCGACAACGATGCGGTGCCGTTGCCCCTCCTTCGGCGCTATGCCTGGCACGTGCCCTGGCGACTCGACGTGAGCGCGATGCGGGTGGCGATGACGCCGCTCCGGGGCCGGCAGGACTTCAGCGCCTTCTGCGCATCGGCCGGGCGGCAGAAGACGCCGGACTGTGTCGTTCGTGCGATCCACGTCTTCCGGCGGAAGGAGCACCTGGCGCTGTGCATCTCCGCTGACCGTTATCTTCATCACATGGTCCGCACCATCGTCGGCAGCGCCGTGGAGGTCGGGCGCGGAGCCCGGAGTGCGGAATGGCTCGGCGCTGCGCTCGACTCACGTGACCGCCGGCGGGCCGGGCCGACCGCGCCCGCGCACGGGCTCACGCTGGTCCGCGTGCTCTATCCGGGCTAGAATGGCGCATCGATGCGGACGTATGTGAGGCTTCGTGACGGCCACATCGACGAGGTCAGCGGCGAGGTGGTCCGCGAGCAGCCGCTGACGGTGTCCGTGAACGGTGAGCGCTTCGTCACACTCCTCTGCTCGCCGATCAAGCTGGACGCTCTCGTCATCGGCTACCTGTGGATGGAGCAGGTGATTGAGGGGCTGGACGAGATTTCCCGCCTCGAGATCTCTCCCGTCGACGGCCGCGCGGACGTCACGCTCGCGCACCCGGTGACGTTGCCGACGGAGCGCATCCTCACGTCCGGGTGCGGCGGCGGCATCACGTTCCGGATCGACCACCGGCTCTTCCCGCGACTCCATTCGACGCTGCAGGTTCGTCCCGAACAGCTCACGGCCCAGATGAAGGCGCTCTTCGCCGCGGCCGTTCACTACCGAGCCTCGCGCGGCATCCACGGCGCGGCGCTCAGCGACGGCGAGCAGCTTCTCGTGATGGCCGAGGACGTCGGGCGGCACAACGCGGTCGACAAGATCAAGGGCGAGGCGCTCCAGCGGGTGATCCAGACGAATGATCGAATTCTCCTGTCCACCGGTCGGATCTCGTCTGAGATGCTGCTCAAGGCCGCGCGCATGGGCGTGCCGGTCATCGCGTCGCGCACCTCGCCGACCGAGATGGCCGTGGCGCTGGCGGAACAGCTCAACATCACCATTTGCGGCTACGTGCGAGGTGGCGCCCTCAATCTCTACGCGGGAGGCGCCGTGACCTTCGCCGGGCACGCCGCGGGCATTCATGGCTGAGGCGGGAGAAACCCCGCAGGACCGCGCGTATCGGGTCGGCTTCAAGCGCAACAAGCGCGAGGACTACGCCGTCGACCTGCTGCGGCAGGCGCGCGCGAATCTCGGCGACGTCGATCGGGTCAACGCCATCCTGTTCGAGCTCGGCCGCTACTACAACGCGATCGCCGACGCGCCGGTCGTGTCGCTCGACGCGCGCAAACGCGTCGTCGAGCTTCTGCACGCCGGCGACATGACGGCGGCGACCGAGATCCTGGACGACTGTCTGGCGAGATATCAGGTTGCCGAAGAGGAGTAGAACGACACGCTCCTAGGCGACAACGCCGACAACGCGACAACGCAGCGTGACTTGACAACGCTGGTCAGGCCGTCCTACCATTCCCCCCAATTTTCCAAAATGAACCAGATTTCGGGAGGTTCCATGCCATGGCCCAGAGCCTGACGGACGCCCTGCAGCATGGCCGCCTGATCGTCGTCGCCGTCGATAAACCGAATGCTCGCATTCGCGTGAAATCCGAGGCTGACATGTGTACCGACCTGTCCTGTCACGACCAGACGTTGATCGTGACCGACGAAGGCAAGGGCAGCGATCTGGACGTCATCAACGAGGGCGACATCGTGACGCTCCGGGCGTCGGGTGACCGGGCGCACGAGATCGTCGTCGTCCGGCGCGTGTGGGAAGAGCTGTCGAGCCCGGAGTTCTAATGCTCGACCCGAGCGCTCCGGGCGAATCCGTCACGGGATCGCGCGCCAATTTCCGAAGCTCGAGCCAAGGAGGTTCTCTATGAGTCTGTCGCGACGCGACTTTCTCAAGTTTGGCACGGCCGGCGCGGCTGGAGTGGCGGTCGGCACGGGGATCGACCTCGCGCCGGTGGAGGCCGCCGCCACCGAGCTGAAGATCAAGGAAGCAAAGGCGTTCCGCGGTGTGTGTCCGTACTGCGCGGTCGGCTGCGGTCAGCTGATCTACGCCAAGGACAACCGGATCATCGACATCGAAGGCGATCCTGATACGCCGCACTCGCTGGGACGGCTGTGTCCGAAGGGTGCGGCGACGATCCAGCTCTCGAACAACCCGCTGCGCCCGACGAAGGCGCTGTATCTGGCGCCGGGATCCGACCACTGGGAAGAGAAGCCGCTCGACTGGATGTACGAGCAGATCGCCAAGCGCTACTACGACACCCGCGAGAAGTACTTCATCGAGAAGGAAAAGGACAAGGACGGCAAAGAGGTCACGGTCAATCGTCTGGAGGCGATCGCCTCGCTCGGCTCCGCGTGCATCGACAACGAGGAATGCTACCTCCTGTCGAAGTTCAACCGGAGCTTCGGCATCGTCTACCACGAGCATCAGGCCAGAGTCTGACACTCCGCCACGGTCCCAGCTTTGGGGACCACGTTCGGGCGCGGGGCGATGACGACCAACCTCATCGACCTCCAGCACGCGGATGTCATCATGGCGACGTCCAACATGGCCGAGAATCACCCCGTCGGGTTCCAGTGGGTGATGAAGGCCAAGGAGCGCGGGGCGAAGCTCATCCACGTCGACCCGCGATTCACGCGCACCAGCGCGGCGGCGGACATGCACGTGCCGATCCGGTCGGGGACGAACATCGTGTTCTTCGGCGGCATGATCCACTATGCGATCCAGAACAACCTCTACTTCAAGGATTACGTCGTCAACTACACGAACGCGTCGTTCCTGATCGATCCCGACTTCAAGACGCCGACCGACCTTGACGGCCTCTTCACCGGATTCGACGAGGCCAAGCGGAGTTACGACCGGAGCTCGTGGAAGTACCAGCTCGACGCGGAAGGCAATCCCAAGCGTGATCTGAGTCTTACTGATAAGAGCTCGGTGTTCCAGCTCCTGCGCCGTCAGTACAGCCGGTACACGCCCGAGATGGTCGAACGCGTGTGCGGCATCCCGAAAGACAAGTTCATCGCGGCGGCCAAGCTCTTCTGCGAGAACAGCGGACCGGAAAAGACCGGGACGATCACGTACGCCCTCAACCTGACGCAGCACACGAACGGGGTGGAGAACATCCGCGCGCTCTGCATGCTCCAGCTCCTGCTCGGCAACATCGGGCGGCCCGGCGGCGGCGTCACCGCGCTCCGCGGGCACGCGAACGTCCAGGGCGCGACGGATCTCGAGCTGCTCTACCACGAGCTGCCGGGCTACATGGCGATGCCGCTCCGCGACCCGCACCCCGATCTCAAGACGTACCTCGAGAAGGAGACGCCGAAAGGCGGATTCTGGACGAACAAGCCGAAGTTCATGGTCAGCCTGCTCAAGGCGTTCTATGGTGACGCGGCCACGAAGGACAACGAGTACGGCTACCAGTGGCTGCCAAAGCGGGCATCCGCGGACGCGTACAGCCATCAACACATCTTCGTGGACATGTACAACGGCGCGATCAAGGGCTTCCTGGCCGACGGTCAGAACCCCGCCGTGGGCGGTCCCAACGCGAAGCTGGCGCGGGCGGCGATGCAGAAGCTCGACTGGTTGCTCGTCGTCGACATCTTCCTCACCGAGACTTCCGAGGTCTGGAAGGCGCCCGGGACGAATCCGAAAGACGTGAAGACCGAGGTGTTCTTCCTGCCGGCCGCGCCGGCGGCCGAGAAAGACGGATCGCTCACGAACACCATGCGGCTCATCCAGTGGCACGAGGCGGCGGTGAAGCCGCCCGGCGACGTGCGCTCGGACGCCGACTTCATCTGCACGCTGGCTGCACGACTGAAGACGCTCTATGCCGGATCGAAGAAGGAGCGGGACAAGGGGTTCCTCGCGGCCAACTTCAAGTACGGCGAGCATGCCGAGCATCCCGAGATGGTCGAAGTTCTGAAGGAGATCAACGGCGTCGCGACCGAGGACATCAAGGACAAGGACGGCAAGATCGTCTACAAGAAGGGTCAGCCGCTCAACACGTTCGCGCACCTCACCGACGACGGGAGGACGACGTCCGGCTGCTGGATCTACACGGGCGTCACCGTCGAAGGTCCGGACGGGAAGCTCGTCAACCGGGCAGCCGGAAAGAAGCCGGCCGACGACAAGGACTATCTCGGGCACGGCTGGGGATTCGCGTGGCCGGCCAACCGGAGAATCATCTACAACCGCGCCTCGGCTGATCTCAACGGCAAGCCGTGGAGCGAGAAGAAGAAGCTCATCTGGTGGGATCCGGCCGCGGCCGGGAACGAGCCCGACAAGAAGGGCAAGTGGGTCGGCATGGACGTGCCCGATTTCAATCCGTTCCTCGCGCCGGACGCGAAGAACGGCGACAAGCCCTTCATCATGCGCGCCGACCTCGTCGGGGGATTCTTCGGTCCGCTCGTTGATGGCCCATTCCCCGAGCACTACGAGCCAATGGAGTCGCCGACCAAGAACCTGCTCTCGACGCGCCAGAACAACCCTGTCGCCAAGATCTGGAAGGTCGGCGACGGCATGAACGAGCTGGCCCCGGTCGGATCACCCGACTACCCCTATGTCATCACCACGTACCGGCTGACGGAGCACCATCTCTCGGGCGTGATGTCGCGGTATCTCCCGATGCTCGCCGAGCTGTACCATTCACACTTCGCCGAGATCAGCCACGAGCTGGCGAGGGAGCTCAACATCGAGAACGGCGAGAGGATCACCGTCGCGACGCCACGCGGGAAGGTGCACGTGACCGCCATGGTCACGCATCGGCTGAAGCCGTTCATGATCGACGGGAAGAAGGTCCACCAGATCGGCGTCCCGTGGCACTGGGGTTTCAAGGGCATCGACGGCTTGCCCGGTAGTAAAGGTGACATCACCAATGACCTCGCGGCGACCGTGGGGGATCCCAACGTCTTCATCCAGGAGACGAAGGCCTTTCTCTGCAACGTGAAGAAGGGGGTGGTGTAGCCATGGCGCGCACGCTCGCGATGTTCACCGACACCTCCCTGTGCATCGGATGCCGGGCGTGTCAGGTCGCGTGCAAGCAGTGGAACGAGCTCGGCATGGAAGTGCCCGAATGGACCGGGACCTATCAAAACCACGCGCACTTCACGGACAAGACGTTCAGGCTCGTGCGGTTCATCGAGGAGCCGAAGCCGAGCGGGGATCTCGCCTGGCTGCTGATGTCCGACGTCTGCAAGCACTGTGCGGATGCCGGGTGTCTCAACGCCTGTCCGACCGGCGCCATCTACCGGACCGAGTTCGGCACGGTCAACATCAACCAGGACGTTTGCAACGGCTGCCGCTACTGCGTGTCGGCGTGCCCGTTCGGTGTGGTCGCGTTCAACGAGCAGACCGGCACGGCGAAGAAGTGCACGTTCTGCAACGACCGTATCCACAACGGCCTCGGTCCCGCGTGCGCCAAGGCCTGTCCGACCGAGTCGATCCAGTTCGGCTTCCGCGACGACCTGGTCGCCAAGGCCGCGAAGCGCGTGGAGACGCTGAAGGGAATGGGCTTCAAGGAAGCGCAGCTCTACGGCGCCGACGCGAACGGTTTCCTCGGCGGCCTGAACGCGTTCTTCCTGTTGCTGTCGAAGCCGTCGACCTACAACCTGCCCGAGAACCCTAAGGTCCCGCAGCGCAACGTGGTGGTCGACTCCTTGCTGTCGATCGGATCGGCGCTCGTCGTAGGACTCGGTGCGCTGCTGGCGTTCCGTCAGCGCGGGAACGGAGACGGCGATGCTTAAGACGCCCGAGTGGGGAATGATGATCGTCGTCTACTTCTTCCTCGGGGGCATCGCGGGCGGCGCGTACTTCACCGCCGCGATCGCCGACATCTTCGGCGAGAGCCGCGACTCGAAGGTGGCGCGCATCGGCTACCTGTTGTCGCTCCCACTCGTCGCGATCTGCGGGGCGCTCCTGATCGTGGATCTCGGCGTGCCGGCGCGGTTCATGAACATGATGCGGGTGTTCAAGTTCTGGAACCCGATGTCGATCGGTGCCTGGGTGGTCGGCGTGTTCGGCGCCTTCGCGTTCGTCTCCTCGGCGCTCAGCTTTTCTGCTTCGCCATCCGTCGTCCTGGTCCGGAGGGCGATCAGCCTCGTGGGCATCTTCTTCGGGTTCTTCCTCGCGAGCTACACGGGTGTCCTCCTGAGCAGCACGGCGCAGCCATTCTGGGGAGAGGCGCGGCTCCTCGGCGCGCTGTTCCTCGCTTCAGGAGCGTCGACCGGCATGGCGGCCATCTCGCTGATCATGTTCCTCATGGGGTCGAAGCCCGGCGCGGGCTGGACCAAGGTGAAGCTGGCGGACCGATACTCGATGATCGTCGAGCTCGTGGTGCTCGGCCTCTTCCTCGGGCTGCTCGGCTCCGCGGCTAAACCCATCACGAGCGGCCACTTCGCCGGGCTGTTCTGGGGCGGCCTGCTCGGACTCGGTCTCATCGTTCCGCTGGCGATCGACTTCGTCGGCCATCGCGTGAAGTCGTTGGCCGCCGTCTCGGCATTGCTCGTGCTCGTCGGCGGCTTCGTGCTTCGCTACGTCGTCCTAATGTCGATACAGTCCTGATCTTTTGTCTGGGGGCCTCGAAGGCCCCCAGACCCCCATACGCTCGTCGGTCGCCGGGGAACCCGACGCCCGCCTCGATGACCCCCATACGCTCGTCGGTCGCCGGGGAACCCGGCGGCCGCCTCGATGAATTCGGCCCTTGAGTCGGCGATTCGGGAGGGCCGCTTGCCTTTTCGCTTTCGGGCGGCCACCATGGCGAGCATGTCGACGCTCGATCTTCATGACGAATGGATCGACGTGCTGCGCCGGCGCCCGACGCTGCACGGCACATTGTCGGTGTACAGCGGGATCATCGACGGCTGGGCCCGCACGGCTGCACGAGTCGCGCCGCTCGCATGGAACGATGGCGACTGTCGGCGAGCGTGGGAGCGTCACGTTCCATTGCTCGGTGAAGCGCCACCTCAGATCCCGGTCGACGACGCGGAAGCGCTCGTCGAGATCGGTCTCCAGGCGCTTGCGACACTCGGGGAAGGTCAGGACGCGCTCGCTCGGTTCGTCGGTCGCTGGGATGAGGGAGTGATCGGGCCGGGCGATCTTCTCCCGGGCAAGGGCCGCATCGGCGCAGCGTCACTCGTCGACGAGATCGGACTCCGGTCCGGGGCCGTCGAGTTCCTCGCAGTCGTGACGCTCCGGCCACTCCTCGAGTCGTACTTCTCTGGAGTCCGCGGCCATCTCATCGATGGCGCCTGGCCCCTCGGCATCTGTCCGTTCTGTGGCGCTCCGCCCGGCTTTGCGGATGTGGTGGAAGACGGCGCGCGTCGGCTTGCGTGCCACCTCTGCGGCGGAACATGGCGCTTCTCGCGCACCCGCTGTCCCTTCTGCGGGACCGAGGCCTCGAAGGATCTCGTTCGTCTGGAGCTCGGCGACAAGGAGGCCGCGTACTTCGTCGCCGCCTGTAAGGCGTGCTTGGCGTACATCAAGGAGCTCGATCGCCGGATGCGCTGGAACGGCGGCTCGGCGCTGGTCGAGGACTGGGCGTCGCCTCACTTCGATCTGGTCGCACAGCGCGAGGGATACTGGCGACCCGGCGGGTCGCTGGTCCATCTGACGGCGAGAAACTGACCGCGTCGCGTTCCGGGCTGCGGCTATTCCGGCGCCGCCCGGCGGTCGAGCAGCTCCGTGTAGCTCTCCACGGGAAGCGTGGTCGCCCAGTCGACGGCCTCGGGATCGGCCGGGAACGATTGCGCGACCCAGTTCATTGCTTCTCGCTTCGTCGTGAACAACCGCCAGACGTGCGCGCTGCTGCCGCCGGGCCGACGAAGGAAGAAGACAGGATCCAGAGGCGACTGCGGTGTGTGGGCCGCGCGCTCGCCGGAGCTGCCCACGGTGACACAGACGACCGCAATGCCGTGTGCCGACAGCACACGCGTCTGGAGAGAGTCTTCACGTGGCAGCGATTCGACGCCGCCGAGCCGTGGACCATAGTAGATCGGCACGGCGCCGCCTGGCAGCACGAGCTTGGGCTGAATCGGATCTCCGACCGAGTCCAGCGCAACCTTCGATTCCTCGTCCATCCAGTAGTCGCCCGGCTGATAGAGGTCCGGCCAGGCCTCGATCAGCCGTCCCGGAAGCTGCTTCCGTCGTTCGACGATCTCGCCGCTGTCGGCAATCAAATAGAGGCGTCCCATCTCACCGGTAACCCGCCACGTATCTTATCGGGAATGTGGTAATTTTGTCCGTGATGCTCCTCAACGTGGCGCTGGTGGCCTATGTCTGTGCGACAGGCTGCGCGCTGGCCTACCTGGTTCAGCGCGAAGAAATCATTTCCCGCGTGACTTCGTTGAGCGCGCTGGCCGGCTGGGTCGCGCACACGGTGGCCCTCATCGCGCGCGCTGTCGAGCTTGGACGCCCGCCGATCGGCAGTCTTCCGGAAGCCATTTCGGTCGCGGTCTGGGTCGTCGTGCTCCTGGAGATGTGGATCGAACGCCAGTACCAGGTGAAAGTGCTCGGCGCTTTCGTCTTTCCCGTCGTGCTCGTCCTGAGCTTGAAAGCGAGTTCGTCGCGGCCGGCGGCGCTGCTGGGGCCGACGCTCCAGAGCGCCTGGATCTGGATCCACATCGCGCTCGCGCTCGTGGGCATCGCCGCGTTCGTGCTCAACTTTGCCGGTGCGGTGATGTATCTCCTGCAGGAGCGACAGCTCAAGGCGAAGCGGCCCGGAACCTTTTACTACCGCCTGCCGCCGCTCGAGACGCTCGACCGGCTGACCTACCGCACGCTGGCGCTCGGGTTTCCATTTCTCACGACAGGTCTCGTGCTGGGAGCGCTGTCCGC
The DNA here is from genome assembly GCA_041490825.1 of Methylomirabilia bacterium. Classification (GTDB taxonomy): domain Bacteria; phylum Methylomirabilota; class Methylomirabilia; order Rokubacteriales; family CSP1-6; genus JBGPTW01. Next base: position 6,099 of record JBGPTW010000042.1, on the reverse strand, counting down.
GCCGTCCTCGTGGGGCACGGTCTTCACGTCCGATCCGCTGGTCTTCGCGTCGGTCGTGGCCTGGTTGATCTACGCAGGGACCCTCGCAGGCCGGGCCGCAGCCGGATGGCATGGCCGGCGCGCCGCCTACTGTGCGATCGTCGGCTTCGCGGCGCTGGTCCTCACGCTCGGTGCCGGACTCTTCTTCCCCGGAAGGCACGGATCGTGACCCTGTTCGTCGCCGGATTGAACCACGTCAGCTCTCCGGTCGAGATTCGCGAGCAGCTCGCGATCGACGACGACAAGCTTCGTGAGGTGCTGCGCGACGTCCAGGGGACGGGCGTGCTGCGCGAGTTGGTGATGCTCTCGACCTGCAATCGCGTCGAGGTCTATGGCGTCGCCGATGTGCCGAGCGAGGCCCGGGCTGTCGCGTTTCGCCACCTCTGCAGCCTGCGCGGGATCGACCCGGCGCGTATCGAGCCGCTGATCTACACGCGGCTCGGCCCCGATGCCGTCCGACACCTGTTTCGCGTCGTGGCCAGCCTCGACTCTCTCGTGATCGGCGAGCCGCAGATCGCGGGACAGGTCAAGGACGCGTTCGCGGTGGCCCAGGCCGCCGAGACCGTGGGACCGACGCTTCACACGCTGTTCACGCAGGCCTTTGCGGTCTCGAAGAAGGTGCGCACCGACACCGAGATCGCGCGCCACGCGGTGTCGGTCTCGTTCGCGGCGGTCGAGCTGGCGAAGAAGATCTTCGCCGAGTTGACCGGGAAGGCCGTCCTCCTGATCGGCGCCGGAGAGATGGGGCAGCTCGCCGCCCGACACCTGGTCGAGCAGGGCGCGTTTCCCATCTACGTGGCGAATCGAACGTGGGCGCGGGCGCAGGATCTCGCGCGCACGCTCTCGGGCACGGCCGTTCCGTTCGACGGTGTCGTCGACGCCATGATGGCCGCCGACATCGTCATCACGTCGACGGGTTCGCCGCAGCCGATCGTGCTGATGGAGACGGTGCAGCGCGTGATGCACGAGCGCCGTACCCGACCGCTGTTCTTCATCGACATCGCGGTGCCGCGCGACGTCGAGGCCACCGTCAATACTCTCGACAACGTGTACTGTTACGACATCGACGATCTCAAGCAGGTCGTGGACGCCAACCTCCGCGAGCGGCAGCGGGAGGCCCAGCGAGCCGAGGCGCTGGTCGAGCGCGAGGTCGGCAAGTTCATGCTACGGCTCCGCGACGTGGAGGTCGTTCCGACGATCGTGTCGTTACGCGAGCGGCTGGAAGACATTCGCCTCGGCGAGGTGCAGAAGGCGCTGTCCCGGCTGTCGGATCCGGCGCCGGAGACGCGCGCCGCCATGGAGGCGCTGTCGAGCGCCATCGTCAACAAGATCCTTCACACGCCGATCACGAAACTTCGAGAGTCCTCGCGGGCTGGAGCGGGCCGATCATGGACCGAGCTGGTCCACGAGCTGTTCGGGCTGGGGCGCAAGACGTGATCCGCCTGGGGACGCGAGCGAGCGCGCTCGCGCTGGCGCAGGCCGGCGCGGTGGCCGATCGACTCCGGGAACTCGGCGCGGCCATCGAGATCGTTCCCATGCGTACCGAGGGCGACCGCCTCGCCGAACAACGGCTCGCCGACGTCGGAGGCAAGGGCCTCTTCGTGAAGGACCTGGAAGATGCGCTGCTTCGCCGCGAGATCGATGTCGTCGTGCATAGTCTCAAGGACTTGCCGGCGGATGTCCCGTCCGGCCTCGTCATCGCGGCGTACCCGGAGCGGGAAGATGCCCGCGACGTGCTCGTGACGCGCGCCGGCGGCGGACTTCTGGATTTACGCGCGGGCGCGTCGGTGGGAACGTCGAGCCCACGGCGCCGGGCGTTCGCGCTGTCGATCCGGCCCGATCTCGTGATCGAGCCGATCCGGGGAAACGTGGACACCCGGCTCCGTAAGCTTGCCGATGGTCACGTCGACGGCGTCATACTGGCCGCCGCCGGGCTGAGACGCCTGGGACTTGCGCCGGGTCATGCCGAAGTCTTGTCGCCCGACCTCTTCGTGCCGGCGGTTGGTCAAGGCATTCTCGGCATCGAGGCCCGGAATGACGACCGGCCCACGCTCGCCGTCCTCGAAGGCCTGGACGATCGGGTCACGCGCGCCTGCGCGCTGGCCGAACGCGCCTACCTGCGACGACTGGGCGCCTCGTGTGTGACGCCGATGGCGGCGCACGCGACGGTCGATGGAACTCGCCTGAGATTGGACGGCGTCGTGCTCAGCGACGACGGCCGCCGCGTCGTGCGTGACGCCTGCTCCGGAGCGATGGAAACGGCGGAGGCGATCGGGCGCGAGCTCGCGGAGACGTTGCTGAGCCGAGGCGCCGAAAGGATCACGGCGCTGCATCCCGTGGGACGGTGATGGAGGCGCCTCGGACGGGTCCATTGACAGGCCGGACGATCGTGGTGACGCGCGCCGCGGCGCAGGCTGCGTCCTTTGTCGCGCTGCTCGAGGCCGAGGGCGCCCGGGTGCTGACCGCTCCGACCATCGCGATCGATCCACCGGCGTCGTGGGCTCCGCTCGACGACGCCCTCGCCCGGCTCGACGCTTTCGTGTGGGTGATCTTCACCAGTGTCAATGGTGTGGCGATGGTCGATCGCCGGCTCGGTGAACTCGGTCTGAGCTGGGATGGTGTGGCACGCCGGCATGTCGCCGCCATCGGGCCAGCGACGGCCGAGGCGCTCCGACAGCACCGAGTGAATGTCGATCTCGTTCCCGCCGAGTATCGCGCGGAGAGTCTCGTCGCGCGGCTGGGTGGTCTGCTGAATGCGGGCGACCGTGTGCTGCTTCCACGCGCGGCGCAGACGCGCGATGTCCTCGTTCGAGAGCTCGGCCGTCTCGGCGCGATCGTCGAGGAGGTTCCGGCATACGTGACCCGTCGCATCGAGAATGGCCTGGCCCGCGTCCGCGTGGCGCTGGCGTCGCGCGGGGTCGATGCGGTAACGTTCACCAGCTCCTCCACGGTACGGAATTTTGCCGAGCTCCTGACCGAGACCGAGCGTCGAACATGGCTCGCCGGCGTGACGGTGGCGTCCATCGGCCCGATCACGGCGGCCACGGCCGCCGAGTATGGATTGGTAACGGACGTGATGCCGCAGGAGTATACGATTCCGGCACTGGCGCGGGCCCTGGCCGATCATTTCGCGCTCGCGAGCGCTGGCAGCCCTTCGAGCGAGTAAAGTGGTCAAGGCGGGCCCGGGTTCATCCGGGACTGCCGAGCAGTGAGGATCTGGAGGGCCATGTCGGGGTCCCCCAGTTGATCAAACAAGGAGTCCGTGATGGCGCACCCGGTGTTTCGACCGCGACGGCTTCGCGAGAAGAGCCTGCTCCGGAAGATGGTGAGGGAAACGCGGCTCACCGTCGACGATCTCGTGTACCCGCTCTTCGTCGAGCACGGGCGCGGCCTGCGGCAGCCGATCACGTCCATGCCTGGCCAGTTCCGATTTTCGGTCGACGAGCTGGTCAAGGAGACGAAGGATGTCGCCGGCATGGGGATTCCGGCCGTGCTGCTGTTCGGGATTCCGGCGAAGAAGGATCCGCGCGGCTCCGAGGCGTATGCGGACGACGGCATCGTGCAACAGGCGGTCCGGGCGGTCAAGGATACGGTGCCCGATCTGCTCGTGATCACGGACGTGTGCCTGTGCGAGTACACGAGTCACGGGCACTGCGGCGTGGTCGAAAACGACGCGGTCCGCAACGATCCGACACTGGAGCTCCTGGCGCGGACGGCCGTCTCGCATGCCGAAGCCGGCGCGGACGTCGTCGCGCCGTCCGACATGATGGACGGCCGCGTCGCCGCCATCCGGGAGGCGCTCGACGAGGCAAGCTACGTCGATACGCCGATCATGGCGTACTCGGCCAAGTATGCGTCGTGCTTCTATGGGCCATTTCGCGAAGCCGCCGATTCGACGCCCCAGTTCGGCGACCGGCGGTCGTATCAGATGGATCCCGCCAATGCGCTGGAAGCCATGCGCGAGATCGCGCTCGACATCGACGAGGGCGCCGACATCGTGATGGTGAAGCCAGCGCTGCCCTACCTGGACATTATCTCGCGCGCCAAGGCCGAGTTCGGGCTCCCGCTCGCGGCGTACTCCGTCTCCGGCGAGTACTCCATGATCCGCGCGGCCGGCCGCCTGGGTTGGCTCGACGAGGAGCGCGCCATGATGGAGGCGCTCATAAGCATCCGGCGCGCGGGCGCGGACATCGTCATCACGTACTTCGCCCGGGACGTCGCCCGCGTTCTCGAGCGAGACGGGCTACGCTGAGCGTCGACCTGCATGCGGATATCGGCGAAGGGGGAGTACGCGATCAAAGCGATGCTGGACCTCGCGATGCATCGCGCCGGTGGGCTCGTACCGATCCAGGAGATCGCGGCGCGCCAGTCCATTCCCCAGCGTTACCTGGAGCAGGTGCTGCTCGCGCTGAAGGGGGCGGGCCTGCTGACCTCGAAACGCGGCTCCTCGGGCGGCTACCATCTCACGCGGAGTCCCGAACAGATCACGGTCGGCCAGGTCCTGCGAGCGGTGGAGGGATCGGCGGCGCCGTTCGAGGCGGAGGCGCGTGGGCGACACGGGCTGGACGGGCACGACCTGGTCGACCTCTGGAACGAGATCTCCGAGGCGGTGTCCGGCGTGGTGGACCGCCTGACCTTCGGCGATCTCGCTGCGCGCGCGGCGGAACGGCGCGGGGCCGCGCGGCCGATGTATCACATTTGAGCGGCCCTGCTCCGAGGCGCCGTGCACGAGCCGAGGCATGACGACGAACCCGAAGATCGCCGCATCGGTCCTGGACCTGGTTGGCCGGACGCCGCTGGTGCGCCTGAACCGGCTTCCCACGGCGGGTGGCGCGGACGTCGTGGCGAAAGTGGAATCGCTGAATCCCGGGGGCAGCGTGAAGGATCGCATCGCGGTGGCGATGCTGGAAGACGCCGAGCGCCGCGGCCTGATCCGCGCGGGCTCCACCATCGTCGAGCCGACGAGCGGGAACACCGGCGTCGGGCTGGCCATGGCGGCAGCGGTGAAAGGCTATCGTCTGATCCTGGCGATGCCGGACGACATGAGCGTCGAGCGCCAGCGGCTTCTGGCGCGCTTTGGCGCCGAGATTCATCTGACGCCGGCCATCGAGGGGATGACGGGCGCGGTCCACGCGGCGAACGAGCTGATGCGGACGCATCCCGAGTACTTCATGCCGCAGCAGTTCGAGAACCCCGCGAACCCCGACATCCACCGCCGGACGACCGCGCTCGAGATCCTGGAATCGGTCGATGGTCGCCTCGATGTCTTCGTTGCCGGCGTTGGAACCGGAGGAACGCTCACCGGTGTCGGCGAAGTCCTGAAGGAAAAGATACCGCGTGTGCGCATCGTGGCCGTCGAGCCGGCGCGATCTCCGGTGCTCTCTGGCGGCAAGGCTCGCCCGCACGGGATCCAGGGCATCGGCGCCTCCTTCGTTCCCGGCGTCCTCAATCAGAAGATCATCGACCGGATCGTGCAGGTCCGGGACGAGGACGCGGTGGCGTGGTCGCGCCGGCTGAACCGAGAGGAAGGCCTGCTCGTCGGCATCTCCGCCGGTGCGGCGGTCTTCGCGGCGTGCGCGATCGCAGCGGAGCTGAAGCCCGGACAGCTCGTGGTGACGATCCTGCCCGACACCGGCGAGCGGTACCTCAGCCTGGGCTAGCGCGGATAATTCATGAACGAACGATGCGCGCGCCGGCCGGTGACCCGGCGGGAGACGGGCCGCCGGGGTCCTCTGACCACAGGCGCCTTCGCCCCGATCATCGCCGAGCCGTTCCCACTCGTCACGGCTGTGTCGTCGCCTCGCGTGACGGGAATGGCTCCCCCGGACCCCGGCGGCCCATCTCCCGCCAGGTCACCGACCGACCCTGGTACAGGCGTTCATGAATTACGCGCGCGGGACTGTTCGATGAACGACGCAGCCCGGGGACAGCGTGTCGCCGCGGGCCGGCCGGGTCGGTGGGGGGCCGGTTGACCCGTTCCCGTAGCGTGCGATCGAGGGCAATTAGGCCACGAGTGGGAACGGCTCGCGGGTCATCGGTCAAAGGGCCTCGTGGTCAGAG
>JBGPTW010000041.1:0-42987 GCA_041490825.1 Methylomirabilia bacterium | reverse complement strand
GTTGGCTTCGATCATCGACTGGACACCCACGCCCCTGACCGCGTTCCCCAGCGTTTCGGCGCTTGCGCTATCAGCTCGCGGAATTCCGGGGCGATCCCCAGCCCGGCGCTCGGTTTCGGCGGCTCGCCGGCAAGCGTTCATGAATAATCCGAGCTAGGAGCGTGTACGGGAAGAGCGGAATCAACTTTCCGGAACGTATCGTCTGCCTGACGGCCGAGACCACCGAGATCGCCTACCTGGTCGGCGCGGGTGACCGGGTCGTCGGTGTCCCCGGGACGACGCAGCGACCCGAACAAGCGCGGGAGAAGGCGCGCGTCGGGGGCTTCACGACGTTCCGCACCGACAAGATCCTGGCGCTTCGTCCGGACCTCGTGCTTGCATTTTCCGATCTTCAGGCGGATGTCGTCGGCGAGCTCATCCGTGCGGGCGTCGGGGTGCTCTGCACGAACCAGCGATCCCTCGATGAAGTATTCCAGACGATCCTCGTCATCGGCGGCGCCCTGGGGTGCGAGAAGCAAGCGCGTGATCTCGTCCAGGACATGAGGGACGAGATCAAGCAGGTGCGGGAATACTCCAGCGTGTGGCCAGACCGGCCGCGCGTCTATTTCGAGGAGTGGTTCGATCCACTGATCGCGGGGATCCGCTGGGTTTCCGAGCTGATCGAGATCGCCGGTGGCCATGATGTCTTTGCCGATCTGAGGGCGGAAAAGGCCGCGCGTGGCCGGGTGGTGTCGTCCGGCGAGATCATCCGGCGTGACCCGGAGATCATCCTGGTTTCCTGGTGCGGCAAGCCTTTCGACCCGGCGGCGGTGTGCGCCCGACCGGGTTGGGAGGGCATCACTGCCATCCGCAGGGGCCAGATCCAGGAGATCGACGGCGCTGACATCCTTTCTCCGGGCCCTTCGCTCATGGTCGGGCTCCGGCGCATTCACGAGATCATCCAGGCTTACCAGTCCGCTCGCGCCTGATGTAGCGCGCGCTTCGCTCCTTCCCGAGCCCGGTACAATGAAGGTGGAACTGGCCCGCCCGAAAAGCTTGGGGTAGCGGGGGGGTCGCGCTAGGATTGGACCTTCCGCAGGCCAGCCCAGGGAGCCTAAGTGAATGACTGAATTCGCTCTTGTGCCGCAACGGTTCTTTTCCGACCGGTTCAACGTGACACCGTCGATCATGGACGATCTGCTCGGCTCGGCCCTCCGCGGCCGGGTCGACGATGCGGACATCTATCTCGAGTATCGTGTCAATGAAGAACTCGTAATTGAAGAGGGGACAGTAAAAAAGGCCTCTCGACACGTGAGCCAAGGGGCAGGGGTCCGAGCCCAGGCGGGCACCCGTACCGGCTACGCTCACACCGACGACATCTCGCTGGGGAACCTCCAGGAAGCCGCCAGACAGGCGCACGCCATCGCTGACCGATCGGGCGCTTCCGCGGTCGCCGCGCTCCAGCCGACCCGGACACCGCACGATCTCTACACCCTGGACGAACCGCCGACCGTCACGGAATTGTCCCGCAAGCTCGATCTGCTGCGCCGTGTCGATGCCGCCGCTCGCGCAGAGGATCCACGGATCAGGCAGGTCATCGCCAGCGTCGCCAGCGAGGAGGTCGTCATGCTGATCGCGACGGCGGCGGGTTGGGTCGTGGGGGACGTGCGACCGTTGACCCGGCTGAACGTCACGGCGATCGCCGAGGACGGCGGCAAGCGCGAGATCGGAAGCTACGGCGGCGGCGGGCGCGTGAAGTTCGACTTCTTCCTGTCCGAGGATCGGTGGCGACGCTTTGCCACCGAGGCCGCGCGGCAGGCCGTGCTGAAGCTCGGGGCGGTCGATGCACCGGCGGGGACGACGACGGTCGTGCTGGGACCAGGATGGCCGGGGATCCTGCTCCACGAGGCGATCGGTCACGGCCTCGAGGGAGACTTCAACCGCAAGGGCGTCTCGGCGTTTGCGGGTCGACTCGGTGAAAAGGTCGCGTCCGAGCTCGTGACTGTCGTGGACGACGGCACGATTCCGAATCGCCGCGGCTCGCTCAACGTCGACGACGAGGGCACGCCGACGGGCCGCACGGTCCTGATCGAGAACGGGATCCTGCGCGGTTACATGCAGGATCGTCTCAACGCGCGCCTGACGGGAATGGCCCCGACGGGCAACGGTCGACGCGAGTCCTACGCTCATCCACCGCTTCCGCGCATGACGAACACGTTCATGCTCGCGGGGCACGACGATCCCCAGGACATCATCCGCTCGGTCAAGAGCGGACTCTACGCAGTCGCGTTTGGTGGCGGGCAGGTGGACATCACGAACGGCAAGTTCGTCTTCTCGGCGAGCGAGGCCTATCTCATCGAGGACGGCCGTGTGACCGCGCCCGTCAAAGGCGCCACGCTCATCGGCAACGGTCCGGATGCGCTGAGGCGTGTCAGCCGCGTCGGTCACGATCTCGCGATGGACGAAGGGGTCGGGACGTGCGGCAAGGACGGCCAGTCGGTGCCCGTCGGCGTAGGACTGCCGACGATCCGGATCGATGGCATGACGGTCGGAGGGACCGCGGTGTGAAGACGGACCTCCTCGTCTCGGTGCTGAAGCGGGCGGCCGAGCGAGGCGCGACGGCTGCCGACGGTTTCCTCGTCGAAGAGCAGCGGTTCAGCGCGACGGTGCGGCTCGGTCAGGTCGACACCGTGACGCACGCCCAGGATCAGCGGCTGTCGCTCCGCGTCTTCGCCGGCAAGGCGTCCGCGGCCGCCTCGACGTCCGACCTCTCGCGCGAGTCGCTCGAGCGCGTGGTCGACGAGGCCACGCAGCTTGCGCGGATCACGGGCGCGGATCCGCACGCCGGCTTGCCGGAGCCGAGCGAGCTGATCGACCGCGTCCCCGAGCTCGACCTCGAGGACACGAGCGCGGACGACCTCACCCCCGAGGCGAAGATCGAGGTGGCCCGGAAGGCCGAGGCGGCGGCCCTCGAGAGCGATCCTCGGATCACGAACTCCGAGGGCGCCGAGTATTTCGACCGGCGCGCGCGCTACGCCTATGCCACGTCGCACGGATTCGCCCACGGGTATGCGACCACCTCGTTCGGGATCACGGTCTCGCCGGTGGCTCGGCGCAACGGAGACATGCAGCGCGACTCGTGGTACTCGATGGCGCGCAAGCGCGCGTCTCTGGAAGATCCCGTCTCGATCGGTCGGACAGCGGCCGCGCGCGCGCTTCGACGGCTCGGTGCGCGGAAGGTCAAGACCACGGAAGTGCCGGTCATCTTCGATCCCGAGACGGCGGCGAGTCTTCTGCGGTCGGTCGCGTCCGCGGTCAGCGGCCCCAGCCTGTACCGCCGGGCGTCGTTCCTGCTCGACCGGCTCGGCAGCCGCGTCGCCGCGCCCGCGATCACGATCGTCGACGACGGCCTCGTGGCGTCCGCGCTCGGCTCGCGTCCGTTCGACGGGGAAGGCCTGGCGACGCGGCGTACCGTGCTCGTGAACGACGGCGTGCTCGAATCGTACCTGCTCGACAGTTACAGCGCCCGCAAGCTGGGAATGGTCTCCACCCACCACGCGGCTCGCGATGGCAGCGGGGTGACTGTCGGCACCACGAACCTCATGCTGCTTCCGGGCTCGGCGACCCCGAGCGAGATGATCGCCTCGGTTCGCAATGGTCTCTACGTCACGGAGCTGATCGGCTTCGGCGTCAACGGTGTTACCGGCGATTACTCCCGCGGCGCCGTCGGGCTGTGGATCGAGAACGGCGAGCTGACCTATCCGGTGGAGGAAGTCACGGTGGCGGGGAACCTGCTCGACATGCTCGCCGGCGTCGAAGGCGTCGGCAACGACCTCGTCCTGCGCGACCGGACCTCGGCGCCGACGCTGCTGATCGGCCGCATGGTGGTGGCGGGAGACTGAGAGGAGATTGTCGGGATGATCGTCGACAGCCACTGCCATCTGCACGATCCGGCCTTCGCCGATGTCCGCGATATGCTCCGGACTGCGCTCGCCCACGACGTGTGGGGTGTCGTCGCGGTCGGGTGCGATCCCGAGACGAACGGCCGGACGCTCGCCGCTGCGGCGACAGCGCCGAAGTCGATCTGGGCGTGCCTCGGATTCCACCCGGACTGGACGCATCTCACCGGGGAGGATCTCGACCGGGTCGAGGCGCAGCTCGCGGATCACCACCCGCACATCGTCGCGCTCGGCGAAGTCGGACTGCCGTGGTACTCACTCGACGGCGCCGCCGATCCGACTGTCCTGATGACCCGGGGGCGGCACCAGCTCGACCGGCTCCTGGGGCTGGCCGCGCGCTGGGACTTGCCGGTGGTGCTGCACGCGCCCCACGGGGCGGCTGTCGGAGCGCTCGCGGCGCTGCGTCGACACGGAATCGAGCGCGCCGTCTTCCACTGGCACAAGGCGCCGGCCGAGGTCACGCAGGCGATCGTCGATGCGGGTTACTTCGTGTCGGTCACACCGGAGCTCGTGTACCGGGACCGGGACCGCGAGATGGTGGCCGCGGTCCCGCTCGACTCTCTGCTCGTCGAGAGCGACGCGCCGTGGAAATACCGCGGGGAGTTCGAGGCGCTGCCCTCGGGACCGTGGCTCGCCAGCCGCGTGGCCGAGGAAATCGCCAAGATCAAGCGGCTCCCGATCGAAGACACGATGTTCGCGCTGTCGACGAATACGTGCCGCCTGTTCGATCTCGTGTGGGTCTGATTCCACCGGCAACGCACCGCGAACCTCGCTTCCGACGTCTGCGGTGACATCCGTCGAGCGGCATGCCGTGGCCGTGGGCGAACGACATCTGGCCCTCCTGCTGCACATTCCGCCCGTGACCCGCCCCGTGGCCTGCGTGGTCTGCTGCCATGGGCTCCACGCCTCCAAGGACAGCGACAAGTACGTGCTTCTCGCGCAGGAGCTGACCGAGGCCGGCTTGGCCGTTGCTCGGTTCGACTTCGGTGGGTGCGGCGAATCGAGCGGGATCGAGGAGCAGACGACGATCGCCACGCGCCTTGACGACGTCACCGCGGTGCTGGAGCGTCTGGCCGGACACCCACGGCTCGACCCCCGTCGCGGGTTGCTCGGTTCGAGTCTCGGCGGGTACGTTGCGCTTCACCTCGCGTCGCTCCGCGCCGATGTTCGGGCGGTGGTCACCTGGAATGCTCCGGCCGAGCTGTCGGATCTGGCGAGCCGGAATCTTCACGAGCGGCCCGGCATCGGCGAGGCCTTCGTCGTGGAGTACCGCACCGGCCGCTACGCGAAGGCGCCGTACGGGATCGCGCGCCATCTCGTGATCCACAGCGACGCCGATGAGGTGGTGCCCCTCGACCATGGCGTCACCCTGCACGCGCAAGCGATTGACCCGCACGACCTGGTCGTGCTCACCGGCGGCGATCATCGACTCAGCGATGTGGCACTCCGTCGCGAGGCGGTCGTCCGGAGCGTTGCCTGGTTCGTGCGTTTCCTCTGAGCCCTCCGCATCGGTTCAGACTGCGTCCGGAGCGACCTGCGGCGCCAGCGCGTTGAGATCGGAGTCGGAACAGTAGCCGAAGACCTCTGGCTCGATCGAGAGCATGGGACGCAGCTCGGGCATCAACGCATCGAGACTGAAGGCCGCGGAGCGCCCGGCCTGAAGCGCGACGCATTGATGAAGGCCCGTCAGCAGCGCGGCGATCCTGGGCTGCTCGAGCGAGTGGGCCAGTAACAGGTACGTCGGCTGGTAAACGCTCACGGCACGTTCCACGAAGTGCGCCAGCGTGGCGACCACCGAGGCCGCCGATCCCGCGCGCGCGATGCAGATGGTCAGCGCGAGCGTCGAGGCATGCAGCGGCACGCGCCGGAACTCACGAACCACCATGAGGGTGTGATCGCCTGGAGCCAGTCCCACCGGCGATCCACGGCCGTTGTCCTGGAAGCTGAAGTCGCGGTCATGCATCGAGTAAAGGGCGTAACGGTCGGGACGGTCGAGACTGCGAAAGCGTGAGCGTGCGTGGATTCGGTCCTGTTTCGCATCCCCGACGTCGGTGCTCATCGCGGGCGCGCTGATGGCGGGGAGCACGCCTTCGTACAGCCTGAGTCCCCGCATCCGAGTCGGACGGTCGCGAAGCACGAGGCGGGCCCGAGCAACATGCGTGCCGCGGCGCGCGAGCGAAAGACTCACGACAGGATGCGGAGATCGCCGCGCGTCCCAGAAATTGCAATTACCCCGTGGTGAACACGTCCCGTCAGGTCGCTGACGAGCCGCGCCACCGCTTGTAATACTGGCCAACGATGGGTGAGAGAGGGCGACACGAATCGCCGCAAGGCGGGTTCGCCGCGGCGACGGCTTCCACGGCCAGTAGGTAAAACTTTCCACAGCACGAGGCTGTTCGAGGCTGCCCGGGTCTCGACGGACTGCTATGATGATTTCGAATGGCGGCTCTGAACGCCGACTTTCTGTATCGCGTCGCGAACGTCGTCTTCGGCGCGGCCTCGCTGATCATCGCAACGCTCATCGTCGTCGCGATCGGTCGCAAGCCTGCGCGCCGCCTGGAGCCCGTCACCGTGGTGTTCGGTGTGCTGTTTCTGGCGATCGGCGTGTGCGGATGCCTCCGCGGTCTTATCGGCTCTGTCGGCGAGTTTCCGGCGGGGATGGCAGAAACCGCCGTCGCCGTCGACATCCTCGCCGCCGCCGCGGTCGCGTTCCTCGCGTTCCATCGGCGCTTCGGCGCTTTCGTCGAGGGCGCGGACAGCGCCCGGGAGTACGAGACGGAGTATGCCGCGAAGGAGCGCGAGGCCCTCTCGCTTGCGCAGGTCAACGAAGAGCTGCGGCGGCTGGACGAGCTGAAATCGGAATTTCTCGCGATGGTGAGTCACGAGCTGCGGACGCCGCTCACGGCGATCATCGGCTACAGTCGGCTGCTCATGCGACAGGTGCACGGATCCTTGACGCAGAAGCAGCTCGAACAGCAAGAGGCGATCTTTCGGAGCGCCCAGCGTCTGAACGATCTGATCAACGATCTCCTCGACGTCTCGCGCCTCGAGGTGGGCCGCGTGGAGCTGCAAGTGAGACCGATGGATGCGCAGCAGACCGTCGATCAGGCAATCGCAATCGTGGCGGTGGCCGCTCACGCCAAGCAGCTGGACATCCGGAACGAGATTCCCGTGAAGCTGCCTCCCGTCAGCGCCGACCCCACCCGCTTGCAGCAGATCCTGGTCAACCTCATCGGGAACGCGGTGAAGTTCACGCCGGCCGGCGGCGCGGTGCGCGTCCTCGGTGGCATTCAGGCGAACCAGGCGTGGGTCTCCATCGAAGATACCGGCGTCGGGATGGCGCGAGAGGAGCTTGCTTGGATCTGGGATCCTTTCTATCAAGTCGAATCCCCGCTCCGGAGGCGACACGGCGGCTCGGGTCTCGGACTCTCCATCGTCCGTCGATTGGTGGAACTCCACGGCGGCCTCGTCCGAGCCGAGAGCGAGGGTCACAACCGGGGAAGTTGCTTCACGTTCACGCTGCCGCTGGCGACCACGCCGGCGGTGGCGCCGCGCGAGTCGGAACCTGCGCCCCCACCCGTGCTCGCCGGTCGCCGGGTGCTGATCGTCGAGGACGAGAAAGAGAATCAGGCCTTGATGAGGGCGGTCGTCGAGGACCTGCTCGGCGGCAAGGCGGTCGTCTGCGACGACGGCGAACGCGCGCTCTTCGAAGCCGTCGAAGAGCCTCCCGATCTGGTCCTGCTGGACCTCATGCTCCCGCACGTGAGCGGCTGGGAAGTGGCGCGCCGGCTGCGGCAGAGCCCCCGGACCCAGAGCGTGCCGATCATCGCGGTGTCCGCGCTGGCGCGACCGCAAGAGCGTGAATCGGCGCTGCACGCCGGGTGCGATGCGTACCTCGCGAAACCCTTCACACCGGAGGAGATGGCCCGGGTGGTGGCCGGGGCGCTGTCCCGCCACGGAGTGTCCCGGTGACGCCGGTGGAGTCCGCGCGCATCCTCGTCGTCGAAGACAACGAAGACACGTCTGCGCTCCTGCGCGATCTGCTGGAGGCGGAGGGGTACCAGGTCGAGTCCGCGGGAACGGGCGAGGCGGCCTTCGAGCGGCTCGAGTTCACGCCCGACGTCGATCTCGTCGTCCTCGACCTGATGCTCCCAGGAATGAGTGGCTACGAGGTCATCGAGCGTCTGCGCAAGCGCGCTGATCTCGCGGGGCTTCCGGTGCTCGTCCTCAGCGCGCTCGCCAGCGCGTCGGCAAGAGTCCGCGGCCTGCGCGAGGGCGCGGACGACTACATGACGAAGCCGTTCCTGCCCGAGGAGCTGGTGGCGCGCACGCGGACGCTCGTCACGAGCCGCTTGCTCGAGCGACGGACCCGCGAGATCCGGGCTCTGGGGCAGATCGCTCAGGCCGCGCTGATGGCAGGGAACCTCGAGCTCCTGCTCCAGGCCATCGTGGAGATCGCCACCGACGTTTTCAGCGCCGATGCCGCCGCGATCCTCCTGGTCGATGAGGCGCGCCATGAGCTGCGCGCGCGGGCCGCGGTTGGTCTCGGCGCCGACCTGACGGCGATCTCGATGCCGCTCGGCGACAGCGCGGCCGGCGAGGCGTTGGGCTCGCGCGCGCCGGTGCTGATTCTCGACCGCGCGTTCAGCGATCCACGCGTCGCGAAGACGTCGCTCGCGGCTCATGGATTCCGTTCCCTGATGATCGCGCCGCTCATCGTCGGTGGCGGTCCGATCGGTGTCATGGTCATTGCCCACAAATCGCGCCGGACGGACCGGCGCGTCGACCGGCTGCTTCGCATCGTCGCCGATCGCGTCGCCGTCGCGATCGAGCAGGCCCGCCTGGAGACCGAGGCGCGGGAGCTGGCCGACGTCGTTCGGCGCATCGGTGAGGGCGTCGTGGTGGCCGACGTCGAGGATCGCGTTCTGTTCGCGAATCGCGCGTTCCACAAGATGGTCGGTGTCACCGGCGACAGCTTGCGTGGCCGTCGGTGGACGCAATTCCTCTCGACGGCGCAGGATGTCGCGGCACTGGTCAGCCAGATGCGACAACCCGCGTTCGAAGGCGAGATCCTGTTGATCACGCGCTCGGGCGAACCGCTGCCCGTTCTGGTGACGCTGTCGACCGTGGAGCGCCCCGACGGTGGCCCCCAGAGAATCGGGGTCTTCCGCGACATCAGCCGCGAGCACGAGCTCCGGTTTCGTGTGATCCGCGAGCAGAAGTTTCGCACGCTTGGATCGCTCGCCGCCGGCGTCGCCCACAACATCAACAATCGGCTCACGCCCGTGCTGGGCTGGACGGAGATGTTGCTCGAGCGGCTGGAAGCGGGAGAGGCGATCGAGCCGGGTGAGCTTGCCCACGCCCTCCACGTCATCAACCAGGGCGCTTCGGACAGCGTTGGTACGGTCCGCCGGCTGCAAGAATACTCTCGACCGACCCGCGTGAAGGGCCCCGAGGCCGTTCAACTCCGAGACGTCGTCGAGCAGCTCCTGGCCCTGACCAGGCCCCAGTGGGACAACGACGCGGCCCGGCGGGGAATCCGCTACGACATCGATCTGAAAATCGAGCCGGCCCCGAGCATCCTGGCGGTGGCCAGCGAGATCCGGGAGGCCCTTCTCAACATCCTGGAGAATGCGCTCGCTGCGATGGAGCACGGCGGCCGCCTGAGCCTGCACGTGCGGGACGAAGCGGGGCGCGCGGCGGTATCGGTCGCCGACACCGGGAAAGGCATGAACGAGGAGGTGCAGCGGCTCGCCTTCGAGCCGTTCTTCACCACGCGTGGCAGTAGCGGCGGGACCGGACTCGGCCTGAGCCTCGCGCAGGAAATCGTCCAGCGCTACGGTGGCACGATTCGTCTCGAGAGCCGCGAGGGCGTCGGCACGACGTTCACGCTCTCGTTCCCCGCGCTGGTGGCGGAGGCTCCCGGCACAGCGGTGTTCTTGCCGACGATGGACTCCCTGCGCGTGCTGGCAGTCGAGGACGAGCCGGAGGTGCGGGACGTCCTTCGCGCGATGCTGAGACACGCGGGCCACGGCGTCGTGACGGCGGCGTCCGGCCGTGAAGCGCTCGAGCTGTTCGACCGCGAAGCTCCCGACGTCGTCGTGACGGATCTCGGGATGCCGGACATGACGGGGCTCGTCCTCGCTGGAGAGTTGAAGCAGCGCCGCCCCGTGCCGATCATCTTGCTGACCGGGTGGGCCGAGGAGCTCAACGAGGGAAACGCGTCGGCGGTCGACGTCGTTCTTGCCAAGCCGTTCACTCGCGATCGTCTGCTCGAGGCGCTGGCTCGCGCCGTTCCCGACCGCGTGCGCGGCAGCTAAAAGCGTGTCGGGTTATCGAGGCGGGCGCCGGCGTTGCTGGCGACCGACGAGGGTCTGGGGGTCTGGGGGTCGAGGCGGGCGCCGGGTTGCCCGGCGACCGACGAGCGTATGGGGGTCTGGGGGCCTTCGAGGCCCCCAGTTCATTGAACAAGCACGAGCGCGATGGCGACCGCCAGCAGCAGGCGATAGACGATGAAGGGCATGAGCGTGCGGCGCTTGAGGTAATTCACCAGAAACCAGACCGCGAACCAGCCGCTCAGGAATGCCACCAGCACGGCGGCCAGGAGCGGGCCCATCTCGCTGGTGGGCAAGCCGCCTTTCAACACGTGGAGCATCTTCTTGCCGCCCGCGCCCGCCGTGATCACGATACCGAGAAGAAACGAGAACCGTGCGGCGGTCGGGCGGTCGAGACCCGTCAACAGTGCCGTCGTGATCGTCACGCCCGACCGCGACGTGCCGGGGATCAGCGCCAGCGCCTGGGCGCAGCCGACCGTGACTCCTTGGCGCCAGGTCACGCGTTCCAGCGGATCGCCGTCCGTCGACGGAGGGGCGGCGCGCCGGTCGGCCACCCACATCACCAGAGCCCACACCGCCGTCGAGACGGCGATGATCCATGGTGACCGCAGGTGCTCTTCGATGGTCTTCTCGAAGATGACGCCGGCGATCGCGCCGGGGATGGTCGCCACGATCATGAGCGCAGCGACCCGCCGCGAGAGCGTGCCTTGCAGCATCGCGATCAGCTCGAACCGGAAGTAGGCGAGCAGCGCAGCCAGCGTCCCGAGGTGCATCACCGCGTCGAACGCGAGGCCCTGGTCGGGCCATCCGAAGATGCGCGGAACGAGGATGAGGTGTCCCGACGACGAGACCGGCAGGAATTCGGTGACGCCCTGGACGAGACCGAGCACGATGCCCTGGGTGTAGGTCACCCGACGATGTCCTCGCCGCCGTCCACGCCGATCACGTTGCCCGTGATCCAGTAGGTGTCCGGATGGGTGAGGGCGACGAGCGCCCGCGCGACGTCTTCGGGGGTCGTCATCCGCCCGCCAGGATTGCGACGCCGCGCCTCGGCGATGATGGCTTCGTGGCCCGGGATCTTCCGCAACGCGGGCGTGTCGGTCACGCCCGCGCGGATCGCGTTCGCGGTGATGCCGCGCGGTGCGAGCTCGACGGCAAGCTGACGAACGTGCGACTCCAGCGCCGCTTTTGCGGCCGACACCGGACCGTAGTGCGGGAGCACCCGGGTGCCTCCCGCCGACGTCATGGCGAAGACCCGCCCGCCTTTCGTCATGAGACCGCGCCCCACGACTTCCTGAGCCCAGTACACGAGGCTGTGGGCCATGACGTCGAGCGTCATGTCCATCTGCGCGCCGGTCACGGCATCCTTCATCGGGTCGGCGATGTAGAGCGTGAGCGTGCCGAAGGCCAGCGAGTGAAGAAGCACGCGAAGCGTTCCTGCTTCGTTCCGTTCTTCGAGGATCCGCTGCATCTCGATTGCCACCGCGGCGCGCTTGTCGGGATCGGCGGCGTTCACGTTGAAGAAGTGCGCCTGACGGCCGTGGCCGCGGATCTCCGCGAGGATGCGCTCGACGTTGCCGAGCGTCGCCTTGCGGTCGAGGTGCACGCCGAAGATGTCGAGGCCGGCTCGGGCCAGCGCCAGGCTGGCAGCCTCTCCGAAGCCGGACGAAGCGCCGAGCGTGAGGGCCCAGCCGGTGAGACGGGCAGCGTCGGGAACCGTCATCGAAGTCTCGGGAACGGTGTCGTTCGGAACGCAGGCATTGTAGCATCGCAACGCCGACCCATGCCGAAAGCCCCGACGTGGACCAGATAGCGTTTCTCTCGGCGCTCTTCCTCACCGCTGCCGGTGCGGGCGTGGTCGGCGCGATCCTGGGCCTCGGCGGCGGAATTCTGCTCGTGCCGATCCTCACGATCTTCTACGGCGTCAACATGCATTATGCGATGGGCGCCAGCATCGTGTCCGTCATCGCGACGTCGAGTGGCGCCGCCGCCGCGTACCTCGGCACGGGACTCAGCAACATCCGGATCGGATTGTTTCTCGTGCTGGCGACGACGAGCGGCGCGCTGACGGGCGCGGCGCTCGCGGGCGTGGTGCCGGTGCGGGTCCTCCAACTGATCCTCGGGCTGGCCCTGTCGTACTCCGCCCTCGCCACCGTCCGCCAGCTCAACGTCGAGCTGCCGGAGGGCCTTCCGAACGATCGGCTCGCGATGCGTTTCGGGCTCGAAGGCGCGTATTACGATCTCCGCCTTGCGCAGGAAGTGAAATATCGGGCCGCCAACGTCCGCGGGGGATTCGCCGCCATGTTCGGCGCCGGCGTGCTGTCGGGACTGCTCGGGATCGGGAGCGGGGCGTTCAAGGTCCTGGCCATGGATTACTTCATGCGGTTGCCGATGAAAGTCTCGACAGCGACCAGCAACTTCATGATCGGCATCACCGCGGCGGCGAGCGCCGGTGTCTACTTCGCGCGCGGCGACATTCATCCTCTCATCGTGACGCCGGTCGCCGTCGGCATACTCGCCGGCGCTTACGTCGGCTCCCGCGTCATGGCGAAGATGCGCAACGCCACCGTTCGGAAGGCGTTCCTCCCCGTGATCGTCTACCTGGCGCTGTCCATGATTCTTCGTGGGCTGGGCGTGACGGGGCCATGACGCCGAGCGCACCGCAGTCGTCGCTCCACGACGAGACCGATCTCGTCGAGCGGTGGGTCGGACGGGTGCTCTTCTGGGGCGGTCTCGTGAGCGTGGCGCTTCTGATCGTCGGGCTGGCGCTCTACGCGGCGACTGGCGGTTACCGGATTCACGCGAGCGAGCTGGAGCAGCTTCGTCACCGGTCGCAAGCGCGGCCGCTGCACGTCGTCGTCTCGCTTCGGGAGCTGATCGGTGGTGTCCTGAGGCGCCCGATCGATCCCGTCAAGGTCATGACCGTGGGGGTCGTCATTCTCCTCGTCGTTCCGGTCATCGGCGTCGCTGTCGCGATTCCGGCATTCCTCATCGTCGGCGACCGTCAATATGCGCTCATCGCTGCGGCGGTGTTCGGGATGCTCACGCTGGGTTTCCTCCTCGCGGGTGGGATCGGCTGAGACGGGCGCGCCGCAGAGGCGCCTCCGCACCGAGAGGCGCTTCCGCACCGTGTCGACAGCCAGAACGCGGCGTCGTAGAATCCGATGACGGAATGCCGAAGACCGCCGGGATCATCCTGATCGGCAACGAGATTCTCTCCGGCAAGATCGAGGACGCCAATGCCGCGTACCTCTGTCGTGAGCTGCGCGTCCTCGGTGTCGACGTCGGTCGGATCACGGTGATCCCCGACGACATCGCCACCATCGCCCGCGAGGTGTCGGCATTCAGCCGTGAGTTCGACGTCGTGTTCACCTCCGGCGGCGTGGGCCCGACCCACGATGACGTCACGATCGACGGAGTGGCGCGCGCGATGGGCGTGAGGGTCCTTCGTCATCCGGCGCTGGTGGCCCTGCTCGAGCGCTACTACGGCGACCGCGTCACCGAGGCGCATCTCAAGATGGCAGAAATTCCGGACGGGGCGGATCTCGTCTCCGGTGAGACGACCCGCTTCCCCACGATCCTCATGCACAACGTGTACGTGTTGCCCGGGGTGCCGGAAATCTTCCGGCAGAAGTTCGAGGCGATCCGGGAACGGTTCCGGGACCAGCCGATCCATCTGAAGAACGTGTTCGTGCGGATCGGTGAAGGCACCCTGGCGGACTACCTGAACGACTTGCTGCGCGACTTCCCGCTGTTGCTGCTGGGCTCGTACCCCGAGTTTTCCAATCCCGACTACCGGGTCAAGGTGACGCTGGAGTCACGCGATCGTGACTATCTCGAGGCGGCTGTCGAAGCATTCCTGCAGCGCCTGCCGGCCGACGCGGTCGTCGGGGTGGCCTGACGTCGGCGCCGCGGTCGGTAGCATGACGACGGTGTCGGACTCCGGGTAGCCCCGCTCGTGGTCCGGGGCATCCCCGTCGGCGTGGCCATCGTGGCGGCCGCCCTGTATTTCGCCGGGCTTGGCTCGGCGCCGTTCATCGATCCTCCCGAGGGCTTTCACGCCGACGTCGCACGGACGATGGCCACGAGCGGTGACTGGATCACGCCGCATCCGGACGGCGTCCGTTACTTCGACAAGCCACCGCTTCTCTATTGGCTTGCCGGCCTCGAGCGTGCACCTGGTCATCGAGGCCGGGGGGCGGTGGCTCTACGCGAATGTTGCCGATTGAGCCGGCCCGTTCCATGATGGATCGGTGCAGACGTCGTCCGAGACGTACCGACTGAAACCCGACCCGTCCAGCAGCCACTCCGTCGTGCTCCGATGGCTGGCGCAGGGTCGTGGCCGCCGTCTGCTCGACGTCGGCGCGGCCGACGGTCTGCTCAGCCGGCACCTGACGGAGCGCGGCTGGAAAGTGACGGCCATCGAGCGAAATCCAGAAACCGCGGAAGCCGGACGTGCGCACTGTGAGCTCATGGTCGTGGCTGATCTCGATCGGGAGATCCCGGCGCTCGAGGGCGCCTTCGACGTCATCGTCTATGGCGACATCCTCGAGCACCTCGCCGACCCGCTCAGCGTTCTGCGCGCCCTGAACCGATTCCTGGCCGCCGGCGGCGAAGTTCTCATCTCGATCCCGAACGTCGCCCATCTCTGGATCCGACTCTGCTTGCTGGTGGGCCGCTTCGAGTACCTCGATCGCGGAATCCTGGACGCAAGCCATCTCCGCTTCTTCACCGATCGCTCGCTCGGGATGCTGATCGACCAGGCCGGTCTCACCATCGTCCGTCGCACTGTCACGCCGGCGCCGCTCTATCAGGTGCTGCCGCGACCGTGGCACGGGGCGACGCTTCGAGCGGCGCATGCGTTGAACGCCTGGACGGCGCGGTGCCTGCCGCGATTGCTGGCCTACCAGTTCGTGGTGCTCGCGCGGGTCAAGGAGTCCCCGCCGTCCCGATGAGCAAGCCGAAGGTCGTCGTGGTGATGCCCGCGTACAACGCGGGCCAAACGCTGAAGATGACGTACGAGGAGCTTCCAAAGGACACGGTCAATCTGGTGATTCTCGTGGACGACGGCTCCACGGACAAGACGCTCGACGTGGCTCGCGAGCTGGGTCTTCAGATATACGTCCACAACCGCAATTACGGGTATGGTGCGAACCAGAAGACCTGCTACACGGAAGCGCTACGGGCGGGCGCCGACATCGTCGTCATGGTCCATCCGGATTATCAGTACGATCCCACGCTCGTGCCGAAGATCATCGAGCCGATCGTCACCGGCGAGGCCGACGTGGTCCTTGGTTCGCGACTCAAGGAAGGCTCGGCGGTCGCTCAGGGGATGCCGTGGTGGAAGTTCGTGGCGAACCGCTTCCTGACCGCGCTGGAGAATCGCGCATTCACGTTGTCGCTGTCGGAGTACCACACGGGGTACCGCGCGTTCCGCCGGGAGGTCCTCGAGACGGTCAACTTCCTGCTCGACTCCGACGGCTTCATCTTCGACCAGGAGATCATCGCGCAAGTCGTTGCGGCCGGTTTCCGCATCACGGAAATCAGCGTGCCGACACGGTACTTCCCGGGCGCATCGTCCGCGAGCTTCGTCGCTTCGACGGTCTACGGGCTGAAGATCCTGGGCGTTCTCTTCTGGTACTCACTCCACCGCCACAGGATCCGACGCTCGCGACGGTTCGACAGTCTCCGGGCCCGGTACACCCGACTGCCCTGACGCGTGGTGGTGGATCATGCGCCAGCCATTGCGCCCGTGCTCGAACAGGTTCGTGGCGAGCACCGAGGTCACGGAGATCCGACCGTGCACCTCGGAGAGAATGTTCTCCGTGCACGTGACCCAGGCGAACTGTTCCTCTACCACGACGTGGACGTCCGAAAGCGTGAAGCGCATCTCCTCGGTGTTCTCGAAGATCGTCTTCCACGACTGGCGAACGGCGTCCCAGCCAATCAGGAGCGGCCAGCCGGGGTGCACGCACTTGACGTGATCCCCGTGTGACCCCACGCCGTCCATCTCGCTGAGGTCGAGCGTCTCGAACGCGCGATAGAAGTGGGTGTTGGCCTCCGCGACCTCGGTGTGAACGTCGCTCATGCGGGTCGGTTCAGCAGGACGTCATCGTGGCGGGCAACCGACGACGAGCGCGTCGCCCTCCCGGCGCACCGGCAGCGCAGCGAGGCTGTCGCCGACACACGGTCCCGCGGTACAGCGACCGCTGGTGGGCTCGAACACGGCGCCGTGCGTCGAGCAGATCAGCGCGCGCACGTCTTCCGTGAAGAACTCGTTCGGCCAGAGATCGAGCGGCGTCCCGACGTGCGGGCACCGATTGACGTACGCGTAGTACTGGCCAGCGAGATGGACGATGAAGCCGTCCACTTTCCGTCCTGCGCAGTGGAGCTGGAACTTCGCGCTCGCGCCCGGCGGGAGGTCGGCTGCGAGCGAGTGCCACTCTCCGGAGGCGGCCATGCGGCACATGGTAACATTTCGACATGCTGGCGATCGACGCGCGCGACGTCGAGAAAACGTTTCGCGGCGGCGCGATACGTCGTCGGCTGACGCATGCCCTGCGCGGCGTCTCGCTCGCCGTCGAGCGCGGCGCCATCGTCGGATTGCTCGGGCCGAACGGCGCGGGCAAGACCACGCTCCTGTCGATCTGCGCGACATTGCTCACGGCCGATCGGGGGTCCCTGACCGTGCTCGGTCTCGACGCGCGGACCGACGCGCGCGCCGTGCGGCAGCGGCTCAACATGGCGAGCGGCAACGCGTCCTTTCTCTGGAACCTCCGGCCGCCCGAGATCCTCGCGTTCTACGGACGTCTCTACGGTCTCACCGGCGCCAGGCTCCGCCGGCGGGTCGAGGAGCTGCTCGAGACGTTCGAGCTGATCGAGCACCGCCGCGCGCCGTACAACGAGCTGTCGACGGGACTCAAGCAGCGGCTGGCGCTCGCCAAGTCGCTCGTGAACGACCCGGAGCTCCTGTTCCTCGACGAGCCAACGCTCGGACTCGATCCGGACGTTGCCGCTCGGCTGCGCCGGCACATCGCTTCGCTCCGCAGCAGCCGAGGCACCACGATCGTGCTGACCACGCACTACATGCGCGAGGCGGAAGAACTCTGCGACGAGATCGCGTTCATCAAGGCGGGCCGCATTCTCGCTCGCGGCAGCGCCGCCGATCTCAAGCGGCAGATCGGGATCGGCGAGGTCGTGGCGCTGCGGATCGATCCGGGACTGACCGACGTGTTGAGCGCCGCGCCGGGCGTGCTGCGCTGTCTCGTGGTGAACGAGTGGACGGAATGCACGGTCGACGTCGCCAGCGAGCGGCTGCCCGAGCTCCTGCGGCTGCTCTATGACAAGGGCGCGATCGTGCACGCGGTCGCCCTCCGGGAACCTGACCTGGAACAGGTCTTCGTTGAGCTGGCGCGCTGATAGGGGCTGGCGCTTCGAGAGGGGCTGGCGCCCCGAGAGCGGCTGGCGCCGCGAGATCGCCGCCGTCTGGGCGTTCACCCTACGGAACTTTCAGATGGCCTCGCGCAACGTGTTCCTCCTCTTCGAGCTCTTCTTCTGGCCGGTGATGGGCGTCGCCACCATCGGATTGATGACGCGCTTCCTGCGGCTCGGCCGCGAGGAGACGTCGTTCGTTCTCATCGGCCAAATGGCCTTCTCGATCGTCGGCACGTGCCAGCTCGACGTCGCGTATGCGGTGCTGTACGACTTCTGGAGCAAGTCGCTCAAGCACCACTTCCTGGCGCCGATTGGCATCCGGCACCTCACGGTCGGGTGCTGGCTCGTCGGGATTCTTCGCGGAACGCTCGTGTGCGTGCTCACGGCGGTGCTGTCGTGGTGGGCGTTCCGGTTCAACGTGCTGGAGGCTGGGGTGCTGCCGGCGGCAACGTTGTTGCTCGGCTGCTTTCTGACCGCGTGGATCGTCGGGGTATGCGTGTGCGTGCTCATCATGGTGTTCGGCGCGCCCGCGGAGACCGCCGCCTGGGCCAGCATCAATCTCGTTCTCGCGCTGTCGGGCATCTACTATCCGGTCTCGACGCTCCCGGCACCGGCCGCAGCGCTGGCTGACGGGATTCCGCTCACGTATTTCCTCGACGCATACCGCGCGCACTTCGGCTTCGCGCCCGAGCACGGCGCGCCCATCGTGACGGGGCTCGCGCTGTCCATCGTCTACATCGGGCTGAGCCATTGGGCGCTCGCCGTGTCGGTCCAGCGCGCGCGTCGCTCCGGCCTGCTGCTGAAAATGTCCGAGTGACCCGCCTGGCGATCGCTTACTTGTCCTGCGGGGAGAGCATCCGGGCGTCGTTGAAGGCCTGGGTCGCTTGATAGCGAAGCCCCATCCGGTCGTAGACGTGGCCGATCATGAAGCGCAGAGTCGGCTCGTCGGGATTGACGGCGGAATTCGCCAGGAGCTCCTCCAGCGCCGTTTGATACAGACCTTCTTCGAACATCAGTCCGGCGCGCATGAGCGCGACGGTGCTACTCGGGTAGTCCGCCAGCGCGCCGGGCTTCAGAAGCGCGAGCTCTGACGAGATCCTCGCCGTGTCGGCGTCAGGGACCAGCTCGAACTGCGCGCGGTCGGCGGGGTAGCCCTCGGCCCGCAGCTCCCACACGTAGCGGACCCCGGCTCGGAGCGGCGGGGCCGCCGGCGGATAGGCCAGAGGCTGGCGTGGCAGATTCGATTCGGACCATCCTAGGCCGTCGGGCCCGAACACGCGAATCGAGTACTTGAGAGTGTCGGCGCCGTTCCAGACGAACGTGACCGGCCCCGGCAGGAGCCGTGTCTCGCGGGGCGACAGGATGAGTGGCAAGTCCTGCCGGGGTTGCGTGCCGGCTCGGGACGTCAATCGCAGGTAGGCAGGCTCCTTCTGCTTGCCGACGAGAAACTGCGCGACGTTCGACACGACGGTCCTCACAGTGTCGCCACCGCCGCCGGACGCGATCGGGAGCGGGACGAAGAACGGCGAGTTTTCCGTGGTGACCGTCTTGACGCCACCGCCGCTGAGGACGACCACCGCGCGCGCGTCACCGCTGGCTCGCAGCTGATCGCCGGGCCGGAGCGACATGAGCGGCTGGGGCGACTTCCAGTCCTCCTCGCTCACGAGCTTGATCCTGACGTCGCCGGTTCCTCGGCGGACTTCGGTCAGGACGGCGACGGGGTCGGCCGCCCACGCCAGCGCGGCGCCGGCGATGACCACCACTGCGATGAGCCATGTCAGTCGCTGCCGCATCGTCATCCTCCTCGCGGGGGCTGATCGCCGTCCGCGTTGACAGCCACGACCTCGAAGACGCGCACGGGCTGCACGCGCCCCTTGACCGGAATCGCGCCTCGATCTTTGACGTCCACGCGGTGTTTCAGCATCGCACGGGTCTCTTCGGTGATGAGGATCGTCGTGCCGAGATCCTTGTTGAGTCCCTCCAGCCGTGCCGCGACGTTCACGGCATCGCCGATCACCGTGTACTTCATGCGTGACGAGGCGCCGACGTTGCCCGCATACACGATGCCGGTATGGATGCCCACGCCCTGGCGCAACGTCGGGAGACGCGCCGTTTCCCATCGCGCGTTGAGCTTTTCGAGCGCCTGCTCCATCTCGATCGCGCTCTGCACCGCGTGGAGCGCGTGGTCCGGATCGGCAAGCGGGGCGCCAAACACGGCGATGATCGAGTCCCCGACGAAGTCGTTCACCATCCCGCGATGGACGAAGATCGCCGCCGTCATCGCCTCGAAGTATTCGTTGAGGTGCGTCGTGAGGCGCACCGGCTCCATGTTTTCGGAGAGTGTCGTGAAGCCCCGCAGATCGGAGATCAGAATGCTCACCTCGCGCCGATCGCCGTTGAGGCTCGGCTCCTCCGCGAGGATCTGGGCGGCGACCTGCGGGCTCACATAGCGGCCGAACGACTCGCGGAACCGCCGCCGCGACAGGATGTCCGCGCCCACGCCGAGCGCGGTCGTCGCCAGGACCGGCAACAGGAAGTCGATCCAGTAGCCGCCGCGCTTGAACGCGTAGTAGCTCGCGAGCACGCCGAGCGGGAGACCGCCGACCACGCAAATGAGCGTCCCGACGAGGGGCCGCACGAGCGTGAGCACGACGCCGGCCAGTCCGACGACGATCATCTGAGAGCCAAGGCTGCCGATCCACCCGGTTGGCTGGATCAGGCTGCGAGTCATGAGCATGTGCACGAGCGTTGCGTGCACCTCGACGCCGGGGAGTTGCCCGACCGGGGTCCAGAACGCGTCTCGGCTGTCCTTGTACGTCGCGCCGATCAGGACGACCCGGTCGCGGAGCGGATTGTCGCGGGCGACTTCGAGTTGCGCATCGCCGAGGGCCGCCACCGCGTCGCTCGGGATCGTCAGGAAGGTCGCCGCCGGACCCACGAAGTTGATGCGCATGAACGTCGGATCGAGCGGGAAGGGGGTGGCCCGTCCGGCGTCGCCGCTCGGCTCGCTGCTCCAGACCGGCAGGTCGATGGATCCGCTCGCGACGGCCACCGCCAGCGCCTGCTGATCCATCCCGGCCAGCCTCGCCACGATCGCCAGACTCAGTGACGGCTCGAGCAGTCGCTTGCTGCTTGCGATGACGTAGGAGGCTTTACGGATCAGGCCATCCTCCTCACGCGGCACGGCCGGGCTGCCACGCACGACCGATTTCAAGAGGCGCGGGTCGGCGAGGACCCCGACGTCCGACGTCACGTCGCCCAAGACGACGCGGCTGACACCGTGATCGCCGAAGCGCTCGATCGCGTCGACCAGGGCGGTGTCGTCCGCGATGGTGGTGGGCGACGTGTACTCGAAGTCGATTCCGACCACCGCGGCGCCGCTGCGGCGCAGGCCGTCAACCACGCGGGCCAGGTATCTTCGCGAGATGGGCGTTCGGGAGCCGAGCGCCTGAAAGGCGTCCTGATCGATCGCAACGATGACGACGTCTGATTTGAACTTCTGCCCCTGGAACCACTGGATGAGATCGAGCGCCCTTGCCTGCCAGGTCTCGAAATAGCCGAGCGATGACGCGGCCGTGACCAGCAGGCTGGCGACCATGCCGACAGCCCACAGCTGCAGCAGCCGGGCTCGACGGGCTTGCCACCAGGTGATGGGTCTCATCTCATCCCTTCTCCGTCTTCGCGGAGGACTTGAAGGCGGCCTATCTTACAACCTGGAAGATGGACCGAGCGGGGAGACCAACCTTACCTTGACCACCGGCCGACCTCCGTGATACCGATAGCCGCGAAATCTCTGCGCTCCTGCGGGCTTAACGCTCTCACTGAAAGGTTTAGCGCCCAGTTCTGTTCCTTGGTGTGACCGGAACAGGGGCATGAGCCCCGAGAAGGCATGAGGCGGCGGTCGGAACTTGAGCTCTTCGAAGCGCTCCGATCCCGGGAGCATCCGGCCGACCTCGCCGAGCTTGCCGACCGGTTGCGTCGATGCGTGCACTAGGTTCTGAACCGGATGGATGGTGGGCACCGGCTGTCCGGCGAGATCGAGGACATCGTAGGGGATGCGCGATTGAGACTGGAGCGGCTCAGGGAACGCGGATTTGCCGGAAGCGCGCCGGAGTTCAAGTCGTATCTCGTCTATGCGTATTTGAAAGTCGGAGCGATCGACAAGGCGCTCGCGCTCCAGACCGAGCTGCTCAGGCAGCCATGAGTCGCGTGACTGGTTGGCGCAGCGTGACGCATCTCTCATGACGAGCCGCTGGCTCCTGCTGTTCCTCGCTCTCGGCGGCCTCGTCGTCGCCCCGCCCTCCGTCTGCGCGCAGTGGTGGAAGGAATCCCCACCGGCGAACCGTCTCGATCAGCGAATCACGGATCCGTCGGGAGAAACTGCCGGCCGCCTGAAGTGGGACGACGGATACATCGAAGTCAAGGCCGGGGCCACCGCCGACAAGGCCATCGCGCTGAATGCCGCTCACGAGCGCGGTCTCGCGCTGGACGCCGCGCGCCAGCTCGCGTATTTCAAGCTCGCCGAGGTCGTGGAGGGCGTCAGCGTCGACGGCGTGACCGTCGTCAAGAACGCGATGGTGGACGATCAGACCGTTCGGACGACCGTGCAGGCACGGATCAAGGGCGCGCGCGTGCTGAACGAGACCGTCACGACACAACCCGACGGCTCGGTATGGGCGGAAGTGGTCATGGGACTGCTGATCCGCGGGCCGGACGGGATCACCGCTCCGGTCGCCTCGTGGGCCGCTGCCAAGCCGGTCGATGCGTTCAGCGCCGACCGTGGCTTCCGTGTCAACGACCAGTACACGGGGCTCGTCATCGACGCGTCCGACACCGGGTTCTCGCCGGCCCTGGCCCCCCGCGTGATCGAAGAGGGCAGCGGCAAGGTCGTGTTCGGTCCGCAGATGGTGCAGAGCGCCTCACTGTCCCAGCAGGGTGCGGTCGGCTACGCCGTTCGGATGGCCGACGTCCGCGACAGCGGCCGGGTGGGATCGAATCCGCTGATCGTCCATGCGGTCGGCGACGCCGGCGGCCGCAAGGGCGATCTGATGCTCACGCGCAGGGATGCCGATCGGGTGATCGCGGCTGACCGGGCCGGGGGCTTTCTCGGCAAGGGCGCCGTCGTGGTCGTCATCGGCAAGGACTTTCACGAGCTCGCCACGGGACAGGGCAAGCGCCATGCGCTCGTGATCGGGATCAACGAGTACCGGCAGGGGGTCGGCGGCGCCCTGAACAAGCTCGACTTCGCCGCGCGCGACGCGGAGGCCCTCGCCCGCGCGCTGTCGGTACGCGGTGGATTCAACCCCGGGTCTGTGGTGCTGCTCAAAGATCAGGATGCCACCCGCACTCGTGTCATCGAGAGCTTGAAATCGCTTCGCTCGCGCGTCAGCGAGGAGGACGTCGTTCTCATCTACTTCTCCGGTCATGGCTCGATGGGCACCGGCAACGACGGCCGGGGGCACTACTATCTGATTCCTCAGGATGGTGTTCTCACGAACTTGAATGGCACCGCGCTGATGGACGATCTGCTCGAGGAGCTCATCGGCCAGCTTCCGTCGCGGCAGGTCGTCATCATCCTGGACGCCTGCTACTCGGGCGGGGGCACCGGGGCGATCCGGGCGCGAGGAGCGAAGAACCCCACGCTCACCACGCCGCCCGCGCCGCGCCCGCTGATCGAACCGACTGCGGGCCGGATCTTCATGGCCGCGAGCAAGCCGGAGCAGGTGGCATGGGAAGACGATCGGCGGAAAGGCGGACTCTTCACCTCGTACGTGATCGAAGGCCTGAGCGGCGCCGCCGACCGCGACGGCCGCGGCATCGTCACGGCGCTCGATCTCTACCAGTTCGTCGCGCCGCGCGTGCGGGACTACGCGCGACAGCAGATCAAAGCCGAACAGACGCCGATCCTCGAAGTGCGTGGGCTTTCGGGCGAGATCGAGCTGGCGCGACGATGATTCTCTCGGCATCGTTGAGCGCGCTCGGCCTGGTCGTTCCGCTCTTGCTATCCGTGCCCGGTGCCGCGCACGCCCAGCCGAAGGAGATGCCGCTCGCCGTCTTTCTGGTCAACGACCGGGTGCAGTCGATCTGGGAAGGCAGGCCGCAGCGATGAGGGGGATGTCGAGAGGTCTCGCCATCGCCGCGCTGGCGGCGGGGATGCTCGCAGCCCCGATAGGCGCCCGGACCGAGACCCCCGGGTGTCCTCGTCAGGGAGACGTCTACGTTTGCCAGACGGAAGGATTCGGCACCATCCTCAACCAGGACGTGGCGCAGGCCCGTGACGAGGCGCTGATCGACGCGCGCCGCCGCGCGCTGGAGCAGGTGGCCGGCGTGCAGGTCGAGGCGGAGACCGTCACGCGGAATCAGGCGCTCTTCGACCAGTTGATCCGTACGCAGACCAAAGGACTCGTGCAGGCCGACCGGATCCTCGAGGAGGCGACGACGAACGACGGCCGCTATCGGGTGAGGATCGAAGCCTGGGTGAAGGGCGGCGACGTGCAGGAACGACTGGAGTCCCTCGTCTCCGAAACGTCGATCGTCGTGATCGTTCCGGAGCAGAACGTGGGATTGCCGCAGGCGCAGCCCGTGATCGAAAACGAGATTGTCGGCAAGCTCGTGGAAGCCGGCTACCGGGTGCTGGATCACACCCAGGTCCTCCGAGTCGCCCAGCGCGATCAGACGGCGGCCCTGCTCCGCGGCGACAAGCAGACCGCGCAGGAGATCGGGCTGAAGTTCCTCTCGAATCTCATCGTGGTCGGCGAGTCGTCGACGCGGTTCAGCCAGAACAACCAGGGCGTGGTGTCCGCGTACGCCCGGATCACGGCGCGCGCGATCGAGTCCGAGACCGGTCGGGTCGTCGCCAACGTGCTGGTCGACCGCGTCCGCGGCTTCGGCCGCGACGACGTCGGCGCCGGTGAGGATGCGCTGACGAGGGCGCGCAAGCCGGCGGCAGATCAACTGCTCCAGGCACTCGACGGCTACTTCAAGCGGAAGGAGCGGCAGCTCGAGATCCGCATCAGGAAGCTACCGACGCTCGACGAGTATCGCCGCGCCAAGGCGCTCCTCGAAAAGCAACGGTGGGTCAGCGGCGTGACCGAAGGTCCCTTCTCGGAGGACGAGTCGGTGCTGATGGTCACATATCCGGAAAAGACTCTCTATCTCGCCTCGCGCGTGGGCCGCGAGCCACGCTACAAGGTTCTCGAGTTCGATCGGAGCCGTATCCTCGTCGAGTTCCGCCGCCAATGAAACGCCTGGCGTGGTCGCTCGCCGTTGGTCTCCTGCTGTCCACTGCGAGCGCCCGTTCGGGCGCCGGGGACCGCGAGGGGCCGGTGTGGCTCGTCACGGAAGGCGAGGCTATGCTCCCGGCGCCTCCGGCGGCCCGCAGCCCAGCGTCGCTTCCCAAGGACGGCCCGGTGATCAAGGTCCAGGCGCCTCAGCTCACTGCGGACGTCTCGCCGCCGTTTGCGGTGGACGTGGTCTTCGAGCCGCGGGCCAGTGGCGCGCCACCGAAGATGGACTCGCTGAAGGTGACATATCTGAAGGTGATCGAGGTGGACGTGACCGATCGCTTCAAGCCCTACCTCAAGGACAATCGGCTGTTCGTCGAGAAGGCGAACGTGCCGCAGGGCCGCCACCGGCTGAAGATCTCCATCGCTGACCTCGAGGGTCGTACGACCGCCGAGGTGCTTCAGGTGACCGTGAGATGACTCATCGTCTGATGTGTCTCGTGGCGCTGTGCCTCACGTTCGTGGCCGTCATCGTCCCGGCATTCGCCCCCGGCCAGCCGAAGACCGATCCCGCCGAGGAAGCTGCGGCGCAGGCTGCGGCGAACATCGGCCGGTTGCCGGAAATCAAAGGTAAGAAGATCGGCGTCGACGAGTTTCGAATGGCGGATGGGAAACCGACTCAGGCGACGGTCTATGTCGCAGAGCTCGTAGAGCTGGCGCTGACCCGACAGAGCCGTGCGCCTCACAGCGGATTCGACGTCGTGACCCGCAGTTACCTCTGCCAGGTGATGCGGGAAAACAAGCTCCGGACGAACGACCAGGTGGATCCGGAGGCCGTGAAGAAGCTCGGCATGCTGAGCGATGCCGATTTCCTCGTGCCGGGGCGGATCACGGCGTTCGGCTCGCGGATCCGCGTCAGCGTTCAGCTGATCGAGACGGAGACCGGCAAACAGAAGTGGGCCGATGCGTTCAGCTTGCCTGTCGACGAGGGGCTCAAGCGACTTGTCACCGCCGCGGTGGCCAGCGACACCTGCGGCGCGGAATCTCCGGCGCCGCCTTCGCGCCCGAGCACGGAACCCAGCCGGCTTCAAGTCAAGGTGTGGACGAGCAAGAAGGCGTACCGCATCGGCGAGCCGATCCAGGTCGGTGTCCGGGTGACTCGCGACGCGTACGTGACGCTTGTGGACCTCGGGACGAGCGGCCAGGTCACCGTTCTCTATCCGAATCGTTTCTACCAGAACAACTTCGTCCGGGCCGGTGTTGACGTCCTGATTCCCGCGACCGATGCCGGCTTCGTCCTGGCCGTCCAGGGGCCCAAGGGGTTCGAACAGATCCGGGCGATCGCGACCGAGGAGCCGGTCAGCTTTGCGCCGTCCGACTTCTCCAATCCGAACGTCGCCTTCCGATCGTTGGATCGGAATCAGACGCGGAACATCTCGGTCGAGAAGAACCGGGTGCCCCCCGGCAAGTGGGCCGAAGATGTGATCGCGATCGAGATACAGCCGTGACGTCGTAAGGTCCGACGCCGCCACCGGTCTCGTGCCGTGTAGGCGGCGATCTTTCAGCGAAGGGAGCACATTCATGACGTGGTCGCGACGATGGGCGGCGGTCGCCCTATGGACGGTGATTCTGGGATGCCCACGTATCGGAGGCGCGCAAGGGTGGATGCCCGCGCAGCCGGCGGACAAGCTCGAGAACGGCGTGAACTGGAGCACGGGGTTCGTCGCTGCATCCGGTCGCGGCGCCGCCTCCGACGCGGACATGAAGCGTGGCCCCGAGTACGCCAAGGCGCGGGCGATCACGGCGGCGACGGCAGTGGCGCAAGCGGAGCTGCTCGCCGTCGTCAAGGGCGTCCAGGTGGACGCGGAGAAGGTGGTCTCCGATCAGATGGTCGCCAGCGACGTCGTACGGACGCGGGTCCAGGGCTTCATTCATGGTGCGCGGACCGTTGACGTCAAGGACCTCGGGGGCGGCGTGTGGGAAGTGACGATCGCGATCCGCGCGACGGGGCAGCTCGCCGATCTCGTGCTGCCGCAAGCGCAACGCCCACCGACTCCTCCACCGATGGCTCCCGCGCCGCCGGCGTCTCCGCAGGCCGCTCCACCTGTCTCGCCGCCGCCACAGGCGGTGATGGCGCCACCTCCACCGCCGTCCCGACCGGCGGTGGTGTTCTCGGGACTCGTGGTCGATGCTCGGGGGATCGGCGTGAAGCCGGCCATGGCACCGAAGATCCTCAGTGAGGGTGGCCAGGAGGTCTACGGCTTTTCCGTCGTCGACCGCAACTGGGTGGTGCAGCAGGGAATGGTCGGCTACTCGAAGGATCTCACCGCGGCGCAGTCACACGACCGGGTGACCAACCGTCCGCTCACGGTGAAGGCGGTCGCGGCATCGGGCGCGAACAAGACGGATGTGGTGATCTCCACCGCCGATGCGCAGCTTCTGCTCGGCTCCGGGGCGAATCTCGGATTTCTCGAAAAAGCCCGGGTCGTGTTCGTGGTGGACTGATGTCGTTCGCGCGGACACTCCTTGCCCTGGCGCTCGCCGCGAGCGTCAGTCTCGCGGCTGGCTGCTCGGCGCCGCTCACGTCGCAGGGCGCCGGCGATACCGCGGCCCATCACTACATCGTCGGCATGAAGCTCCTGGACACCGGTGACATCGACCGCGCAGGCGCCGAGTTTCAGCGGGCCCGCGGCCTCGAGCCGAGCCATCCCGGCGCCTGGGAAGGTCTCGGGCTCGTGGCGCTGGCGAAGCACGACTACAACGCGGCGGAAGCTGCGCTGCGCGAGTCCAAGTCGAAGAACGGCAAGTACGTGCCGGCCTATCTCGGCCTGGCGAAGGTCTACGAGGCCCAGGGCGAGCTGCCGCGCGCGCTCTCCGAAGCCGAGGCGGCCATCAAGCTGGAGCCGCGCAATGCGAGAGCACACCTGGTGACCGGCGACGTCTATCTGCACATGCTGGATTTCCGCCGGGCGGAGACGAGCTTCTCGAAGGCGCTCGAGCTCGATCCGGCATCCGGTGAGGCACGACGTCAGTGGGACCGGTCGGTCAAGATCCGGCAGGCGGCGCCGGGCACCCTGGTTGGTCAGAGGATCGCGCTGGCCGATCCGATCACTCGCGGTGAGCTGGCCGCGTTGCTGGCGACCGAGCTCGGCATCGAGAAGCAGCTGCGCAAGAAGCGCCCCGAGATCTTCGACCCGACGTTCCGGGCGCCGGGCGCGCCAGCCGCGATTCAAGCGACGGTGGAGAGTCCGACCGACGTGGACACGCATTGGGCGCGGAACGCGATCGAGCTCGTGATGCGACTGTCCTTGATGGAGAGCTATCCGGACAGGACGTTCCGGCCGGAAGAGGGCGTCACGCGCGCCGGCCTCGCGATGACGCTGGAAAAAGTTCTCTCTGTTGGCGCCAACGATCCCAAGCTCCGCACGCGCTACGTCGGGCAGGCCAGCCCTTTCGCGGACGTGCGCAGCGATCACTTCGCGTTCAACGCCGTGCTGGTGGTCACGACGCGGGGGCTCATGGAGGCGGACCGTCCGAGCGGCGCTTTCCGGCTGAGCGAGCCTGTGTCGGGTCCCGACGCGCTTCTGGCGATGCGCAAGCTTGCTGAGCTCTTCTAG
This sequence comes from Methylomirabilia bacterium, assembly GCA_041490825.1. Classification (GTDB taxonomy): domain Bacteria; phylum Methylomirabilota; class Methylomirabilia; order Rokubacteriales; family CSP1-6; genus JBGPTW01. Next base: position 14,440 of record JBGPTW010000041.1, on the reverse strand, counting down.
CGCTCGGCTGATCGGTCGCGGGCTGGCGCTGGCGGCGCTGGCGGTGATGCCTCACACCGCGGCCCGGGCCGAGACACTCGTTCTTGCCGGCACGATGGGCGGCAGGATCACGCTGGAGATCACCGAACGCTACGAGCCGGCGCCCGCGACGAACTGGATGTCGCTGAAGACGTATCGCACGCCGACGTTCGGATCGAGGACGTGGCAACAGACGGTGCTGAGCGAGGACGCCGTGTACTCGGAGCGCCCGGCGCAGTCCAGTGTGACGCGCGATGACGCCGGCAACATGATCATGACCGAGCGCTGGGAACGGCCGAGCGCCCCGATCCAGATCACGCGGCGGCTCGTCGTCGAGACGAGATCCGCACTGGCCACCGTGGAAAGCCGGACCGGCTTCCCGATGGGTTCGGTGCCGCCCGAAGCCGCGCGCTTCCTTCGCTCGACCCCGATGGTGCAGGCGAATGACGCGCGCATCCAGGATCTCGCGCGTCGCCTCACGGCCGGGGCGGCGAGCGCTCGCGGCGCGGTCGAGGCGATCCTCGACCACGTGGTGGACCATCTCGAGTACCGGTACGATCCTCCCGCGCACGACGCGGTGTCAGCGCTCGATCGTCGCCTTGCGAACTGCCAGGGGTACGCCCATCTGTCGATGGCGCTGCTCCGCGCGGCCGGCATCCCGGCGCGTGCCACTGTCGGAATCAGCCTGTCGAAAGGCTGGAGAGTGCAGCACCCGGACGGGACAGTCACATTCAAGATGGGGCAGGGGCGTCACGCGTGGATCGAGGTGTTCTATCCGGACATCGGGTGGATTCCGTACGATCCCCAGACGAGCCACCTCTTCGTCAGCATCTACCACGTGCGCCAGGCCGTCGGGCTCGACGCTCGTGAAACGCTCGGCATCATCAGCGCCTCGCCAAAGCTGCCGACGATCCAGGAGTCGATCCAGGGCGATGGAACCGATGAGGTGTTCGCGATCAGGACGGTGAGACGGACGCAAGAGCCGAGGAACTTCATCGTCGCGACGGACGTCGTGGACCGGATCGTCGCTGTCGCCGCGCCGCCGGCCACCGTACCGCCGCCGCCAGTGGCCGCTCTGCCGCCGCCGGTCGTTTCCCCTCCTCCGGTCGTGTCACCTCTGCCGTCGGTCGTACGGCCACCGTCGCCGGTGGTGGTACCACCGTCTCCGGTGGTCGTACCACCGTCTCCACCCGTGCCGGTGCGAAGAGAGCAGCTCACCGAGTTCGTCGAGCTCGGCAACCTGGAATTTCCAGCGGCGCTCAGAATTTTCGGCACGCCCGAGGCAGCCGGAGGAGCCGAGCTCGCGCGGCGGACATTCATCGTCGAGACGGCGGAGTACGCCACCGGGACGGAAGAGTTCGCCCAGGCTTTCAGCGTCGACACTCCGCTCCTGCTGACCGACGTGTCACTCGCCCTGCAAAAGTTCGGCGGCACCACGGGGCAGGTGTGGGTCGATCTCCATGGGGAGCTGTCCCACAAACCGGGGCGACTGCTTGCCGAGAGCCGTCACTTGCCGGTTGGCGGTCTCATCGACCGCGGCGGCTACCGCTGGGTCGTCTTCGACATGGCGCAGCAGGACGGAGGTGTCCTCCTGCAGTCCGGGCGGTACTGGATCGTGTTCCGTTCGACCGGGGACGGGATCTTCAACTGGTACTTCTCGCTCGGGAAGGGCCTGCGCGACCCTGACGACAGCCGCTCGCGGCTGCGCGGCGCGGCCGATTGGAGCAACATGCTCAACTATCGGTTCAACTTTCGCGTGACGGGGATGGGCAAGCCATGACGCGTTCGATGACGATCGCTCTTTCGTTGTTGCTCGCTGCGGGTTGCGCGACGGCGCCGGCTGGAACCGACGCCGCCAAGGCAGACTCGAGCAAGCCCATTGCGATCTCGGCGCGCGACTTGCCACGGAGCCTCGCCGTGCTGCCGCTGGTGCCACCTGCCACTGGCAAAGAGGACCCGGCCAAGATCCTGGGCAACATGATCTACGGCGTTATCACGGCGACGCCCTACGACGTGCTGAAGCCCCAGCTCGTCGAGGAGCGACTCGCGCGCGCCGGGCTCGCTGATCCAAGAGTCGCCGCCGCCAAGCCTCCGGCCGAGCTGGCGAAGGTCCTTGGCGTCGACGGGATCATCTACGGCGAGATGACGCATTACGATCGTCTCTACCTCGCGGTGTACTCCCAGGTGGCGGCGGGCGCGCACATCAGGCTGGTCGACGCGCGCAGCGGCCAGACACTCTTCGAGCGCTCGGAAGTGTCGCGCAGCCACGAAGGCAACGTGCCGACCAATCCGATGTCCGCGGCGATTACGGTCATCCAGACCGCGCTGAACCTGCGCGAGATCCAGCTCATCAGGGCGTGCGACGATCTCGTCCGCGACCTGACGAAAGGACTTCCGCTGCCGCCGGTGGACAACGCGCGGCGCCCGCCGGTGCTCACGAACGTCGTCGCCGACGGCAAGGGGCGAATGCTGAGGACCGGCGACGTCGTGACCGTGATCGCGCAGGGCCAGAAAGGCGCGACCGGTGCGTTCGACGTCGTTCCGATCGGCAAGAACCTCGCGATGGACGAGACCGGCGACGGCGTCTTCGTCGGCCGCTACACGGTGAAGCCGGGCGACAACGGCAAGGAAGCGTACATCGTGGCGCGGTTGACGGACTCGTTCGGCCGCGCGAGCGAACGTGAAGACGTGCTCGGTCGCTTCGTCGTCGACACTGATCCGCCGGCGACGCCGACGGCAATCCAGGTGGGACTGAAAGACAAGATGGTGCAGGTCACCTGGGCGATGAGCGCGGAATCCGACCTGGCCGGCTATCGCGTCTACCGGAGCGAGGCACCCCTGACCGGGTTCGAGCCGGTCGCCTCGGTGGAAGTGGCGAGCTTTCGCGACGACGTTGCGGCCGCCCGGTACTATCGGGTCAGCGCGATCGATCGGGCGGGCAACGAGAGCGCTCCGAGCGCGAGCGCCGGCTTGCCGGTCCTCGGGTCCGCACTGAAGGGAAGCGTCGCGAAGGAGAGCTATCTCGTCGCGGGGAACTCGCCGTACACGGTCGACGGCACGCTCATCGTCGAGGAGGGCGCTACGCTTCGCATCTTGCCTGGCGTGACGGTACGCTTCGCGCCCGGCTCGGAAGGGATCGTCGTGAAGGATGGCGTGCTGCTGGCGGTCGGGGCGCCGGAGCAGCGCATCAAGTTCATTTCCGGCAGTGAGCATCCGGCCGCCGGCGATTTCAAGGCCGCGGTCCAGATCCAGGCGAAGGAAGGACAGACGTCGGTGCTCGATTACGTGGCGGTGGAGTATGCGGGCGTGGCGGTCAAGGTCGTGAGCGGTGGTCTGGAAGTCCTTCACACCGACATCGTCGGCAGCCGCCACGGCGGACTGGAGATCGGCGAGACAGGTGTCGTCAAGCTGTCGCAGAGCCGCATCGCCAATCACAAATCGGGCGCGGGCGTGACGGTCCAGGGCTTCGGTCGCGCGACGCTCCGAGGCAATGGCATCACGGACAATGCCTGGGCCGTCGTCAACTACTCGGGGAACCAGGTCGACGCTCGCGAGAACTGGTGGGGCAGCCCGAAACCGGACGACTCGCTGTTCGTCGGCGATATCGATCGGGGGAGCTCGATGGAAGAGGCTCCTGCGGAGGTGAAGTGAGTTCCGCCATTGTCCTCGGCTTCATCCTCGGACTTCAGCACGCGACCGATGCCGATCACCTCGTCGCGGTCGCGACGATCGTCACGCGGGAGCGGCGGTTCGCGGCGGGAGCGTTCATCGGCGCGCTCTGGGGTGTCGGCCATACCGCGACGCTTGCGATCGCCGGCGCCGCGCTCTACGCGCTGAACCTCACGGTGAGCGCCGAGCTGAGCGCGGCGCTCGAGCTCGTGGTTGCGGTCATGCTCGTGGGGCTGGGCGTCTGGCGGCTCCGCGAGGCGTTGAGTCTCGGTGCGATGCCTGACGGTCATCCGATCGACCACGCCGCGGATCATGCCCACGACGGCGTCGAGGTCGTGCATCGTCACCCCCACGAGCACGGCGGACGGCTCCACGACCATTCGCACCTTCATCCCTCGCGCACCTTGCTGCGCGCGCTCCGCGGCAATGTCCGGGCCGGAACCTGGAAGCCGCTGGTCGTCGGAGCGGTCCACGGCCTGGCCGGTAGCGCGGCCGTCTCGTTGCTGGTGCTCGCCACGGTGCGGTCCGGAGCGGAGGCTGCCCTCTACGTCGGTCTTTTCGGCGCGGGAACGATCGTCGGGATGACGGTGCTCACGGCCACGATGGCGTACCCGGTCACTCTGGCTCTTCGGTTCGAGCGCGCGCGCCGGGCTCTCGCGGTCCTGGCCGGAGCTGGATCGATCGCGTTCGGGCTCGTGTACGGCTACCGCGCAGTGTAGGAGCGTGTCGGGGCCGGCGTGAGGAGCAGATCAGTGTGGGGCAGGTCCGATGGCTCGAAAGACGAACTCGCCCCTGGACCTGCCCCACACTGATCTGCTCCTCACGCCGGCCCCGCGGAGTATCGAGGCGGGCGTCGGGTTTCCCGGCGCCCGGCGAGCGTCTGGGGGTCTGGGGGCCTTCAAGGCCCCCAGCTCAGCGATTCAGGAATTTCAGAACGCTGAACGCGATCCCGGCGGGATCCAGACCGTGCTTGCGGTAGAGTCCGGCCGCATCGCCTGACTCGCCGAATCCCTGGACGCCGAGCCGCTTCACCGGCGTCGGGAGTACCTCGGAGAGCGTTTCGGCCACCGCGCCGCCCAGTCCACCAGCGATGGAGTGGTCTTCCACCGTCACCACCCGTCCGGTCTTGCCGATGGATTGCAGCAGCAGTTCCTCATCCAGCGGCTTGATCGACGCGGCGTTGATCACCTCGGCGGAGACGCCGTCGGCGGCGAGCCGCTTCGCGGCTTCCAGACAGTTGAAGAGCGGACCACCGGTGCCGATCAGCGTGACGTCCTTGCCAGGGCGGAGCACCAGCCAGCGCCCGAGCTGAAAGCGATAGTCAGCGGGACACACCGGTTCGAGATTCTGCCGCGTGAGGCGAAGATAGACTGGGCCCTCGTGTTCGGTTGCGTACACGACCGCCTGCCTCGTTTCCAGCTCGTCGGCCGGCTGGATGATCGCGACGTTCGGCAGCGCGCGCAGGCACGCGATGTCCTCGACGCCCATCTGGCTGTAGCCGTCTTCGCCGATCGCGATCCCCGAATGCGTGCCCACCAGCTTCACGTTGGCGTTCGTGTAGGCGACGGAGATCCGGATCGTCTCGAAACGTCCCACCAGAAAGCAGGCGAAGGAGCAAACGAACGGGACCTTCCCCGTGAGGGCGAGCCCGGCACCGATGCCGATCATGTTCGACTCGGCGATGCCGAGGTTGAAGGCGCGGTCGGGGAACTTCTTCGCAAACGCCGTCGTCATTGTCGACTTCGATAGATCGGCGTCGAGCGTCACGATCCTGGGATCGCGGGCGCCGAGCTCGACAATCGCCTCTCCGAAGGCCGCGCGGCTCGCTTTGGCGGGCATCGTGTTCTCCTTTAAAGGTGGGGGCCCCGAAATGGCCCCCACACCCCCACACGCTCGGAGCGTCCCGGCACCGCCGTGCCGCTCCTCGAATCCCCACACGCTCGGAGCGTCCCGGCATCGCCGTGCCGCTCCTCGAACCCCCCACACGCTCGGAGCGTCCCGGCACCGCCGTGCCGCTCCTCGAATCCCCACACACTCGCGGCGTCCCGGCACCGCCGTGCCGCTCCTCGACACTCCGACAGACTGCTAACGATCCAGCGCGCGCAGTTCGTCCACGATGGCGCGCGTGGCGGCATCCGTGTCGAGATAAGCCTCCCAGGCCGGCGCGCCGACGCCCAGGATTTCGCGGATGGCGTCGACGGCCTCCGCGGGCTTCGGCGATTTGCCGTGCCAGGCGGGATCATTCTCCATGAAGGAGACGCCCTTGCCCTTCACGGTGTGGGCGACGATGAAGCTCGGGGCGCCGGTGGTGACTTCGGCCTGGTCCAGCGCCTTCTCGATCTGCGTGACGTCGTGCCCGTCGATCTCGATGACCGGCCAGCCGAAGGACTTCCATTTCCCGATCACTGGCTCGAGATCCAGGATCTTCGTGACGAAGTCGTCGAGCTGGATCTTGTTGTAATCGAGGATGACCACCAGGTTGTCGAGCGGGCGCGTCGGCTGGCCGAGTTTCGGCGCCGACATCGCGGCCTCCCACACTTGACCTTCCTGGATCTCGCCGTCGCCAAGCACGCAGTACACCCGCGCCGGCGAGGCAGCGAGGCGAAGACCGAGCGCCATGCCGACGGCCATGGACAGGCCCTGGCCGAGCGAGCCGGTGGCCGCCTCGATACCTGGTAGCGCGCAGCGGTCAGGATGCCCCTGGAGCGGACTGCCAAGCTTGCGAAGCGTGATCAACGATGAAGCCGGGAAGAACCCGGCTTGCGCCATGACCGCGTAGAGCGCGGGTACGGCGTGCCCCTTCGAGAGGACGAGCCGGTCGCGATCGGGCCAGTCGGGGCGCTTCGCGTCGTAGCGCATGCGCGCGAAGAAGAGAGTGGTGAGCACGTCGATCACCGAGAGCGATCCGCCCGGATGTCCCGAGCCGGCGTGGGTCAGCATGCGGACGATCTGGACCCGGCACGCGCGTGCAATGGCCTCCAGCCGACCGTCTGCTCCGCCTGCCGTCCGGTCTCCTGCCATCAGTCGAGGCTCTCCATGAAACCGGCGATCTCGTCGACGTGAACGCCAGTGACGGCGACTTCGGGCGCGTACACGACCTCGTCAGCCGCCCACACGATCGTTCCCTTCACGTCCTTGGTGACCCCGAGGACGTTGTTCAGGAACGTTGTGATGTTGTCGTTGATCCTGACCGTGTTGGCTCGCAACGGCTCGGCGATGCGGCCGTCGCGGATGATATACGAATCACCGACGACCGTACACGTGAAATCACCCGCGCGAAGCCCGTTGATCGGGTACGTGTACCAGATCCGACCGATGTAGAGGCCGTCCTTGACGGTGCGCAGCAGATCGTCGAGACCGACAGGGTCGCCTCCTTCGAGCACGACATTCGATGCGGCGATGCCCGGCGTCGAGTCGAACTGCCGCCCGCCGCCGGCTCCGAAGCGGAAGCCGTTGCGTGGCGCGAGCGCGGCCTCGGCCACGACGCCCGTCGCGCCGAGCTTCCTTCCGAGCTCCGGATGGCGCAGCAGTCGCTGCGTCTCATACCAGGCCGACAGGCAGCCGACGAGGACTCCGTTCTTCACGAGATCCGTCCGGCCGGTGGGTAGTCCCTCGCACGTGATGCCCTTCGACCCCATGAGCGCGGGCATCGCGCCATGGTCGTAGATCGTGAGCCGCGGCGATGCGACGCGCCTCCCGAGCCGCCCGAGGAACGGCGTGCTGTCGGAGTAGAACGATCCTGCCATGCAGGCTGGAATCACGATGTTGTTCAGGAGATCCGCGACCGGCTGGCGGCCGAAGACGACCGTGTAGCTTCCGGACGGCACCCGAGCCCCTCCGATGGCGGCGATGGCGTTTTGCGCCGCCTCGACGCCCGCCTCTTCGGTGAATTCGGCGAGGCGCGTGCCGGTCGAGCAGGCCGAGCCTTTCGCGTCGTGGGCCTCGACCATCGCCGTCACGAAGCCCGTGATCAGGGTCGATTCGTCGGTCTGCGCCGTCGGCATCGAGCTCGATACCAGGGCGATCCGCTCGTCGAGCATGGTGACGTCGCCGCCGACGATCAGCCCGAGCCGAGGCAGTGCTTCTTCCGAGCCCGCAAGCGTGGCCAGCGCGCTCGACGCGTGAAACGTGCGGAGCGCTCCGGTGATGACGCGCCATCCCGATTCCACGAGGGCTTCGTCGCTGACCGCCATCAGCTCCGGGTCGTGATAATCCACGAGTGTCCGGGACTCTCCGCGCCGCCGGGGCAGCGAGTGGAACTCCGGGTCGGCCACGGCGGCGCGGCGGGCCTTGACGAATGCGCGCTCAGCGCCCGCGCGGCCGAGATCACTCGGCTCCGAGCCGAAGCCGATCAGCGGGCCGTCGGGCCCGTCGAAGACGACCTGGACGCCGATGCCCCAGGCCTCGGTCGACTTCGGCTCCTCGACGCCGTTCGAGGAAATGTGCGACGTGTAGCAGAGGCGCGCCAGCAGCGCCGTGTTGGCGGCGGCGAAGACTTCGACCTCGCGGACTCCTGGCTGGGCGCGGATCAGCTCGAACGCCGTCTCGGCGGCGCGCGCGAGTTCGCTGGTCGAGATCACGCCTCAGTGGCCCGGCTTCGACGTGGGATTGGTCCCGGCCACCGGATAGTGCTTCTCGACCCAGCCGGGCAAGCCCTCGTCGAGCACGCGATGATTTCGCCAGCCGAGCGCGTAGAGGATGTTGCTGGCCCCACGGGACAGCGCATGCGGGCAGCTTCAATAGAAGACGACGAGGCCCGTCTTCGGGATCTCGGTGGCACGCTCGGGCACGGCGCGCAGCGGCATCGAGCGGGCGCCCTTGATGTGGAGCGTGGTGTACTCGTCCCAGTGGCGGACATCGATGACGTCAGGGTGGACGCCACGGTCGAGCTGGGCCTTGAGCTCGTCCACCTTGATGTAGGTCACCGGGTAGTCCGGCGGCGCGGCCGGGGCGGCGCCGAACGTGACGATCGCGGCGGCGACGACCGCGATCAATGTGCCTCGCACGGGTCAGGTCCCCGCAAGCCGCGCGCGGCTGCGCATCGTGGGTCCGCCATTGCCCAGCTTCTTTGTCTGCATCGGTTGCCCTTTGCCGCAATTCGGGATCGGGTAAAGACGAAAATCACTGCCCACGGCGTCGACGTTCATCAGGTAATCGCGGGTATCGGCCATGATCCCTCCGTCACGGTACATCTGTCCGAGCTCGCCATTCCGGATCTCGTAGACCTTGCGGGCCGAGATGCGGAAGTTCTCTCGACTCTCCGCGATGGACGGGATGCGATGGCCGACGACGTAGAAGCCGCGATCGACCTCGCGGATCAGGTCGCCGGGATCACGCTCGCCGGCCGCGAACACCGTGTTCGACATCCGGATGAGCGGCACCAGCGAAGCCTCGGTGGCCTTCCAGTGACCATTGGGCGCGCTGCGGAAGATCGCCGCCGTCTGGCGGCTGTTCATGAATCCCTGGAAGATGCCGCGGTCGATGTGGACGACACGGCGCGCGGGCGTGCCTTCATCGTCGTACTCGTAGTGACCGTAGCCGGGCAGCGAAGGGTCCGAGAACGCGGTCACGAGCGGGGACGCGACGCGTTTGCCGACCTGATGCTCGTCGAGGCTGCGCAGCAGCCACGAGCGTCCGGCGTAGGCGGTCTCCATCTTCAAGGCCCTGTCGAGCTCCACCGGATGGCCGATGATCTCGTGGGAGACCAGCGTGTTGTAGTGCGGGTCGGTCACCACCACGACGTCGCCCTCCGACGACGGCAGTGCCGGAGCTTCCGCAAGCTCGACGCCTTCGCGCGCCAGCTCGAGGGCAAAGTCGGCGAACGGCGGGAAGCGTAGCAGCGGATCGTCGACACCGTCGATCAGAACCTCCCAGCCGCGCTGGTGGCCCATCGCATCATAGATGTCCTGGCTGCCCGCGCCGTCCGCGACGAGCCAGCAACCGCCTTGCGTCAGCGCGAAAGCCTGGTCGATGCACGCGCCCTCCGAGGACACGAACAGCTCGCGGGAGACCTGCGTCAGCGTGCCGAGATAGTGGTATCGCAGGCGTGAATCGAGCGCGGCAATGCGACGGGAGAGATCCGTGGTGTAACGAACCATCTCCTCGAGCGGCAGCGTCCGGGGATCGACGACGTACACGGCGGGGATCGTGGCTTCCCTGATCTCGATCCGGGCGAGCTCGGTATCGCCAAGCGACTGTCCGAGGCTCCCGAATTTTCCGCGAGCATCGGCTTTCATCTCAGCATTGACGCTGGCGCGTCGCCAGGCGCGGTCGAGGGCCTCGCGGATGATCTGCTCCAGCCGGGGAACCTCGTTGGCGCCGAGCGTCATGCCGATGTAGCCGGCCGCCACCGCACGGTCACCCGCGAGCACCCGGACGCCGAGCGCCAGACTCTCGTCCTCGCTCGATGACTTGCTGGCGCCGTTCTCGGCCGTCGCGCTCTTGGCCTCGATCGCCTCGAGCCTGACGTCGGCGTAGTGCACGGCGGTCAGCCGACGCGCTGCGTCCGCCACGAGCTGCCGCACGTTCGGCTTCACGTCCTCGATCAGGTCGATCGTGATCTTGGACGGAGCCGGTCTGGTGTTCACAGCGGCTCGACCGTCACGATGTCACCCGCAGCCACGTCCGATCGCTCTTCTTCGAGGACGATGAGGCAGTTCGCGGCCACCATCGAGCTGAGGATTCCCGAGCCCTGCGGCCCGGTCGTGCGAACCTCCCAGGAGTCGTCCCGGAATTCGAGGATTCCGCGCTTGAACTCGCGGCGGCCGACCTTTTTCCGCAACGCCTCCACGGTGCGCGCGCGGAACGTCTCGGGAGCGAGACGACTCCGGCCGGCGAGCTTCCAGATCGCCGGCCGCACGAACAACATGAAAGCGAGCATCGAGGCCACGGGATTGCCCGGGAGCCCGAAGAAATGCGCCGCCCCGATGCGTCCCGCGGCGAGGGGCCGGCCCGGCTGCATCGCGACCTGCCAGAAGTCGATGCCGCCGATCTCGGCGAGCACCGCTTTGACGAGATCGTAGACGCCGACAGACACGCCGCCGGAGGTGACGACGACCTCCGCGCTCCGGCTCGCATCGAGCAGGCGAGCGCGCAGAGTGTCGCGTACGTCGGGAACGATGCCGAGGTCAATGACCTCGCCGCCACATTGCTCGATGGCTCCACGGAGCGAGAAGCGATTCGCGTCGTAGATCTGTCCGGTGCGGCGCGGGGTCCCGGGCTGGGCCACCTCGTCACCCGTCGACATGAGCGCCACGCGCGGCCGGCCGTGCACGAAAAGCTGCCAGTGGCCGAGCGAGGCGACAACGCCGATCTCCTGCGGGCGCAGCACGGCCCCTGCGGTCAGGACCACGCTGCCGCTCTGCACATCCTCGCCGCGGAGACGCACGTTCGTGCCCTTGGACAGCGGTCCGATGCGGACCCGGTCCCCGACGCGCTCGACGACCTCTTGCGGGAAGACGGTATCGGCGCCCGTCGGGACGGGCGCGCCCGTCATGATTCGCACGGCCTGTCCCGCGATGAGAGTGCCGGCGAACTCTGAGCCGGCGGGAAGATCGGCGATGACGTCGAGCTCGGCGAAGCCCGTGGCCGGGATATCGCCGCTGGCGACGGCGTAACCGTCGACGGCGGAGTTGTCCGCTGGCGGCACGTCGAACGGCGCGCGGACGTCCTCGGCAATGACGCGGCCCACGAGGCGGGGGAGCGGGAGCAACTCCGGCGGCATCGGTGCGGCGATCTGGCCGAGGATACGATCTTGGCCGTCACGCACCGAGATCATGGGCGGTATTATACGCGCCATGAGGGAGTCGCGGCCGGCCGGGTTCTGGATCCGCGTGGTCGCCGCCGCCATCGACTTCGCGCTGTTCTTCGTGGTGGAGACATCGTACCGCGCGATCACGCGGGTCACGACCGGCATCGACGTGCGAGATACCTGGTCGCTGACGCCGATGCTCTGGGGGTTCACGCTGCTCTTCGCCGGCGCGTACACGACCGCGCTACATGCCGCCTGGGGACAGACGATCGGCAAGATGATCGTCGGGGTACGCGTGGTCGACCTGGACGGAGAGCCACCGGCGATCGGCACCGCGCTGCTGCGCTACGTCGGCTACTTCGCCTCGCTCGCCACGGTATTCCTCGGATACATCATGGCTGGTCTTCGCAACGACAAGCGGGCGCTGCACGACCTGATCGCCGGCACGCGGGTCGAGCGGCTACCGGGGCGCGCCACCGTTGCGATCGACACGACGGGTGACGGCCCACCGCCGATCGCCGATCAGCTCAATCTGCCCCCGGCGTGATTCCCACGCTGCCGCTTCGACCACGGAACCGTTTGGCCGAGACGATTCTTGGTGCGCTGCATGATCCGCGCGCGCGGGCGGAGCTGGACGCTCTGGCGCAGGCGTCCGGCGATCGCCCTCCTTCTGGCTGGCTCACGACGGACGAGGCGCGGCACACGGATCTTCTGGTCGCGCGCGCGCGCCGTGCCGCCGAGGCGCTCGGTCGCGTCCCGCCGGGCCGGCTGCACACGTCGCTCGAAGAAACGCTCCGGAGCGCGGCGACGCTGTTCGACGCCGGCCTCTACTTCGAGGTCCATGAGCTACTCGAGCCGGACTGGCGCCAGGCCGCCGGTGAAGCTCGCGAGGCGCTCCAGGGCCTGATCCAGATCGCAGTCGGATACCAGCATCTGGCCAATGGCAACGTTCCCGGCGCGCAAGCGCTTCTGGCGGAAGGCGCAGGGCGGCTCGCGCGCGGCCGGCTGCCTCGATTCGACTTCGCGCGCTTCGCCAGGGCGGTCCTGGCGTCGCGCGAGCGGCTTCACGCGATCGACACGGAGGACGTGCCTCGCTTTCCACACGCGTCAAGCGAGCAGTGACGTTCATCCAGGGAGGTAGCAATCATGAATCTCGAACTGTCCGGCAAGGTCGCTCTCGTCACCGGCGGTAGCCAAGGCATCGGGCGCGCGGTCAGCATCGGCTTGGCCGCCGAGGGCGCTCGCGTGACGCTGTGCGCGCGAAACGTGAACGCGCTCGATTCTGCGGCGGCGGCCGTCAAGGCGGCCGGCGCCGGCGACGTCTTGGCGATCTCCGCCGACCTCTCGCGCCTGGACGAAGTGAGCCGCGTGGTGCAGGCGACGCGAGACCGCTTCGGACGCCTCGACATTCTCGTCAACAATGCCGGCGCGATCCGGGGCGGCGGGTTCCTCGAGATCCCCGACGAGCAATGGCTCGGGGATTGGAATCTGAAACTGCTCGGCTACATCCGGATGGCCCGCGCGGTGTTTCCGATCATGCGCGAGCAGGGCGGCGGCCGCATCGTCAACGTGGTGGGAGCGGCGGCGCGCAATCCAACGCCGACGTATCTGCCCGGTGGCGCAGCGAACGCGGCGCTCGTGAACTTCACCAAGGGGCTGGCCGATCTCGGCGCGCCCGCCAACATTCTCGTCACCGCGGTATCACCGGCTGCGACACGCACGGCCCGATGGGACGCGCTGATGGCGCAACAGGCGGCGGCGTCCGGAAAGACGGCCGCGCAGATGCAAGCCGACGCCGAGCGCGGGTATCCGCTCGGGCGTATCGGCAGACCCGAAGACATCGCGGACCTCGTGTGCTTCCTGGTGTCGGCTCGCGCCTCGTTCATCACGGGGATCTGCATCACCGTGGACGGCGGCTCGAGCCGAGGCGTCTACGCATGAGCCTTCAGAGCCTTCAGCGGTGTCCTTGACATGCGTTACCTCCTGTCACTAAGCTCTGGGACACCGCAGTGAACGCCTTGAAGCGTGGCTCGATGCTGCCGCTTTTCTCGGGGCGAGGAGGTGGTGCGATGGCGGCCAAGCTATTCGTCGGTAACCTCTCTTTCCAGGCGACCGAGGAGGATCTTCGGGAGCTCTTCCAGCAAGCCGGAACCGTCGAGACCGTGCGGATCATCACCGACCAGTTCACCGGTCGCCCCCGAGGTTTCGGCTTCGTCGAGATGGCCACCAAGGAAGAGGCCACCAAGGCGGTCGAGATGCTCAACGGCCGGCTGTTCCGTGACCGAAATCTGGTGGTCGACGAAGCTCGCCCGCAGCCGCAGCGAGGCTCGGGGGGGCCACGAGGCGACCGTGCTCCGCGCCCCGGCGGCGGTGGGGGCGGCTGGAGGCGCTAGCGCGGATAATTCTTGAACGCTCACCGGCAATCGAGCGCGTGGCGTCGCGGGCCGGCCGGGTCGGTGAGGGGCCTCTGACCACGAGCCCCTGTTGACCGATGACCGGCGAGCCGTTCCCACTCGTGGCCTGGTTGCCCTCGATCGCACGCGACGGGAACGGGTCCGCCGGCCCCCCACCGACCCGGCCGGCCCGCGGCAACACGCTGTCCCCCGGCCCCGGTCGTTCATCGATGATCCGGGCGCGTGATTCATGAACATCTGGACTAGGGGGTCGGGCGGGGTGACGGCGGGTCCGGCGTTGATGCGGACCAAGCGGGGCGCGGCCGCGGAGGGGTGCAGGGCCGGCGAGCGCGGGAAGAGCGAGGCGGTGTGGCCGTCGGAGCCCATGCCAAGGATGACGCAATCGAGACGGTCCTGGCCCTTTTCGCGCCAGCCGAGGGCTTCCTGGATCGTGCGCTCGTATTTCAGGTCGGCGTCGTCGTCGAGGGCGGGGATGGGGTGGACCTGCTCATCGGGGATACCCGAGTGGGCGACGATAATCTCGCTGATGTGCTTGAAGTTGGAACGGTCGTCGTCGAGGGGCACCCGCCGCTCATCAACGATCCAGAGG
>JBGPTW010000040.1:0-43833 GCA_041490825.1 Methylomirabilia bacterium | reverse complement strand
GGTGGAACCCCCCGGCTCCCGTTGGTTTGACAGGGTCCTGGGCGTGGGGGCGGGGGGTCGGTGCGTGGGGGTAATTCGCGCACCCCACCCCCGCCCCCCTCGCCCTTCACCCGGCACAAAACGCTCAGGGATAAAGCCCGCGCGCCCGATAGGCGTCGGCGACCCGCCGGATCCCTTCCATGAGCGCGGCCGTCCGCAAGTCGGTTCCTTCCTTTGTCGCGACACCCCACACGCGGTTGAACGCGCGCGTCATCACTTCCTGCAGCCGTGCGGTGATCTCGCTCTCGCGCCAGAAGTAGTACTGGAGGCCCTGGACCCACTCGAAGTAGGAGACGACGACCCCGCCGGCATTCGCCAGTACGTCGGGGATCACCGTCACGCCGCGGTCCTTCAAGATGACGTCGGCTTCAGGTGTGGTCGGGCCGTTGGCGCCCTCGGCCACGACGGTGGCCTTCACGCGGTCGGCGTTCCCGGCGTGGAGCTGCGACCCGACGGCAGCGGGCACGAGGATGTCGCACGGCTGCTCGAGGATCTCGGTGTTCGACATTGCATCCGTCCCCGGGAAGCCGGCGACGGTCCCGGCTTCGGCCACGTGGCGCTCGAGCTGGCCCACGTCGAGCCCGTGTGGATTGTACACGGCGCCTTTGACGTCGCTGATGCCGGCGATCGTCGCGCCTTCCTTCCACAGCAGTCGCGCCGCCACGCCGCCGACGTTGCCGAATCCCTGAACGACCACCTTGCGGCCGCGAATCTCGATACCGAGACGGCGCGCCGCCTGGTACAGCACGTAGACGATGCCGCGCCCGGTGGCTTCCCGTCGTCCCGCCGAGCCGCCGATGATCAGTGGCTTGCCCGTGACGACTCCCGGGACGGTACGTCCCTGGGTCATCGAGTAGGTGTCCATCATCCAGGCCATCGTCTGCTCGTCCGTGCCGAGGTCGGGCGCCGGGATGTCGAGGTCGGGGCCGATCACGAGCATGATCTCCGCGGTGTAGCGGCGGGTGAGATGCTCGCGCTCCTTCAACGACATCTCACGCGGGTTGCACCGGACACCGCCCTTGGCCCCGCCGTACGGCAGGCCCATCAACGCGCACTTCCAGCTCATGAGCATGGCGAGCCCGGTGACTTCACCCAGATTGACGTCGGGCGCGTACCGCAAGCCGCCTTTCGTGGGCCCGAGCGCGGTGTTGTGGTGGACCCGGTAGCCGATGAAGACGCGAGTCTCGCCGGTGTCCATCTGGATCGGCACTGACACGACCAGCGCCCGACGCGGGTACCGCAAACGCTCGTGGATCTCGGGGTCCAGGCTCAGCCGAACGGCCACCCTGTCCAGCTGGCCGATGGCGGTGTGGTACAGCTCGGACTCGAATTCCGACTGATCACTCATGATCTTTCCCTTGACATGTCAAGCTCACTGGACGAGAATGCGACCAAAATAGTCGCCGATCAAAAACGTCGGGTATATAATCCAAGAAAGGTTAGAGGTTAGGGATCATGCTCCGCTTCACCAAGCGCGCCGACTACGGTCTGATGGCGATTCATTATATCGCCATCCATGAGCCCGTCGGCGCGGTCAGCGCCAAGCGGATCGCGGAGGAATTCCGGATTCCACCGGAATTGCTCGCCAAGATCTTGCAGCGCCTGGCCAAGGAGGGGCTGATCATCAGCCAGAACGGGCCAAAGGGTGGATACGCGCTCGCGCGCCGGCCGGTGGCCATCACGGTGGGCGCCGTGATCCGAGCGCTGGAAGGGCCGATCCACATCGTGGAATGTCTGGAGGACGACAGCGACTGTCCGCAGATGGAGCGCTGCAATCTGAGGCGGCCGGTGCAGAAGATCCAGGCGGCCATCAGCCAGTTGCTCGACACGATGAGTCTGGCGGAGCTGACCAGCGAGGACGTCCCCGAGCTCTTGAGGGTGTAGGGTCCCCGCCGTCCGAGGCGAGGTCATGAACGGTCAAGGGAGATTGAGCCGATGGGTCTGAAGTTTCCGATCTTCATGGATGCGCAGTCGACGACGCCGTGCGACCCGCGCGTGGTCGAGGCGATGTTGCCGTACTTCACCGAGAAGTTCGGGCATCCCGCGAGCCGCAATCACCCCTTCGGGTGGGAGGCAGAGGCGGCTGTCGATCGCGGGCGCGGCCAGATTGCCGCGCTGATCGGCGCCCGGGATCCGAAGGAGCTCGTCTTCACCTCGGGCGGCACCGAGTCGATCAACCTTGCGATGAAGGGCGTGGCCGAGATGTACCGGGAGAAGGGCAACCACGTCGTCACCACGGTCATCGAGCAGCGTGCCGGCATCGACGTCTGCAAGCGGCTCGAGCGCCAGGGCTTCGAGGTGACGTACGTGCCGGTGCAGCCGGACGGCCTGGTGGCCGTGGACGAGATCCGCAAGGCGATCACCCCGAAGACGATCCTGATCTCGGTGATGTTCGCCAACAACGAGATCGGGACGATCCAGGATATCGCGGCGATCGGAAAGCTGGCCAAGGAGCACGGCATCATCTTCCACACCGACGCGACGCAGGCCGTGGGAAAGATCCCGGTCAACGTCGAGAGCATGGGCATCGACCTCCTGTCGTGCACGGCCCACCTGATGTACGGGCCGAAGGGCGTGGGCGCGCTCTACGTGCGACGCAAGGGCCCGCGGGTCCGGCTGGCGCCGCTGTTCGATGGCGGCGGCCACGAGCGGGGGATGCGGTCCGGGACGCTGCCGGTGCCGCTGATCGTCGGCTTCGGCACGGCGGCGGAGATCTGCGCCGCCGTGATGCCCGAGGAGGCCGCGCGGCTGGCGAAGATGCGTGACAGACTTCAAGATATGATCCTGTCGAGCATCGACGAGGCGTTCCTCAACGGGAACCCGGAGTGCCGGCTGCCGCAGAACCTCAACATCTCGTTCGCGTACGTGGAGGGCGAGTCGGTGCTGATGGGCCTGAACAAGGAGAGCGCGCTCTCCTCGGGGTCGGCCTGCACGTCGTCCACGCTCGAGCCGTCGTACGTGATCGCGGCGCTCGGAGCGAGCGCCGAGCTGGCGCACTCGTCGATCCGGTTCAGCCTGCACCGGTTCAACTCCGAGGAAGAAGTCGAGTACGTCGGGCAGCGGACGCTCGAAGTGGTGAAGCGCCTGCGTGACATGTCGCCGCTCTACGAGCTGGCCAAAGAGGGCGTCGACATCAATTCGATCAAGTGGAAAGCTGACTAGGGGGGGCAGGGGACATGGCCTACAGCGAGAAGGTCGTCGATCACTATAACAACCCGAGGAACGTCGGGTCCTTCGCCAAGGACACGCCGGGCGTGGGGACGGGGCTCGTGGGCGCGCCGGAGTGCGGTGACGTGATGAAGCTCCAGATCAAGGTGAACCTCGAGACCGGTCTGATCGAGGACGCGAAGTTCAAGACCTTCGGGTGCGGAAGCGCCATCGCGTCGTCGAGCCTCGCCACGGAGTGGCTGAAGGGCAGGACGGTCGACGAGGCGGCAAAGATCAAGAACACGGACATCGTGAACGAGCTGAAGCTGCCGCCGGTCAAGATCCACTGCTCGGTCCTGGCCGAGGACGCGATCAAGGCGGCACTGGCCGATTACAAAGGGAAGCACGCCGTCGCGCTGGCGGCGGCGAAGTAGGAAGACAGAAGGAGGCGACCTAGCGCCATGGCGGTGACACTTTCGGAATCTGCAGCCAAGCAGGTGAACGAGCTGAAGCGCGCCCAGAACCTGCCTGACACAGCGTTCTTGAGAATGGGCGTGAAGGGCGGCGGGTGCTCCGGACTCTCGTATCTCCTCGAGTTCGACTCCGAGCTGGGTCCCCACGACAAGGAGTTCGAGGTCGACGGGATCAAGGTGGTCTGCGACAAGAAGAGCTATCTCTACCTGAACGGCACCACGCTCGATTACGTCCAGCAGGGGCTGACCGGAGGGTTCACGTTCGTCAACCCGCAGGCCAAATCGAGCTGCGGCTGTGGGACGTCCTTCTCGGCCTAGCCCGGATTATTCATGAACGCTCCCGTCAATCGAGTGCGTGGCGTCGCGGGTCGGCCGGATCGGTGAGGGGCTTCTGACCACGAGGCCCTGTGGACCGATGATCGGTGAGTCGTTCCCACTCCTGGCCTGGTTGCCCTCGATTGCACGCGACGCGAACGGGTCCACCGGCCCCCCACCGACCCGGCCGGCCCGCGGCACCTCGCTGGCCCCCGGCCCCGGTCGGCGCGCGCGTCGTTCGTTCATGAATTATCCGGGCTAGCCCGGTCCGGCGGAGACACGCAAACGGGTCCGGTCGAGGGCCCGTTTAGTTTTTTGAGGCGAACGCAGGAGGTCAGGTGAACTACTTCGAGGTGTTCGGGTTGCCGCGAAAGCTGGGGATCGACGTGGACGCGCTCCAGGCGCGGTTCTACGACCTGTCCCGGCAGCACCATCCCGACTTCCACCAGGCGGCGCCGCCGGAGGAGCAGGCGCGGGCGCTCGAAGCCTCCGCGCTCGTGAACAGAGCGTACCGTACGCTGCGCGATCCGATTGCGCGGATCGAATACCTCGTACGGCTCGAGGAAGGTCGCGACACGCGCGACAGGAAGGAAGATGCCGTCGTGAAGCCCAAGGCGCCACCGGAGCTGCTGGAAGAGATGTTCGAGATCCAGGAAGCTCTGCAGGAGGCGAAGATGGGTGGGCTCACGGCTGAAGGGAGCGAGCGCCTCGAAGCGGAACGGAATCGGCTGGCGGCGCGGCGCGACGAAGAGGAGCAGCGTCTGCACGGCGCGCTGAGCCGGCGCTGGGACGAATCGTCAGCCGAAGAGCGGCCCCGCATCGTTGCCGAATTCAAGGAGTCCCTTGCCACCAGGGCGTATCTCCGCACCGTCGTCGACGATCTCACGAACGCGCTCGAACCAAGCCAGGACGGACATGTCGCGCATCATCGGCATTGACCTCGGGACGACGAACAGCCTCGTCGCGTACGTCGACGAGCGCACGCGCCTGCCGCAGGTGATTCCGGACCGGCAGGGCCGTGTGCTCCTGCCGTCGGTCGTCTCGTTCACGCCGGACGGCATCCTGGTCGGCGAGGACGCCAAGCGGCAGCTCGTCCGTCGATCGCGCGACACGATCTACTCGGTGAAACGCCTGATGGGCCGCGGCTACGAGGACGTGAAGGGCGAGCTGCGCTATCTGCCGTTCGCCGTGCGCCAGACCGAGGGCGTGCTGAAGATCCGGGCCGGTGGCCGCGACGTGACGCCTCCGGAGGTGTCCGCGGTCGTGCTGAAGTCCCTGAAAGACCGCGCCGAGGCGCATTTCAACGAGCCGATCGAGAAAGCCGTCATCACGGTGCCCGCGTACTTCAACGACAGCCAGCGTCAGGCGACCAAGGACGCCGGACGCATCGCCGGCCTCGACGTGGTCCGGATCGTCAACGAGCCCACGGCTGCGTCGCTGGCGTACGGCCTCGACCGGCTCACGCGAGGCGTGATCGCGGTCTACGACCTCGGCGGCGGGACGTTCGACATCTCGATCCTCCGCGTGAAGGATGGCGTCTTCGAAGTGCTGGCGACGAACGGTGACACGCATCTGGGGGGCGACGACTTCGATCGCGTCGTGATGCTCTGGCTTCTCGAGGACGTCCAGGCGCGCCACCATGCCGAGCTGGAGCGCGCCTGCGTGAATCTCGCGGAGGACACCGAAGCCATGCAGGAGCTCCGGCTCGCCGCGGAGGCCGCGAAGATCCGGCTGTCCAGTGTCGAACGGACGACGCTCACGGTGCCGTTCGCGGACTTCACGTACCGCCGCGAGATCACTCGTCAGGATATGGAGCGCCTGATCCGGCCGCTGGTCGAGAAGACGCTCGGGCCCTGCCGCCAGGCACTGAAGGACGCGGGACCGGGGGGCGGTGAGATCGACGAGGTCGTGCTCGTGGGCGGATCGACGCGCATTCCGCTCGTCCGGCGCCGCGTGGCGGAGCTGTTCGGCAAGACGCCGCACAGTCAGCTCAATCCGGACGAGGTCGTCGCGCTCGGCGCTGCCGTGCAGGCGCACATCCTCGCCGGCGGCATCACGGACATGCTGTTGCTCGACGTGACGCCGCTGTCCCTCGGCATCGAGACGCTGGGCGGCATCGTCAGCGTCTTGATTCCCCGCAACACGACGATCCCGACCAGTGCGCGTGAGATGTTCACGACCTCCGTCGACGGACAGACCGTCGTCGACATGCACGTGGTCCAGGGAGAGCGCGAGCTGGCCAAGGACTGCCGATCGCTGGCCCGGTTCGAATTGCGCGGGATCGACGCGATGGCCGCCGGGATGCCGAAGATCGAGGTGACGTTCCTCATCGACGCGAACGGCATCCTCATCGTCAACGCCAAAGAGCTCAGGACGGGCAAGGCCGCCTCGATCGAGGTGAAGCCGACCTACGGCCTCGCGGAGGCCGACATCGAGCGCATGGTGGAGGATTCCTTCACGTACGCCGAGGCTGACGTCGAGACGCGACTGCTGATCGAGGCGCGGAACGAGGCGGACACGGTGATCACGCACGTCGAGCGGGCGCTGCGTCAGGGCGCGAGCCTGGTGACCTCCGAGGACCGCGAGCGTATCGAGGCCGCGCTCGGCGACGTCCGCCGGGTTCGGGAGACCGAGGATCGGCACGTCATCATCGAGAAGACGACGGCCCTCAACCGCGCGACCGAGCATCTGGCCGAGGTCCTCATGGACGTCGCGCTCAAGGGTGCGCTCGGGAGCAAGCGCGCGGACGAGATCATGGAGTCATAGTGATGGCAACGCACAAGGTGACCTTCCTGCCGCTCGGCCGAACGGTGGAGGTCGACGACGAGAAATATCCGCTCGCGGACCACGGCAAGCCGGGGTCGGTGCTCGACATCGCGCTCGCCAACGACATCGACCTCGAGCACAATTGCGG
The DNA here is from genome assembly GCA_041490825.1 of Methylomirabilia bacterium. Lineage (GTDB taxonomy): Bacteria > Methylomirabilota > Methylomirabilia > Rokubacteriales > CSP1-6 > JBGPTW01. The sequence goes on along the minus strand of JBGPTW010000040.1, from coordinate 36,945 downwards.
CGGAAGCTGCGCGTGCACGACCTGTCACGTGGTCGTCAAGGAGGGCGAGGAGAACCTGTCCGAGATGCAAGCCGACGAGGAAGACCGGCTCGACATGGCCGAAGGCTTGACGATCCATTCGCGCCTCGGCTGTCAGGCGATCGTGCGCGGTGACGTCGTCGTCGAGGTGCCGAAGTGACGCTCACGTGGCGCGATACCGAGGACCTCGGCATTCAGCTCAGCGAGCGGCATCCCGACACCGATCCGCTGACGGTGCGGTTCACCGACTTGCATCGGTTCGTCACCGAGCTGCCCGGGTTCTCGGATGATCCGAAGGCGTCGAACGAGAAGGTTCTCGAGGCGATCCAGATGGCCTGGCTCGATGAGTACCGGAACCGATGAGCGCTTCGCGTTACGGGGCGGGGACGGAGATGGGCCCCGAAAACACGACTGCAACTGCCACGGTTTTCGGGACCCATCTCCGTCCCCGCCCCTTGCTCGGCGGCTGCTCGGGTCCGGCTCCTTCTCACATTGGTTGGCGTCTGGTGGACGCGGACGTGTCGCAGTACTTCGACACGATCCCGCACGCGGAGTTGATGAAGTCGCTGGCTTCCGCGATCTTGATCTGCCAGGCGATGACTTGATCTACCAGGCGATGACTTGATCCGCTTCGAAGATCTTCTCCAGAAGAGCGTCGTACGACAGATCCACCGGCACCCGCTGGACCGTGACGCCGGCGGGCGCCTGGAATGCCGGCGCGCCCTCGAGCAGCGCGATCGTCACCCGATCGCCGGCGGTCATCTCCTGGGCGATCGCGACTTCCGCCAGAGTCGTCGGCCGTTCTTTGAAGAGGTGGAGGACCGCGGCCATCAGAAGACCAGGAATCGCCGGCCCTGGCGCAGCAGCTCGGCGATCTCGCTCGGAGTGACCGGGACGATGGGATGGCCGTCGGCGTTCCAGTCGGGATCGGCCGGTATCGCATCGCGGTCGACGTGGAACGGGATGTCGAGCGACTTCAGATTGCCGCGGAACTTGGCGATGTCGTCGCCATCGACCAGGTCATCGGTGTCGGCGTCGAGCAAGTGGAGCGCGGGCCCCATGAGGACGAACGTCACGTCGTTCTCGCCCGATATGATGCCGAGCCCGATGCGCATGGCCTCGTTGGCGCGATGCGAGACGCGCGGGTCGGCCGAGATGACGACGAGGACGGGCTCGTCCATCACCTGGGGGCCTCGAAGGCCCCCAGACCCCCACACGCTCGGAAGCGCCCCGGGAAACCCGGGGCGCTCCTCGACAGCGCCGGGTGGAGCATCAATTCAGCGCGACGAATCGGTCAGTGCCGTTGATGAGGTCGGTCAGCACCACGAGACCGCAGTACGTGACCGTGTCCGCATCCTTCAGCGGGATCCGGCGCTTCTGACATCCGTAGGCGCACACGAACAGTTTCGCGCCGCGTTCGGCCAGGGCCCGGACGCCGGGATCATCGAGCGCGCGCACGCCGTCGTCGATCAGGTAGAGATAGACCAACGCGCCGCGCGCGAGCGCTGCTTCGCTGAGACCGAGCGTGGTCTTCAGATTCGGGGTTTCCGGACCGGTCGACAGCATGAGGCCGAGTTTTTTCCGTTCGAGATCCATCGAATCAGAGCCTAACATTCGGGGAAAGAGGGAGCAAACCATGAACCGTCGTGTGTACCTCGATCACAACGCCTCGACGCCGGTGCATCCCGAGGTCGTCGCGGAGATGCTGCCGTACTTCGGCGAGGTGTTCGGCAACCCGTCGAGCGTGCACGCGTTCGGTCGCGAGGCCCGCGAGGGGCTCGACCGGGCGCGCGAGCGCGTGGCGGCCTACCTCAAGGTCAATCCCGACGAGATCGTCTTTACCTCCGGGGGCACCGAGTCCGACAATCTCGGCGTGAAAGGGCTGGCGCAGGCCCGCGGGCACGGACACCTCATCACCTCGAACATCGAACATCACGCGGTCTTACGCACCTGCCAGACACTCGAGACGCAGGGCTACACCGTCACGTATCTGCCCGTCGACCAATTCGGCATGGTCGATCCCGACGACGTCAAGCGCGCCATCCGGTCCGACACGATCGCGATCACGATCATGCACGCCAACAGCGAGGTCGGCACGATCCAGCCCGTCGCCGCGATCGGCGCGATTGCGCGGGAGCATGGCGTCAGCTTTCACGTCGACGCCGTGCAGACGTTCGGCAAAGAGCCGTTCGACGTGGCGGCCATCGGGATCGATCTCCTGTCCTTCTCGAGCCACAAGATCTACGGCCCGAAGGGCGTCGCCGGTCTGTACATCCGCAAGGGCACGAAGATGGTGGCCGTTCAGCACGGCGGCGACCACGAACGGCGCCGGCGGGCCGGCACCGAGAACGTGGCCGGCATCGTCGGCTTCGGGAAGGCGGTCGAAGTTCGCGCCCGCGACATGCACGAGGAAGGCGTCCGGCTCACCGGCCTGCGGGACCGCCTGTGGAACGGCATCCGCGAACGGGTGCCCGACGTGCGTCTGAACGGCCATCCGACCGAGCGCTTGCCCGGTACGGCGAACATCTCGTTCCGCAGCGTCGAGTCGGAGTCGATCGTGCTCGGCCTCGACCTGAAGGGCATCGGTGTCTCGGCGGGGTCGGCGTGCACGTCGGGAAGCGTGGAGCCGTCGTACGTCCTCGTGGCGATGGGCGTACCGCTCGACTGGGCCATGGGCGCCGTGCGTCACTCGCTCGGCCGCTCGACGACGGCCGAGGACATCGACTACGTGATCGACTGCGCGGAGCCGATCGTTCGCAAGCTGCGGGCATCGCTGCCGGCCGGAGCCAGATGAGATATAGCGAGACACTGCTCGATCACTTCTTGAATCCGCGCAATGCCGGGCTCATGCGCGATCCCGACGGTGTCGGCGAGGACGAATACGAGGGGTGCGGGGATCTCGCGCGATTTTTCCTGAGAGTTCGGGATGGCCTGGCGGCGGAAGTCCGCTTCCAGACGTACGGCTGCGGGCCCACCATCGCCGCCGCCAGCGCGGCCAGCGAGCTGGCGACGGGCCGACCGGTCGAGGATCTCGCGCAGCTCAAGGCGGAAGACGTCGAGCGCGCGGTCGATGGTCTTCCGGACGACCGCAAGCACGCCGCCGACGTGGTGGCGGGGGCGCTCCGCGCTGCCGCCCTCGCGTGCCTGGCGAGAAGGCCGACCGATGTTTGACGCGATTCGCCGCGACATCAGAGTCGTTCTCGAGCGCGATCCGGCCGCGCGGTCGTCGCTCGAAGTGCTGTTCTGTTATCCGGGCGTCCACGCGCTGGTCTTCCACCGATTCGCGCACCGCGTGTGGCATTCGGGATGGCGCGCGACCGCGCGCTTCGTCTCGCACGTCTCGCGTTTCCTGACCGGGATCGAGATCCACCCGGCGGCCCGCCTGGGACCCGGGCTCTTCATCGACCACGGTATGGGCGTGGTGATCGGCGAGACGTCGGAAGTCGGCGAGAACGTCACGCTGCTGCAAGGCGTCACGCTCGGCGGCACGAGCGTCAAGCGGGAAAAGCGCCATCCGACGCTCGGGAACAACGTGGTCGTCGGCGCCGGCGCCAAGATCATCGGCGGCTTCACGATCGGGGACAACAGCCGGATCGGCGCGGGCTCGGTCGTGGTGCGCGAAGTCCCGCCGAACGCCGTCGTCGTCGGCGTCCCCGGCCGCGTCACCTACAAGGACGGCCAGCGCGTGAGCGACGGGATCGACCTGAACCAGACCGATCTGCCCGATCCCATCAGCAAGGCCATCGAGCAGCTCATCGAGCGCATCCGCACGCTGGAGGCGGAGCTCGAAGCGCTGCGCAAGACGGTCGAGCGGGCCGATCGTCTCGAGAAGGAGAGGTCGTAGCCATCGACCGCGACCAGGCCTGGTCGATCCTCACCGAGTTCACCAAGAGCGACAGCCTGCGCAAGCACGCCCGCGCGGTGGAAGCCTCGATGCGCGCGTACGCGGAGCGCTACGACGCCGATGCCGACACGTGGGGCATCGCGGGCATGCTGCACGACTTCGACTATGAAATGCATCCGCGCGCGCCTCACCATCCGATGAAGGGCGGCGAGATCCTGTCTGCTCGTGGCGTGCCGCCCGCGGTCATCTACGCCGTGCTCGCCCACGCGGATTATTCGGGCATGCCGCGCGTGTCGGTGCTCGATCGCGCGCTCTACGCGTGCGACGAGCTATCGGGTTTCATCCACGCCTGCGCGCTGGTCCGCCCCGGCCGCGTCATCAGCGGGCTCGAGCCATCGTCCGTGAAGAAAAAGCTCAAGGACAAAGGGTTCGCGCGCACGGTCAATCGCGACGACGTCTATCGCGGCGCGGCCGAGCTCGGTGTCGAGCTGGACGAGCACATCGCGTTCGTGGTTCGCGCGCTCACCGGGGTGGCGCCGGACATCGGGCTGGCGGCGGGTAGCGCCGACCTTCCTTTACAGTAATTCGGCGTGCCGGAACCTTCTCGGCGTGTTCAGCCGCCGAGCCCCTCGACCACTTCACCGCGGTGTTTACTGGTCGATAGCAACGGCCGTGCCGTGGGTCACAGTGAGTGACCATCATGACCGCCACACATGCAATACTGCTATCCTGGTTGCGCTCGGACGTTGACCAGTCCAACAGGCTAGTTTTCCGGGGGGCGTCTGTGCGCGATCTTTCGACTCACGCTCGGTACCGAGGATCGGTCATATGATGGGAAGAGGAGACTATTCGGCCACAGATAGGCGTTGAGTTGAGCGGAGACGCCGCTGGCCCCGCGGCCATCGCTGGCCCTCTCATCCAGGTTTCGGTGATCGTTCCCGTGCGCGGCGCCGATGCCGGCTTCGAGCGCTGCCTCGCCGCCCTACATGGCGCGCTACCCCTTGGCGGCGAGCTGGTCGTCGTGGCCGACGGCGACCGCGCCGCGGCTGCAGTTGCCGCATCGGCAGGGGTGCGCGTCGTCACGCTGACGGCGCCGGGTGGTCCTGCTCGGGCGCGCAACGCGGGGGCGCGCGCCGCCCGCGGCGAGATTTTCGTGTTCGTCGATGCCGACGTCGTCGTGCGTCCGGACACGATCACGCGGCTGTGCCGCACGCTCCACGACGCGGGCGTGGCTGCCGTGTTCGGTTCATACGACGATGCGCCGGCCGCCCGGAACTTCATCTCGCGTTACCGGAACCTGCTCCACCATCACGTACACCAGACAGGCCGCGCCGAGGCCTCCACCTTCTGGGCCGGGTGCGGCGCAATCCGTCGTGAGGTGTTCCTGGCGCTCGGCGGCTTCGACGAGCGATACCGACGACCGTCGATCGAGGACATCGAGCTTGGATACCGGCTCCGCGGAGCCGGCCATCGCATCAGGCTCGAGCGGACGATCCAGGTCACACATCTCAAGCGCTGGACGGCCGGCGCGATGATCGTCGCCGACGTCCGGGACCGCGCGCTTCCGTGGACGGCGCTCATCGTCCACCATCGTGGGTTGATCGACGATCTCAACCTGAGACGCTCGAGTCGCCTGTCGGCCGCCCTCGTGCTCGCCCTCGTCGTCACGACGCTGGCCGCGAGGCGGTGGCCCTTCGCGCTCGCCGTCGCCGCGGCCGTCGCCGCGCTGCTGGTCGCGCTCGATGGCCCGCTCTACCGGCTGTTCCGCCAACGCTACGGCACGCGGTTCGCGGTGGCCGCGGTGCCGTGGCACTGGCTCTACTATCTCTACTCCGCGGTCGCGTTTGTTCTCGGCGGGGCATGGTACCGGCTGAGGCCACCGCCCTTTGGCACCCCCGCCATCGAGATCGACCTCTCGTGAGCATCCCCTGGGCCGAGCGTCACGACGTGGTCGTGGTCGGCGCTGGCCCTGCGGGACTCACCGCCGCCTGGGCGCTCACCCGGACGGGGGCCACGCCTCTCGTCCTCGAGGCCGACGGTGTCGTGGGCGGCCTGGCGCGTACCGAGACGTACCGGGGCTGCCGCTTCGACCTCGGTGGTCACCGGTTCTACACGAAGGTCCCCGAGGTGCGACGACTCTGGGAGCACGTGCTCGGCGTCGATTTCCTCACGGTGTCACGGCTGTCCCGCATCTTGTACCGCGGCCGCTTTTACGACTACCCGCTCGAGCTGTGGAACGTGCTCGGCAACCTTGGCGTCGTGGAAAGCGTCCGCGTGCTCGGCAGCTATCTCCGCGCGCGCGCCCGGCGCATGCGGCCGGAAGAGACCTTCGAGCAGTGGGTCGTGAACCGCTTCGGACGACGCCTCTACCGGACGTTCTTCCAGACCTACACGGAAAAAGTGTGGGGTATTCCCTGCGAGCGCATCAGTGCGGACTGGGGGGCTCAGCGGATCCGCGAGCTGTCACTCGGCCGCGCGCTGGCCCACGCCGTCTTCGGCACGAACGGAGCCACCTCCTTGATCAGCGAGTTCCAGTACCCCCGGCTGGGCCCGGGGATGATGTGGGAAAGGTTCCGGGAGCGCATCGAGGACGCCGGCGGCCGGGTCGAGCTCGGGACGACCGTCGCCCGCGTCCGGCACGATGGGCGATCCGTCAGGAGCGTCACGACCGTCGCCGGGAACGCCACGGCCGAGATCGCCACGGATCACCTCATCTCGTCGATGGCGCTTGGCGACCTCATCACGCGCCTGGATCCCCCCGCGCCCGCCGCGGTCGTCACGGCGGCCCGCGGCCTCGCCTATCGCGCTCTCGTGGTCGTGGGCCTCGTCGTGCAACGCCGTGACGTGTTCTCGGACCAGTGGATCTACGTGCACAGCCCCAACGTCCGTGTCGGGCGCATCCAGAATTTCAAGAACTGGAGCGAGGCGATGGTCGCGGATCCGGAGACGACCGGGGTCGGGCTCGAGTACTTCTGCGTCGAAGGCGACGCCCTGTGGGCGATGGCGGACCCCGCGCTCATTGCGCTCGCCACGCGCGACCTCGCCGCGCTCGGGCTCGCCGACCCGGCCGAGATCACGGACGGCGTCGTGTTCCGGCAGCCGCGGGCGTATCCCGTGTACGACGAGGACTACCGCGAGCGCGTCGCGGTGATCCGCGCGTTCCTCGCCGGACTGCAGAACCTCCAGACGATCGGCCGCAACGGCCTGCACCGCTACAACAACCAGGACCACTCCATGCTGACCGGGCTGCTCGCTGCCGAGAACGTCTATGGCGCCGGGCACGACGTGTGGAACGTCAACGTCGACCGGTCCTATCACGAGGAAATCGCCCGGGGAAGTCGGCGCCTGCGCGCCCGCCGGCGTGGCGCCCTCTCCGAGCTCGCGAGCGACGACGAACTGCGTGCCACGTGATCCTCACGGCGATGATCGCGCTCCACGTGCTCGCGGTGGTCGCGCGCTGGCTCGTGTACGGCGCCTACGGCGGGCCCCGCGTTGCCGCGCTCGCGGCCTACGCCGCGCTGGCCGGCGTCGCGGTCGCGGCCATGTCCACGAGCTGGCACGACCGGATCGTCCGCCTGAAGCACTACGCCGTCCACCACGATCGCCGCGCTCTGGTCACATGTGGATCCCGAAGGTGATGGCCGGCCTTTTCCTCCTGATTCAATAGGCGGCCTCGGAAGCATGTTGGTTATCCTCGGTAACCTCCGTCTCCTCATCGCCGGCGACCACCAGTCTCCTCGGCACGCGGCTGGTTCCGGGGGACCATGATCATCTCCGATATCTGACGAGCCAAGTCATGACCGCGCGCGCCGAGGAGCGTTACTGGGAGACTGTTCTCGACGGCTGGCGGCTCGGAGCCGGCGATCGTCTCTGGCGTCGCCACAGCGACGGCATCAACGGCGCGCTCTGCCGGCGCTGGCTCGCGGGCGACGCCGTGGAGCGGCTGCTCAAGACGGACACGTTCGACGAGGCTGTCGCCGGCGGTCTCATGCCGCTGCTCTCGACTCGGGCTCGCGTCGTGGTCGGCGTCGATCTCGCGGAGGCCACCGTGCGCGCGGCGTCAGGGCGGCATCCTCTCGCATGCATGAGCGTGGCCGACGTGCGCCGCCTGCCGTTTGCCGCGGGCGCGTTCGACGCCGTCGTCTCCCTCTCCACACTCGACCACTTCCGGTCCAGTTCGGAGGTCGCCGTCGCCCTCGGCGAGCTGGCGCGCGTGCTCCGTCCCGGAGGCCGGCTCGTCCTGACGATGGACAACCTCGCCAATCCAGTGGTCGCGCTGCGTAACGTGCTGCCGTTCGAGTTGCTTCACCGACTGAACGTCGTCCCCTACTATGTGGGACGGTCCTTTCGGCCGGCCCGGCTGTGTCGCCTCCTTGGCGATTCCGGGTTCGACGTGCTCGAAACAACCGCGGTCCTGCACTGCCCGCGGGTGCTGTGCATCGTCGCGGCGCGATTGCTCACGCGCTTCGCCGCAACGCGGACTCACGAGGGATTCCTGGCGGCGCTCGAGGCCTTCGAGGCTCTTGCAGCGTGGCCCACCCGGTACGTGACCGGTTACTTCATTGCGGCTCTGGCCCGTCGACGGCGGTGAGCGCGCCGGTCCCCACGGGGGCGGATCACGGTGCCCCGTTCACGAGGATCGCCACGTCGTATTCGTCGCGGTGGGCCATCGCCACAAGATGCGTAGCGAGATGGACGTCGACGCAGGCCGCAACAACCGAGGGCGCGATTTCCTGCACGAACACGTGAAGGCCCATTCGCTGAGCGGCGACGTCGCGCTCAACGCTTGTCGGCCAGCGTCCGCTCCCGCCAGGCCGCGGCCCGGGCACTGATCAGCGTCCGCCAGATAGCTCGCGGCAGCCTCGCGACCAGCGAGGGGTCCCGAAGGTATGCGCGCACGAGCCAGCCGATGCCCTCCAGATATGACTTCCGCACCGAGAGCGCCATATCGGCGCAGGCGTACGCGTATCGCGCATAGGCTCGCCGGCGCGCGCGCAGCGCCTCGGGCGGAAGGCCGGGCAGCGCGTAGAAGTGGTCGAGCGCTTTGAGGATCTCGGCGGGGAACGAGGGCGCCCGCGCGAAGCTCTTGGCCGCGGGGTGCAAGCGCATGGAGGACAGCGGTGGACCGCTCACGTAGCGAGGGCGGCCGAAGGCGAAGGCGCGCAGCAGGACGTCGCCCGCGCAGGAACGATCCAGGAGATCGATGCCGAAGGAGCCTTCGAGGCGCAACGCCGCGTCACTTTGACAGCTTCTGTCGGTCTCCTATACTGAGACCATGAGGCATTCACATTCCGAGAAGAAGGGAGGAGTGGACATGAGCACGATTCGCGCCCGGGTCCGAGGCGGGCGTCTGGAGCCCGTCGAGAAACTCGATTTGCCGGAGGGCCAAGAGGTCACCATCACCATCCTCGACCTCCCGACGGACACGCGCCGATCATCGAACGCCTCGACGAGCTGAAGCAGGACGGCCTCGCGCTCGTCGGCATTGATCTCGAGACCTGCCAGGTGTTCGGGCGCGAGCGCGGTCGCCTCCGTGCCGCACGGACGCCGGTTGGAGATTTCGATCTCCTGATCGGATCCACCGCGCTCCGGCACCCGGCCTCCGTCGTCCGAGCGCTCACCGGAGTGGCAGGCGAGATCGGGCTGGCGCGGTAGTCGCGAGGCTGTTGCCCGCCGGGATCGGGCGCAAGAGGACCTGTCAGGCTCGCTCGCGGAGTCGAGCGCGAATTGCGCGGGGATCGCGCTTGCCGTGAACGCACGCCAGAACAACGACGAAGTCTTCGAAGGGTCGATACCACAGCACGTAAGGGAATCGCCGTAGCACGCCACGGCGGATTCCTCGGTAGCGCTCCGGGTACCTGAGTGGATTTTCTGCGACGCGCCCGATCAGGTCGTCCACTGCCTGTCGAAACTCACTACCCAGACCCTGACGTTGACGGTCATACCAATCCTCAACGGCTACCAGGTCGAGCTCTGCAGCTCGACGGAGCAGGACCGGCAATGTCAACGAGACCGCTGTTCTAGACGGGCTTTAACTTCGGACCAGGGGCTCTGATCTCCGGGATTCGCCTCCAGATCGGCCAGCCGAGCGTCAAGAAGGGCACGCTCCTCGGGCGTGACAGGAATGTCCTCCTCCGGGAGCGTATCCCAGAGCGCCTCAATCAGGTGCAGCCGATCACTTGGGCTGAGCTTCAGGGCTTCCGCGAGCAGGTTCGCGTTCATACGGCGAGTATACCCTCGGCGTACAGGTCGCGGCTTTCAACGGATGGCGTTGAGCATTCGCCGATCACTCGAGAGCCACCGGAACCGCTCCGGCACGGTTCAGCTTCGGAGCGGAGACGACGAATCGCTGCGTCCATCGTGGCACCTCTTGGGGATGGCGTCACGATGCACCTGCCAACCGAAGCCGCAACAACCGCAACAACCGAGGTCGCCTGCCGGGGACCGCCGTCTACGAAACCGCTCAACGTTTGTCGGCCAGCGTCCGCTCCCGCCAGGCCGCGGCCCGGGCACCGATCAGCGTCCGCCAGACCGCTCGCGGCAGCCTCGCAAGCAACGAGGGGTTGCCAAGGTAGGCGCGCACGAGCCAGGCGATGCCCTCCAGATATGACTTCCGCACCGAGAGCGCCATATCGGCGCGGGCATAGGCGTACTGCGCGTATGCCAGCCGCCGCGCGCGCAAGGCTTCTGTCGGAAGGTCTGGGAGCGCGTAGAAGTGGTCGAGCGTCTCTATGAGCTCGGTAGGGAACGACGCCGCCCGCGCAAAACTCTTGGCCGCGGGGTGCACGCGGATGGACGCGAGCGGTGGGCCGCTCACGTAGTGAGGGCGGCCGAATGCGAAGGCGCGCAGCAGGAGATGGTAATCCATCGTCAAGTGCAACGACTCGTCGAGGATGCCGATGCGGTCGAGCAGTGAGCGCTTCAGAAACACCGTCGGCTGAGGAATGTCGAGGCTAGCGGTGAGCAGGCCCCTGAGGGTCTTGGTCCCAACGTGGCGGATGCGAGCGTGAGCAGGATCCTCCTCGAATTCGTAACAGTCGCCGTAGATGAGATCCACGTGCGGGTGCCGGGCGAAGACCGCGACCGCGCGCGAGATGGCACAGGGCGTGTATAGATCGTCCGCGTTCAGCCAGGCGACGATCTCGCCGGTCGCCCGCTGCCAGCCTTTGTTGATCGCGTGGGACTGGCCACGGTCCGGCTCACTCACCCACCAGGCCAGCCGCGCCTCGTGGCGGCGGATCACGTCGACACTGTCGTCCGTCGAGCCGCCGTCGACCACCATGTACTCGACGTCCGGGTAGTCCTGGTCAAGCACCGAGCGAATGGTCGCTTCGAGGAATTCGCCCTGGTTGAGCGAAGGCGTGACGACGGACACGCGCGGTGGCACGCTCAGGTCACGCGTCGCGCGCCGTGCGAAGGAACGGGACGAATCGCTGCCGTGTGACGGTCAGGAGAAATCGAAGATAGGCGAAGGCCAGGGCGGGAGTCACTCCGCCCCCATGCTTGCGCACCACGCGAATGGCCTCCCTCCAGGAACCGAAGCCGTGGGAGGCCGTCAACGACGTGCGGTGCCAGCGGAAACACGCGAGCGGCTCCGGGACATAGTGGAAGTGGTGCTCACGGATGAGACGAAGCCACAGGTCGAAGTCGAGGGCAAAGCGGAGGGACTCGTCCATCGGCCCCGCGCGACGAAGCGCGTCGCGTCTGACGAACACCGCCGGCTGGGGCACGACGTTTCCCTGCCGCAGCAACCGTTCGTGTGAAAGGTCGCCCGTCCTCTGCGTCCAACGGATATGGTCGTCAAGGTCGACGAAGAGGCAGTCGCCGTAGACGACGGCGATGGTTGGATCACCCGCGAACACCGCGGCGATGCGCTCGAGCGTGCGCGGCAGATACAGGTCATCGGCGTTGAGCCACCCGACCACGTCTCCCTCGACGAGGCCGAAGGCCACGTTGAGCGCGCGCGCGATCCCACGGCCACGATCCATGACGAGCCGCACCGGCGGCGCGGCCCGTTGTAGAATGTCGAGCGTCCCGTCGGTCGAGTAGTGGTCGACGACGATGTGCTCCAGACACTGATAAATCTGGTTCCGGACGCTCGCGAGGGTGCGTTCGATGAACGGCGCCGCGTTGAGCGATGGCGTGACTATCGAGACGCGCGGGTAGGACGCACCCATCCCCATTATGGCTTCATCGGAGACGGTGATGCCGGAGCGTTTTCGTGATCACCCGATTGGTCGGGGCGCCCGCCGCACCATCTCTTTCGTGCGGGCCCCGATATGCCAGGACGAACTCTTCAAGGTTCACCGTGTTTCGGACGGGCAAGAATCAGTGCACCTTTCCAGAAGATTTAATATCACGGCCTATCATAGCCCGCTATGTGTCACAGCGGGCTGGTGGTCGCTCGCGAACGATTCTCGCCCAAGCCTGGGCTGCGCTGCTCGCAGTGCAACTTCCGTAAGCCGCCTCGGGGTGGTCAACCGATTGGGTTGTCTAATATAGTCGCCGTCACGTTGTTCGGGGCGGCGGCCTGGACGGCATGGAAGTACCGCGACGTAAAGCCATGGCGCACGCCGCTGGACCGCAGGTTGCTGGCGCTTTTGACGGTGATCTGCTTCCTCGGGACGCTGGCGGCATCACTTCGCCTGGGCGCCCTGAGCCGGTACGCGGTCCTGAACAAGACCCCGGGCTCGCCTACCTCGTCCTCGCCTATGCGCTCGTGGTTACCATTCACTCTCCCAGTCGGCTCCGCCACGCTGCCGGCGCGCTCATTTTTTCCGGTTCTGTGATAAATCTAGTCACGGTGGTGACGTTCATAGGGCAGCGGCTGCTCGACAGCGGCGCAATGTTCATTCAGCGGACAGGGACAGCGCGCCGCCGGTCTAGTGTGATCCGAACACGTACGGCGGATTCGTCGTCGTCCTGCTGGTGATCCAGTTGCAATGGTGCTGAATCGACGTGACCTGGAGAGGCGGGCGTGGGTCGCCCCGAGCACGCTCAACGTTCTCGCGCTGTTCATCGGCGTTGGTTCGAGCCTCTCACGCGGCGCCTGGGTCGCGCTCTTTGTCCTCGGCTATGTCTACGCGCCGCGGGTTGAAGCTGAGCGATCTGCAAGACATTGCCGATCCGATGGCAGACGACGAAGCCCCAAAGATTCCTCGAGTGGCAGCGGAGAAGGTTTCTCCGGGCTCATTTGGAGGTGGTTCGTCGGATGAAGAAGAAGCGATCGTGAGGAGCCTGGGGGGTCTGTTCGTTAAGGAAGGCGCCACTCTCCGGGAGTTGTTGGAGTTGATGACTCGGGACGGTCAACAGATCGCGCTAGTGGTCGATTACGAATCGCGCCTGCGCGGTCTCGTCACAAACGAGGACCTGCATAGAGCGATCCTCCGCGGCATGTCGCTCGAAGGTCGGGTCGAGGAGGTCATGAACCGAACCCCGGTCACGGGTGTCGCCGGGCTCAGTACCGCCGATGCCCTGACGCTCATGCGTGCTCACTCGATCCGTCATCTTCCGCTGGTCGACGAGCGTGGCGTCGTGGTAGACCTCCTCGTGCTGGAAAATCTTCTGACTTGGTTGCCGTCGCTCACCACCCGAGCCGTCATCATGGCCGGGGGTGAGGGCAGGCGTCTGCAGCCGTTGACCGTCTCCGTCCCCAAGCCGCTGATGACGGTAGGCGGCAAGCCGGTCCTCGAAATCCTGATCGAGCGGCTGCGTCAGGCCGGGATCGCTAAAATCACCCTCTCGGTGCACCACAAGTCCGAAGTGATCCGTCAGCGGTTCGGCCACGGCGGGCAGCTCGGCGTGCGCATCGAGTACGTCGAAGAATCGGCGCCGCTCGGCACAATGGGAGCGCTTTCTCTCATGCGGAATCGTCTCGAACGGCCCTTCTTCGTCGTCAACGGCGACATCCTCACGAAGTGTGATTTCGGCGCGATGTGGCAATTCCACCAGCGTGAGCCCGAATCTCCCTTGACAGTCGGTGTCTCGCTCCATCAGGTCGACATCCCCTACGGCGAATTCACGCTGCGCGGCGACCGCGTGGTGAACATCGAGGAGAACCCACGAAAGGAATTCCTCATCAACGCCGGCATCTACCTGTGCGATCCTTCGGTCCTCGATTTCATCCCCGACGGCCAGCACTTCGACGCCACCGAGCTCATCCGCCTTCTGCTGGACCACGAGCGCCCGGTGAGGGGCTACCTGATCCGCGAGTATTGGCTCGATCTCGGACGCCAGTATGACCTGGAGAAGGCGAATCAGGACGTGGCTGCGGGACTGTTCGATTGACCCGCGTTGCGATCGTCGGCCCGGGATACGTGGGGCTCACGCTCGCCGTCGCGCTTGCGCGAAAAGGCTTCAGCGTCTTCGGTTGCGACCGTGAGCCCCGCGTTCTCGACGCGCTTGCCGCGCGGCGGGCCCATCTGTACGAGCCCGGCGTCGAGGAAGGCTTGCGGGATTTCCTGGGCAACCGGCTTCACGTCGCCGCCACGCTTCCGCACCATGCTGTCGACGCCGTGATCATATCCATTTCCATACCGGTGGATCTCGAGACGCAAACGCCGCGTCTGGATCACCTGCGCGACGCCGTGCGGTCGGTTGCCGCCGCGTGCGATCCTGCGACGCTCGTCGTGGTCCGAAGCACGGTGCCGGTCGGAGCCACGCGCGGTGTCGCGCTTCCGGAGCTCCAAAGGCGTTGGGCCCGCCCACGGCTGGCTTTCTGCCCCGAACGGACCATTCAAGGCCAGGCGCTTCGTGAGCTCGAGCTTCTTCCGCAGGTGATCGGGGGGCTCGACGCTGAGAGTCTTGACGCCGCGGTGACGCTCTTTTCGCAACTGAGCCCGCGCGTCGTCCGCGTCTCCTCACTGGAGGCGGCCGAGATGGTGGAGCTCATCAACAACTGCCACACGGACGTGATCTACTCTTTCGGCAACGAGGTCGCGCTGATGGCCGAGCGCTTCGGCCTCGACCCTCTGGAGCTGATCCACGCCGCGAACTTCGATTACCCGCGTCCCGATCTCGCGAAGCCCGGATTCGTGGGCGGCGGATGCCTCACGAAGGACCCGTACATCCTCTTGAGCAGCGCGCGCACCAGGAATCACGCGCCCTCGCTCATCGAGCAGGCCCGACGGCTCAACGAGCGCTTGCCGGTTCACGTGGCCACGCGCTTCCTCACATTGCTGGCCGAGACGCGTGGCAGCCTCGCAGGCGCTCGGGTGTTTCTCCTCGGTTCGCCTATAAAGGCTCGCCGCCCACCGACGACATGCGGGGAGCGCCTGTACTGGCGATGCTACCGACGCTCGCGAGCGTGGGTCTCGAGCTCCGTGGCCACGACTTCATGGTCGCGCCTGAGGTGATTCGTGACCTCGGGGTCAAGCCGTGCGCGCTCGAAGACGGCTTCGAGGGGGCCGACGGCGTCCTGATCATCACCGATCATCCCGAGTATGCGAAGCTCGACGCTGCCCGCCTCGCGGAGCGGCTGGGGAAGCCCGCCCTCATGTTCGACTGCTGGCGGATCCTCGACGAGCACGCCCTGCGAGCTGCCGGTGTGCGATACGCAGGGATCGGCTATGGCTAGGAGCTTGATCCTCGGCGGCGCCGGTTTCATCGGCCGACGACCGAGCGCGCATTCACGCCCTGGCCAGCGACCTCCCGCGCGTGTGGCATGATCCGCGAACCCCGATGCGTGAGCGCAAACGAATGCTGCGGCTCCTGATCGACGATGTGACGCTCGTGCGCGACCAGGCGATTCAGCTGCACATCCGCTGGAAAGGCGGCGCGACGACGACGCTCGAATGTCCGCGTCCGCTCGGCGCGCCCGATCTTCGGCGCACGCCGGCGGAGATCGTCGAAATGGTGCGTGCGCTCGCGACGGAACAGACGGACCACCAGATGGCCACCACGCTCAATGGGCGTTGGCTGCGCACGGGAACGGGCCAGCCGTTTCACCGCGTGCGGGTCCAGTTCCTTCGGCAGGCGTACGCGATCCCGAGCTTTGCGGAGCATCTTCGCACCGCCGGCTGGCTGACCGCCCCAGAGATTGCCGCTCAGCTGGGCGTCCACCACACCACCGCCAAGCGCTTCGCGTGCGAAGGCGTCCTGCGCGCGATCCGAGCCGACGAGAAAGGCACGATCCTCTTCGAGCCGCCGATCGCGCCGCTGCCGCGGGCCCATCCAGGAAAGCGTTTCCGCGATCGGCGCCGCTACCCGCAGTGTGCGTCGCACAAACGGAAAGGAGTGCAGTATGAAGCCTGAGCCTTTTCATTGCCCCGGGCGACCGCGCACGGCTGCGGGGCGAAGTGATAGTGGCCCGCGAGCTCGAGCAGGCGCGGATGAAAGCGGATGTGATCGCCGACGCGCTCGAGGACGACGCTCTTCAAGTTGTCGTAGAGGAGCGTGCGGGGCACGCCCGCGAGCGCGGTGAAGGCCTCGACGTGCCCGCGGAGAAAACTCTCCAGCGTCTGGTCGAGGGCGAAGCGCGCGTAGCAAGCGCGCGACCACGAGAGCACGAGGACGAAGCACGACAGCAGCCGCGTGGTCGAGCCCACGCGGATCTGCCCGAAGTTGCCCCAGTCGACTTGCGCCTGCTCGCCCGCGAGCGTGTCGAGGCGGAGGTACGCCTCGGCGCGCGCGGCGGGACGCACGAGGCGGACGTAGCGCTGGACCTGGATCGCCGAGCCGGGATAGCCGCGGTCCCGCACCATGGCCCACAGGCGCGTGGCGCGCAGGCGCGGGTACTGCTCGAGCGTCGCCGTGATGACGGCCTTGTAGGGATCGAGGGCGCTGGGGCGAATCGGCGCGCCGGGGCGGATGAAGCGCTCGCTCTCGACGGCGCGCCGGACGGTGTCGTGATGCACGCCGAGTTGCGCCGCGATGGTGTTGAGCCGCCAGTGCTCGGCGTAGAAGAGCCGGCGGATCTGCGCGTGCAGCTCCGGCGGGATCATGCCCGTGGCTCCCACAGGCGCACCTGGCGAACATCACCGAAGTCGCCGAGCCCGACGAGGCGCCCGCCGGCGCGCGGCGGGCGGGGCCGCCCGATCACGAGGTCGATGGTGACGAGCGGCGTGCGCGTCAGGCCGTCGACGGTCGCGTGCCAGCGTGGTGAGACGCACAGCGCGTCCTCGGCGGCCACACCGAGCGCACCGTACAGGGGACAGCCGTACCAGAGCGCGATCCCTTCCGCGAGGGTCTCGAGCGCGCGCGGATGCTGCGGCGCCTCGGGCAGCCGCGCCTTGAGAATCGTCAGCGGCCCATCCTGCACGAGCACGCGCGTGAGAGCCGGTCCCGGCCTGACGCCCATCCAGAGGGTGTGCATCGGTCGCCTCCTCGACAGTGGGCTCGTCGATGACCGCGATCCCGCTCACCGACGGCAGTGGTGCGGAGGCAACGATGCCGGACAAGACAGGCGGCTGGGGAGTCTGATGCGTCACTATTTTTGGCTCCTCTCCCAAAAGTGTCGGACGCGTAAGTGCTTGAAACGCTGCTGAGATCGCGTCTCGACCCGTGGCCGCCCAGCAATCGACCTCTTGAGTCCCCGAGTCGAGCCCGTCGGGACTTCTGGGCAACTCAAGCGGGGTGCCGGCCTGGCCACTACTTCGGGCTCCACGCGGGTGCCGGTATCCGCCTCCTCGGTCTTCACGAGGGGTCTGCCCAAGCCTATGCAGCCTGAAGGTGCTTTCGTTCGACTTTTCCGAGGCTTACCTTGCTGACACTTTTCGGAGAAGAACCCTATTTTTCGGCGCGCGCGATAGCGGCCCTGACGAGCGGCGTGGCGGAAGCGACCCGGACGGCGGCGCTGATAGCGTCGGCCCGCGTCGCGGAGTGTGGCGTGACGGGCGTGCTCCGCCCACGGGCGTGAACAGTACCGCTGGCCGCGGTCACACCCGCGACACAGGTAGAAGAGCGCGCGACAGTCGGGTCGGGTGCAAAGAACCAACCGCAGTGAATCCACACGCTCCCGCGCTCAGGACGCGGGGGGCTGGACAACTATCGACTGGGTGTGCGAAGAAGGGAGCGGCGAATCGCGCGCTCCCAGAAGTGTGATTCTGCCAGAGGGTCCGGGGTGTGCAAGACTCCGGACCCTCACCCCTCAGCGCCGTCGGCGGGAACGATCTATCTCAAGTCAGCGTGCCCCTGCAACTCGCTCGATGATGGCCGGTCGGAAATCCCGCGCTCTGTGGTGATCGTCAACAACACGTGGGGCATCGCGGGCATGCTGCACGACTTCGACGATGAAATGCATCCGCGCGCGCCTCACCATCCGATGAAGGGCGGCGAGATCCTGTCTGCTCGTGGTGTGCCGCCCGCGGTTATCTACGCCGTGCTCGCCCACGCGGATTATTCGGGCATGCCGCGCGTGTCGGTGCTCGATCGCGCGCTCTACGCGTGCGACGAGCTATCGGGTTTTATCCACGCGTGCGCGCTGGTCCGGCCCGGCCGGGTCATCAGCGGGCTCGAACCGTCGTCCGTGAAGAAAAAGCTCAAGGACAAGGCCTTCGCGCGGACGGTCAATCGCGACAACGTCTATCGCGGCGCGGCCGAGCTCGGTGTCGAGCTGGACGAGCACATCGCGTTCGTGGTCCGGGCGCTCACCGGGGTGGCGCCGGACATCGGGCTGGCGGTCGGGTAGCGCCGACCGCCCCATCCTTCGTACCTCATGTTGATGACCTCGGCGTTGAACCCCCTCGGCTCTGAGCGAACCTGTTCAAAGCGCCGATGTCGTGCTGCCGACCGAACACGGCCGTGAGCTCCGGCTTCGCTGTCTGGTGCGGCCCGACGCCGCGCAGGCCGCGCTGCTCGATCGGCTCGGTCTCGAGCTTCCGCAGCTACCGCTGGCTCGGCTCCTGCGACCGCCCTAGGGCCGCGCAGGCGAGGTACCAGCTCCACTTGCCGCCCAGCCGCAGCGGGCGCAGGAGGCAATAGAGGGATCGCAGATGCCAGGGCAGCGGCAGGAATCGGTAGTCGGCGAGCGTGGGAGCCAGCAGGACCCGCGCGAAATAGCGGGCCCTTTCGATGGGCCCTTCGATCAGCCGGGCCGGGTGCAGCACCTTTTGCCACGCGGCCGGTAATCGAGAGGAAGCGCCAAAAGGTTCCACCCACGGGGGAAGGCGGACGCAGCGCAAGCCCTCGGGGACCGAGGTCGCAAACAGCCGGTGACAGAGTTCCAGGGTGATGCGCAGCGACACGATCCAGCCGAAACGGCGAGCCGTGTGCTCCACGACCGCCCAGTCAACGTCACCGCGCCTGCAGATCTCGTGCACGTCGACCAGCCACTTGAGCCCGACCCACCGGTGGCGGGCCGCATGCAGGGCCAGGAAGAGGAGCTCCCACTCGGCGCTGAGCCCGTACGCACCCACTCCCCGGAACTCGTGGCGATGGGCTGCCGCCCACAACTCGTCCATGGCCCGGATGTCGCCGGACGCTTGCGAGGCGATCCCCCAGTGCAGGTCCAGGGAGTACTCGATGGCGTGGGCTCGCCGCACGAGGGCGTGCGCGATGTCGTTTCGAAAGAGTCGATCCGGACGGAGGCGGCCCGCCACTTGCGGTATGTATCCAATCGCCCGCAGGCTGTCGAGCGCCCTCCCGACCGCTGCACGCGGCACGAGGACGTCGAGGTCCGAGGACGGACGCAGGGAGACATCCCCGTAGAGGGCTTCGGCGAGGGCTACTCCCTTCAAGGGAATCGCCGGCACGCCTTGATTGCTCAGGGCAGAAAGCGCCTCGGCTAGCGCATGGGCCAGGACGGCGTTCATGACGGCACTCGCCCGGAGGGCCGTCTCGAGCTCATCACGAACGCCCGGCGGGGTGCCCTGGAACGCGAGGGACTTTAGGTTTTGATGGACAAGAGGGAGGATTTCGTGCCGGGCTCCCTCGTCCAGGACCACCCGCCAGCAGAGCGGACGCTCCAGAAGCCGCCGAGCCCCAGCCGCGGCCTCGGGGGTCATGCGGAGCTGGCCGAGGAGAAGCAGCAGCTCGAGCTCGGCCGGGAGGTCGCCACTCCCCTCAGGCTGGAACCCGCTCAGCGCTCCCGATCCCGCGGTGTGACGATCGTCTCTTCGATCCGGTCCAGCATCATGTCCAGCCATTCTAGCTGGGGCTGGAACCTGACCTCGAATACGGGCACATGGGCAGTAATGGCCAGGTACCGCTCGACCAGCTTGCGCCGTGGCGCCGGCCCTTTCAAGCTGAAGCAGTAGGCGTGGGGGAGCAGCGCGGCGAAGGCCGAGGCGGGAGAGAGCCGCTTGATCGTGTGCTTATCCTGGCTGCGCGTGAGCACACACAGCGCGGCCAGGGGAGCCGGCGGCTCGCAGGCCGCCTCCTCCTGAGAACGGCACGGCGCGGGCGCCGGATCTTTGCCATCGAGCCCGAAGAAGGCCGTGGCGCTCGGCCGCAGGTGCATTTCGAACGGAAGCGGGAGCACGCGGACGGCGGAGCCGGGCAGATCCAGCGCGACTCCATCGTCGGCCCACACGGGATACCCTCGTCTGAACAGGCCGTAGGCGAGTGTGGATTTCCCCGTCCCGGTGGCTGCACAGAGCGCCAGGACCCCGTGAGGGGTGAGCACGGCGCTCGCGTGCAGCACCTCCGTGCCGCGGGCCTGCAACACCATTGGGAGCACTGAACGCTCATAGAGCTCCGCGAGCGCCTCGGGATCGGCCGAGGGATGCGGGATCATGGTGACCGGACTCCCGTGGGGCTCGAAGCAGAAGCAGGCCTTCCCGGGCACGCTGATCCAGTGACGTCCGTCCCGAGCGTGGCAGTGGGCGAACACGTCACCGCGCGCGTCGAGCCAGGTCTCTGCCTTCGGATCGGCGGCGGCTCGCCAGTCGCCGGGATGGTACCGGGAATCGAATGAAACCAGGGTTGGGATGTTCACAGCTCCCTCACACCAGAGCCCGCGGAATAACCGTTGGCTTTAGCCTATTCCGGAGGGAGTTTTCCGATTCGCATCCTGGTCGTGACCCCCGGACATCTTGGGACCGCCGAGCACCAAGTCTTTCACGCTGCCGACCAGCGTCACGGCGGGGGGCTCCCACTCACCCTTGTTGCCCCGGGCATCGGGCGTTTCAAACTGGTCCTCAGGCTGAATAGTCATCGAACATCCCTCCGTTCTTGCTCGTGCTGAGCAGACCCGATCGCGCCTGCAGCCACGCCTCCGTGCTGAACAGAATCCACGCGGGAATGCCCTTCGAGTCGTCGCCACCAAAGTATCTGTCCATCAGGCGGTCCGCCTGGTGGGGATCCACGATCTCCAGCTCCCCGAGCGCTGATGCCCCTCCCATCGCTCGCCAGGCATCCCGGCCCGCGGGCCGGAATGCCTGGTGAAACATCGGTGTGAAGCTGACCTTCCTCGGGGGGAGCTGCACCGGGAGTCTCTCGGCCACGAGGCGGCGGAGGGGCGCCTTCGCCCACCCTCCCGAGATCAGGTGCTCGGGATGTATTCGCAGGCTCAACTCCATGAGATCGCGGTCGAAGTACGGGCACAGAGGTTTGACCCCGAGACGCCTGGTCCAGGACTCCACCTGGTCCTGCCCCATCAGGGTGTACGGATCCAAGAGCAGGGAGCGAATAGCGCACGCATAGTCGCCTTCCCCGTTCGCGTGCTCGACCGTAACCGGATGCCTGCGTCGGTCTTCGAGCTCCCCGAACAGCGCTCGATCCGGCGGAGCCAGCCACGGCATCGGCAGCCGCTGCCTGCGCCGAGCGACGATCCAGTCCTTGGCCCTGGGCGACACGGTGCCGAGCATGCCCCTGGCCGCGCGTCCGAGCTGCGGCCTGACGGCTCTGCGCCAAAGCAAAGACTGAGCGATGCGTGCGGTCGAGACGGATGACGATCGCCGGCAGGCGATGAAGAACCGCCACAACTCGCGCAGCTCACCGGCCGCGAGCAAGTCCGAGGCGTAGCTGCCGTGCACGTCGTACAGCTCGTCACCGCCATTGCCCATCAGCATCCGCCGCAGGCCCAGGCGCGCGGCCGACCCGACCAGCCCGCGGAACATGGATTGCCACGGGGTGAGTACCGGGCTCGAGCTTGCCCGGGACATGTCGAGCGCCACCTCGATCAGGCCCTGGCCGTCCAGGCTCTCGTCCACCGTCCGCATCATCTGGGGCATGCCCAACGCACCAGCCACGGCCGCCTGCACGGGCCCTTCGTCGCACGCCGGATGGGCGAACCGCAGCGAGATCGCGTGGAGCGGCGGTTTGCCACGCAGCTGCTCGGCGGCCAGGACGGCGATGCTCACCGAGTCGAAACCGCCGCTCAGCGCGAGGCTGTCGGCGCCAACCGAGAGACAGCGGCCGACGGCCCGCTCGGCCTCGGGTACAAACCGGGACAGATCGCCGTCGCTCGCCCACGAAAAACCCGGAGGCACCGGGTCCCAGTAACGCGAGACGGACGGGCCGGCTGTGCCAAGGGACAGGACGTGCGCAGGAGGCAGTCGCCACACGCCCTCGTAGAACGTCTCCCGCGTTTGATGACCGGACGGCGCGTCCTGAAGGTACTCCGCGATCACTATCCGATTGAACCGCCCGCTGACCTCGGGCTGGGTCAGCAGCGTATCGAGATCGGGTGAGGTGAGGAATGTGCGCCCGTCCCACGCGTAGAAACACGAAGCCAGCAGGGTGGCGTCGCGAGCGACGAGCAGGCGCTCCCGGGCTGCATCCCAGATTGCCACCACGTAGCCGCCGCGCAGCTTGTCGAACAGCCCGGTCCCCCACCGCTCGTAGGCCGAGGCCACGAGAGAGGCGTCTGACCCTCCCGAGCGGAGCGCCAGGTCCCCACGGTCGAAAAGATAGCCGTCAAGAATCACGAGGCTCCCAGAGTCCGCCCGGTACACGTCGGGAGACCCGGGCGCCCCCAGTTCTGGTCTCAGGAGCCGCGGTGCCGGCTCGCCCCCGGTATCCCAGCGCAGTACCCAGGTCCCCTCAGACCCAGCGGAGGACGAAGCCTGGTCACGCATTGCCGGCGCGGTGCACCAAGTCATGCGCCCGGAACGTGGCGAGCACCTCTCGCACATCGCGCTCCAGGTCACCGGGGTTCACGTCGAACTCCGCAGACAGCCGACGCTCGAGATCCTCCTCGTCGCAGCCGGAACACAGCAACTCCCAGATTCGCGCGGCGGTTCGGTTCAGGGACAGGATCTGGTCCGTCGCCAGATGCACGAGGACGATCTCATCACCGACTCGCGAGGCCACCACGTCTGGATGGGGGCTGAAGCGAACGGAAGAGGTCATGCCAGCACCGCGTAGCTGGATGTGTCCGCTCCGCCGACCACCACGCGCCCCCGACTCTCCAACCAGGCGTGCGCCAGGAGCCGGCCGTCTTCGCTCCGCGCCACCCCGATCCGGACCTCCGCGGCCTGCCCGCGGCGCCGCAGCATCACCTCGCCCGCCAAGGCCTGAGCGAGGCAGGGCGCGCCCAGCACTCGACGGCCGACCACGCTCACGGCCCAGCCGATGAGCAGTGGGTTCGCGGCGCCGGCCGCGTCCGGCGCGAGTAGCCCGAGGCGCCCCAGGACCCGCCGCAGCCTCATCGAGGGCAACAGAAGAAGTCCGACGCGCGGCGGCGCCCAGGAGGACCACGGCCTCGAGCAGCAGCTCACACTCGGCCGCGGACAACCGAAAGAGCCTGCTGATCCTGTGGACCATGATCGCAGTATTCTACACTCAAATCGGACCACGTTCGCCTGGGCACGAAGTGACAATGAGGGTACGTCGCAGGCCAGGAGCCGGCGACTTACCATGGTGTCGGTCGCGAACGTCGATCGACTACATGCCGGAAGATTGCCTCTCGATTTTCCAGACCAAGCGGGAACGCCACCTCGACTTCCTGCGGGACGACGTGAAGGCCATTCGCTGATCGAATCAGGACGCCGCTCAACGCCTGTCGGCCAGCGTCCGCTCCCGCCAGGCCGCGGCCCGGGCACCGATCAGCGTCCGCCAGATAGCTCGCGGCAGCCTCGCGACCAGCGAGGGGTCCCGAAGGTATGCGCGCACGAGCCAGCCGATGCCCTCCAGATATGACTTCCGCACTGAGAGCGCCATATCGGCGCAGGCGTACGCGTATCGCGCATATGCTCGCCGGCGCGCGCGCAGCGCCTCGTGCGGAAGGCCAGGCAGCGCATAGAAGTGGTCGAGCGCTTTGAGGATCTCCGCGGGGAATGAGGCCGCCCGCGCGAAGCTCTTGGCCGCGGGGTGCAAGCGCATGGAGGACAGTGGCGGGCCACCGACGTAGTGGGGACGGCCGAAGGCGAAGGCGCGCAGCAGGAGATGATAGTCCATCGTGAGGTGAAGCGACTCGTCCAGCAGGCCGATGCGGTCGAGCAGTGCGCGTCTGACGAAGACCGAAGGTTGGGCAATGTCGATGCTGGCCGTAAGGAGATCAGTGAGGGTCTTCGTCCCGACGTGGCGGGTCCGGCCGGACGTCGGATCGTCCTCGAATTCGGAGCAGTCGCCGTAGATGAGATCCACGTCCGAGTGGTTGGCAAATGCTTCGATGGCCGTGGAGACGGCGCCGCGCGTGTAGAGGTCATCCGAGTTCAGCCAGGCAAGGATCTCGCCGGTCGACCGGCTCCACCCCTTGTTGATGGCGTGAGCCTGGCCACGATCTGGCTCGCTGACCCACCAGGCGAGACGTGCCTCGTGGCGGCGGATCACGTCCACGCTTTCGTCTGTCGACCCGCCATCGACGAGGATGTACTCGAGGTCCGCGTAGTCCTGGTCGAGGACCGAGCGAATGGTCGCGTCCAGGAAGTGACCCTGGTTATACGAGGGTGTGACGACGGATACGCGCGGCCGCGCGCCACTCCTCATGCCGCGTCGCGAGCCGTCCTGATGAACGGGGCGAACCGCCGGCGCGCGGCCGTGAGAAGGAACGGAGCGACAGGCGGAGAAGTTTCCATGGCCATACGATTGATCAAGGACCCAAGCGGCAGTACATCACGCTCCCGAACGATATTACCGCGAGCACCATGGGACTGCCAGTGTTTCCGGCTCGCGCCTGGGCCGCGGTGCTCGGCCGGCGGAACGTCGCTGCGTTCAACTGCCGGCTTCACCAGGCTGAACTGCCTTGTTCCTGCTCGCCCTGGGATGTGCCAGAATATTGGCCGGTTCGGTGATCAGCCCCATGACCGCGGTGACATACGTCACGCAGCGGTGGGTTGACATCGGGACGATGTTCACGAGGCGCGCCGTCGGACTGATGCTCAATCCGAACGCCTACGGCAGATTCGTCGTCGTCCTTCTGGTGATCCAGTTTTCGATGGTCTTGGGCCGACACGATCGCGGTGGGGGGCCTGGGTCGCCCTTGGCAGGCTCAACGTACTCGCGCTGTTCATCGGCGTTGTGTTGAGCCTCTCACGCGGCGCCTGGGTCGCCCCGGTCGTCGCGCTCTTCGTCCCCGGGTTACTTCTGTGCGCCGCGGCCGCTATTTTGTGGCGCCGTGGGCGCTGGCGTTGCCGCCGTGGCGTTGCTCGTTGCCAGTGGGACGATCGGTAGGATCTGGGCTCTGATCCCGACGACGATTCAGAGCCGTAGCTGGGAGGGTGTCGATGTTTCTCGCTGGAGCGAAATTCTGTGGTGGAAGGTGAGCGATCTGCAAGGCATTGCCGATCGATGGCAGACGACTCGTGCTGACCTCAAGCTCGTGGCCGTGGATCCGATTAGCATGCTGTTCGGTATCGGTCTGGGCGCGTTCTGATCGCTGTCCGGCATCCCGTACAAGATTCACAACACGTACCTGTGGATGCTGATCGCTCGTCGGGCTCCTCGTCCTGCTTGGCGCGCTATATGCCGTGATGCGGCAGGCGTTCCGCGCGGTACAGGAGTCGGCTGAATTGGACCTCGCGCTCGGTATTGTCGGATCGCTGTCAGTGCTCCTGGTGTGGATCCTCGCGACTGAAGGGCTCTACCGCTCGCGGTGGCCCTCGAGCGACAGGCTGAGGCGCTGCCCGCGGGCAGCACTCCCGAGGGGGCCTTCATGGTACGGTGGCGTGGTGAGCGGCGCCTGCCATGCGAGTGGAGCGGAGCCGGGAGGATAGCGCCGAAGTGAATGCCCAGGCGGGCAGCCCGCCTATTGTCATTCGACCGTCTCGGGGGTGGGTGCCGCTCAAGCTGGAGGAGCTCGGGGAGTACCGGGAGCTTCTCTACTTCCTCGTGTGGCGCGACATCAAGGTGCGCTACAAGCAGACGGTGATCGGCGCTGCGTGGGCAATCGTCCAGCCCGTCTTCGCCATGGTGGTCTTCAGCATTTTCTTTGGCTCGCTGGCGAAGATTCCATCGGATGGGATGCCTTACCCGATATTCGCCTACTGTGCGCTCCTGCCGTGGCAGCTCTTCGCGCAGGCTTTGAGCGCGTCTGCAAACAGCTTGGTCGCCAACGAGCGCCTGATCACGAAGGTCTACTTCCCGCGCCTCGTCATCCCACTGGCGGCCGTGCTGACTGGCTTGGTGGACTTCGCCATCGCGTTTCTCGTCCTCCTGGGATTGATGGGGTACTACCGGATCTTCCCCGGAATGGCCATCGTGACCCTTCCTCTCTTCCTCCTGCTGGCAGTATCGACCGCCCTGGGAGTGGGGCTCTGGCTCTCGGCACTGAGTGTCCAGTATCGCGATGTCAGGTACACGATCGCGTTCCTGACCCAGCTCTGGCTCTTCGCTACCCCTGTGGCCTATCCGGCCAGCCTGGTCCCCGGCAGGTGGCGCGCCATCTTCGGGCTGAACCCCATGGTCGGGGTGGTGGAGGGCTTCCGCTGGGCCCTCCTCGGGACTGGGCAGGCGCCGGGGTCGATGCTGGCCGTCTCCGCGACGGTCGTCGCCGTCACCCTCATCGGCGGCCTGTACTACTTCCGCCGCATGGAGAAGACGTTTGCCGACGTGGTGTGAGTCGTGAGCGACATCGCCATCCGCGTCGAGGACGTGAGCAAGCGCTACCGAATCGGGCAACGCGAGCCATACAAGGCATTGCGCGACAGTCTGGCGGACGTCCTCTCTGCACCCTTTCGCGGTCTCGTCTCGGCCTTGAACGGCCGGCGTGCGCCGGCGGTGGAGGCCGACGTCGGCCCGAGCCACATCTGGGCGCTCAAAGACGTCTCGTTCGAGGTGAAGCGCGGCGAGGTGGTCGGCATCATAGGCCACAACGGCTCCGGAAAGAGCACGCTGCTCAAGATCCTGTCGCGCATCACCGGGCCCACGGAGGGGCGTGTTGAAATTCATGGCCACGTCGGCTCGCTGCTCGAGGTCGGCACGGGGTTTCATCCCGAACTCACCGGCCGGGAGAACGTCTACCTGAACGGCGCGGTCCTCGGGATGCGAAAGGTCGAGATCGAGCGAAAGTTCGACGAGATCGTGGCGTTCGCCGGAGTCGAGAAGTTCATCGACACGCCGGTTAAATACTATTCGAGCGGGATGTACGTGCGCCTGGCCTTCGCGGTAGCCGCCCATCTCGAACCGGAGATCCTCCTGGTGGACGAGGTGCTCGCCGTGGGTGATGCTGCCTTCCAGCAGAAATGCATCGGGAAGATGGGCGCTGTCGCGACCGAAGGCAGAACCGTATTTTTTGTGAGCCATAACCTGCCGTCTATTCTTTCCCTGTGCGAGAGGGCGATTCTCTTCGATTCTGGAAAGACGACATATCACGGACCTGTGCGCGAAGTCGTTAGCCGCTATGTCCGCTCATCCATGTGCGGGCCGATGGTCAATCTCACGGTGGCGGACCACCACGTCGCCGGGGATGGAAGCGCTAGGATCACTTCCGTGCGCATCGAAAGCGCGAGCGGTGAAGCGGCGATTCGAAGGGCGGCTCGGTTGAAAATCACGCTGTGGTATCGCAGTGAGGGCCCGCTTCGGCGCCCCAACTTCGTGGTCAGCATTCACGATTTCGACACTCGCACGGCAATCTTCCATCTGGAAAGCGTGTCAGCGGGACTGTCTGGCACGTTGTCTTCGGAAGGCAGCGTCGTCTGCGTAACGGAACCATTGAACCTGATCCCAGGCCGATGTTATCTGGCTGTCGAATTGTATCGAGGCCACATCATGGCGGATTACATTCCGTCCGTGAGCTACTTCGAGGTTGAGCCCGACGACAGCGACGATAGATGGTCCGCCGTGCCACGGGAGTCGGCTTTTTGCACGCTCGAGCACGAGTGGACGGTCGAAGGCGCGTGACACCAGCGTCGCGGTGTCCCTGTCGTTCTTCCCGGAGCACTCGGCGCTCGTCGACGATCTCGAAAGGTTCCAGAAAGGATGGGTCATGAGGAGTGGCGAGGCGCAAGGGGACGGGCGGTGAGGATCGCATACGTCTCCGACATCCTGAATGTCCACGACTACCGATTTCTGGAAAAACTCTCCGAACGCGACCATGACGTATGGCTGATCACGTTCTCTCCTCGAGGAGAAGTGCTGCCGGCCGAGATCAGGCGACTGCCGAACATTCACGTGATCCACCAGCAGGTCGAGCTTCGGTCCAAGTGGGATCCACGGCGGTACCGTGACGTCGAAGGGGTGCTGCTCTTTGGATTTCACCCACACAATTCCCGGAAGACCTGGCTTTTTAGGCGAGGCCTTCGCTTGCTGGTGATCGCGAGTCCGCCGGCGCCGGGGACATCCCAACGGACTCGTATATACTTCACCCGCAGGAGAACGCCGGTGGCAGTCGAGTCGGTCATCTCCATTGACAATTCGCGCATACCATTTCGTCAAGTCGACGATATCGCAACGTACTATGGCATCAGTACCAACGATTGCATCAAGCGCCTGGCTCAATACGATCCGATCATGATGGCCGACGCATGGCGTCCCCTCTTTGTCTATGATCGATGAGACACCGACTCCCCGGAAATTAGTGTAGAAGGGCGAGGAGAGAAGAGGAGGCATGAGCCAGAGAAAGATGACGACAGGGACGGCAGAGGCCGATGGGAGCGAGCGACGGCGCGCGCGCCCGACGGACGGGGCGCTGATGTTGACCGCCGTCCCGGACCCCGAGGTAGTGGCGAAGCCGACACGGCGGCGATTCACCGCCGAGTACAAGCTGCGCATCCTCCGCGAGGCCGAGAGCCTGCACGAGCCCGGGACGATCGGCGCGCTGCCGCGCCATTTTCATTTTACGCTATCAGATACACTCCTGGGAGTGGTGTGACATTGTCTGAGCAAGGCGTCGTTCACATTGCATCGTGTGAAATTTCTAGGCATGCGCCTACATACGTGATCGCCGAGATCGGTATAAACCACAATGGCAGCGTGGAGCTCGCAAAAGAGATAATCCAAGCCGCTGTTGAGGCGGGCTGCGACGCGGTTAAGTTTCAGAAGCGCAACCCGGAGCTATGTGTGCACCCAGAGCAACGCGGCGTTCAGCGGGAAACACCGTGGGGCCTCATGTCGTACATCGATTACCGCCACAGGATCGAGTTCGGAGAAGATCAGTTCAACGAGATTAACGACTACTGTAAGCAGCACGGGCTCGTATGGTTCATGTCCGCCTGGGATGAGGACAGCCTTGACTTTTGTCTCAAATTCGAGCGACCGGCGATCAAGATTCCCTCCGCCCTATTGACGAACATCAATCTCGTGAATCGAGCGTTCAAGACGGGGATTCCCATGATCCTCTCCACCGGAATGTCCACACAAGAAGAGGTGGATACCGCCGTGATTGGCCGCCCACTGAGTCAAACGATCGTATGCCATTGCATTAGCACTTATCCAGCCGAGGACAACGAGCTCAATCTGCGAGTGATCGAAGATTATCGAGCTCGCTATCCGTATGTCATCGGCTACTCCGGACACGAAACGGGCATCGCGACGACCCTTGCTGCCGTTGTGTTTGGCGCGAAAGTGATCGAGCGGCACATCACAACGAATCGCGCAATGTGGGGCACGGATCAGGCGGCGTCCCTTGAGCCACAGGGAATCAGGCGGCTTGTCCGCGACATACGGGCCATCGAGACAGGCATGGGCGACGGTGTGAAGAGGCTTCTCGCGTCGGAGATTCCGGTACGGAGAAAGCTGAGAGGAGCCTAGAGAATGCCCGTGCCGTTTCAGTTGCGTCAACCTCGGTTTGTGTACTGTGGCAGCGACGCGGTCGGGTTGATTCCAGAGCTGTTGAAACGTTTCGCGTCATCGCGCTCCTTCGTTGTTCTCGATCAAGGTCTCGTGAATACGCCGGTGGCGGCGCGGTTGTGCGAACTGCTTCCGGCGACGACCAAGCTCTTCACGGAGACCACGCCTGATCCCTCCGTAGACCTCGTTGACTCGGTGACGTCGGTCGCTCGTGCTCACGGTGCCGACCTCGTGATCGGGGTCGGCGGCGGGAGCGCGATGGACCTAGCGAAAGCCGTATCTGTATTGGTCTCGAATCCTGACTCGGCCGCTGAATATCAAGGCTTTGATTTAGTGAAGCGCGCAGGAGTGCCGAAGATCATGATCCCCAGTACGACCGGAAGCGGCGCTGAGGCAACCTGGTCCGCAGTTCTCGTTAACCGACAGCTTGGGAAGAAGGGTGGTATCAATTCACCCTACATCTTACCGGATGTCGCGATTCTCGATCCGCTCATCACGATGTCCGCGCCTCGCTCGGTGGCGCTCTCGAGCTGCGTTGACGCGCTGACGCACGCGATCGAGAGCTACACAGCAAAGAACGCTACACCGATGAGCCGAGTCTGCTCCGATGCCGCGTTACGCCTGATCCTCGGATCTATCGTAGAAGCATGCGACCCCTCAGCACGGACCGAGGGGGTCATGCTTAACATGTTGCAGGGGAGCTACTGGGCGGCGGTAGCGATTGGCGGATCGGAAACCGGCCCCTGCCATGCACTGGGCTATCCGCTCGGCGTTCGCTTCGCGGTGCCGCACGGACTAGCGAACGCACTCCTGCTCCCACATGTGATGGAGTTCAACGTATCAAGGTGTGTGGAGGTCTACGCCCTTGTCGCCGAACTTCTGGAACCTGGTACCGCTTCCCTCGATCGCGAAGCCAGTGCGAGGCGCGCCCCCAGTCTCATCTCTGGGCTCTTCGCACGATTGGGGCTCGAGGTGAGCTTACGGTCTTTCGGCATAACTGCTGATCAACTTTCCGATCTCGCCGTACAGGGGCTGCAGCTTCGGGGGCCATTGGAAAATGCGCCGCGACCTTTGGACATCGACAATGCTCGCGAGATTTACCGTAAGAGCCTAGATCCAGCGCCGGTGGTTGCATGAACCGCCCTCCTTCAAGCGGGAAGAAGAGTCGCGTCAGCGCGAAGGAAAGAGTGGTGTATCTCAATGGGCAGTTTATCCGTGAAAGGGATGCGAGGATTTCAATTTATGATTCGGCGTTGATGTTTGGCGACATGGTCTTTGAGATGACACGGTCGTTCAACAAGGCACAATTCAAGCTTCGTGAGCACCTAGAGCGACTATATGCTTCGATACTGATTGTTCGCATCCCGCTGGCTATGAGGATTGACGAGATGGAGAAGGCCGTTTACGCGACCATCGAGGCTAACGAGCCCGCGTTCGCCGACGATGATGAGCACCGGCTTATCATTGATGTGTCGCGAGGACTGTTATCCATCTACGAGGACAACGTGACCGGGGTGCCAAGTGGGCCGAACGTGATCATTGCTGACTTTCCCCTGCGGTGGACGGTTTCGTCGATGGGACCGCTCTTCGACAGCGGAATCAATGCTGTGATTCCGTCACAGCGCGCTATTCCGGCGTGGCTGCTAGATCCTAAGGTTAAGAACCGAAGTCGGCTCCATTACCTGATGGCGAACATCGAAGTTTCCAACTACGAGGGAACCAATAACTGGGCGCTGCTGCTCGATCCTGACGGATTTATTGCAGAGGGCACGGGCGATAATTTCTTTCTAGTGAAAGGCCGTGTGATCGCCACTCCTGAGGGTCGCAATATTCTACGAGGGATCAGTCGTGCGTACGTGCTCGAGGAATTGGCGCCACAGCTGGACCTACGGTGCGTTGAGAGGAATATCGGGCCGTACGACGTCTTCACCGCGGACGAAGCGTTTGTGACGGGCACCCCATTCTGCATTCTGCCTGTGACGTCGCTCAACCGGGCTCCGATTGGCGATGGCAAGGTGGGGCGCATCACCTCGTCGCTATTGAGGCAATGGAGCGACAACGTGGGTGTCGACATCGCTGGTCAGATCAAGGCTTGGTCGCAGCTACCGTCGCGGGGAGGGACAAACGCTGCGTCGCCGTACGGGTTCGGGCGGCCCTAGCCGGCGGCCTCTAGCGAGAGATTGGGGTGGGAACGGCCAGGGTGGTCGGCATCATCCAGGCGCGCATGGGTTCTAAGCGACTGCCTGGCAAATCGATGGCGGATCTCGCTGGGAGACCGCTTGTCTGGCACGTTATAGAGCGTGTTAAGCGGAGCCGCACGCTCGATGACATTGTGCTGGCAACGCCACGCTGTACTGAGGACGACGTTTTAACGGAGGTCGCCGAGGCGTGCGGGATTAAAACCTTTCGTGGCGCCGAGAACGACCTCATGGATCGGTACTATCAGGCGGCCACAGCGTTTGGAGCAGAAGTCGTTGTGAGGATTTGTGCCGATAATCCAGTGATCGAGCCAAACGAGATCGACCGAATCGTCGTCTATCACCAACATAATGGGAGGCAATTTTCGTCGAACCTTAGCAATATCCAGAACAACGGCTATCCTGATGGAATCGGAGCGGAAGCTTTTAACCTGATAACTCTAGAAGAGGCGTGGAAGCTCGCGACAGATCCAGGGCATCGGGAGCATCCACACACATACTTTTACGATCACCCAGAACAATATGTCATGGGCACGGTTCAGTGCCCCACGGAATTCCGTCGGCCAGAACTGAAGCTCGACGTTAACGTGTTGGAAGAGCTGCAATTTGTCCGCGCGATTTATGAATATTGGTACCCGAAAAAGCCACAGTTCACGATCCTCGACATCATCGACTGGTATGACAACGTCTACCGAGGGCCGCACCCGCAGGTGTGAGGCGATACCTCTCCGCGATATCCTGCCGCGTCAAACGGCGTTGCGGCTCGGCGCACCGGAACATTTTCGTAACAGTCGATCGTCCCACGGTTGGCGTAATAGGCCGGCAAATAGGCGCTCCCGGAGCTGTGCCCGTGGCTTGACGCCACAGGCCCGTGGGCATCGTAGTACGGCTCAGCTCTTACCTGTCGAAACTCAGGCGCGTGCTCGATCGCCGGGGCGGGAACAGGGAAAGCATCCCGCCAGGGACCGAGACCGACGGCAAACAGATCCACAAACAGGGCAACCAGAACAGTAACTCCCACGACGGCGCCGTACAGCGGACGCCGGAAGATCCGAGTTACGAAGCCACGAATGGCATCGAGGCCGATCCCTGCAAACAGCGCCAATCCCAACAACCACACGACGCGAAATCGCTGGGCAACACGCATCGAGTCGTACACGGGCAACAGGTGGAGAAATGACCAGAGGCTTGGCCAGATACGGTTGCCGAAGGAAAGCCATACGAAGATGCCAAATACGATCAGCAGGCGCCACCGCTGGCGCCACTGAGCCAACAGTCCGACCGCGGCTAACCCGGCGCCCAGGATCCCGACGTAGACCCCATTCTCATCCATGCCGTAGCTCATGCCCTCGACTAACCCCGGTATCCCGGGTTGCGCCGCGACGGCGTCGACCGCCTGGTCGCGACTCAACAGACTGTAGAGCAGCGACCCAAAGCTGTAACCAGAGTAGTCGTCGATCTTGCGCGGATACTTGTTAACGAGCTCGATCGCGGGAAACAGCTTTACTGCTGACAAGCCTATTGCAAGCAGGCCGATTGTAGCGAGACGGCGGATGACGAGTCGCGGGGACAGGCTGCGGCCCCGCGCGATCAGAAGGGCGACGATGAGAAGCGCGGAGATGGGCACCAGATAGTGCCCGCCCTCCCCGAACATGAGGGTTAGACAAAGAGCGATGCCCCACGCATTCTCGCGCTGATCACCCGAGCGGACTAGCAGCCAACCGAGGAACGGAAGGTAGGCGGCCGCAAGAAACACTGTCATCCCGGTCATCAAGTTGACGGCGAAGAAGGACGAGAAGGCGTACACGGCGCCGGCAACGACGGACCCGAGGCGACGAACACCGCTCGTGGAGGCAAAAAGAGAGGCGCCCAGAAAGGCGAGAGCCAGATGAAGGACGATCTCGAACCGAATCGCCAGCGGGACCCCGAACACCAAGTGGAGCAAGAAAAACGGTGTCAGAATCCGTGATTGCGGATTGGCAAGCATGGGCATGCCGCCGCAAGCGTATGGGTTCCACAACGGCAGCTCGAAGTACTCGACAACGGTTTGGCGAGGCACTTCGTGATAGAAGTAGTGCTGGTCCCAATCTTGAATGCCCCAGTTCGTGATATTCTCGAAAATTGGGTGACAATAGAGAGCCGCGAGAGTGACTGCCCCGAGTCCGAGTGCCGACCAAAGGGCAATCCTCTTCCTTCGGCGCTTAGTCTCAAGCTCAGAACTCGATCCTGATACTGGCTCACCCATTTTCCCGGACTACAGTAAACCCAGCGTACGTGACTGTGGTGACCGATCTGGACCGGGCGCGGGTCCTCTACGTGGCGGACAGCCGGCGCCGAGAGTCTCGATGCGTTCTGGGCCGAGCTGCCGGCGGCCGCGCGGGACGCGATCGAAGCGGTGGCGATGGACATGTGGGACCCGTATATCGGCTCGATCCGCGCGCACGTGCCGGACGCCGACACGAAAATCGTGTTCGACAACTTCCATATTGCCCAGCCCGCCAACCACGCGGTGGACCTCGTGCGCCGGCAGGAGCACCGCGCGTTGCAGGCCGAGGGCAAGGATTGGCTGGTGGGGACGAAGTACGATTGGCTCCGCCATCCCGATCGGTTCTCGCTCGGCGCCTGGCGCGCGTTCGTGGGCTTCGTGCGCCGCACGAAATTGAAGACCGGCCGGGCCTGGGCGCTGAAGGAAACGCTGATGACGCCCTGGGCGTACGTGCAGCCGGGCGCCGCCGCCCGGCACGTCGAGGCGTGGTACCGGTGGGCGATCCGGAGTCGGCTCGCGCCGATCAAGCGGATTGACTGACATAATCGCCGATTCAACTCAGGCGAGCTTGACCATGCAGCCGCCTGACACAATCCACCTCTCGAATCCTGGGAGAGCTGGCTTTGCGGCCGCCGAACACCTTACGCACTTGCTCGTACTGTGTCTGATCGCTCCAAGAATTCACGGAGAGCAAAAAGTCCACGAAGGCACTCGGCTCTCTCAGGAAATTACGCCCCGACCAGCGTGTGTACTCCTCGTAGCTCCATAACCAGTAGTCGCGCTGATTCTCATACACGTACAGGTAGAGATTGCGTAGCTCTACCTCGGTGACTTCCAGATGTCCATCGATATACATGGTCAGCAACTCGGCGTATTCGGCGAATGAAGTGTAAGTTGACGCAAAAGCGGGAAATCGCTGAAATGGGTTGGCGACCGAACAGACCACCGGTATCCGCAAGGCGATTGCTTCGGTCGCGATGGTCCCATGGTGGGTGACGCACAAGAGGAGCCCTAAAAATGCGTGGAGGACTTGGAGACCGAGCTTGCCATCGACGATGTAGACGTCATCGATCGCTGTCTTCCTAATTTCGCCAGGCGCGAGATCATCCCAGGACACTTTCAAGCGCTTCTCCACGTACCGTTTATAGCGGAGTTCGATCGAGACGCCCGCCTGAGTGTGGAGAGAGGGGTGGGACTTGAGATAAACCGAAAATCCCTTCGCAAGGAGTAAAGCGAGGGACGTGTGTAACCAATGATCCAAGTCGACGAAGCAATCGGGACCATAGAAATGTTGAGCATCGGAGACGCCGTGCATGAAGACAAGGGCTTGCGGTTTCTGCAATGCTTGTTCCTGGTCTGCGGTCCGAGAGAAAAAGGGCTTTAAAGTTGCGTCGACGTCGAAGCCTAGGTGGACGTAGGTGGCCAGACCATCAAGGCGGCGCCTGAGCGCCTCGCGGACCTCTCGCGACTCTTCGACGGAGAGGGTGTGGCGGCGCGGTGAGCAGAGCATGGTGTCGATGCCTTCGCGATGCGACGCCGAAATACGAAGGTCGCCATCATTCCACCGGTCAGAAAATAGCTCGGCGGCGCCGCGGCGAAGCAATACCCTTCGGACAATTTCGTAGCGGTAGGTCGTCTCGGGCAGCGAAAACAGAAGGGTCGAGAAGTCGAGATCAGGACAGACGCGCAGCCAGTAGTGCGCATAGAGGTGGCACAGATAGAGCGTTTCGAGGAAGCCGCGATCGATTCGCAAATAGCCGTGGGAGTGCTGCTCGTTTCGAAGGTAATCGGAGAGAACGGGAGCCCCGATTGGAATGTCCTGAAGCGCCTGATGTTTCATGCGCTCAAAGAAGGCGACCCGGCTGGTCTTTGCGATGAGCGCCCAGAACGAAAGGAAGAGGATGATTGTAGCCGACCATGCGGCTTTCAGGCGGGTTGTCAGGTAAAACAGAGGACCGGGCTTCGCGAACTCCACAAATTGAGGCAGTTCGAGCTGTTTCTGCCAGTAGTAGCTTGTCGCGTATTTGGCCTCCGACCCGGGTGGTGGGCGCAGGGAGATCTTCGAGGGACTGTAGCCCAAAAAAACCTGGAGCGGGCCGAGCTCTTCCTTCGCACGCTCACTCTGTTCCACGCCGAATGCGGCGACTTCGATATGCTGGCCCGCCAGGACTAGCAAAAGCGAATACTGTTGTGGCTTCCCGATGCCGGAAGTGGCGGTGTCAGCGATGGAGGCCACCACGGTAGGGCATCAACAGAAATCTGGCTCCTCTCCCAAAAGTGTCGCGTGACGTAGGGTCCTGAAAAGCAGAGCGCATCGGCTCCCTCAGCTATCCTGCTCGGGCCACCAAGCTCGAGACGGGGAGGACCAAGGACCGATGCGCATGGAAACGTTTATCGGGAAAGCTCTCGGATTGAAAGCCCACCACGTCGTCAAGATCGAGGAGGACGAGGCCGCCAAGGAACTCGTCGTGCATCTCGACCGCCGTGAGCACCGTCGGCTGCAGTGTGGCGAGTGTGGTCGCGGGACGGTGCGCATCGCCCCGACGCGCCGGCCGGCGCGGCGCTGGCGGGAT
>JBGPTW010000039.1:0-44027 GCA_041490825.1 Methylomirabilia bacterium | reverse complement strand
CTTCGATCATCGACTGGACACCCACGCCCCTGACCGCGTTCCCCAGCGTTTCGGCGCTTGCGCCATCAGCTCGCGGAATTCCGGGGCGATCCCCAGCCCGGCGCTCGGTTTCGGCGGCTCGCGCGCGATCGTTCGTGGATAATCCGGGCTAGGGGAGCGTGCCGAGCGCGCGCAGCACGACCTCGGGCGTCATCGGGACGCGGGTGATGCGCGCCCGGAACGGAGCGAGCGCGTCGTTCACCGCGTTCAGCACCGCACCCGGCGCCCCGCAAACGCCGCCCTCGCCCGCGCCCTTGAAGCCGCCCTCGGAATACGCCGTCGGCGTCTCGACATGGGTCACCCCGATGTCGGGCAGCTCCGCGGCCATCGGTACGAGATAGTCCATCATCGTTGTCGTCAGCAGTTGACCGTGCTCGTCGTAGATGCAGTGCTCGAACAGCGCGTCGCCAAGACCGTGCGCGACGCCACCGCGCACCTGCTCGTCCACCAGCATCGGATTGATGATGCGCCCGCAGTCCTCCGCCACCCAGTGGCCGAGCAACTTTACGAAACCGGTCTCGACGTCGACCTCGACGTGCGAGACCTGAACGCCGTTGGTGTAGGCGAGCGGCTGATGGCGCGGCACGTAGTGCCGCGTGACGGTGAGCTCGGACTGAAAGTCCTTCGGTAGCGTATCCGGCCGGAAGTACGCGATGCGCCCGAGCTCCGAAAGCGGCATGCGCGCCTCGCCGGTGCTCGCATCGACGATGGTCCCGTTGCGGACATCGAGCGCGAGTGCGTCCACGTCGAGGACGACCGCGGCGACCTTCAGGATGTTCTCCTTCAGCGCCTTGCCGGTCTGGAGCGTCGCCTCGCCGCCGATGCCGGCGCCACGGCTGCCCCAGGTACCGCCACCGTACGGCGTCACCATCGTGTCGCCGGTCACCACGCGCACGTCCTCGACCGACACACCGACCGCCGTCGCCGCGACCTGCGCGAGGATCGTGTCGGTGCCCTGTCCCTGTTCGGTGACGCTGGCCAGCACCGTGAGCTTGCCGCTCGGCTCGAGCCGGATCGTCGTGCCGTCCTGGGACGTGATCCGCGCTCCACCGGTGGCGTACGTCTGGGCTCCCGGCACGGTGAGATCGATGAACACGCAGATCCCGAGCCCGCGGTACACACCGCGGGCTCGGAGCGCATCGCGCTCTCGGGCCAGCTCGCGGTATCTCGAGATCTCCAGCACCTTCTCGAGCGACTCTTCGTGCGACAGCTTCTCGAAGAAGAGTCCGCTCGGCGCCGTGTACGGGTACATGTCGGCCGTGAGCAGGTTGCGCCGCCGGATCTCGACGGGATCGAGACCGAGCTCGCGCGCGACGCGATCGACCATCGACTCCATGACGAGCGCAGCGACGGGGTGGCCGACGGCGCGGTACTGGGACATCGGCGTCTTGTTCTGGAACACGACCCGGCCGCGCGCCTCGTAGTTGCGAAGCCGGTATGGCCCGGGCGTCGTGCGAAGCACCTGGCCGCTCTCGACGACGCTGGAGCGCGGGTACACCGAGAAGGCGCCGACCGGCGCGAGATCGTCGAGCCGCATCGCCGTGATCGTGCCATCACGCTTCACCGCGACCTCCGCGGTGATGTGGTGGTCGCGCGAGTGGATGTCGGTCTGGAACGACTCGATCCGGTCGGCGAGAAACTTCACCGGCCGGCCGAGCATCACCGCGAGCGCGCAGGTGGCGATCTCGTCGGGATACGTGTGGATCTTCAGACCGAACGAACCGCCGACGTCCTTGTTGATGACGCGCACGCGATGCTCCGGAATGCGGAGATGACGCGATAGGATGTCGTGCAGCATGTGCGGCGCCTGGCCGGAGTGATACACGGTCAGCGTCTCGTCGGCCGGGTCGTAGTCGGCGAGGACG
Organism: Methylomirabilia bacterium; assembly: GCA_041490825.1. Lineage (GTDB taxonomy): Bacteria > Methylomirabilota > Methylomirabilia > Rokubacteriales > CSP1-6 > JBGPTW01. Next base: position 42,123 of record JBGPTW010000039.1, on the reverse strand, counting down.
ACCCGCGGTTCGAGACTCACGACGGTGTGCCGGCCGGTGTCGAACGTGTCGCGGTACACTGCATCCGCCTCGCGGAATGCGGTGTCGACGTCGCCGGAGGTCACGCGCGTGTCGAGCACGAGATTGTCGCCGAGCTCCGGATGGATCACTACCGCGTTCGGGGCAAGCGCAGCCTCGGCGTCCACCACCGGTGGCAGCGGCTCCCATGTCACGCGCACGCGCGAACAGCCGTCTTCAGCGAGCGCGCGCGATTCCGCCACGACCGCGACGACCGGCTCGCCCTGCCATACCGCCTTGTGTACGGCGAGCGGATACTGAGGTGCGGACTTCATGCCGGCGTAGTTCTTCAGCACGCCGACCCACGGATCGCAGTGCGATGCGATCTGCTCTCCGGTCACGACCGCGATCACGTCCGGTAGCGCGACAGCTTCAGCGGTGTCGATGGAGACGATGCGCGCATGCGCGTACGGCGACCGGACGAACGCGGCGTGCGCCAGCCGTGGCACCACGACGTCATCCGTGTACATGCCGCGGCCGGCAACGAGCCGCGCGGTCTGCGGGCGGATGACGGATCGGCCGATGTAGCCGCCGTCGCCAGGGTCAGCGGGCAGCACCGTGGCGCCCGCGCGCAACTCCGCCGCGCGCGCGATCGCCTGCACGATCGCGTGATAGCCGGTGCAGCGACAGTAGTTTGCGCCGATCGCGGCGCGGATCGTGACGGGATCCGGCCGCTCGACGCGCGCGAGCAGTTCCTGGGCGGTGAGCAGCATCCCGGGGGTGCAGAAGCCGCACTGCAGCGCGTTCTCCATCCGGAACGCCCGCTGCAAGTGCGCGATCGCCCCGCTTTCCGCCACGCCCTCGATCGTCTCGACGCGACAGCCGTCGGCCTGCACGGCGAGCATCAAGCACCCGCGCACGAGCTTGCCATCCACGCGCACCGTGCACGCGCCGCACACGCCGTGCTCGCACCCGACGTGCGAGCCGGTGAGCCCCAGCTCGTAGCGCAGGAAATCGACGAGATTCTGCCGCGGCTCTGCGGTGCGCGCGACGGTCTTGCCATTGACGGTGAGCATGATGTTCATCTGCGGTCCTCGGCGAGCCGTGCGACGACGCGGCCAAGCAGCACGCGCGCGAGGTGACACCGGAGCGCGGGCGAGCCGTGAATGTCTCCGGGAGGCGTGAGATCATCGGCGAGCGCGCGCTGTGCGGCAGCGATCGCGTCGCGCGCGGGACGGCCGACCAGCGCGGCCTCGGCGCGACGCGCGCGCACGGGCGCGGCGCCGACGCCGAAGAAGACGAGCCGCGATTCCGCGACCGCGCCACGCTCGACACGCACGTGCGCGGCGAGGCCAGCAAGTGCGAAGTCGCCGTGGCGTCGCGCGAGCTCATCGAAGCCCGAGCGCCACGCCGCGCGGTTCGTCGGGACGAGAATCTCAGTGAGGATTTCGTCGGGCTCGAGCGCCGTGGAGTAGATACCGCGGAAGAAGTCGGCGGCTGCGATGTCACGCTGGCCGCGACGGCTCGTCACACGAATCGTTGCGTCGAGCGCGACCACGCACGCCGGCAGCTCCGCGGCCGGATCGGCGAGTGCGAGGCTGCCGCCGAGCGTCCCGCGCGTGCGGATCGCTGCGTGGCCGACGTGCGGCATCGCCACCGCGATCAGCGGCGCGTGTTGTTGGATCACCGGTGATCGCTCCAGTTCCTCGTGACGCACGAGCGCGCCGATCACGAGGCCGTCGACCGTCATGCGGATTGCGTCAAGTCCCGGGAGGCGGTTGATGTCGATCACGGCGCGCGGCGTGGCGAGACGCATGTTGAGCACGGGCACCAGGCTCTGACCGCCCGCGAGGATCCGGCCGTCCTCTCCGTAGCGCTCTAGGAGGTCGAATGTTTCAGCAAGGGAGGCCGGACGATGGTATTCGAACGGGGCCGGTTTCATGCCCGGGTATCCTGCCCCAGGCGCGAGCCAAGGTAAATAGTGTATCGCCGCGCTCATTCCGACGGTCGGTGAGCATCAAGGCGGCGCTTTCGTGCCGACACCGGACGATGCGCGTTCGGCGATGCGATCTGCGCGGAGTCGATCGAGTCCGGTTTGGTTACGTACGGGATCACCAGGTGACTTCCCGGAGTTCAAGCGCGCGACGCTCGAGATGGTGCGCGCGCAGGGCGGGATCGTGGGCTGGACGGCGCCGTTCGCGGCCCTGCGCGCCGCGCTGTAGCCGACCGCGCTACGGCGTGTCGATCACGAGCAGCACCTGCCCGGCCGCGACCTGCTGGCCCGACGCGACGCGCACCTCAGCGACGACGCCGTCGCTCGACGCCGTCACCCGGTGCTCCATCTTCATCGTTTCCAGCGTGAGCAGGAGCTGGCCCTTCCTGACCGCGTCGCCCGCGCCGACGCGCACGTCGAGCACCTTCCCCGGCATCGGCGCCGCGTAGCCCCCGGCGATCACTTCGATCGCGTCGGGCTCGGGGAACCGCGGGCGCTCCTGCAGCCGAAGCTCGCCGTGCGCATCCTGCACGAACACGGCGCCGACGGGCCCGACCGTCACCCGGAACGCGCGTCGCACCCCGTCGATCTCGAGCTCGATCCGCGGGAGCTCGCCGCCGACGATCCGCGCGCGCGCGGCGACACCGTCGAGCGTGCACGCGAAGCTGCCGTCGCGCTCACGCCGGTAGCCGACGGCGACGTCCCGGCCGGCCGTGCGGTAGCGGCGGTCCTGACGTGCCGACGGGTTGTTGCGCCAGCCGGACGCGATCGTCCGCAACACGCGCGCGTCCGCGCGTTCCCGCGTCTGTGCGGCGAGCGCCGCGGCGAGCGCCGCGTGCCGGGCGTCGTCGTCCGTCAGCGCGCGGCCGGGCGCCGGCCGGTGGCGCTCGACGAAGTCGGTCGTCGTGTCACCGCCGAGGAACGCGGGATGGCGCAGGACGTTCACGAGGAACTCGCGGTTCGTGACGACGCCGGGCGCGACCAGCCGCTCGAGCGCGGCGGCGAGCTGGCGCGCCGCCTCCCGGCGCGTGGGCGCGTGCGCGATGACCTTCGCGATCATCGGATCGAAGGCGACGGCGATCTCCGTCCCCGCCTCGACGCCGCTGTCGATGCGCAGGCCCGCACCCTCCGGCGCGCACCAGTCGAGCAGACGGCCGCCGGTCGGCAGGAACCCGTTCGCGGGGTCCTCCGCGTAGACCCGCGCCTCGATCGCGTGTCCGCGGAGCGCGAGCGCGTCCTGGGTGACGCCGAGGGCGTGGCCCTCGGCCGCGCGGATCTGCTCGCGCACGAGGTCCACGCCGGTCACGGCCTCGGTGACCGCGTGCTCGACCTGGATGCGCGTGTTCACTTCGAGAAAGTAGAAGTCACCCTCGGCATCCACGAGGAACTCGACGGTGCCGGCGCTGGCGTAGCCGATCGCCCTCGCCGCCGCCAGCGCCGCCGCGGTCATGCGCCGGCGCAGCGCGGCGTCGACGGCCGGCGCCGGCGCTTCCTCGACGATCTTCTGGTGGCGGCGCTGGATCGAGCACTCGCGCTCGAACAGGTGTACGAGGTGCCCGTGGGCGTCGCCGAGCACCTGGATCTCGACGTGGCGGGGCGCCTCGACCCAGCGCTCGAGGAACACGCGGTCGTTCGCGAACGCGGCGCCCGCCTCGCGCCGGGCCGACGCGACGGCGTCCGGCAGCGCCGCCGGGTCGCGCACGATCCGCATGCCGCGCCCGCCGCCGCCGCCGGCCGCCTTGACGAGCACCGGGAACCCGATCGTCGCGGCGGCGCGCGCGAGCGCCTCCGGCGTCGCGTCGTCGAGCGCCCGCCCCGGCAGCACCGGCACGCCCGCAGCCGCCATCAGCCGCTTCGCCTCCAGCTTGTCGCCCATCGCCGCGATGGACGCGGGCGGCGGCCCGACCCACACGAGCCCGGCGTCCACGACGGCGCGCGCGAACGCGGCGTTCTCCGACAGGAAGCCGTAGCCCGGGTGCACCGCGTCGGCGTGGACCCGGCGGGCGGCGGCGACGATGCGCTCCCCCGCGAGGTAGGTGCCGGCGGCCGAGGTGCCGTCGAGCGCCACCGCGACGTCCGCCTCACGCACGTACGGCGCGTCGCGGTCGGCGTCCGCGTACACGGCGACGGTCGCGATGCCCATGGGGCGGCACGTCCGGAAGATGCGGCGCGCGATCTCGCCGCGGTTCGCCACCAGCAGGCGCCGGATCGGGGTCATGGCGCTACAGCCGGAACACGCCGAAGCGGTCGGTGCCGCGGACGTCGTTCGAGTGCACGGCGGAGAGCGCGATGCCGAGCACGGTGCGGGTGTCGCGCGGGTCGATGATGCCGTCGTCGGCGACGCGGCCCGTGGCGTGGAGGGCGAGCGATTCGCGCTCGGCCCGGTCCCGGACGGCCGCGAACTGGCGCTGGTCCTCCTCCTCGTCGAACGGGCGGCCCGCGGCGCGCGCGGCGCCGCGGCGCACGATCGACATGACGCCGGCGAGCTGCGTCGGTCCCATGATCGAGATCTTCGCGGTCGGCCACGTGAACACGAAGCGCGTGTCGTACGCGCGGCCGCTCATGCCGTAGTTCCCGGCGCCGTAGCTGGCGCCGAGGATCACCGTGAGGTGCGGCACCGTCGAGTTCGAGATCGCGTTGATCATCTGCGAGCCGTGCTTGACGATGCCGCCGTGCTCGTACTGCGTGCCCACGATGTAGCCGGTGATGTGCTGGAGGAACACGAGCGGCACGTCGATCTTGTTGCACAGCTGGATGAACTGCGCCGCCTTCTGCGACGAATCGGAGAAGAGCACGCCGTTGTTACCGAGGATGCCGACGGGGAAGCCGTGGATCGACGCCCAGCCGCACACGATCGTCCGGCCGTAGAGCGGCTTGAACTCCTCGAAGCGCGAGCCGTCGGTGATCCGGCCGATCACCTCGCGGACGTCCATGGGCGCGCGCAGGTCGACGGGCAGCAACCCCAGCAGGTCCTCGGGATCGTAGAGCGGCTCGTCCGACGGCATCGTGGGACCGGGGCCGCGCTTCGTCCAGTTGAGGTGCGCGATCACGTGGCGCGCCATGCGGATCGCGCCCGGCTCGTCGTCGGCCAGGTAGTCGGCGAGGCCCGACGTGGTGGCGTGCATCTCGCCGCCGCCGAGCGTCTCGTCGTCCGCGTCCTCGCCCGTCGCCATCTTCACCAGCGGGGGGCCGCCGAGGTACACGCGCGACTGCTTGCGGACGAAGATGTTGTAGTCGCTCATCCCGGGCTGGTACGCGCCGCCGGCCGTCGAGCTGCCGAAGACCACCGAGACCGTCGGGATGCGCTCGCCGGACAGGCACGTGATGTCGTGGAAGAGCCGCCCGCTCTCCGCGAAGTGGTTGAGCTGGCGGCGCATCTCCGCCTCGGCGTCGTCCGTTCCGCGCCGGAGGTCGCCGCCCGCCGACTCGACGAACTGGATGTACGGCAGCCGGTTCTGCCGCGAGATCTCGAGCGCGCGATTGATCTTCTTGAGCGAGATGGCGGTGATGGCGCCGCCGAGCACCGTCGGGTCGTGGCCGCAGACGACGCACTCCACGCCCGACACCACGCCGACGCCGGAGACGAAGCCGCCGCCGACGCTGAAGTCGGTGCCCCAGCCGGCGAGCGGGCTCAGCTCGAGGAACGGCGCGTCGCGGTCGAGCAGCAGCTCGATGCGCTCGCGGATCAGCAGCTTGCCGCGCTCGCGGTGACGGGCCACGCTGCGCTCGCCGCCGCCGGCGCGGGCGAGCGCAAGCTGCGCCTCGACCTCCCGCACGAGGGCGAGCATGTCCTCGCGGTTCTCGCGGAACCCGTCAGACGCCCTATCGATGCGCGAGCGGAAGACGTCCATAATCTGGCGGACCGATTATGCCCCGGAGCGAGGCCGGAGAGGATGGACGATGAAGAGCCCCTACTACTGTGTCGTCAACGGCGGCACCGAGGAGATCATGAAGGAGCTCGCCGCGCGGCAGATGGGCCTGTGAGCGATCCCGTCTACGGGCTCGCGCTGGAGGACCTCGTCGCCGAGCAGCTCGCGCTCGACGGCGTGCTCGCGCGACTCGGCGAGGCGCAGTGGGACCTCGCCACGCACCTCGCACACTTCGACGAGACGGCGCGGCTGGCCATCGTCGACGCGGCCGCGTTCCGGGCCGACGTCGCGGCCGCGCTCGCCGGCGACGGCCCCGCCGGCTACGAGCAGCGCTATCTCGCGCGCCCGCGCGCCATGACGCCGGCCGCGCTGCTCGCGTGGTGGCGCCGGGCGGGCGCGGAGCTCGTCGCCGCCGCCCGCGCGCTCGACGGGCGGACGCGCGTGCCGTGGTACGGCCCGGACATGAGCGCGCTCGCGTTCGTGACGGCACGGCTGATGGAGACGTGGTCGCACGGCCTGGACGTCGTCGACGTCGTCGGGAGCGAGCGGCCCGACACGGACCGGCTGCGCCACGTCGTGTTCCTCGGCGTCCGCACCCGCGACTTCTCGTACGTGAACCGGGGTCTGGCACCGAACGGGGCGCCGGTGTACGTGGAGCTGACGGCGCCGTCGGGTGCGACGTGGACGCACGGCCACGCCGACGCCGCCGATCGCATCGCGGGCTCCGCCACGGACTTCTGTCGGGTGGTGACGCAGCGGCGGCACGTGGCCGACACGAGCCTGCACGTGACCGGCGCCGCCGCGGCCGAATGGATGCGGCTCGCGCAGGCGTTCGCCGGTCCGCCCGGCCCCGGCCGGCGGCCCGGGCTGTTCCCGAGGGATGGTGGCCGATGACCGATGAGCTGGTTCACCTCGACGTCGGCGGCGGCGTCGGCACGATCACGCTCGACTCGCCGCCCAACCGCAACGCGCTGTCGCGGAGGCTCGTCGCCGACCTCGACCGTCAGCTCGCCGCGGCGCTGGCCGATCCCCGCGTGCGCGTGATCGTGCTCACGGGCGCGGAGCCGGTGTTCTGCTCGGGCGCCGACCTCAAGGAGCAGCGCACGCCGGACGCGGGGGCGGCGCCGCGCGCCGGCGGCCTCGCGCCGATCCTCGCCGCGATGTGGGACGCGCCGAAGCCGATCGTGGGCCGGATCAACGGCGCCGCGCGCGCGGGCGGGCTCGGGCTCGTGGCCGCGTGCGACATTGCCGTCGCGCCGGAGAGCGCGACGTTCGGCTTCAGCGAGGTCCGCATCGGCGTCATTCCCGCGATCATCGCGGTCGTCGTCGTCCCGAAGATGGGCGCGACCCGCGCCATGGAGCTGTTCCTTACGGGCGACGCGTTCGACGCGCGCGCCGCCGTCTCCCACGGCCTGCTCGCCGCCGCCGCGCCCGACGGACAGCTCGACGCCGTCGTCGGCCGCTACGTGACGAGCCTGCTCCGGGGCGCGCCCGGGGCGCTCGCGGGCTGCAAGCAGCTCGTCCGCGACGTCAGCCGGCTCCCGATGGACGCGGCGTTCGCCGAGATGGCCGCGCGCTCGGCGCGCTACTTCGCGTCCGAGGAGGCGCGCGAGGGCCTGCGCGCGTTCGCCGAGAAGCGCCCGCCGCGCTGGACGACCGGCTGACGCCCGCCCGAGGTTACGTGAGGACTACCGGAAGGCGGACAAGATGGTGGCGGAGGGCAACGGCAACGACACGCTGCGGGTGGAGGTCCCGCTGCCGAACCTCACCGGCGCCGCGTCCTACGTCGACAACGACGGTCCCGACGAGAAGATCAACATCTTTCGCCTGCTCGACCAGATCACGAGCCCGGTCCTCGCCTTCACGGGCACCAAGGAGATCGCCGAGCGCTTCGGCTTCGACGGCCTCGACGCCGAGCTCTCACGCTGGGCGTCCAAGTTGCCGAACCTCACGCACGTGTCCATTCCCGGCGCGGACCACTTCTACGTCGGCCAGCGCCTCGCGGCAAGACGGCGCTTGGCTTCGGCGCTGCTCAGGCCGGGGTGGGGGTCGAGCGTCACATACCCTCCACGGCCGAGGGTACCGTACGAGCCGCCGTGGTCCGGCACGGTGCTTGCGCGTATGATCGACACCCGCAAGAGTCAACCACGGAAGGCGTCGGGCACTGGGGGGAAGACATGGCGAGACGACCGGGGAAGACATCCAGCGGCAAGAACGGGGCGCGGAACGCGAAGTCCTACGGCGACATCCTCCACGAGGTCAAGGATCAGGTGGCGTGGGTCACGATCAATCGCCCGCGCGTGCTGAACGCGTTCCGCGAGCAGACCCTCGACGAGCTGATCGACGCGCTGCGATCGACGCGCGAGGACCCGTCGATCGCCTGCGCGGTCGTCACGGGCGCCGGCGACAAGGCGTTCTCCGCGGGCGGCGACTTCTACGCGATGAAGCGCCTGAACTGGATCAACGGAGCCATGTGGAACGACCGCATGCAGGGGCTCGCCATGACGATCCGCGGCCTGCCCATCCCGGTCATCGGCATGGTCAACGGATGGTGCATGGGCGGCGGCCACGAGCTCGCGCTGTGGTGCGACCTCGTCATCGCCTCGGACAATGCGGTGCTCGGGCAGACCGGCGCCACGGTCGGCGCCTGTCCCACGGTCGGCGCCACCCAGTACCTGCCGCGCATGATCGGCGAGCGCCTCGCGCGCGAGATGATCTTCTGTGCGCGCCAGTTCACCGCGCAGGAGGCGGTGGACATCGGACTCATCAACAAGTGCGTGCCCCGGAAGGATCTGCTGAAGGAGACCCTGGCCTGGTGCGAGACCATCAAGAGCCACAGTCCGCAGACTCTCCGGATGACCAAGAAGAACCTGAACTTCGAATCCGATCTGCTCTACGCCTCCTGGCAACACGGCATGGAGCTGCTCGCTCACGTCTGGGGCTCGGAAGAGAGTCTCGAGGGCATGAACGCCTTCCTCGCGGGCCGCAAGCCGGATTTCCAGAAGTTCCGGCTGCGCAACAAGCGCGAGCTCGCGCGGTATCTCGACGCCTGCGCCAAGGACCTCAATACCGCGCCGTCCATGCGCCGGGCCCGAGCCTAGCGCGGCCATGACCTCCGCCGACTCCGGCGCCCTGGCTGGAATCCGCGTGCTCGATCTGACCCGCGTCCTCGCGGGGCCGCTGTGCACGATGATGCTCGGCGACCTGGGCGCCGAGGTCATCAAGGTCGAGCCGCCCCTCGGCGGCGACGACACGCGGGGCTGGGGCCCGCCCTTCGTCGCCGGCGAATCGGCGTATTTCCTGGGCATCAACCGCAACAAGCGGTCCCTCACCCTGAACCTGGCCGTGCCGGCGGGCCAGGCGATCCTCGCCGAGCTGATCGGACGTTCGGACGTTCTGGTCGACAACTTCAAGCTCGGCACGCTCGAGAAGTGGGGCTTCACCGACCCGTGGTTCGCCGAACACGCGCCCCGCCTCGTGCGCTGCCGCATCACCGGCTACGGTTCGACCGGGCCGAAGGCGGCCCAGCCCGGCTACGATTTCGTCCTGCAGGCGGAGTCCGGGCTGATGAGCATCTGCGGCGAGCCGGACGGCGTACCCACGAAGTACGGCGTCGCGATCGTCGACGTCTGCACGGGGATGCTCGCGTGCAATGCCATCCTGGCGGCGCTGAACGCGCGAGAGCGCACCGGCAGGGGCCAGACGGTAGAGGTTTCGCTCTACGAGACGTCGCTGGCCATGCTGGTCAACGTCGCCTCGAGCTATCTCGTCGCGGGCCGGGCCGGCGGTCGTTTCGGCAACGGCCACCCGAGCATCGTGCCCTACACGACCTATCGCACGGCCGACGCGCTGATCGCGCTCGCCGTCGGCAACGACGCCCAGTTCGCCAGGGCGGCGGCAGTCCTCGGCCATCCCGAGTGGGTGCAAGACCCGCGGTTTGCCGCCAATCGGGCGCGGGTCGAGAACCGCGCCCTCCTCGACGCTCTGGTGGGCGAGGCGCTGGCAGGGGACAGCGCCGACGCATGGCTCGCCAAGCTGAAGGCGGCGGGCGTTCCTTGCGGGCGGATCAACTCGGTCGCCGGCGCGCTGGACGATCCGCAGACGGCGGCTCGCGGCATGGTCGAGACGATCGAGCACTCCGGCATCGGCCCGCTGCGAATGCTCGGCATTCCCTTCAAGTTCTCCGATACACCGTGCTCCGTCCGACGTCCGCCGCCGACGCTCGGACAGCACACGGACGAGGTCCTGGCGCAGGAGCTCGGCCTGGACACGGCCGCCATCGCCGGACTGCGCAGGGCCGGGGTGGTCTCTTGACGCCATGCGGATCAAAGAGATCGAGCCCATCGCGATCAGCCTCCCGATGACGAAGCCCGTCATCATGGCGGGTGAGGAGGTTCGCCGCGCGGACAACGTGCTGGTCCGGATCGAGACCGGCGACGGCCACGTGGGCTGGGGGGAGGCCGCGTCCGCTCCCACCATGACGGGCGAGACGGTCGAGAGCATGGTCTGCGCGATCCACCATCTCGCGCCCGCGCTGCGGGACCGGCCCGCGGACGACATCGGCGCGGCGCTGGTCGCGATGGATAGCCGGATGTACGGCAACCACGGCGCCAAGGCCGCGATCGAGATCGCGCTGCACGACCTGGTGGGCCGGGCGACCGGCCGGCCCGTGCACGCGCTGCTCGGCGAGCGTCGGCGGAGTCGGATGCCGATCCTCGGGGTCATCGGCGGGGGGGACCTCGCCGGGGACCTTCGCGACGCCGCCAGGAAGAAGGCGGAGGGCTGTACCGCGTTCAAGATCAAGGTCGGCGTGGATGCGCCCGCGGCCGACGCCGCGCGCACGCGCCAGATCTGCGAAGTGCTGGGGCCCGGTGGCTTGATCTCCGCCGACGCCAACCAGGGCTTCAGCGTGGAGGAGGCGATCGCGTTCGTCCGGGCCGTCGCCGGGGCCGGGCTCGGCTTCTTCGAGCAGCCGGTCTCCGGCGACGATCTCGCCGGCATGGCCGCGGTCGCCGCCGCCACCGACATCGCGATCGGCGCCGACGAAGGCATCCACGGCGTCGAGGACATTCGCCGGCACCACGAGCGCCACGCCGCGGGCGGCGTGAGCTTGAAGGCCATCAAGCTCGGCGGCCTGCGGGCGCTCGTCGCGGCGGCCCGCCTGTGTGACGACCTCGGCATGCGCGTCAACGTCTCCTGCAAGACCGGCGAGTCCAGCATCGCGTGCGCCGCCGCGCTGCACGCTGCCGCCGTCATTCCCGGGCTCGCCTGGGCCCTCACCCTCACCCACGGCGGCCTCGCGGACGACGTGACGTCGCGGCCCATTCGCGTCGAGCGGGGCCACGTGGACGTGCTCGAGGGGCCGGGCCTCGGCGTCGAGGTCGACGAGGCGCGGGTGCGCCGCCACCGTGTCGCGGTCGCCCCGCCCAATACGTGGCCGTGACGATCGAAAGGTTTCCGACGGAGAGACGCGGATGAGACCGGGCGACGACGAGATCAGAAAGCGCGTGGAGCGGTGGCGGGACGAGACGCTCCGGAAGCAGCTCTCGACGATGGGGGAGCGCAAGGAGCGCTTCGAGACCGACTCCGGCATTCCCGTGAAACCCCTGTACACGCCCATCGACGGGGCCGGCCGCGATTACCTGAGCTCCGTCGGCTTTCCCGGCGAATATCCTTTCACTCGCGGCGTCGACCCGAACATGTACCGGAGCCGGATCTACGGGACGGCGCAATTCACGGGGTTCGCGACGCCGGCCGAGACCAACAAGCTCTACCGGCGCCTGCTGGCCGAGGGCATGTCGAGCCTCTACATGGCCTGCGACCTTCCCTGCCAGCTGGGCTACGATTCCGACGATCCCCGCGCCGAAGGCGAGGTGGGCAAGTGTGGCGTGGCCATCAACTCGCTGATGGACGTGGAAACCATCCTCGACGGCATCGACCTCGGCACGACGCGGATCACCATCGTCGCCAACGCCAATGCCGCCGTGATCCTCGCCATGCTGGACGTGGTCGCCGAGCGGCAGGGCGCGGACAAGACGCGGATCACGGGCTTCGTGCAGAACGACGTCATGAAGGAGTTCTTCGCCCGCAACACCTTCATCTTTCCGATCGACGCGTCGCTGAGGCTCCAGTCCGACACGGTCGTCTTCTGCAAGGAGAACCTGCCGAACTTCCACCCGTTCAATCCGATCTCGTATCAGATCCGCGAGGCTGGCGCGACGGCGGTGCAGGAGGCGGCGTTCACGCTGGCGAACGCCGCGACCTACGTGGAGAACGCCGTGAAGCGGGGAATTCCGGCGGACGAGCTCGGGCCGCTCTTCTTCACGGTGATCGTCAACCACCGCGACTTCTTCGAGGAGATCGCGAAGATCCGCGCGATGCGCCGGATCTGGGCCCGCCTGATGAAGGAGCGGCTCGGCGCGAAGACGGACGAAGCCTGCGCGCTCCGGTTCCACGCCTCCCAGGGCGCGGTCGGTCTGAACCTGATGCGCGCGCTCCCCGAGGCGAACATCGTCCGCTGCACGCTCGCAGGGTTCGCCGGCGTTCTCTCGGGCGCGCAGAGCGTCGGCACCCGCACCATGGACGAGGCGTATGGCATCCCGAGCGCCACGGCGAGCCTGATCTCGTTGCGGGCGCTCCAGATCATCGCCGAGGAGACCGGCGTGACCAACACCGCCGACCCGCTGGCGGGCTCGTACTTCGTGGAGTGGCTGACCGACGAGGTGGAGCGACGGATCAACGACTACCTGGCGAAGATCGACGAGATGGGCGGCATGGTCGCCGCGATCAAGAGCGGGTACGTCCAGAACGAGATCGCCGAGAGCGCTTTCGCCTATCAGATGGATCTCCAGGAGAAGCGGAAGATCACCGTGGGCATGAACCTCCACGTCGATCCGGAAGAGGAGTACGAGACACACGCCTCCTACCGGATCGACCCGGCGTTGCAGCGCGAGGAGATCAGGAAGCTCCAGGAGTTCAAGCGGGGCCGCGATGCGGCGCGGCTCGCCTCGTCCCTCCAGGCGATCAGGGAGATCGCCGCCAGACCGGAGGGGAACGAGAACAACCTCATGGTACCGATCAAGGAGGCCGTGATGAACCACGCGACGATCGGTGAGATCTTCCGGGCGCTGAAGGACGTCTTCGGCGAGCACCGGCAGTGACATCTCGTGTCGCCTCACGCTCACCGCATGCGCTGTGGCATTGACCTCCTGGACGTCGTGCGCAGGGGATGCGAGCGCGCCCCGCCGGTTTGCGCCCGGCACCGCGATCTGCAATGATCGGCGCCGCGACGACGAGACGCAAACGAACGTGCGAGGGCGAGGGCATCGAGCCTCGCCGTGCTTCCTGCAAGCTCGACCGGCGCCGGTCGACGGAGGAGGACGCGATGGCGGCCACCGAGGAGAAGATCGCCAGGTTCATCGTGCAGACCATGCCCGACGCGGTCCCGCCCGAGGCTCTGCGCACCGCCCGGGACGCCGCCTTCGACTGCGTGGGCGTCGCCCTGGCCGGCGCGGCCCAGCCGCTGGGCAAGATAATGCTGGAGACGACGCGGGAGGAGGGTGGCCATCCCGAGGCCACAGTCATCGGTGGCGGGCTGCGCACCTCGGCGACGATGGCCGCGCTGGCCAACGGCTCCTTGGCCCATGCCCTCGACTACGACGACATGGGCAGCTTCGGCCATCCCTCGGTCGTGCTGCTCCCGCCGGTGCTGGCCCTGGGCGAGAAGCTGGGCGCGTCGGGGCGCGCGGTCCTCGACGCCTACGTGATCGGGTTCGAGGTTGCAGCCAACCTGAGCGCGGCCAGCCAGTACGTGCAGACGGAGCGGGGCTTCCACAGCACCGTCCTCTTCGGGACCATGGGCGCCACCGCGGCCGCGGCCCGGCTCCTCGGGCTCGACGTGGAGCAGACGGTGATGGCCCTGGGGATCGCGGGCTCGATGCCCGCCGGCGTGGTCCAGAACTTCGGCACGATGGTCAAGCCGCTGCACGCGGGCATGGCCGCTCGCAACGGGGTGCTGGCGGCGCTGCTGGCCCGCAAGGGTTACATGGGGACGGACCGCATCTTCGAGAGCAAGCTGGGCTTCTTCGCGACCTACGTCGGCGAGGGCAACTACGATCTCGACAAGGCCGTGGCCGGCCTCGGCAATCCGTTCCGTCTCCAGGACCGGCTGGTTATCAAGAAGTACCCCTGCTGCGGCACCAACCACAGCGCCCTCGACTCGATCCTCTCGCTGATGCGGGAAGAGCATCTCGCCTTCGAGGACATCGCGCAGGTCACCGTCGACGGGCTGCCGTACCTCTCCCACGTGCTCCTCTACCCACGGCCGACCCTGGGCATCAACGGCAAGTTCAGTATCCACTACAACGTGGCGGCCGCCATCCTCGACGGCGAGGTGACCATCGACAGCCACAGCGACCAGATGCTGCACCGGGCGCGGATGCAGGAAGCCCTGGCGAAGGTGCACGTCGAGGTGCAGTCCCGCTGGGACCCCGGCTACTCCGCCGCGCCGGTCGAGACCCCCGTCACCGTGCGGCTCACCGACGGACGCGTCCTCACCCGCTCTACCAACCGCCACACGATGCACGGCACGGCCGCCGATCCTCTGAGCCGGGACGAGCTCGTAGCCAAGTTCGAGCACAACGCCGGCCTCACCCTCGCGCCCGACGTCGTGAAACGCGCGATGGACGTCTGGCTGCGCGTCGACGAGGTGCCGAACATCCGCGAGGCGATGGCCGCCGTGGCCGGCTGATCCCGTCAGCCGGGGTATGGCGATGCGTCGGCTTCCTCTCGAGGGGACACGCGTGGTCGAGGTCGGTCAGATCGTCGCGGGACCGACGGCGGGGCTGATCCTCGCCGACATGGGGGCCGACGTCATCAAGGTGGAGCCTCCCGACGCCGGGACGCCGCGCCGTCCGGGCAACCTCCGCATCGGCTCCTTCTTCTTCTTCAACCGCAACAAGCGCAGCCTCGTGGTCGACCTCGCCACCCCCGAGGGGCACCAGGTGGCGCTGCGACTGATCCGTCGCGCCGACGTGCTCATCGAGAACATGGCTCCCGGCACGATGGATCGGCTGGGGCTGGGGTACGCGGATGTGCACCGGGAGAACCCTCGCCTGGTGTACTGCAGCCTCAAGGGATACCTCACGGGCCCGTACCAGTCGCGCCCCCTGATGGACGAGCCGGCCCAGATGGCGGCCGGCCTGGCGTACATGACCGGGCCCCCGGGGCAGCCGCTGCGTGCCGGCGCCTCGGTGGTGGACATCGGCGCCGCCACCTACGCCGTGATTGGGGTGCTAGCGGCCCTGCTCGATCGTCAGGCCACTGCCCAGGGGCAACACGTGACCGGGGGACTCTTCGAGACGGCGCTGTTCTACATCGGCCAGCACATGGCCCATGGCCAGCTCACCGGAGCGACCCCGCCTCCCATGCCGACCGTGCAGACAGGCGCCGCGCGGCGTCGCGCGGCGATCTACGATCTGTTCACCTGCGGGGACGGCCGGCAGGTCTTCATCGGCATCGTGAGCGACAACCAGTGGCGTCGCTTCTGCTCGGTCTTCGGGATGGAGGACCTGCTGGACGACCCTCGGCTCCAGCACAACCCGGGCCGTGCCACGTCACGAGAGTGGCTCGTGCCCCGCATCGCCGAGGCGGTCGCCGGACGGCAGAGCCAGGACGTGGTGGATGTCCTCGTGCGGGCCGACGTGACCGTCGCGCCCGTGCACACACCGCTCAGCGTGCTCGAGGACCCGCACGTGGCCTCCGAGCATCGGACCCTGCCCGCCGAGATCGGGCACGTCGCCGGACGACTGCCGGCCCTTCCCTTTGAGAGCGACGCCTACTGGTTTTCCGTGCGCCGCCACGCGCCGAACGAGCCCGGGCAGCACACGCGGGAGGTCCTGCTGGAGCTCGGTTACACAGTTCAGGAGACCGAGGCGCTAGCCGAGAAGGGGGTCGTTCGCGGTCCCGGGCTCCCCGGGGGTGCAATGAGCCCTCCTTCGACGATCTGATGGGTGCCCTTGCAGGCATGCCGCGGCGCGGCCCCCGTCGTTCGCCTCACCCAAATCTGTCGATCGGATGATTGACGTTGCCAGCGGCCCACACATACGGTGCCGCTGATACTGATCTGGGTTCCACGAGCGTGCCGGAGTCAACCAGATCTCGAGCGCGGGCCTTGCGCGCGGCATTGAGTTCCGGGGAGGGTGCGGAGAGGCGCGCGGCCGCGCCCGAGAGGCGCGCGGACCCGAGGGCCGCGCGCACGCGCCCGGGGCGTCAAGGACCCCCGCCGATTCCCGGACGGGGCGCCGCCCGGGTTCCGAGGAGGCCAGACGATGGAGCGGAACGGGCAGTCGCCGAGCAGCCGGAGGATCGGGTCGTCACTGTCTCGCCGTGAACTATTAGTTGCGCTGGGCGGCTCCGCGGCCTGGGCCGCTGTCCCGCGCGGCGCCGCATCCCGCGCAGGCAGACCGGGAATCGCGGGGACGACGCCGGCGGCGGAGGCCGCCGACGAGCCGCCGCGGTACGGCGGGGTGCTGACCCAGGACACGTTCGCCGACCTGCCGCACTTCGACCTGCACCAGTCCGAGACGATCGCCGCCCTGCTGCCGCTGGCGCCCTGCTACAACCGCCTGGTTCAGTACGATCCCTTCGACGTCGGCAAGATCGTCCCGGACCTCGCGGAGCGGTGGCAGGTCAGCGACGACGGCAAGCTCTACACCTTCCACCTGCGCCGCGGCGTCAAGTTCCACCACGGCAAGCCGTTCCGGGCGGAGGACGTCAAGGCGAGCTGGGATCGCATCGTCAACCCGCCCAAGGGCGTGTTCAGCATCCGCAAGCTGACGTTCGACGCCGTCAGCGGCATCGAGACCGTCGACGACGCCACCGTGCGCTTCGTGCTCAAGCGGCCCATGGCGTCGCTGCTCGCCAACATCGGCCAGGGCTGGAACGTCATCTTCCCCAAGGACATCCTCGACGCCAAGGGCGACATGAAGAAGGATGTCGTGGGGACCGGCCCGTTCAAGCTCAAGCAGTACATGCGCGGCGTGAGCCTGGAGGTGGAGAAGTACCCCGACTACCACGTCAAGGGCCGACCGTACCTGGACGGGGTGAAGACCTTCGTCATCCCCGACCTCAACACGGCCGTGAACGCCTACATCGCCGGGCAGCTGCTCCTGCACGAGGCGACCACGGAGTCGCAGGCCGAGCAAGCCCGGCAGCAGGTGGGCGCCCGGGGCGTCATCGCCCGGCTCACCCAGATGAGCGCGCTCACCATGGAGATGAACGCCACGCGCAAGCCCTGGGGCGATCCCCGGGTGCGCCAGGCCGCCTCGATGGCCATCGACCGCAAGGAAGCCGTCCAGGTGATGACGGACGGCGCGGGCGAGGTCAGCGGCATGATGCTGTCCGCGGGCCCGTGGGCGCTGCCCGAGGCCGAGCTCCGGAAGCTGCCGGGCTACGCGCCCGACAAGAACGCCGAGCGCGCCCAGGCCCGGAAGCTGCTGGCCGAGGCCGGTTTCCCTGGCGGCTTCAAGGCCACGATGATCGTGCGCCGGGGCCAGCAGTTTGAGAGCGCTGCGATCCTACTCAAGGACCACCTCGGCCAGGTCGGCATCGACGTGAACCTCCAGATCCTGGAGACCGCCTCCTACTACGAGCGCCTGGCCAAGCGCGACTTCGAGGTCTACGGGGGCAGCTACTCCACTGCGGTGGACGATCCCGACGCCATCTTCGGCCAGAACTATCTGTGCAACGCTGGGCGCAACTACTCGGGGATGTGCGTGGACGAGGTGGAGAAGCTCTTCCTGCAGCAGTCGCAGACGCGCGACCGGGGCGCGCGGCTGCAGGTCGTCCACCAGCTGCAGAGGGCCGCCCTGCTGAACGTCATGAAGGCCGTGCTGGGCTTCCGGGTGACCTGGTATCTCTACTCGGGCGCCGTGCGGAACTATCGGCCCCACTACACCCGCTACCTGGCCGAGAGCCGCGAGCAGGTCTGGCTGGCCCAGCGCTAGGCTGCCGTCGGAGGCCGCATGACCCGGTACCTGCTTCGCCGCTTGATCGCCACCGTGCCCGTCCTGGTCGGCGTGTCGTTCATCGTGTTCGTGATCATGCGGGTGGCCCCGGGGGACGTCGCCCAGATGCTGCTGAGCGGTGAGTCGGGCAGCACCGCCAGCCCGCAGGAGCTGCACCAGCTCCGCCAGCAGCTCGGCCTCGACCGGCCCTACCACGTCCAGTACGTCGCCTTCCTCGCGGGGCTGGTGCGCCTGGACCCGGGGAAATCGCTGTGGACGAGCGAGCCCATCATGGTTGAACTGGGCCGGCGCGCGCCCATCACGCTGGAGCTGGCCCTGCTGGCCGTCGTCATCTCCTGGCTGATCGCGCTCCCGACCGGCGTGCTCTCGGCCGTATTCCAGGACACCTGGATCGATTACGTCTTCCGGGTCGTCTCGGTGGCCGGCCTGGCGCTGCCGGCGTTCTGGACCGGGACCTTGTTGGTGCTGCTGCTGGCCCAGCGGTTCCACTGGATGCCGCCCCTCGGCTACGTGAGCCCGATGCACAGCCCGCGGCTGAACATCCTGCAGTTCATCTGGCCCGCGCTGATCATCGGGTACGCCGCCGCCGCGATCCTGAGCCGCATCACCCGGTCGGCGGTGCTGGAGGTGCTCCGGGAGGACTATGTGCGCACGGCCCGGGCCAAGGGCCTGCGCGGCTCGGCGGTCGTCAGCCGTCACGTCCTCAAGAATGCCCTGGCGCCGGTGCTGACCGTGTCGGCGGTGCAGATGGGCAATCTCCTCGGCGGCGCGGTGATCAGCGAGACGATCTTCACGCTGCCGGGGGTGGGCCGGTTCCTCGTTGACGCCATCCTGCACCGGGACTACCCGGTCGTGCAGACCATCGTGATCCTGTTCGGCGTCGTCGTGGTGGTGCTCAACCTTGTCACCGACCTGCTCTACGCCTGGTTAGATCCCCGAGCGCGGTACGCCTGATGGAGCGCGGCGTCGGCGATGGCCCCCTGGCCGCCCGCCATGCCGTCGTCCCCCCGCCCGAGAGCAGCCACCTGGCGCGGCCCGCCGTCCCGCTCCCGCGCCACCGGGCAAGGCTCACGGCCTGGCGGCTCGTGCGGCGCAAGCCAATGGGCGTGGTGGGGGGCGTCATCGTCTGCCTGCTCGTGGTCGTGGCCGTTTTTGCCGGCTCCATCGCGCAGTACGATCCCTACCAGGTCCGCGCCTTGAAGCGGTTCCAGGCGCCCGGCACCGTCTTCTGGTTCGGCACCGACGATTTCGGCCGCGACGTCTTCAGCCGGGTCGTGCACGGGGCGCGCATCTCGCTCGAGATCGGCATCGCCGCGGTGTTCGTGGGCACGTCGATGGGCGCGCTGGTCGGCCTGATTTCCGGCTACTTCGGCCGCCGGACGGACCTGGTGATCCAGCGGATCATGGACGCGCTGATGGCCTTTCCCACCCTCGTCCTGGCCCTGGCGGTGGTGGCGGCCCTGGGGGCGAACCTGCCCAACGTCATCGTGGCCGTGGCGCTCACGCTCATCCCCGTGGCCAACCGCGTCGTCCGCTCGGTGGCCCTCAGCGTGCGTCAGACCGACTACGTGACGGCGGCCCGGACCCTCGGCGGCTCGGAGTGGCGCGTGCTCTTCGTCCACGTCCTGCCCAACTGCTTCGCGCCGTACGTGGTGATCGCCACGGCCAACCTCGGCACTGCGATCCTGGCCGAGGCCGCGCTGGGCTTCCTGGGGCTCGGCGTGCCACCCCCGACGCCGGCGTGGGGCAGCATGCTGAGCGGCGCGACCCAGGGCTATCTCTTCCGCGCTCCCTGGACGGCGATGTACCCCGGCGTGGCAATCACGCTCGCGGTGTTCGGGTTCAACATGCTCGGCGACGCCATCCGGGACGTGCTCGATCCCCGGCTGAGAGGACGGTGATCCATGGAGGACACCCGCAAGCTGCTGGACTGGGAGGCGCTGGCGATCGGCGAGAGCTTCCCTTCCTTCTCGTACGTCCTGACCCAGGAGATGCTGGACGAGTACCGCAAGGGCGTCATGGACACGGAGGCCGCCTTCCCCACCATCGCCCACAAGGTTGACGTCATGGCGTACAACCGCGCCTACCGGGACGCCGGCTCGGTGAACGCGCGCTGCGCCTTCCGGTGTTACAACCCGCCCCTCGCCGGCAAGCGCATTACCGTCCACGCCTGGATCGCCGACAAGTACCGCCGGCGCGGCAAGACGTACATCGTCACCGAGGCGGTCTCGGTTGACGAGGACGGGCGCCTGCTGGATCGGGTGATCACCCATGAGCTGAAGCAGCCCGGGGAGGTGGGCAAGAAATGGGGGTAGCCGTCCGCGCGTTCAACGTGGGTGACACGGTCCCGCCCCTGGTCAAGGCCATGACCCAGGAGGCGATCAACGCCTTCGAGGGCAGCAGCGGGCGCACCGGCCCCAGCCAGTTCACCGACGAGGAGACCGCTCGCCACACCCTCGGCACCCGGGGCACGGTGGCCTCCGGACGCATGTCCCTCAGCTTCGCCCTGGAACTGCTGCGCCGCTACTTCGGGGCGGACCTCTTCAACCGCAGCGGCATGGTGGACGTCCGGTTCCTGCGCCCGGTGCGGCCGGGGGATGTCGTCACGTTCACCGGCACCGTGACCCGCGTCGCCGAGGAAGCCAACGGCAGCCGCGTGATCGTCGAGGGCGCCGCCACGAACCAGCGGGGGGAAACCACCGCCGTCGGCACGGGCCACTGCGTGGTGCCCCGCGGCCTGCTGCCCCCAGAGGAGTGAATCGATTCAGGAACGCCAGGTAGCCATCACCGGTTGCCTGGCGTTCTCATTTTTGGCTCGTCTCCCAAAGGTGTCACGGCAGTGGGAGGCCCGCGCAACAGTGATAACAGTGACAGATGTTTTCGCCGCCGGGAACCGCGAAGAGCTTCGGCGCGCGCTCGACGAGATCGTCACGACACGGGTCGGTGCCGTGAACGTGCTCGCTTCTCCGGAGTTGTGGAAACTTCCGCGGGGTGATCATCGACAGGTTGCGCCGCGCACGTCTGCCTGCGATCTACCAGTCCAGGGTCATTCCGCCCATGTCGCATTTCGCGCACGTGTGCACTACCGATGGCACCCCTACCCGGCGCAGATGTCACTGTACTCTGCGAGATTCAGTAAGTGCCCGCAACTGCGTTCCTGACCCCCTCGAACTGCGGAAGTTGGGCGAGCGTCAGGGGCAGCCGGGCGGTCGTTCGCGGCGCAGAAGGTCGGTGAGCGTGGCGGCAAACGCGTCGGCGAACTCGTACGCCACCCAGTGGCTCGCGGTCGGGACGATCCGTCCTATGGTGGCGGGAAACGCGCAGCTCCGAGGTGCGTGATGCGCGCCGCAGGTTCGAGTCCTGCCCGGGGAGCCAATACCGCGAGCTGTCGACCTGATCGCCCTGCACCAGGCTCGCGCTGCCGCTGGCCTGGCTCAGACGCCGCTCCCGGCCTCTACAGTACTTGCGGCGGCGGTCAGAGAGGCGGACCAAACACCGGCAGGTTGTACTCACCAAATCGGTCGCTGCCATCCGTCCAGCGCAGCGCCAACGTCATGCCTTCTCTCAGCTCGCTCGTTTCGATATCGACGGGATAGGAGATGAAGAGCGGGCCCTCCGCGAGCTCGAGCGCGACCACGGTGTGGGGTGGCGGATATTCGTTGAAGTAGCCTCGACGGAACGTTGTCCAGGAAAGAATCTTCGCGGCGCCGCTGATGGCGGACCATCCGAAATCGTCGGAGAGACAACGATCACAGGTCGGGCCAGGCGGCCAGCGGAACTTACCACACGCCGAGCACTTCTGAAGGCGGAGCTCCTTGCGCAGGGTGAATGCCCAGAACTGCTCGGCGTAAGGGTCCATGGCGCGAACGGGACGCGCGGTCGCCATCGTCACGCCCCCTTCGTGTAAATGAGGCTCTTGCACTTGCCGGCAACGTCGTGGACGTACTGCGCGACCTCGGCGCCCTCCACCTGGCGGCTTCCGAGACCGCCGCGCAGCTGACGGACGAGCTCCGGCTGATGGTTCCAGCTCTGCATGTAGCTTTCGGAGAGCATGCCGCCGCTCGTATTGCAGGGCAGCTCACCACCGATCTCGATGCGGCCGTTCTGGACAAACGCGCCGCCCTCGCCCTCCTTGCAGAACCCGAAGCCTTCCAACGACGCGAGCAGGTGAACACTGAAGCTGTCGTAGGTCGCGAACACGTCAATGTCTTTCGGCGTCACGCCGGCCATGGGATAGACCTGGGCCGTGACGTCGTGATGCGCGGTGTGGTAGAAGTCCTTGAGGCGCGGCCGCAATTGCGTGGCGTCGACGTTCTGTTCAGACCAGCCGAGGCCGCTCACCATGATGGGCCTCTGCTTCAGATCGTTCGCCATGTCCGCTCGGCGCACGATGATCGCGACACCACCGTCGTTGATGAGGCAGTAGTCATAGAGGCGGAGCGGCTCCGCGATATAGGGTGCGTTCAGGTAGTCCTCGAGCGTCAGCGGCTTTTGCATCACCGCGTTGGGGTTCAGGCACGCATGCTTGCGGAAGGCAACCGGAATGGCTCCTAGCTGCTCCTCGGTGGTGCCGTAGAGAAGCTTGTGGCGCTGGAAGAAGAGCGCGTAGAGGGCGCCCTGTGAGGTCATGCCCCAGGGAGCGTAATAAAAGTAGGAAGTGATGCCGCCGCCTGTCACGCGCGCGCCTCCGTAGGCGGTGTCCATCGACCGTTGAGCATTGCCGTACACCAGGGCGACGGTCGTGCAGAGGCCCGCATTGATCGCCATGGTTGCTTCGATGATGCATTGAGCCGCATCGCCGCCGCCGCTCCAGCGCGGATTCAAGCCCCAGAGCTCACTGGCCCGCTCGCCCGAAAGACCGGTGGTACAGAGGCCGTCGATGTCGTCCTTGCTCAGGCCCGAATCGTCCAGCGCCCGTTTGAGTGCCCGCGATGCAAGCGTATACGAGTCGTACCGAGCCTGGCCTTTGCTCACGGCCTGACCGCCGACCCCCCGATAATCTTTCGCGTAGTCGGTCTCGCCGACGCCGACGATGGCGACGGTGTTCTTCAACGGCGCGAGCCGCGCGCGGTCAAAGCTGACGGCCATTGCATTCCCTCCTCGCTGCGTGACCCGAGGGGCGCCCCGGGTTCCCCGGGGCGCCGCCGAGCGTCCGGGGGGCTCGAGGGGCGCCCCGGGTTCCCCGGGGCGCCGCCGAGCGTCCGGGGGGTTTGGGGGGCCCTTCGAGGCCCCCCATCAAGTCAGATGACCCCTTGTTCCTCGAGCGACGCCATCTCCTCGTCGCTCACGCCAAGAAGCTCGCCGTAGACATAGCGGTTGTGCTCGCGCAGGGTCGGCGCACGTCCGTGCACGAAGGCCGGCGTCCGCGACAGCTTGGCCGGGTAGCCTTCGTATTCGAAGTCGCCGATCTCCGGATGGTGGATGACCGGATGCATGCCGCGGTGCTTCAGCTGCGGATCGTACTCGACGCGATCCTCGGCGCTCTGGATCGCCGCCGCGATGATCCCAGCCTGCTGACACTGTTGCATGACGTCGTACCGCCGTCGCGGCCGCGTCCATCGGCTGAGGATGGCGTCGAGCTCGTCCTGATTCGCGACGCGTGCCTCGTTCGTCGCGAATCTCGAGTCCAGACACAGATCCGGCTGCCCCATGAGGTCGCAGAGCGACTCGAATTGCTGCTGCGTCTCACAGGCGATGAAGACCCACCAGTCCTGCCCGACGCGATCCTTACCAGAACAACGATAGGTGTTGTGGGGCGCCACCGCTGGAAAGAGCGAGCGATTGCCGGGCGGGAATCCCGGGCGGCGCGTCGTGCGGCCGTTCACCTGGTAATCGAGCATGTACGTACCGAGCAGCGACATCGCGCCTTCGGTCACGGAATAGTCGATATAGAATCCCTGGCCCGTTTTCTTTGCCTGGAGCAAGCCCATGATGAGCGCCAGGCCACCCATCCACCCGCCCATGACGTCCATGTACGAGAAGCCCCAGCCGGCCGGCGGCTTCCCCGGCAAGCCGGAGGCCAGTGAAAGACCGGACTGCGCAGCGGCCGTAGGACCAAAGCTCCGATAGGCTTTGTACTCGCCGGAGTGGCCGAATCCGGACGTGCTCATGTACACGAGTCGCGGATTGATCTCGTGGATCCGTTCCCAGGTGAGCCCCCAGCTTGGCAACACCTCGCCACTAAAATTCTCGACGAGCGCATCCGAGATACCGATGAGCTTCTTGGCGAGCTCGAGACCTTTCGGATGACGCGTGTTCAGGCTGATCGCGAGCTTTCCGTGGTGCAGGATGGTGAAGTACGGGGTCGAGTAATACGGCTTCGTCCCGTCGCTGTGACCCCCTCCGTGAAGCGGACCGCTGCCATTCCCGGACGAGAACTCCGTTTGCGGGCCCTCGATGATCGGACTCCTGTGCGGCGCGTAGCGGTGATCGTCCCAGGACCCGGCGCGCTCGACGTGGATGACCTCGGCGCCGAAGTGAGTGAGAAGACGCGGGGCCCACGGCCCGACGGTTTTCCACGTGAAGTCGAGGATCCGGATGCCACTGAGTATTCCTTGCGGAAGGTTTGCCGGTGAATTCATCGAACCACTCCGGCTGCGGCGAGCGCAGCGATCTGCGCCGGTCGAAGGCCGAGATCGCGCTCGAGGACCTCCGCCGTGTGTTCACCGAGATGCGGCGCTCTCCCTCTGGGCTCGAGCTGGAGCTGATCCGACATGAACGGGCCACGCGGGTAGGGAATGGCGCGGCCGATCTCCGGGTGCTCGACGGGGCGCCAGAAGTCGCGTTGCTGATAGTGAGGGATGTCGTAGTTCTCTTCGGGCGCGCGGATGAGCGCCCACGAGATGCCGTACGACTGCGCGCGATGGAAGACTTCCTCTCCTTTGCTGGCGGCGATCAGTCGGCGAATCCCGTCGCGCACGGCGGTTCCCTGGCGATAGTCCGCCGTTCGGACGGCTTCGTCGCGGTATTTCTCGTCCGCCAGCTCGCCGGCGACACCTTTCTCCTCCATCCACTCGATCAGCTTCGCCCAGCCCTTGTCGCCGAAGGTCTGGTTCACCGCGATCACGTACATGCCGTCCGCCGTCGGAAGCTCGAGGTCCGGTTGTCGGCGCGCCGCCGCATGCATGCCCGTCTGCCGATAGAACGTCGCCCCGTTGTACAGCCACTCGGGCACCGCGCCCTCGGTGCCGATCGCGCAGCAGTCATGGATCGAGACGTCGATGTACTGGCCTTCACCGGTCGTCATGCGGTCGAAGAGCGCGAGCGTGATCCCGTGGAGCGCGAAGACGCCGCCCATGTGCCAGCCTTGGTGGCCTTGCCCGCCAACCGGCGTGACGCTGGGATCGGAATAGCCTGTGCTCGCCATGTGGCCGCCGAGAGCGAGATGGGCGGCGTCGTTCATCTGGTACTCGCGCCAAGGACCGTCCTGGCCGAAGTCGGTCAACGACGTGTAGATGAGCGCCTTGTTGGCCGCCACGGAGCGGTAGTCCAGGCCATACGAAGCTACGGTCCCCGGCGGCGTGCTCTCGAGGAAGACGTCTGCGTGAGCCAGCAGTTGCCGGAG
Organism: Methylomirabilia bacterium; assembly: GCA_041490825.1. Lineage (GTDB taxonomy): Bacteria > Methylomirabilota > Methylomirabilia > Rokubacteriales > CSP1-6 > JBGPTW01. The sequence continues at coordinate 16,674 of JBGPTW010000039.1, read as the reverse complement.
AAGGTCCTGAGCAGGCGTGCGGCGGACGTCGAGAGCAACGCTCTGCTTTCCCGTGTTGTACCACCAGTAGTCCAGGCAGTGATTGGGATCGACGTTGTCGTTGACGAAAGGGCCGCACCAGCGTGCCGGACTCCCATTGGTCGGTTCGATCTGGATCACGCGAGCGCCTCCGTCCGCCAGGAGCTTGCCTGCCCACTGGTTGCGGCGATCAGCAAGCTCAACGACCGTGAGGCCGTCGTAGACCCCTCTCATATCCCCTCCTGTCTCACTGTGTTCTCAACCTCGGGTCCAGCACGTCGCGTAGAGAATCTCCGAGAAGGTTGAAGGACAAGACAACGATGCTGATCGCGGCCCCGGGGAAAACGGCGATCCAGGGGGCCCGCTCCAAGAACTGCCTTCCCTCACTGCTGAGAATAGCTCCCCACGATGCGTCGGGCGGTGGGCTGCCCATGCCGAGAAAACTCAGGGACGCCTCGATGATGATGGCGTTGCCAAGATAGACCGTGGCGACCACGAGAATGGGCGCGAAGACGTTTGGCAGGATGTGGCGAGTCACGATCCGCCAGCTGCGACAGCCGATCACCTTGGCGGCGTCGACGTACACGTTCTCCTTGGCGGCGAGCACCGTTCCCCGGACGACCCGGTTGGTGGTTGGCGTGAAGACGATCGTCAGAGCGATGATCACGTTCCTCGTGCTGCTCCCAAGGATGGCGACGATGGTCATGGCCAGAACGAGGAAGGGAATCGCCATCAAGGCATCCATGACCCTCTGGATCGTCTGGTCGATCTTCCCGCCAAAATAGCCGGAAATAGCGCCCCACAACGCGCCATGAAGGACGCCGAGGGTCACCGAGACGAAACCGACGTACAACGAGATTCGGGAACCGAAAATGATGCGACTCAGTAAGTCGCGCCCCATCTGGTCCGTCCCCATCAGAAACTGTAGACTCGGCCCTTTCAGAAGGGCGCCATAGTGCGGCGCCGTCGGATCATACGGAGCGATGACGTTTGCCAAGGCGGCGATCACGATGAGCAGGACGACAACGACCAAGGACACGGCCCCCAGAGGCTTTCGGCGACAAAAGCGGACAAACGCGTCCAGGACGTTACGTCTCTGAGGTTGCGGTTCCCACTCAGACACGGTCCGAAGAACTGCGGTCTCTGTAGGTGCGCCGAGCATGCGTTACGTCTCCGATGTGCCGTACTTGATCCGAGGATCCATCCACGAGTACAGGAGATCGACGACGAAGTTCATCAGGAGCAGGAAGATGGAAAAGAACAATACATTTGTTTGCAGCTGAGTGAAGTCTCGCCTCTGAATCGCCGACACTGTCAGACTGCCAATCCCCGGGACACTGAAAATAGTCTCCACGATCACCGTGCCGCCAAGCAGGGTGCCCAACTGAAGCCCCATGATCGTGATGACGGGGATCAAGGCGTTCTTCATCGCGTGTCTAACGACGACGACCCGCTCCGTGAGCCCCTTGCCAAAGGCGGTCCTGATGTACTCCTGGCGCAAGACCTCCAGCAACGCCGATCGCACCATGCGCGCGAGGCTGCCGGCGAGGCCAATGCCCAGAACGAAAGACGGGAAGATCATCTTCTGGAAATTGGACCAAGGATTCTCCATGAGGGTCGCGTAGCCAAGAGGAACGGCATAGCCCCACGAAAGCGCTAGAAAGACCACGATGATCGTGCCGGTCCAGAAGCTGGGCAAGGACAGTCCCACGATCGCGCCGATCCTGGCAACGTAATCGATCCAGGTATCCTGGCGGACTGCCGACAGCGTACCCAGCGGCACCGAGATCAGTACCGCGATCATCATGCTCATGGCGGTCAGCTCCACAGTGACCGGAAGAGCCTTCCCGATCTCGCCGAGCGTGGGCCTACCGGTCCAGACCGATTTGCCGAAGTCTCCCTGCACGAGGCCGCCCAAGTACACGAGGTACTGAATGTAGATGGGCTTGTCCAGTCCGAGCTCTGCTCTCAAGCGTGCGGCCGTTTTCTCTGCAGACCCCACGCTGCCGCCTGTCGCCATGCCCTCCATCATCAGCTCGACGACATCCCCGGGCGCGATGCGGATCAGACCGAAGACGAGGATCGAGACGACCAGCACGACTGGGATAACCCACGCGATTCGAGTGAGAACGTACTGCGCCACCGCCAGCTGTCTCCTCTACTTGTTCGTGCGTGCCCAGGCCATATAGTCGCAGGCGTAGACGCCGGCCATCTCCCCCAGGCCCGCGTTGTAGTTCTGCAGCCCCGGCTGCAAGATGGCAAACCGCGTGTCACAGTAGAGCGGAATGATGTACAGCCCCTCGGTCAACGCCCATTTCTCGACCTCTTTGACCAGTTTCACTTGCGTGGCCTTGTCCAGCGTCCTCATTGCGCGTTCGATCTTGGCGTCTATCTCAGGGAACCTGGTTCGAGGCCCATTCCTGTTCCCTTGCGTGTGATGGAGTCCATGGACGTAATGGAAGATATTCCCTAACGTGTAACTGAACTGGGCCATCTGGGAGTACCCGCCGATGTATACCCTGCTCGACCAGGCGGGATAGTCCACTTGCTCGGCCTGGGTGTCGAGAATGATCCCCACATCCTTCAGCATGGCCATGACGATGTCCAGGACCTGCCGGTAGTCCGACCGCCAGAGAATCTTGGCCGTGAAGCCGTTGGGATAGCCGGCCTCGGCCAGGAGTCGCTTCGACAACTTGGGGTCGAACTTCTGATACTGCTTGAGCTCATCCTGCGAGAGAGCGAAGTCCGTGTAGACCTTGTGCGGATAGGTTCCGGTGTACACTCCTTCTCCCTCGGCCATCGCAGCGATGACGGCGTCCCGATCAATAGCGTGGTTGATGGCCCGGCGCACCCTGATGTCGTCAAACGGCTTCACCCCGAACTTGAAACACAACCCAGCCCCCAGGCCGTTGAAGGAGTAATCGCGCACCTCGACGCCGGGATTCGATTTCACGATGGCGTTCTTGTCCGATTTCGTCAGCACGTGCATGCACGGCGCGCCAAGCACGTCCAACTGCCCCGCCCGGAAGGCGGAGATCGCCGCAGCCTTGTCGAGGATCAGGAGATAAGCGATCCCATCGATCGAGACGTCATTGGCCTGGTAGGAATCAGGATTCTTGTCATACCAGCCGCCAGTGGAAGGCTCCCACTTGGTCATGATGAATGGGCCGGTGCCTGCGCCCCAGTTCTTCAGATCCTTCTTTTGGTCCACCACTTCCTTGGGAATGATCCAGGACGGCTCGCCCGCCATGTTGAACAGAAAGGTTGCGTCGACGTGCTTCAGCTTGAACCTGACGGTGTGCTTGTCGAGCGCCTCGACCGCGTCGATCATTTCGTAGCGGGCGGCGTCAGAGGCGATGTCGCTCCGGCCTCTCTGGAACGAGTAGACGACGTCATCGGACGTCACTTCGCGCCCCTTCATGGGCGGCACGTTGGCCCACTTCACGCCCTTGCGTAGATAGAAGGTCCACGTCAAGCCATCGGGAGTCATGAGATATCTCTCCGCCAGGTCCGGCACGATTTCCATCTTCATGCCTTTCGCTGTCGGCACCATCCTCATCAACCTGTTGTAGACGAGACTGATCCGAAAATGAGTCTGAATCGAGTGGCCCGAGATCGTGGGATCCAGATTGGGGACCGCGGCTGCGCCATAGACGTGGAGCCGCCCTCCCCGCTTGATCGTCGGAGACGGGGCAGACGATGGGGCAGCCGCTGATGGGTTCGCCCAGCCGATCAGCGCCGCGCCGGCGACACCGACCCCGGTCTGCGTCGCTCCTCGGAGCACGTCCCTGCGGGATACCTTTTTGCCAAGCACTCGCGATAGTCGATCCGACTTCTCTTTCATATGACACCTTCCTCCGCCAGCGCGGCGATCTCTCGAGAAGACATGCCGAGGTCGGTCACGACCAGTTGGCTCCGAACACCGGCTTGACCACCTGGTCTGACATCGGCCAGATCGTGCGGAGGATGCCGCCCTGCCACTGCTGGGCCAACGGGTAGACGTATTGGTTCATGCCCGTGGCATCGAATCTGACCTTCCCGCCTGGCATGAGCGACGCCGGGCCACTCGTGAACTCGGTGGACGCAATCGCATCGCGGATCTTTCCGGGATCCGGCGAGCCGGCCTTCTCCATGGACGTCTTGATGATCCAGGTGCCGGTGTAGCATTCGCCGGCCTCCTGCGGCATGAACGGCTCGCTGTAGACTCCGCCGATGAGGATCCCGCTCACGAGCGCCTGTAAGAAAAGCTGCATCCCGCGTCAGTCTTTTGCCGCCTATCCCGTGTGCGCAGCCGTAAGACCGAAACGATGACGCAGATGCATCACGTGGGACGAACGTGCATCCGCGATGCCAGACCGGAATGGGTGAGATTCCGCAGGCTTATAATCTGAAGAACCCACGTGACTAAGGCAGTGACACGCCGCACTGAGGCACGGGCACCCCACTCCGAAACGGTCCAGCGCTGGGGCGTTGTTCGAGACGCTGCCGCACTGAGTTACACCGAGTGACGTATTGGGGCGTGAGACAATCCGCACCTAAAACTCAAGGCGTTCCCATGGTCTTCGCGTGCTGCATGAGCAGCGAGTACGGCGGCGCCAGGTCTATCCCGTCCGGCGTGTTGAGCCAGCCGGGCCGGCGTCCCTTCTTCCCGGTCACGCCGTACTGCCAAACGATGCGGTTCGTCTTCGGGTCGACGACGATGACCCGATGGTTGGAGTCGTCGTTGGCGATGACCATGCTGTTGGGCAACACCATGGCGAGCGACGGGTGATCCAGAGCGTCCTTCCCCATAGGCCGGTAGCGCCATAGCGTCTTGCCGTCTCCATCGAACATGACAAGCTGGCCGGGCTTGGAATAGTCGGCGGTGATGAAACGTCCCGGCGCGACCTCGTTGCTGTCGGACGGGTAGCGGACCCCGGGGACGCGGAAGCTCCTTATCACCATCCCCGTGTGGATGTCGAACTCGGTGTGCCAAGCGCCCTGGATTTCGGTGACGAGGTAGTGGCCGTTGCGCATCGGGAAGGCTCCATTGGGGCTCCCAAAGATGCGCGGTGGATCGTGCTTGCAGCCGCCCAGCGGCCTTCGGTCTGCCCCATAGATCCGCTTGGGCATCTGCGTCCCCTGGGCGATCAGGAGAATGCGGCAATTCTTGATGTCGGAGACCAAGACGTGCCCGTCGGGTAGCACGAGGGCGTCGTCGGGGTTCCAGAGCTGATTCGGTCCATGCCCATGGACGCCCGGGGTGCCGTAGCGCCAGACGATGCGCCGGCTGGCGATATCGACCAGCGAGACAGCAAAGTTCTCTTCGTGCGTGACGATGATCTGCTTGCCGTCGGTGGTGTAGAAGGCATCGTCCGGCGACTTGAACGTCTCACCCGGACGTAAATCGCCGGGTTCAGGGAACGTCCAGATGACCCGGCCCTGCGGATCGACGAGGAGGATCCGGTCATTGTCCTCGTCGGCGATGAGAACGGGACCAGGCAGCACCGCCGGATCCGAACCCGGCTGCAGATGTCCCTCTTGCTGGGACAATGCCGGGGTGACGCCTATCAGGAGCCCCACTGCCAAAACGATCGCGTATCTCGCTGCAGGTCTCATCGGTTCTCCCCTACGCTAGCCTCAACACGCACACTAGCGCATTCGAGCCGATGCGCTGGACGAATGTCATCGTCCTCCGGAACAGTCCGGCACTTCCGCCGGGATGACTGCTCCAAACGCTCTACGGATGACTCATTTCCCATCGCGGGAGCCGCGTCTATAGTAAGTCGCTGGGATCTCGGTTCCGACCCCGGTCGACCCCAGGCGTGGGGGAGGTCCAGGATGAGCGTCGGTTCTCTCGCCCGTCGAGCTCGCGTCGAAGTCGTTACCTAGGATGGCCACAGAGTTCAAGGTCATACTCGAGGACATGCCCGGCACCCTTGCCCGATTCGGGAGCGTCTTGGGCGATGCCAGAATCAATATCGATGCGATCCAGGGGACGAGCCGCGAAGGAAAAGGCGTCGTCCAGTTCGTTTCCAACGACCCGGACAAGGCCGCCCGCGCCCTCGAGGCCGCTGGAATCTCCTATACCAAGCGCGAGGTGCTCATCGTCAGGGTCTTGGACGAGCCCGGCATGCTGGGTGACGTCGCGCTCGTCATGGCCGGGGCGGGCATCAACATCGACTCCGTCTACGTCACCACGCACGGACACATGGTCCTCGGCGTGGACGATGTCGTCGGGGCCACCCAGGTTGCGGGAGGCATGGCGGTGATGACGCTCGAATGAAGCAGCAGGGCGACCACATGAAGACGATCCGGGAGAAGTTCGACGGCCAGGTCCGTGCAATCGGACCCCTCTTCGACCAGGGGGTGTGCGGCATCCCGATGCTGGGGCAATGATCTGAGCGATCCGCGCACGGAGGGCTGCCAATGGCACTACGCTGGGTCCCACTACCATGTCACACCGCGAAGATCGCCGAGATCATGGAGGTCCTCTGGTCCGACTACTACGGGGCGGCCCTGTTTGGTGACGACGACGAAATCGCCTCGCTCCCGCACAAAAGATGCCGGGTCGAAGTTGTGAAGACGGCGGAGAGTCCGCACCGTGAAGTGAGCCTCGTTCTGCCGGGCCAAGTGCTTCGCCACGCCGGGCGGTTCTGCTTCCTCGATCGATTTGCGCTGCCGAGCGGAACCACCGTGGGTCTCTGGCATCTGATCGGCTTCAAGTTGCGCCTGCTGCCCGACGTGATTGCTCCGGTGCCGAGCGAGGATGCAATTCTGGATTGGGCGCGCACCAGGTCTGACGTCCTCGGGTGGAGGAGTGTGCCTCGGGATCGGGTTCCTCGGTAGGGACGACAGGCACCCATGAGCTGGTCATTAGATTGGCTGACAGCGCGAGTCGACGCGGTCAGTGACGAAGAGACGGAGGAGGAGCCATGAGAAGACGACGCCAGCGGCTTCTGGGGCTTGCGAGCGCGCTCGTGGTCGGGTTGACGATCGCCGGCCTCGCGGGCGCCGCGTCGAAGACGCTTCTCTTCGGCGTGAGCACGCCGCTGTCCGGCGCCGCCGCGCCGCCGGGCCGTGGCACGCTGCGCGCGATGGAACTGGCGTCCGAGGACATCAACGCCTCGGGTGGGATCAAAGTCGGCGCGGACACCTACGTGATCAAGCTCGTCGCGTACGACAGCAAGTACGACACGCGGGAAGGCGTCAGCATCGCGAACAAGCTCATCTTCAGCGACAAGGTCCAGCACATGGTGACGTTCGGCGGCACGGTGGTCATCGCCGTCAACCCCATCGTCAACGAAAACCGTGTGCTCAACTTCGCCGCCGCCTACGGGGGAAAGAAGGCGACGAACCCCCAGAGCCCCTACACGTTCCGGGACATTCCGGAGCCCGAACAGGCGTACATGACGCTCATGCCCTTGATCGTCAAGAAGTACAGCATCAGCACGCTCGCCATCACGTCCACAGACGACGAGACCGGGCTGCTCCAGGCGGACGATTCCGAGCGCGCAGCCAAGCGGCTTGGCCTCACGATCACCGACAAGGCGTTCGCGCCGCGCGGGACCCCTGACTTCGCGCCGATGATGACGAAGCTCGTCGCCAAGAAGCCCGATGCCATCGACTTCGGCGCGTGGGCGGGGTCGGACGGGCCGCTGATCTGCAAGCAGACGAGGGAGCTCGGCTACAAGGGCGTCGTCATCTTCTCCTACACGCAGACGGTGCCGACCTTCCTCAAGGTCGCCCCCAACTGCGCCGATGGCGCGCTCTTCTTCCAGATCTTTGCCGTGGCGCCGACACCGCTCGCCGAGCGCGTCGTCAAGCGCTACGAGGAAAAGTACCGGGAGCCGTTCGACCCGCTGGTCTGGCGGCAATACGACGTGCTCTGGATCCTGAAGCGCGCGATCGAGGTGGCCGGCACGACGGATTCGACCAAGCTCAAGGACGTGATGCCCACCGTGCACATCGACGGGGTCTTCGGCAGGACACGGATCGGTGGCAAGAGCTACTACGGGATCGATACGCAATTCCTCTACCCGATCGCCGTCAGCACGTACAGCGTGAAGGACGGGAAGTGGACGGAGCTCTACCGGGGGACGGTGCCCGAGAACTACTGATGGCCTTCTACCTCCAGATCGCCGTCAACGGCGCGGTGATCTCGTGTCTCTACGTGCTCGTCGCGCTCGGGCTCAACCTGATCCTCGGGATCATGCACATCGTGAATTTCGCCCAGGGCACGATCTTCATGCTGGCGGCGCTCACGCTCTTCGTCTTCAACGTCAGCCTGGGGCTCAACTACATCCTGGCCAGTCTCCTCTCGGTGATGGCGATCGCCGTCCTCGGCGTCGTCATGGAGCGCCTGTTCTTCCGGCGCCTCCGCGGTCAGTTCCTGCCGAGTCTCGTGATGTCGCTCGGGCTCCTCCTCGTCATCGAGGGGGTCGCCTGGTTGAACTTCGGGATCGTCAGCCAGGCCGTGCCTCCCGTCTTCCCGGGGGTCGTGCAGTTCCTCGGCGCCTCGGTCTCGAAGGAGCGTCTCGTGATCATCGCCGGCGGCCTGGTGCTGATCGCCGGTCTGTTCCTCTTCATCCGCTACACGCGAGCCGGCAAGGCGATCCGCGCCGTGGAGCAGGACCCCGAGGGAGCCGTGCTCCAGGGCATCGACCTCGACGACGTGACGCGGCTCGTGTTCATCGTGAGCTTCGTTCTCACGGCGCTGGCGGCGGTGCTGGTGGCGCCGACGCTCGCGCTCGATCCGTCGATCGGCGAGACGCCGCTCTTGAAAGGGCTCGTGATCATCGTCCTCGGCGGGATGGGCAGCGTCACGGGCACGCTCCTCGGCGGCTTGATCATCGGGTTCACCGAGTCGATCGTGGGAACGTTCTACGATCCGGTTGCGGCGAGTCTGGTGAGCGGAGTGTTCCTGATGGCCATTCTGATCTTCAGACCATCGGGTCTCCTGCCCTACCGGATGTGAGGGATGGCGCGCGCGCTGCCGTTCGTGCCCGCGGCGTTTCTTCTCGGCCTCCCGCTCTTCACAGCGGACCCCTACTGGCTCCACGTCCTGATCATGAGCGCGCTCAACGTCTCCCTCGCCCTCAGCCTCCGGGTCCTGTGGAACGTGGGAGTTCTCTCGTGTGGCCACGCCGCGCTGATGGGCGTGGGCGCGTACACCTCGGCGTTTCTCGCCACGAGTGTGGGCGTGAGCCCATGGCTCGGTGCATTGACCGGGTCCGGGGCGACGATCGCCGTCGCGGTGGGTCTCGGCTACCTCTCGCTGCGCTTGCGCGGGATCTATTTCGTGCTGGTGACGTTTGCCTTCAACGAGGTCTTCTTCCTCGTCGTCAATCGCTGGCGCGACGTGACCGGAGGCCCGAGTGGGCTCGTCGGCATCCCGCGGTTCCCGGGGCTGCCGCCCGGCCGCGTCTCCTACTATTACCTCGCGCTGGGACTCCTCGCCCTGACCGTCGGGGTGCTCCACCGCATCGAGCGCTCACGCATCGGCGTGATCTGGTTCGCGATCCGCGATTCTGACCTGCGCGCCCAGTGCGTCGGGATCAACGTCGTCTTCTACCGGGTGCTCGCGTTCGCGGTGAGTGCGATCTTTGCCGGCGCATGGGGCGCCTTCTACGCCCACTACGTGACGGTGATCGCGCCGTCCGACTTCACCGTCTGGCAGTCGGTCTATGTTCAGCTCTACATGATCGTCGGCGGCGCCGCCGCCTTCGCCGGCCCGATCATCGGCGGATCCGTGCTCACGATCGCCACTGAGCTGCTCCGGGCCACGGGACCGCTCGTCTCGGTGATCTACGGGGCCCTCCTGACGCTCGTCATGCTGTTCCTGCCGGGTGGCTTCGTCTCGCTCCACACGGCGCTCGCCAGGGTTCGATGGCGCCCCTTCTCGAGATCGACAGCCTGACCCAGCACTTCGGCGGGCTCGCCGCTGTCGTGGACCTTCACCTCGTCGTCGGACGCGGTGAGCTCCTCGGGCTCATCGGCCCGAACGGCGCCGGCAAGACCACCGTCTTCAACGTGATCTCCGGCGTCCTGGCTCCGAGCGGCGGTCGGGTCATGTTCAAAGGCGCTCGGATCACCGGCCTCCCCGCGTACGCCATCATCCGCCGCGGGCTCGCCCGCACCTTTCAGATCCCGACGCTCTTTTCGTCGTTCTCCGTGCTCGACAATGTCCTGCTCGGCGCGTACTCGCGCCAGCGACCCCGCCCTGCGGACGTGTTGCTCGGACGCCGCGCGGGTACCGACGGTGCCGCGGCGCGCGCCCTCGAGCTCCTGAAGTCTCTGAGACTGGACGGTTTCCGCGACGAGCGCGTCCGAACCCTTCCCCACGGTGACCAGAAGAAGGTGGAGCTCGCGGTCGCTCTGGCATCGCGGCCTGAGCTGCTGCTCCTCGATGAGCCGTTCGCCGGGCTCAGTGCGGACGAGATCGAGGACATGACCGGGCACATCCGGCGACTCCGCGGGGAAGGAGTCACCTTCGTCGTCGTCGAGCACAACATGCGTGCACTGATGCGCATCGCGGACCGCGTGTGCGTCCTGAACTTCGGCCGGAAGATCGCGGACGGCACTCCCAAGGAGATCTCCGAGAACTTGGAGGTGATCCGAGCCTATCTCGGGACGAAGCGCCATGCTGCTGGCCGTTGAATCGCTCCACGTCGCCTACGACGGCGTCCAGGCGTTGAAGGGCGTCGACCTCATCGTGGAAGAGCGAGCCGTCGTCGCCTTACTCGGCGCGAATGGCGCCGGGAAGACGACGACGCTGCGTGCGATCTCAGGACTGAAGGCCCCGACCTCCGGGTCGATCCGCTTCGGAGAGAGATCGATCGTGGGTCAGCGCGCGGGAGCGATCGTCGCCCTGGGCATCGTCCACGTCCCCGAGGGCCGGCGGCTCTTTCCCCGCATGACCGTCGGCGAAAACCTCGAGCTCGGCGCCTATCTCCGGCGCGATCGGGCGATCGCCGAGGACATGGACCGGGTCTTCACCCACTTTCCGGTGCTCGCTCAACGGCGGAAGCAGGAGGCCGGCAGCCTCTCCGGCGGTGAGCAGCAGATGCTCGCGATCGGGCGCGCCCTCATGGCACGACCGAAGCTCCTGCTTCTCGACGAGCCGTCGCTCGGTCTCTCCCCGGTGATGGTGGAGGAGATCGCGGCCATCATCGGCGAGATCAACCGGAGCGGGATTGCCGTGCTGCTCGTCGAGCAGAACGCGGAGATGGCGCTCGAAGTCGCCCGCCGGGCGTACGTACTGGAAACCGGGCTCATCACCGCCGCTGGGCCGGCGGCCGAGCTCCTCGCGCACGATGCGATCAGGCGCGCCTACCTCGGAGTCACCTGACCGAATTCCGTCTTCTGCCGCCGGGGCAACTCGATCGACGCCGCTCGTTGACTTCATCGAGGGCTTGTACGATCCGCGCCGGCGGATCCACGAGGAGGATCCGGTCATTGTCCTCGTCGGCGATCAGTACGGGACCTGGCAGCAACCGACGGGTCGGAGCCCGGTGCAGATATCCAGGCTAGTGCCGCGTGAGCTCCAGTCGACCATCCGTCACACCTCCCGCGCAGTCCTTCCCGCGATAGGTCGCGACGAGCGTGGTGTCAGTCATGTCAGCGGTGCCTTCGAAGATGCCCGAACACTCAGGCGCGATATTCTCCATTTGGAGCTGCAACCGGCGACCGCCGGGTTCGAACGAACCCGTGAGTGGCCCTCCTCCGCCCGTCCGGAGCGTCCAGGTCCCCGACAGCCTCGATTCGCCGCGCACGAGCGTGAACGTGATGTCCCCTGATCCACGGCTATCCTGATAGCGCCCCACCCAGACGCTGGACACGATCGGCCGCGCCGAAGGGGGACGCTCCTCGCTTCGCGAAACCGGCCCAGGGCGCACCGCCGTTCGGGCCTCAGCCGCCTTCTGCCCATCGGGCGGCGCCGCTCGGGCCGCGGACAGACACGTCACGCTCGATGGGTCGTTGATCTCGTAGTGCGCATCGACCAGATGCTTGTTCAACATGAGCGTTCCCGCCACCTCCACCGGCCGTTGCTTCTCGCACACGGGCAGGTTGCCGGTCGCGCGCTGCACCGTCACGACCTCGGTGGTTCCATTGCAGTCCAGGACCATCGCGAAGACGAACGATCGTGCGTAGGATTGTGCGGTCGGCACATACGAGCCGGTGAGGCTGAGCGTTTTGCCAACCCAGGCGTCGCATCCAGCCGCCTGAGTCGGTTGAGCCGACAGGCCAATGAGAAGGAGCACGCCCAAGGCCACGACTCCCGACCCGATGCACCTCGCCGCGCCCGTGTCATCGATGGCTCGTCGCACGGCTCACTCCTATTGTGCGCTCAGGAAGGCCGCGACTTGGCTGACCTGGAGGGCGCTGAGGTTCTTCGAGTTCTCATGCATGATTTCGTTCGCGCGGAGATTCGCCGCGAAGGCCCCCAACTGCCGTTCAAGATAACGCCGGTACTGACCAGCAAGGCGCGGGAAGGGCCCGACGCCCTCGGCATTCTTTCCGTGACAACTCTGACAGGCCGGAACGTTCTGAGCCGCGATACCCTCCTCGTAGATCTTTTTTCCGCCGGCGATCTCGGCCGCGTCGGCGGCCGTCCCGCGCGCTGGCGGCTGGGCGGCGAAATACTCAGCAATGTCCTTGATGGTGTCGTCGGTGAGTTGGGCCGCCATGCCCCACATGAACGCCTGGGCGTGGGGGTCGGCTCGCGAGCGGTCACGGAACTTTTTCAGTTGTGCGTCGAGGTAGGCCGCTTGCTGCCCAGCCAGGTTCGGGAACGTCGGCGAGATGCTGATGCCGCGCGCGCCGTGACAGGTGGAACACTCCCGCCTGATCAACTCGGTCGCGGCGGTGTTCGGTCTCGCCTGCATGAAGCCGACGGTTGTCACAGCAACAACTGCGATCGACGCATACAGCATGGTCAATTTCACGGGCCGCCTCCTGACGATTGTCATGACCGCCTCTGAGCAATGATCGACGGTATTCTCCTGTGCCTCATGCCAGTACCCATCATTCCGCCCGTCCGGACACCACAGCCATCCAGCCCTGCGCTTCTTCGCCCAGGGACTGCATTGGGGACAGCCGTCGCTCGGCGGGCACGAGGGAGTCCAAGTAATACACCAGCGCCCAGATGTCGCGGCTATCCAACGAATCTCCGTACGACGGCATCGCCGTTTCCGCGAGCCCAGTGGCAATGGTGAGGTAGATTTCATCGGGGGTTAAGCTGCGCTTGAGGGGTCGCCAGGTGAGATCGCTGGGCAAGTCCGGCCGACCCCGTTCGTCTTTCATCCCCGAGGCTGATGGTCCATCCCCACGGCCCTGCTCGCCGTGGCACTTGTCGCACCCAGCGTCGCGGTAAAGACGGCCGCCCAGCTCCAGGAGCTCCCGGTTTTCCAAGGGGGCTGCTGGCACCGGCACGGGCGGCTGCGGCTGCTCGTCGGCAAAGCGCGGAGAGAAGGTCTTGAGGTAGTGGACGACGGCGTTCCGATCTTGCTCCGACAGGTCTCTGCGACCTACCATGCCGGTCCACCGGACTCCCTCGCTCACCGTGCGCACCAAGTCGCGATCCGTAGGCAGTGACCCCGACGGCGTCGAGCGGAACTTGAAGACGCCACGCCGAAAGTCTCGCGGCCGGGTTCGGAGCAGGGGGGTCGCCATGCCGTTTCCGTCACCATTCACCCCATGACAGACTGCACAGTTGACTGCGTAGACGCGACGCCCCTGCCGCAGGACATCCCAATAAGAAGGGGGCGAGACGGTCGGACCGACCTTCCCACCGCCCATCACCGGCCCCCAGCCCGTCTGTGCGAAGGCCGCACCGGTTAGGAGCGAGACAAGAGTAACCGCCACGCCAACCCCCAACGATTTTTTCATCGCGGTTCCTGCTCCTTTCTTACCGCTTAGAACGCGATCCAGGTGAAGACAAACACCGTGTTGTTGTCCGACGCATTCCGGGTGAAGTCATCGTAGTTGTGCGACCGCCCATTGAATTTCGTGTAGGCGGTGTATTGCACCCCGAGCTTCGTGTTGAGCCAGGGCAGATAATCCAGTTCGAACACGGCGCCCTGGGTATCCGGACTGCCGGAGGCGGTCCCGGTGACGGCAGTGCCGACAGCATAGAGGACCTGGTCGCGGGTGCCGCTCGTCGAGAACAACTGGACGGAGCCACCGACCTTGCGCTTGTAGAAGTAACTTTCGGTGATCCGTCCGGTATCGAGCGTATCGTGGTGATTGGCCGCGAGCGCGACGTTGTTGATCAGCCGTCGCTCGTGAATCCACGTGGCGGCCGTCGAGAAGATGTGATCCTCGCCGATGTATTGGTACTGCGTGTCGAACGCTATGTCGGTGAAGGTATCGGTCGGCCCAGATGCGCCGATCCCAGTCGGGTGGAGCCGGGCCGACATGCCGTACGTGCCCACCATGAACGCGTGGTTCCCCCAGTCTTGCTCCCAGGCGACGCGCCAGTACGGCGCCGCCGCACCAGCGATTCGCGCATTTGCTGCGGTGCTATCCAGCGGGCCCGGCCCCCCCGTCGTCGCGTTGGTAAACTCAGTCTGGGCCGAGCGATACCCACTGATCTCGAGATAGAGATGATCGAGCAAGTACAGATATCCGCCGAATCCCACGGACTGCTGGGCGAGCTGGCCGTCGATGAGCGCCGCGGTGACCGGTGGGACTCCGATATTGGTAGAGATGAACGGATAGCCCCACGCCGGCGTGCTATTCCAGACATCCTGCGACGTCGGATTATTGTTCAGCGTGAGGCCATAAATGACGTCCGACATCCCGAGTGATGGCAACGTGCCGTGATCGGCGAAGCGCAGATCGGAATTGTCGATACCGACCGAGTTGCCCGGTGGTTCCCACGTGAGTTGCAGGAACGCGCCGAGGTTGTCAGAGATCTTGCCGGTATAGAACAGGCTCAGGGCCTGCGGAAACTGCGTGGAGTTTTTCTCCGACAGATCGCTGACCGCGCCGGTGTCCGGGATCGCTTTCTTGAGCGTCGTGTTCGAGGCCTCCAGCATGACGGACAGCGGCGGCAGCTCACTGAGCGCGAGCGTTCGCTGGCTCTGCTCGTTGATCGGTTGCAGCTGCTTCATGTTCGTGAACACATACGCGTTCAACTTGAACTTCCGCCCGAACGGCGTCAGTTCCGGAAAGACGGCGTGACAGGCTTGGCACGATATTCCCGTCTGCCGTGCAAAGCCGGGCGTCGCATTCGCGACCGACGGCGCCACGCTCAGTGCCACAGCACTCGCGATCAGCAATCCAACGAGCCTCGTGAATCGCACGATGCCCCAAGCCTCGATCCTCATCGCTCGCCTCCTTCTTGTTCAGACGCGGTGACTGTCGGATGGCTAACGGAAACCATCGATGGGCGCAATGATCGATTACTGATCCCTCCACGTCAACGATATGTTCTCCATCACAATATAGGTTTTATCACGAGTTTTATCACGGCCGACGCACACAGCCGCAGATCTTCCCTCATTGCGTGTCTCTCGCTCGAAGACGACGATCGTCAATGCCGCGGATCGCCGCGATGAACGTGCTGAGCGAGAACGGCTTCACGACGTACCCGACGACGCCGGCCGCCAATGCGTCCTGCCAGAGCGCGGCTGAGCTGCATCCAGTCACCAGGATGGTTGGCGGTGGCTGGGACGTGGCGCGTGCCGCACGAATCACGTCGAGCCCGTGGCCGTCGGGAAGGCGGTAGTCCGAGATCAGCAAAGTCAGAGTTCGCTCGCTCAGGATGCGAAGCGCGTCTCGAACCGTGCTGGCGGCGATGACCGCGTAGCCCTCGCGGGCAAGGACCCGCCGATACGTCGCGAGAAAGTCCACCTCATCGTCCACCGCGAGAGCGCACCGCGTGATCGCGCGCTCTCGTGGCGACGTCACTCTCGACACTTCCATAGGCCCGCCTCTTCGCATGCGCTGCCCGCCGACGAAGCGGAAACTGTCGGCGCGACGCCCGCACGCGCTTGAGCACCTACCGCCGATTGTTTGTGTCAGTAGCGAAAGACGCTACGACGCCAACGATGCAGCGGACCTAGACAGGCTTGGGCGGAGGGTCGGGAAGGGGCAGCGCAGCCGTGTAGACGACCACGATGCAGTCTGGACGCACGAAGCCGATCGCAGGAAGCCAGTTGTCGAACAGCAGACGTGGCGAGTTCGTGATGATCGCCATCAGGCAGACGTCAATTCCTGGATCATCGAGACCGTCTCCGTCATAGTCGAACAGGCAAGAGCCTGCACCGAGGAGAAACATGACTGCCATCGCCGCTGCGACTCGGCCGAGTCGGCCCCGGATCGACATTGCCATTGCCATTGCTCCGCGGCAAGGCAAGATGTCCGCCAGGCTGTCCATTGATGTGGAAACTGGTACGGATGGCCTATTGGGGCTGTTCATATGCTTCGAAAGTCATGATGCTCGACGGTCCAGTAGGCCATGATGCGGGGTACCGTTGCCTCAACTGTACCACGCTCGCCCCGCCAACGATCGCACGCCCGCAGAGGCTGCAGGGGTTCCGCATTTGAGGCAGTCGGTTACTGGAATCGGGAGCTTGGGCCACAGGAAAATTCACGGAGGGCCTCCATGGGCGGTCGGGTCGCTCGTCCATGCACACGAGCCGCCCCCAAAAGACCGCGAGCGGGATGACT
>JBGPTW010000038.1:0-44340 GCA_041490825.1 Methylomirabilia bacterium | reverse complement strand
TCTCCTTGCCCGCGAGCTCGTGGATCGTGTCGAAGCCGGCCAGCATCTCGGGCAGGCTCGTGATGATCTGCGTCGGCTGCCCGGTCTCCACGTTGCGATAGAAGTGCGAGGCGTCGGACGTGAGCACGACCGTGCCGCTCTTCGTCTTCACGCTCACGATCTGCAGGCCGGCGGTGTGGCCGCCCACGCGGTGCACCGTGATGCCGGGGAGCACCTCGCGGACGCCGTCGACGATCTTCAGCTTCGTCCCGTAGTTCAGCGGCACCAGCTTCGCGAGCTGCTCCACGTTCGCCGAGCCGCGGAACGCGGGCTTGCTGGCGTACGGCCCCGTCCAGAACGCGACCTCGTCCTTCTGCACCCAGTACTCGGCGTTCGGGAACAGGCTGTGGCCGGCCCAGTGGTCGTAGTGCAGGTGGCTGATGAGGGCCATCGGGATCTGGTTTGCCTTCACGCCGGCGACGCGCTCGACCACGGTGGAGGGCCGCACGTAGTTGCGGATCCCGCGCTTCTCCGCGTCGTCCTCGAGAAAGCCGGTGTCGACGAGGACCGGGTGCGGCCCGCCGAGGATGAGCCACACGAAGTAGTGCAGCGTCAGGGGCTCGTGCGCCTCGTCGCGATAGAAGAACTGGCAGGTTTTCGTGTCGCGTTCGCCGTACTTGAGTGCGTAGACCTCGTACATGGGCATCACCTCGCTGGCCCTCGAGTCTACTACCGATGCGTCGGGGTAGGGTGGAGCCCATGAACATCTTCAAGGCCAGGGCGGTGACGAGCCTCGACGAGGTCACGCTGTCGAGCTGTACGAATTGGGACGCCTGTCGTCGGTAGCGGAGGCCGCACGATGGCGGCGTGGACAAGGATCGGGTTCAGGCCGTGCGCGATGAACGCGTAGAGCGAGGCTTATCATCTATGGTATATACTGCAAGACATGCCGGCGGCCTGGAATGTCGAGTTCTACGAGGCCGACGAGGGTTGCCCGGTCCGGGGGTTCTTGGACGGCCTCGGACGCGAGCAGCGGGCGAAGGTGCTGGCGCTCATACACCTCTTGGTGGAGCAGGGCCCGACGCTTCCGTTCCCGTATTCGAGTCAGATACGCGGCAAGCTGCGCGAGCTACGGACGCGGTTCGGGAACGAGCACTTCCGCGTACTGTACTTCGGCGCGCCGGGGCGCGTGTTCGTTCTGCTCCACGCATTGAGCAAGCGAACCGCCAAGTTGCCGGCCGGCGATATCGTGAAGGCCGAGACCAGGATGAAGCGGTACCTGGAACAACTCGATGAGGAGTGAGAGGACGTCACCATGAAGAAGCAGACCAACTGGAACAGGTACTACGACGCGCAGATGGCCGACCCGACCATGCGCCACCTCGTGGCGGAGGAGCTCAAGGCCCTCCGGATCGGTACCCAGCTCGCTCGCCTGCGTCAGCAGAGAGGACTGACGCAGACGCAGCTCGCCGCCAAGGTCGGCATGAGCGCTCCCAACATCTCGCGGATCGAGTCGAGCCCGGCCTCAAACCTGACGCTGGGGACAATGGTGAAGCTCTTCGGCGCCCTCGACCACGAGGTCTCGGTGACTCCGCGGAAGCGTCGGGGCTCTGCGCCGCCCCGGCAGCGCCGTAGAGCATAGACGCCGACCCGGTTCTCGCGACCGCTGGGCCCGCGCCGCTCGTCATCATCACGATGGGGCTGGGACGTGGGACTTCCACCCGCAGGCGACCAGGAAGCTCACGTCGAGCAGGTAGCTCACGGGAAGTCTGACAACAGCTTCTTCACCTCTCCGGTGGTCATCGCCGGCGCACTGGGGGGTGCCACGAGCACTCTTCGCCCACGCTCTTTCATGAGACGCGCGGGCTGAGCCTGTTCCGGCTCGAGCACCAGGCGTCCGTCCTGTAGGCTCACGCGGAGCCGATCGCCCGGCTCGAGACGCAGTGCCCGACGCAGGGCCGTTGGGATGACGAGCTGCCCCTTGCTGGAGAGCGTTGTCGTTGTCATGCCGGCCATCTTACCCGTCTTACTTGCGTTGTCGACGCGGCGCGGCCCTCCCAAGCGTCGCCGCGGAGTCCACGAAGCCTCGACGGCGTGGGACGGCAACGACTTCCTCGACCTGCCGGTGCTGGCGGATAGTCCGTTCAAACGCCCTGTCGCCCCGACCGAAAGTCCTCTCCACTTCGGCTCAGATGCGGCTACCCCCGGGCACAGGCCGCGCTCATTTCGCCAGCGCCGCGTGCATGCGGGCCAGGGCGGTGCCGTACACGTGATCGGGCCGCAGCACCATCGCGACGCGCTTGTCTTCGTTCGCGATCCGGTCGTACTCGTCCCAGTCCGCGCTGCGCCGTCGCGTGGTGGCGCTGAAGATGTGTCGGCGCGCCATCCGGAGTTTTTCGGGGTCGGTGTTACCGGAGTGGGTGAGCTCCGCCGTGCCCTCGAACACCAGGAACCCGGACCACCAGTCGGCGTGCGAGATCAGAATCGAGCAGCGAGGGTCCCGGAGAAGGTTCTTGAACTTGACCCGGTTCTCGGTAATCGAGATACCCACGCCGCCATCGCGGGGGTACACGGTGACGATGCTAAGCTGGGGCATGCCGTTCCGCCTGAACGAGGTCATCACGCCCTGCGGGTTGTCATGGATGAACTGTTCGATCTGGGGTGCCAGCTGGGATTTCATGGGCATTATTGCCCTCCTTGATGGACGGCGCTCGTCGAGCGGCCACCCTTGCGCGACGCTCCAGGTTCCCGTCTCTAGCCCGGCAGGATTGAGAATCCCTCTCGACGTCCCGCCGCGCCCAAGCGGAGATCGAAGGTTACGAGGGCCCTACCGGGTGGATGCCCCTGACACCAGATGAGGGCGGCCGCCAGCTGGAACGCGTCGGCCGCCCGCAACGAATGGACGGCGAGCAGTCGCTCGGCGCTCGCGCGCAGCGGCTCGCTCGGCAGCACTTCCGTCCACGCGGCGGCGAGCGCTTCGAGCACGTCACGTGCCTGGCGTTCCCCGATTGCCGTGAGATCGTCCTCGCGCATGCGCCGCACGAACGCCGACACGCACTCGGTTCGCGTCGCCCACCAGACGACGACCCCGGGATCCTCGGCCAGGACGGTGCGGGCCGTCGATGACCCTGGCGCGCTGACGCACAGGCTCGCGATCGCGGAGGAGTCCCAGAACTTCAGCGCCCGTCCTCACGCTCGCTGAGCACGGCCTTCACGACGAGGCCCTTGGGATCGCGGGGGCGCGGAAGCTTCCAGAAGGTCTTCGGGAGCTTTCCGACTCCCAGCCGGACCAGTCCCTGCCGTTCCATCTCGAGCAGGTACTCCGGCAGCGTGTCCGAGCGTCCGACCGGCACGAGCTTGGCGATACTCCGTCCGCGCTCGGTGACCAGGACCTCCTCGCCCGCTTTCACCCGGCGCAGGTACTCGCTGAGTGAGGCCTTCAGCTTCGAGACGGTGGCGGTCTTCATGGGCGTCCTCCGTTCGCTAGTGACCATTCTGGTCAGTTATCGAAGGCCCGTCAAGTCACCTCTTCGGCACACGTGGCGCCGCGAGCCACCCCCGTCTCAGCCAGTGACGAGCGGATTTCGAACAATCAGGCCGGGGAACCGACCGAAGTCCCGATCTGCGGTCCACAGCTCGCGCACGCCGTGGAGGAGGCAAAGCGCGGCCACGCGCGCGTCGTGCACCAATGGTCCTGCGATCCGGCCGTCGATCAGAGCGGTACGCAGGCGGGGCCAGTAGCCTTCAGCCTCGGCGAGCAGGACCAAGCCCGGAGCCTCGAACCACGCCGCCACTTGATCGAGCGCGCTCTCCAGCGGACTCGGCGGAGCGAAGATCTTCGGATGGGTCACAATCGCCAGGAACTCATGGATGCAGGGCCACGGGATGGCCCATGGAGCCCGTTGTTCAGCGAGCTCGTTGATCCGTGCCGCCGCCGCATCATGCCATTGTGAGTCCTCCCGGTGGGCGTAGACGAGGACGTTCGTGTCGAGCGCGATCACCCGCCTCGGGCCTCGTAGGCCATCTCCCGGATTCGCTCCCAAGAGGCACCGGCGACGCCAGGCTGAAGGCCCGTTCCCTTGAACGAGGCCTTGCGCAGCCGGAAGGCGCCGCTGCGCCGCCGGCGCTCGGCGACCACCTTTCTCAGTCCTTGCTCGATGAGGACCTTGAGCGTCGTCCCTTCGCGGGCGGCGACCTTCCGGGCCTCGGCGAGGAGCGCGTCGGAAATCTCAACGGTTGTCTTCATATGGGTCGATGTACCACTGAACCCATATAACCGTCAACCGTGGTCTCGTCCGTCGCTGATGAGGATCACCGGGGATGTGTCACGCTCGGTCCCTGACCCGCCGGTGGGCGCGAAATTGACGCGGAGACAGGACACGAGTCGACTCGGGAGCGCGCCTCCGCAGCGCATCGTCACCAGTGACCAACGCCCTGTGGCCTCGGCCGAAAGTCCTCTCCACTCCGGCTCAGAGATTCGTGTTGGCTTCTGGATTCATTGGTAATCGTTCATGCTGCGGCATCGGGCAGCTGATTCGCCGTTGGAGCGCGCGCCGCGCCTCCAGCATGAGCTCGGCGTCGCTTGGTCGGTAGGATGGGATCATGGGGTTTCTTTTTTCTAGGTCATCGTGAACTTTTTCTTTGGTGGGTTGCGCAAACGAGGCCCGCCAGAATCGGCAGGCCGAATTCGAGTGTGGCTCGATTCTCTTGAGCAGACAACTCCGCCCGGCCGGATAGATACAACTGCATGTAGCGTCCGGAAGGCTGCGCTATCTCCCGCTGCAGAGCGGGAAAGCGGCGCTGGGGCGAAGGAAGAGCGGCAAACTAAGGGAACAGCTGTTCGATGGTCCCCATCGGGAGGAACAGCCTGTTCGCCTGGGCGGCGAACGGAATGAACTCATAGCGCCGGTAGAAGGCCACGGCGTTGTCGTCTTTCGCGTCGACAATCACGGCGACCGAGGCCACCTCCCGCGATGTGACAAGCGCCCGGTGCAGCGCGTTCATCAGAAGATGTTCTCCCATTCCCTTGCCGCGCAGGCTCTTGTCGATGGCCAGGCGGCCCAGCAGCGTCGCGGGGACGACGGGATACCGGGGGAGCTTCCGGACCACATCCTCAGGCCAGGCACCGACATCGATGCTCAGCGCCGACAGGGTGTAGTAGCCGCGAACGACGTTGCTCTGGCCCTCACACAAAACAAACGGGGCGGCCACGCGCTTGCGCGCGTCCTGCCCCGCCTGCTCGCGCAGATACCGGTCGAGCGGCTCAACGCCGCAGGAAAACCCCGAGCGGTCGTGCCGCTTGGCAAGCGCCTCGACGCGGTAGTCGGTCTGCTTGGGGTCCTCCGGCAATCACAGCCCCGTGCGTTCCCGGTAGCGCTTAGCGGCCCGTTCCAGTGTCTTCGCCGGGGCAGGGGGAGCAAGCAGGGCCGAAACGAAGGTCCGGCGGTCGCGCTCACTGAGACGCAAGGCATCATGCGTGCGCACCGTTTCAATAGCGGCTTCCTGGGCGCTCGCGATCACAAAATCGGTGAGCGACCGGCCCTGCAGTTCGGCAGCGCGGACAAAGAGCTGCTTTTGCTCCTCGCTGAGGCGCGCCTCGAGCCGCTGCGAGCGGGGACGCTTCCCGGTCGTATCCGTCTTGAGCATGGTGACCTCCTGCTTCGCCTGGTCCCTGAATCGAATGTACGTCAAATAGCCGTACACGTCAAAGTCCCTTGGGTCAAGACCAGACAACACTTACAGGCAAGGGGGCCTGCCGGGCTCCATCCGGAACTTCTTGTTTTGCCGCCTCGAACGTGGCAGAAACATCGGAAGTCCAGACTGGTCCCGCCAGTGGCCGGGGAAAGGATGACCGATGACCGCCGTTGTGCGTCAGGAACGAGGGGATGTCTCCCCCGAACTTCCCGGGTCTGGCGGCATGGGCGGAAACGGTTTGCGCGCTGCGCGAAAGCGTCATCCCCGCCGGCTGGCACCGCGAGCGAAGATCCTGCGCGGCGGCCATGTCAAGGGGCTGCGGCACCAGCGCCTGGGCGAACTCGGGCCAGTAGTGTCCGTGAACGATCGCGCCGTTATCGTCGCGCTCGACTGCGGTCATGCCGGTGCCTGGTTGTGTAGCGCTCGTTACGCGATCTCGACCAGCTCCAGCGCTTCGCGGCTCGGGCCCTCGATCATCACCGCGCGCGTCTCGCCGAGCTTGTAGGGCTCTTCGAGAAATCTGACGCCCTCGCTTCGCAGCTTCGCGACCCAGCCGTCGAGATCGGTGACGCCGAGCGCGATGTGGTCGTACAGGTGCCCGCGCGTGCTCACGAGCAGCCGATCGCCCTGGCGCACGTACCAGGGGAACGCGACGTCGCCGAACACGACCGCCGCCGAGGGCGCGCGGAACATCCCTTCGCGCTCGAGTGACGGCCAGCTGCGATCCGGGCCGCGTGGCACCTTGCAGGTGTCCTCGGTCACCGGCGTGCGGCTGGTGCGCCCGGCGAACACCGGCGCGTTGAGATGTTGGCCATACCAGATCTGCGCGCAGAACGGATCGTCCTGGTACAGGTGCACGTGATTGAAGCGTTCGGCGGGATGGTTGCCCGCGTACTCAACGAGCGCGTGGTCAGGGCCGCGCATGTATCCGAAGCCGCCGGTGCGGGTCGGTTGCACGCCGTTCACCTTCGCCTCGGCGATCTGCGCCTTCGTCAATCCGGGTGTGCCGCCGGTGCTCGGCCACGTGTCGCTGCTGATGAAGACGGAGCCGTCTTCGTCCGTCGTGTAGAGGGGCAACAGCGTGACGTCCGGCCGGCCCTGGTACGTGTCGAGGCTCGCGCGCGTGTCGGTGACGTGCCAGCCGAAGTGCCAGATCGCGGTCTGGGGCGACGTCGCCGGCGCGGTGGCGACTTTCGTGAAGAGGACGAGGACGTTGTTCGGCGCCGCGAGCGCCGGCAGGCCGCCCCAGCTCGTCTTCGCGGACTTCGGGAACTGCCTGACGTAAAAATCGATCGCCGCGTCGGGATCGAGCGAGTTCAGGTGGAGGTGATGGAAGCCCGGCGCCGGGAACATGTCAGTGGTCCTCCCACTTTTATGGTATCCGTGTATTCCCGGACAGTACTCCGATGAGCGCCGACCAGCCACCTCAGAACAACGTGAAATAGACTCCGGCAGTCGTTCCTATCTCTCGGCGTCGTTCGGCGGCACGGCCTCCCGCACGAGCTGCTCCAGCGCCTCGTAGGGCTGCGCGCCGACGACGCCGTGGTGGCCGATGACGAACGTCGGCACGCCCGTGATCCCGTACTCGCGTGAGAGCTTCCAGTCCGCGTCGACGGCGTCCTTGAACGTCCGCTTCTCCAGCACCTCGCGTGCGCCGTCGGCCGAGAGACCCGCGCGCTGCGCGATCTCGAGGAGCACCCCGGAATTGGAGATGTCACGCGTGTCCACGAAGTAGGCGCGGAACAGCGCGTCGTGGATGGCCTCGCCGCCCGGCTGCGTGTCCGCCCACTTGCCCAGCTCCTGGGCCAGGCGGCTGTTGTACGTCATGGTGCGCTCGCCGTAGGGGAGCCCTTCGGCGTCCATGCGCGCCTTCATCTGCGCGTGCATGGCTTTCCGTTGGTCCACGCTGCGCCCGGCGAAGAGCTTGGCCAGCGCGCGGCCTTCTGCGGGCGTGTCCGGATGCAGCGGGAAGTGTACCCACTCGACCTTCACGTTGTGCTCGGTCCTGAGCTTCTCAATACGCACGGTACTGAGATAGCACCAGGGTCAGACGTAGTCGGAGAAGATCCTCATCGTCACTGGCGGGGTCATGTGACCTCCTGTGGTTGCTTGCGGGCGCTCTCGGCCATGCGGTCATCATAGCGAACGTGTCGGCGTGTCGTCAGCCTACGTTGACGAGCTTTTGCAGACTCCGGAGCCCCGGCGGGATGGGCCCGCGACGGCCCCAGTTCGCGAACGACACTTCGCCGACGTAGGTTCGCTCGTAGTCGTCGGCGATCTTCGAGAGCCCGAGAAGCGGCGCACCCGGGTCCGACGCGCCATCACACTCTCTGAACGCTCCTCGCGAGCGACGCGAGAAGCGATCGGGGTGAGCAGTCAAGTCACTTGTGAGTATCATACCGAGGTAGTAGAGTTCGGCCTATGCCTCGCGGTAATCCGTCACCGAAGCTGGCGATCACGATCGCTCCCGACGTCCACCAACAAGTCCTGGCTGCGGCGGCCCGCCGCGGCATCAGCGTGTCGGCCTGGCTGACGGATGCCGCGCGGCTTGCCCTCAAGATTCGCGACGGACTGGCCGCGGTGGCGGAATGGGAGGCGGAGCACGGCGCATTGACCGACGCCGAGCTGAAGGTCGCCCGCCAGCGTCTCGTCTCTTACCGCCGACCCCGACGTGCGCTCCGCCGGCGACGGCCGCCATGAGCGGCGTCGTGTACAATGCCGGCGCACTCGTCGCGGCCGAGCGCAGTGATCGGCGGTTGTGGGCCGATCACCGGGTCCGCCTCGAGGCCGGCGTGGTGCCCCTCGTCCCCGCTCCGGTGGTCGCTCAGGTCAGCCGGTCACCCCGCCAGGCGCAGTTGCGACGATTGTTGCGAGGCTGCGAGGTCGTTGCCCTCGATGAGTCGACCGCTCACGTCGTGGGGCGACTCCTCGGCCGCTCCGGCACCGCCGACATCGTGGACGCAACGGTCGCCACGATGGCGATCGCCAAGCAAGCCCAGGTCGTAACCAGTGACCGGGGCCACATCTCTCGACTCGCCAGCGCCGCCGGAGCCAGCCTGGTCATCATCGAAGCGTGAGTCTTCGGGACGCTACACGAACGCAATCGCTTCGATCTCGACGCATGCACCACCGACGAGCCCGACGCACTGGAACGTCGTTCGTGCCGGCGGGTCTTTCGGAAAGTACTCGCTGAACACCGTGTTCATCTGCACCAGCTCACCGAGGTCGACCATGTAGATGGTCACCTTCACCACCTTGTCGAGGGACGATCCGGCGGCCTCGAGCACGGCCTTGAGGTTCTCGCAGACCTGGCGCGTCTCGGCGCCGATTCCGCCGACGGCGAGCTTCCCCGTGCGCGGGTCGTTGCCGAGCAGACCGGACGTGAATACCCAGTCGCCCTGCTTGATGGCCTGCGAGAGCGGCACGCGCGCCGGCGGGACCTTGTCGGTGTGGATGACCTGCTTAGACATCTGGCTCCTCACGATCTTCGGGGCGCCTACATCCGTGGAGGCGTGCACCGAGTTGCCGCCGGCTCGTCGTAGCACCTCGCCGGACGGAGTGTCAAGCCGCGGGGCCCGCGTCGCCGAACAGGTCGCGCTCGTGGGGTGAAATCGGGGCGCGCGCCGGGTTTCCCGGCGAGTCGCGCGCGTGGGGCAAGATCGAGGCGGGCGCCGGGTTTCCCGGCGCCGGCCGAGCGTGCGGGGGGCATGGGGGGCCCTTCGAGGCCCCCCATGTAGTAGTCAACAGGAGGACACGATGATCGATCCAGCATTCACGCTCGAGAAGAAGACCGCCATCGTCGTTGGCGCGGCGAACGGGATCGGGAGAGCAACCGCGCTGGCGTTTGCAGCGGCCGGCGCCGCGGTTGTCTGCGCCGACATCGAGGAGCCGGGCGCCAAGGCCACCGCGGCCGAGATCGAGAAGTTCGGCGCGCACGCGCTGCCGGTGCATCTCGACGTGACGGAGGGTGCGAGCTGCCGCGCCGCCGTCGCCGCCACCGTCGATCGTTTCGGCGGCCTCGACGTGTTGCTCTACGGCGCGGCCGACAGTGACAAGACCGCCACGGTGCTGGAGATGGACGAGGCGGCCTGGGATCGCGTCATCAAAATCAATCTCACGGGGGCGTTCCTGATGGTGAAGGCAGCGATCCCGGCGATGATCGCGCGCGGTGGCGGGAGCGTGATCCTGATCGCATCGCAGCTCGGCCGGGTCGCGTCGCCCGGGCGCCCCGCGTACTGCGCGACCAAGGGCGCTCTGATCCAACTCGCGAAGGTCCTCGCCGCCGATCACGCGGCGCAAGGCATTCGCGCGAACACGATCTCTCCGGGCGCGATCGAAACGCGCCGCATGCTCCGGCGGTGGAAGGACATGGACGAGGCGCGCAAGATGATGGGGCCGAAGCACTTGCTTGGTCGCATCGGCCGTCCCGAGGAAATCGCCCGCGCCGCCGTCTACCTCGCGAGCGATGCGTCGTCGTTCATGACGGGAAGCGATCTGCTGATCGACGGCGGCTACACCGCAATCTGACGAGGAACTAATTTCGACCTCAGTGATTGGAGTCGCCATGGAGGCACAGGACGAGCGTTCCGTTCCCAGCAACCTCATGCCCAGCCGGGGGGTGGGAAGCGCGCCCACCCGCGGGGTGGGAAGCGCGCCCACCCGTGGTGCGCTCACCGGCATCCGCGTCATCGAGCTCGCCGACGAGCAAGCGGAGTACTGCGGGCTGACGTTGGCGGGTCTGGGCGCCGACGTCGTCAAGGTGGAGCCCCCCGGCGGCAGCCCCACGCGCCGTATCGGTCCCTTCTACCAGGACCGGGAAGATTCCGAGCGCTCCCTGTTCTTCTGGCAGTACAACCGCGGGAAGCGCTCGATCATGCTCGATCTCGGCCAGCCGGAAGACCGGGACCGGTTCCGCTCGCTCGTCGCCACCGCCGACGTGCTGCTGGAGTCGACGCCCAAGGGAGAGCTTGACGGGGTGGGGTTGAGCGCGACCACGCTGATGCAGCAGTTTCCCACGCTGATCGTCGCGAGGATATCACCTTTCGGTGATGACGGCCCCTGGGCTGATTTCAAGGGCTCGGACCTGGTGCACCTCGCGCTGGGCGGCGTCATGATGAACTGCGGCTACGATCCGGCTCCCGGCGGCAAGTACGATCTGCCTCCGATTGCCCCCCAGATGTGGCACGCCTTCCACATCGCCGGTGAGCAGCTCGCCGCGGCCATCATCGCCGCGCTGCTCTTTCGCTGGCGGACGGGGAAGGGACAGCAGCTGTCGTGTGCGATCCACGAGGCGGTGGCGAAATCCACCGAGGTCGATCTCATGTCGTGGGTGATGCGACGCGTCCTCGTATTGCGCCAGACCTGCCGTCATGCGCGTGAAACCATCTCGCCGCACCCGTCCATCGTGCACACGAAAGATGGGCGCTGGGTGATGGCGAATCTCGGGACGCGCCCGGGCGAAGGAGCACGGCTCATCGCCTTGCTCGAGCGCTACGGCATGGCGGCCGGCCTCACCGCCGAGCAGGCGGCGCCGCCACAGGGGGGACGGTTCGTTCCAGGCACCGGGCCTGATACGGGACAACGCGACCACTCCATGGAGGCCGTTCAGCGCTTCGTGCGCGCGTTCACCTACGAGAACGTGCCGTGGCGTGAAGCCCAGGAGGGGGGCATGCTCTGGGCGCCGCTCCGGAAGCCACACGAGAACGCCATGGATCCGCACTGGCTCGCACGCCAGAGCTGTACCGACGTCGAGCATCCGGAGTTGGGCCGCTCGTTCCGTTACGCGACGAGCAAGTGGCTTGCGACAGGCACCGCCTGGTCGGTCGGCCGGCGAGCGCCGCTGTTGAACGAGGATGCAAAGACCGTGATCCTCCCGCGTGATCGCGATCTCCCGGTGATCGATGCTTCCGCGCGTGAGCCAGTCCACGAGGGACTCTCGCCTCGCGGCAAACCGTTCCCGCTGCATGGCATCCGCATCCTGGACTTCACGTGGTTCCTGGCCTCGGCCGGCGGTACGCGGTTCATGAGTGCCTTTGGCGCCGAGAGCATCAAGGTCGAGCTGAAGAGCCACCCGGACACTCGCATGGCGGCGATGGCGCCGGTCGGAGGTCGTGCTGCCCGAGACCGGGCCACGGGCCCGCTGCCCGGCGTGACCGACCCGGACATGGGCGGGCAATTCAACAACAAGAACCCCGGCAAGCGAGGGATCTCGCTGAACGTGAGGCACCCCAAGGGCCTCGAGATTGCGCGGCGTCTCGTGGCGATGTCCGACATCGTCGCGGAAGGTTTCTCGCCGGGCGTTCTGGACAACTGGGGACTGGGATACGACGCGCTGCGGGCCATCAAGCCGGACATCATCTACGTCCAGCAGTCGGGCATGGGAGCTAAAGGTACCTACGGCCGTTTCCGCACTGTTGGCCCGATCGCGAATTCGTTTGCTGGCTTGTCGGAGATGTCAGGACTGCCCGAGCCGGCAATGCCGGCAGGGTGGGGGTATTCCTACCTGGACTGGATGGGCGCCTACAGCTTCGCTCTGGCGATGCTGACCGCACTCTTTCATCGAGCGCGTACGGGCGAAGGGCAGTGGGTCGATGCGTCGCAGTCCGAAGTCGGGCTCTTCATCAGCGGCACCCCGATCCTGGACTGGTCGGCAAACGGGCGGATCTGGTCACGCTACGGCAACCGGTCCCCGTACAAGCCGGCAGCGCCACATGGCGTGTATCCCTGCGTCGGAGAGGATCGGTGGCTGACCATCGCCTGCTTCACCGATGCTGAATGGCGCGCGCTGACCGAAGTCGTGGGACATCCGGAGTGGGCGAAGGACTCGCGGTTCAAAGATCTCGCAGGGCGGCTGGCGCACCAGGATGCCCTCGACGCGCTGGTCGGCGGATGGACGAAATCGCAGGATGCCTATCAAGCGATGCTCACCCTGCAGCACGCCCGCGTGCCGGCCGGAGTCTGTCAGACGGCGGAGGATCGCTGCGATCATGATCCGCAACTCGCGGCGCTCTCGTGGTTGACCGAAGTCACGGGCACGAAGATCGGCAGGTGGCCGATTGCAGAGGTGCCCGTCAAGATGAGCGAGAGCCCGGCGTACATCGGGGGACGCCTCGACCGCGGCGCTCCCTGTTACGGCGAGGACAACGACTACGTGTACGGCGAGCTGCTCGGGATGTCTTCCGAAGAGATCAAGGCCCTGGCCGCCGAGGGCGTGATCTGAACGGTCCCCGGTCCGAGCCGCGTCCTCGCCATCGTCTTGCAGCGCCTACGCGAAGATTTCGGCGAGCGTCAGCGTGACGTCGGGAAACGCCTGCACGGCGACCGTTCCGGTCCCGGCGACGCGGCTGACGTCGCGATAGCCGCCGGCGTCGGGTGTGCGGTGGACCTCGACGCTTTCCGCAACACAGTCGACCACCCAGCACTCGGGAATCCCGGCCGCGGCGTAGAGCCTGAGCTTGGTCGATCGGTCGTAGGCCAGGGAGCTCTCGGCGACCTCGATCAGCAGGAGCGCGTCCTCCGCGTAGGCCTCGCGCTCCTTGTAGGGCACCGGGCGGCGCCGGATGATGGCGACGTCCGGCTCGGGCTCGGTGTCGTCGGCAAGAGCGATGGGACCCTGGACCGCCACGATGGCGCGGCCGGCCAGGCACACGACCAGGAGCTGGTTCAGATTATTGACGAAAGCGTAGTGCCGTCGGCCGATGGGCGACATCTCGACGATCTCGCCCCGGATCAGCTCGACCCGATCGGTCGGCTTGAGGATGCCCACCTCGCCCATGCGGTGGTACTCCTCACGGGTGAAGAGTCGTCGTGCCGTCGCCATCTCGACCGCCATCGGTGTCCTCCTCGCCCGTCCCCGGCTCGCCTCATCGACGAGCCTATAACTCATTCGGTCCCGCGCCGGAAAGTTCCTAGAAGGATACACTCGCTACGTGTACGCCGAGTTGCTGGGGATGTCGTCCCAGGAGATCGACGCCCTGGCCGGGGCCCTTGACAAGGGCGCGCTGGTGCCGGAGATAAGAGAAGCCGGCGGGGTCGGGCCACTGGAGCTGACCTGCCCAGCGCGCACCCGATCGTGGGAGAGGAGGAGGACGATGGACATCGGCAGCGGAAAGATCCCCTGTGGCCAGATCTGCTTCGCCCTGCAGTATCGCGACATCGACGGTGGCGCACCCCACGGCGCAGGAGGGGGAGGCGGGAACCATGCCGACCAGGGCGTCTGCCTTCAGGTATTCGGCACCGTGGACGGCACCGAGCGGGAGCTGCTCCGGTTCGAGTGTTTCGACAATCACCCCCACTATCACTACGACCCGGCGAACACGAACGTTCGCATCATGCTCGACCCCACGGTCACCGGTAATCCGCTCCGGTGGACGATGACCCAGCTGCGCCGGAAGCTGCCGGCGATGCTGGGGCGCGCCGGGTACGAGCAGATCGCGCTGCAGATCGACCCCTCGCAGCTGATGCCCACGCTCGACGAGGTGGAGGCCACGGCGTGCGAGATGGCGATCCGCAAGCGCCGCACGGTTCGCCACAATCGGGGGACGGACGTGATCGAGGCGGGCAACATCCGGTTCGGCCTGGAGATGCGTGTCGCCGGTCAGGGGGACGGTGGCCTGGCCGTTCACGTCCTCGGCGACATCGCCGGGCAAGAGGTGGAGTTGCTCGCCTTCGACTGCTTCCGCATCTATCCGCACTACCACTACGGGCCCAGGTACAAGAACGAGCGGATCTACTGGGACAAGACGCTGGTGCCGGATCCCTTCAAGTGGGTGCTCGATCAGTTCAAGACCGGGAGGCTCCCGGCCATGCTGACGCGAGCCGGCTATCCGACGGTGGCGGCCGCTCTCGACGAAGGGCTCATTGCCGGCAAGCTCCCCGAAGTGGAGGCGAGGGCGCAGGCCATGCTCCAGGCGTGAGGCGCCGCTGACGCTGCGCGGCGCTACGCCTTCAACTGACGCGCGATGAAAGCCTTGACTATCTCGCGGGCGCGGTCGGTTTGCGGCCCCTGCCCTCGAAGACGGTCAGCTCACACATGCCGCCGGCAGCCCTGTATGTCGCAGCGAATTTCTCCTGCACGGCCGACAGTACGTTGTCGTCGAGCGCGCCCTGCATGATCAGCAGCGGCACCAGTGTGACCGCCTCGCGGCGCTCGAGGATCTGCTGCGGATTGCCTTCGTAGATCGTTTCCCACAGTGCGATGCTCGTCCATGCTGACCTCCTCGCAACGCGATCGTGAACGATTCGCGCCCGGCAGCGGGCGGATCGCTCGTCAGCCCCGCGGTCGGCAGCCATACGAGTAAAGCAGCCGAAGATCGTCTCGACCTCTCGGCATCGAGCGCGGTCGTATCGCGCACGAACAGATCGTTGATCGCCGGCCGGTCCTTCGATCGGCCCCGCCATCTCCGTCGCGCGATCAGGCAGCGGCGGGGCGCTTCCAGCCGAGCCAGTCGACGACGGCTCACCCATCACCCGCTCGAGGTCGCGGCCCCGGAGCCACGGTAACTCCTCGGTGAACATCGTCACGCATTGCCGATACGAGCCCGGCACGCGGGTAATGTCGGTGCCCCAGAACGAGCGCTCGGGCCCGAACGCCTCGAAGATCTGGCGCAGATAGCCGTGGATGTTCTTGTACGGGTAGGGCTGCTCGAACAGCTCGGAGCGCCCGACATCTTGACCCCGACATTGGGGAATTTGGCGAGCGCCAGCATGTCCGGAAGGTCGGCAAAGGCCGCGTCGTTAGTTCCCGCGCGGCCGCCACCCCCGCGCCCGAGGTGATCGATGTTCAGCTTCAGACGGGGATGCCGCTCGGCGATCTTCGCCAGCGCCGCCATGTTCCCGCCGGCCAGGAGCCCGATGGGCAGCCCGCCTTCTCGCAAGCTGCCCAGAACCAGTCGAGCGAGCCATCGGTCCACCGATTTATCGCTCGCGTCGGCGTAACCTGCATCGCAGTGATCTAGCGCCACCATTCGAACACCTCCAGCACCGCGCGGGCTATTTCTCGGATTCCCTCGGACCCCCCCAGAATCAGCGCAATCGGCATCAGGGCCTCTAGATCGGCTAAGAACTGAGGCCGTGGCTGACGAGACAGCCGCCGTAGGTTCTTCAGCCAGTCATTATAAAAATCATCTTGGATCGCCTGTTTGACATAGTCCCAGGCAACTGTCTGGCCGAGCGCCGTTACGACGCGAGCGGTTTCGCGGACGTCCGTATACCTGAGCGCGCGAGCAACAACTTCGTGCAACAGTTCCGATCGAACGTTTTCGGGAGCAAGGGTCGCGATGGATCCGAACGTTGATGCCCTGTCTACAAGATTGCCGATCTCTTTGGCGGCTTCGCGAGCTTCGCTTAGAAATCCAAGCTCGGCAAAGCTGATGGCGATCCGCCGTAGGCTGACGTCTCGGCGCGTGGAATCGAGACGCTGCGTGGAAGCAATCACGAGCACTTCGCGAAGTACTCTGACACGTTCGTCGGAAGGCAAAACGTCATGGATCAACAGCAAACTTTGCGCGCGCTCATCGGCGGCCTGAATCTCTCGTGCCGCTGACAGCGCGTCAGCCGGGTAGTCCAGACGAACGAGATCACGTACGAGGGTAGTAATGGTTCGGTCTCGTCGCGTGAACTCACTTACTGCGCGTGCGAATGCGAGCGCCTCATCGAGCAGTGCTCGTTGCTTGATACGATCAAGCCCTTCGGCAA
Organism: Methylomirabilia bacterium; assembly: GCA_041490825.1. Taxonomy (GTDB): domain Bacteria; phylum Methylomirabilota; class Methylomirabilia; order Rokubacteriales; family CSP1-6; genus JBGPTW01. Next base: position 27,972 of record JBGPTW010000038.1, on the reverse strand, counting down.
TCGCGGCCAAACATGTCGCGCGAGACGCAAGAGCGGTTATCTTCCTCGCGGTCGAAATAGCGCTGATGACGTCCTTCTGAGAAGCAAGCTGTCTTGCGAGAACATTGAGAATGTTGTCCCGGGAGTCCGACCGGGGCCACTGGTCCACAGCAAGTGCCCACTGTCGCAGGATGTCGACGTTGCCGTTGCGGGAAGCGAGAACCGCGATTCTGCCGAATGCGTCGGCCTTAACCTCGGCGGCCGAGATTGCCATCAGTGCTCGGGCCGCGTCTTCGAAAGCGCCACGCTCAGCTACAGCAATGGACAGGCGCGCGAGTAGTGAGTCACCCTCTACTGCGAGTTGAGAGGGGAGCGAATCGACGTGGTCTGTTTCCGAGTCACGACAGATGAGTGAACTGGTCAGCGGCGCAAACACTTCTTCGTAGATCTCGTGGCGTTGCTGACCGTCGATTACGGGAATTAGATCGACTAGAGCCGAGAGCCTGAGATACGGTTCCACAATTCCGCGTGCCATCAATAGCGCGTTATGTCCATCTCCACTCGCCGCAATCCGACGCGTTACGATCCGTTTTACGCCGTCCTCAGCGGCCCGCCGTTCTACGAATCGCCGGAGACCGTGGCCGCCGATGCGCTCAAGCAAGGCATCTGTAAGTCGCGTGAAAGCGGTTGACGTTGTGCTTTCTGCGGCGAGATGAATCGCATGAGTCTTAAACGCGTAAAGTAAAGCACCGAGGCTCCGTCGCCGGGATGAACGATCGACAAACCTTAGGAGGATGTCGACAGCATCGCTGTCGGAGTCCATGTGCCGCGCGGCAAAAAGCGCTTCGCGCCACGTGCCCGGCAAAAGATAGGGGTGGAGTAGGCCTTCGTGATTGCCGGGCTCGCCGAGGCGCTGCGACTCCAGATAGACCCTCACGGGATTCTGGCTAGGGGACTGCAGGGTCGCAAGACGCCTCAGGAGCTCCCCCTGTGGTGTGGGATGGGCGACGATCTTTGCGGCCTCAAATGCTTCGATCAAGGCGCGTTCACGGACTGGTGAGGGTAAATCGCTCTCGACTTCTATGAGAAGGGCGGCCCGCTCCTCTGGCCACGCAACGGCGGCGGCGAACGTAAGCACGGCATCGCTTTGACCCTTCTCTAATAGTCTCGGAATCAACTCGCGCACCAATGCTGGTTGATATCCCTCGTCCATCTCACGAAGTATCCGGAGGGCAATGTTCGTCGTCTCAAGGAGCGCTTCGCCATCGGCGTGCGGTAAGACGAGGCCGAGACAGCGGAGTTGGGCGACGTGATCGGTGATGTCCTCTATGGCGTTGAGAGCATCGCGGGTGAGCCCCGCCTCGGCGAGCGACAGCGCGAGCTGCGCAAGCGTCGGGTCGCGGTAATAGCGATCGCCAATCTCCCGGGCGGCGTCGATCGCCGACCTGATGGCGTGCGCCCGCAAGTCGCCTTGGGCACAGTCGGCTATCGCCATGTTGCATCGAATACGTAGGCGACGGTCGGTTAGGGCGCTGATGCGTGCCATCTCAGATTTTAGAACGGTAGAGAAGAGAGGCTCCTGGAAGTGAGCAGCAATGTCACGTACGGTCAGCGCACGTTGTTCAGGCGACCGGATGTGTTCTAAGCACTCTAGACTGAGGCGCGGCGTCCGCAGCTCCGCAGCAGAAGTGGCTACAGCGCGGAGAAGCGCATCTTGGCCGGGAGGATTCATGCGATACGCGATCATCGACGCTTCGTTAAGAACATCTTCGCGAACCGGGGCGGCGACCGCTGTGGCGATCCTCAACAACGCTCGGACCCTCGGCTCGGCCGCCGCAATAGTCCGCGCGGTGCCGAACGCCTGATGTAGCAGTCGTTGCTGGTCGGCGTCGGGTACAGATGGCGCAACGCTGAGGCATACATCAACGCGGGTCTGAGGGTCGAGAGACGTGAGGTCTTCGTGAAGTAGTTGATGCACTGCCGGATGGTCAGGAGGGAGTACACGTAGAAGTTCTGCCTGGAGTCTGATGCGCACCCGGACATCCATAATGTGTGACGTTAAATCCCACGCAACTCTTGGGCCCGATGTGGCGATGCACTGTCGGACAGCGTGCTCGATGGTCTGTGCATCCCTCCCGTCGAACACAGCTCTGGCAGCCGATATGGCGTCGACATGTTGCCCGAGCGCGAACAGATGACCTAGGCATGCCAGAGCAGCGTTGTCGGCACCGGGAGCTGTCATATTCTCGAGTGCATCGTCCAGAGTCCGCCGTGTGTACTCGGCGTCAAAGAGTTCGATGCAGGCGCTGACTGCAGGCCAAAACTCGCTACCAGTCAGTTGGCAGATAAGCGCACGCACGTACTCGAGAAACCGCTGTCGATCTCTAGGTTCAAGACGGATTGTGAGTCTCGCGGCCGCGCGTACGAGGTCGAGCGTTACATGGCTATCGCGAGTGCGGTTCTCAAGGTGTTCACTCAATCGGCTGCATTGCCGCGCAGGCATGTGCGGGATAAGATCCCCGAGCAGCCGCACGAAGGCCTCGCGACCCTGAACGCGATGCGCAAGCTCTTCTGCTTGATCGGTGAGCCCCAGCTCGGCGAGGCCCAACGAAGCGACCGCGCATGTGTCGTCGCGCCTCGGACCGATTTGCTCAGTCGCGCACTCGACTCCGAGCTGGATCGCTTCGGTCCGTAAAGGCTCTTCAATGGCTTTCGCGAGGCGCAGCAGAGCGCTGACTCTTAAGATAGGATCCGAAAGCTTTCGGAGATCAGAGAGAATTACTCCACCTAATCTAGAGTCGCCATACTGAGCGATGGCGGACATAGCGGCAGCTCGCTCGCGGGTCGGCATCTCGCGCGCTAGCTCCAGCGCCTCCCAAGTGGTCAAGACGCCGCACTGCAGACCAAGATGCAGTAGATCTGCGGGTACCCGGCCGAGTGCGGCGACACTCGCGTGGCACAATGCAGCTCGGACTTGCATCCCGATGTCGCGTTCTTCTTCGGCCTTGGTCCAAGCGCGCGCGACATCAGCTAGGAATCCGCTATGTGTTTTGTCCATTACCTGCCAGGCGTTCAGCCACCCTTTGCTAACTAGCCTGTAGAAGTCACGTGACGGCGCTCCCGCCCGGGCCAGATGGGCGCCCAGATACTGCACGACGTATCGTGAGGCCTCGGCGGGGTGAAGCTCGGAGGAGGCGAGACGCCGAAGCGTTTCTAAACCAAATGCCACGAACTTATGTTCCACGGCGAGGTGCTCGGCCCGCGAGAGATGCTCGTAGAAATACTGGGCAAGCCTCGGATGGCTGAAGACATAGCCGAGGCGACCGCCGTCACCAATCAAAAAACGACGCAGTATCCACAGGTTTGTGTCAAGGCGCCGGCTATTCAAGGAGAGTTCAGGATATATGGCCAACAACTCATCTCGCGTAAGCGGCCCGAGAGCGCAGCTGAACAAAGACAAGAGCGTGCCGACGGCTTGTTCGCGATTTGCCGACTCTGTACCCCACTGACGTCGTTGGTCTTCCCACCATCGGTCAAAGTATCCAGTTAAGCCGCTAGGCAGCGACGCCAGATCGTTCATGGTAAGTCGAATCTGGATGCCGCCATGACCGGTGAGGTCGTCGACATACAGACGCAAAAGTAAAGGATCGCCTTCGCTGAGTCGATAGAGTTCATCAACGATCGTGTCGTGAGGCTCAGAAGCGAAGTCAAAGAGGCGGAGGGGATGAAGGACGTCCCGCACTCCGCCGCGGGTTAAGGGATGTAACGGAAGATGCGTAGCGATGGTGGGGGGCCAGCCGAGGCGCTTCATCCACGGAGCGTCGCCGGGCTCCTCACGCGCCGATACGATAACGCGGAGATGTGGGATTCCAGTTGCGGGAAGGACGTCGGGCCCGAGCTCCCAGTCAGCCGCCTCATCGAGGCCGTCGATGATAACTACAAGTGTGCGATGGTTCGCAAAGCCGCGTAGGAGATAAGTGCTAACTAGGCCGCGCCATGCATCTATGGTCATATCCCGGGCCGACGGTAGTTGCTCCCCATGTAATTCGGCGAGGCGGGCTGTCAGAACGGGAAATACTACGGCTGCCAGATTCGTTCGAAAGCGAATACTGACGGGCACGAACACAACAGAATACTTCCGGTCGATCGCTAGCCGTGCTGACCATTGGGCAAGTAGCGCGCTTTTCCCGCCGCCGGCGCGAGCAGTGATGAGGACGTACGGCGGTCCATTCGGTGACTCCAGCCAGCCATCGAGCTGGGCGAGCTCGAATTGCCGACCACCGAAGGGAACAGGGCGCTGCGGCGCGCCGAGATATTCAAGTAGGAAATGACGAATCCTGGCGGCATAATCAGTTGGTAGGGCATCGACGCCTTGGACAAGTAATGACGCGTAATCAAGCGACTGGCCGACTCGCTTCGGTGTATCGCGTCGGGAACGGCCCTTGACGGAGCTCGATGTTTCCTCGATATGTGGCCGGGTGGGCAATGACTCTATAAGAGCGCGTGCGTATGAAGCTGCGGCCAATGCTGCGTATTCCTGCCACGTATCGTTCTTCGTGTCGTCGCAATAATCACAGATGCCCCGTATGACGAGATAGCCAATCAGATGGTCCCAAGCGGCGTCGGCAATGCCTGAGCCTTCCATCTCGACGGCTCGCACTCCGAAGGAAGCCCGAAGAGCGTCACGACGCGCGGCGTTCTTCAGGAGCACGTTCGCCGATGCGATGGGTGCGATAAATACGCGAGGGCAACCAGCCCGGCGCTTAGGGTCGGTGGGATGGCGAAACGGAGTTCGCGAACGCCTGAGATCGACAAGTACGTCAGTGCGGGCGGGCGGGCGGCGCATCCGGAGCCGCTGCAATCCAGTGCGAAGATGGGTGAGCCAAGGGCGGAGGCGCACATACTCGTGCGCCTCCAACATACGAACCGCGTCAATAAGCGCCGCACCCGGCGGGCGCGGCGGGTGGCGTGGGAGTAGTTCACGAGCTTCGTCTTTAACAAAATCGTACTGAATGACGCCGCGCTCGGCGGACACGACGATATCGCCGAGGCGAACGTGTTCATCGGGCTTCGCAGGGTTTGGGATACCTCCGGCTATGCCGACCATTAGGACGGCCTCGATGCCGGGGAAGCGTTCGAGTAAGCTCGAGGCTCTGTTAGCGGCGGCATTGTTTCCCATGGCGGCGAGACTGAGTACTACTCGATGGACGCCGCCATCAAGTGCGGGTACCTCGCCCAGACAGTAGCGACGAAGTCCGGCCCTCTTGTGAACGTGTTCGACGGCATGGTCCAACAGAGCATGCATAGCGGCATATTCTTTTGGAAGCGCAACGATCAACGCGAGTGTCGGGCGTGAAGCTGCAGAGGCAGGCGGAGTGTCAGTCATTAGTGGTCTATCGGGGTGTGGCATGGGTGTAGATTGTGGCTGAGGCGTCTGCATGGTGTCAATGTGTGTGTCGCCGGGCCGCGTTGCGGTCGAAAGTTCGACGCCGAAGGCCAACGCGTCGCTGCTATGCTCTGCCCATCGTGCGCGGCAGGCTACTGGGTCGAAGGGGAGTCGACGGCGGCAATGGCAGAGAACGCCTGGAGCGTCCGTTGAGCCGTCACAGATCCAGGACGACGCGCGGTCGACAAATAAGTGGCTCGTCTCCCAAAAGTGTCAGGCGCGTAAGTGCTTGAAACGCTGTTGAGATCGCGACTCAGCCCGTGGCCGCCCAGCAATCGACCTCTTGAGTCCACAAGGCGAGCGCGTCGGGACTCCCGGGCAGCTCGGGGGCTGCCGGCCTGGAGAGTACGTCGAGCTCCACGCGGGTCCCGGTGTCCGCCTCCCTCGGTCTTCACAAGGGTTCTGCCCGACCCCATGCAGCCTGAGCCTGAAGGTGCTTTCGTTCGACTTTTCAGAGGCTTACCGTGTTGACACTTTTCGGAGAAGAACCTAATAAGTCGTGAATCTGTGCTTTAGCGACGCCGCCGACAGTCGTGGAGATGCTGCTCGGCTACGAATGGAGAAATATGTGGTGGTGTACTGTTCAGTTCGCAGAGTGTGAATGCGCCGGCTCTTGAAGGCATGAGAATAATGGGTGCCAGTCGGTGCGGCAAGGTCCGTTCGTTATCATCTGTGCCGAAAGTGGACGACGAGCAATATGACGCTGCAGGATAAGTGACGCAGTACACGCTGTGGTAGCTGCCATTGGGAAGGCGGGCCATGACGGGACGGTTCAAGCGCGACCATCCGCCCTCGGCCTCCCAGCGGAGGTGTAGGCACTGAACGCGCAGGCGCGGATCCAGCGCGTGGCGTAGCCCGTCGCCGAGCAGATTCAGGCTCAGGCCAGCCACGGTCAACGCGATCCCCGGGATGAGGCTCACGCGGAACGCCTCGTGGATAACGCTTGCCGCTCGCGATCACGTTGTCCCGTGACGGCAGGTACGGCGACACGCCGACGCCGAGGAAGCCGAGGATCGCTTCGGCGAGCACGGCGTCCGAAGGTGAACGTGCCCTGCGCGAGCAGCGGCGCCATGCAGTTCGGCAGGATGTGGCGGAGTGCGATGCCGACGCGGGCGGGTGCCGAGCGCGCGCGCCGCCTGCACGTAGTCGAGTTCGCGCAGCGGAGACGATAGGCGATAGAAACGCCACTTCTCAGCACCGCGCGGCCGCGCTGCACCCGGACCGCCCCTGGATCGCGCCAGCCCCGCAGCCCGGCAGGAGTGCCCGCGCCCTGCCGCGACAGGCTCTCAGCTACCGAGACCCCTATCGACCGAGGCCCCATCGAGCGGGCGGACGAACCCAGACTGCCGCCGCGCCCTGCGTGTCAAGGTGGGCCGGACGCTGGCCCATCAGGCGTCCGTGACAACATCGCCCACGAAGCGACGCAACCATCCCCGGTACGCGTCGCACAACCAGGCGGAATCGGAGAAGCCTGCTTAAATAGGCGCGCGCCATAGCAAAGAGAGAGGAGTCGGAACCATGACCAATGATGCTCTGCGCACGATTTTGCCGATCGCCGGCTGGGGCGAGGAGCGCGCCCGCGCGGTCGAGATCATCGGCGACACCGATCCGATCTTGCCGACGCCGTTCCGCATCGGCGAGACCAGTGCTGCCGCGCTCGCGGCGGTCGGCCTCGCCGTCTCCGATCTGTGGGCATTGCGCACCGGGCGCCGCCAGGAGGTCGCGGTCGATATCCGCCAGGCGACCGCCTCGCTCCGCAGCGGGCATTACATGAAGCTGGACGGCGCGCCCGTGTCGACCGAGCGCAACACGGTGATGGGTGTCTATCCGGCCAAGGACGGTCGCTGGAGCTATCTCCACTGCAACTTCCCGAACCATCGCGCCGCCGCCCTCAGCGTGCTCGGCGTGCCGGAAGAGCGCGAGGCGGTGCGCCAGGCGGTGGCGCAGTGGGATGCGCTCAAGCTCGAGGAGGCGATCATCGCCGCGAAGGGCGCCGGAGGCATGGTGCGCACCATGGCCGAATGGGCTCAGCACCCGCAGGCCGCCGCGATCGCCTCGCTGCCGCTGATGGAAATCGTCAAGATCGGCGACAGCCCGCCGGAAAAGCTCCCCGACGGGGATCGGCCGTTGTCGGGCGTCCGGGTGCTCGACCTGACGCGCGTCCTCGCCGGGCCGACCTGTGCCCGCACCCTCGCCGAGCACGGCGCCGACGTCTTGAAGATCACCGGGGCGCACCTGCCGAATCTCGGCTACCAGGAATACGATACCGGCCACGGCAAGCTCTCCGCCCATCTCGATCTGCGCGAGCCGAAGGATCTCGAGACACTGCGCGGGCTGGTCCGCGAGACGGACGTGTTCTCGCAAGGCTACCGGCCGGGCACCCTCGGCAATCGCGGGCTCTCGCCCGAGGCGCTCGCACAATTGCGGCCTGGCATCGTCTTCGTCTCGCTGTGCGCCTTCAGCCACGTCGGTCCGTGGGCGTCGCGCCGCGGCTTCGACACGGTGGTGCAGACGGTGAGCGGCATCACGAACCGGCAGGGTGAGCTGTTCCCCGGCGCAGGGCCGGGCCCGCAATTCTATCCGGTGTCGGCGATCGACTATCTGACCGGTTATCTGATGGCGTTCGGCGCGCTCGTGGCCCTGGCCCGCCGCGTGCGCGAGGGCGGCAGCTGGCTCGTGCGGATCTCGCTCGCGCAGACCGGGCGCTGGCTCGTCGGACGCGGCCAGGTGTTAGAGGCCGAGCTCAAGGACGTGTCGAAGGAATTCACGTCAGTGGAGCTGGAGCGCTGGTCGATGACGAGCGACACGCCGGTCGGTCGGCTGCACCATCTCGGGCCGGTGGTGCGCCTCTCCGAGACGCCGCCGCGCTGGGCCCGGCCCTCGGTGCCGCTCGGCTACAACGAGCCGGTGTGGCCGGCGCGAGCCTAAATCACGCCCTCGCTCGCATCCGACCGAATAGGCCTTGACGACGTATATTCCCTTGACCTTCATCGCTACGGGGTCTTGCAGAGCCACCAAGGCGCCCGTGAGTGTTGGCAACGATTGCGGTTTCACGAGCCGAAGTACGCCTTAATCCGCATTTCCAGCGTCCGATCATGCCGCTCCGGGTCGCCGACTACGGGCGGGCGGGCTGGCAGCCGGCAACCCAAATGGGCGGTCACGGTCAGCCAGCTTCTCATATACGCTTGCAAGCGATGCAAAACGCCTTAGTTAGATACTCCAGAGCCGGCGACGCCTTCCACTATCGGTGGGCGGCTCGCCGCTGTCTGCGGATGATCGACCCCACGTCGGGGCTCCGCAGCATAACCGTCGAAGCCTCCAAGGACCAACAGGCGCCCGGCGAATACGCAATCGACCTGGCCGAATATTTCGAGACGGCGAACAGTGCTCAGCGGGTGGCGTACTATCAACTGAAGCACAGCACAGTCCGCGCCAAGACCGCCTTCACGTTCAGCGAGCTGAAGGACACGTTCAAGAATTTTTCGAAGCGCTTCCGCGCTGAGGAAACCCAGCCGAAAAAGGGAGGCGGTAGCCGCGCGGCGACGTTTTCGATCGTGACGAACCGCAAGATCAGCGACTCGCTGAAGGACGCGATCTGCAAGATCGGCTCAGGCGGCAAGGCGCCCGCCAATCTCCAAACTGCCCTCGAGCAGGCGACGACGCTCAACGGCTCCAGTCTGCGCCGGTTCTGTTCGGTTCTCACTCTCACCGACGGTGAGGGCGACTACATCGTGCAGAAGCGAAAGCTGCGGGGTGAAATCGCGGAATACGTCGCCGGCTTCATCGACAGCGACGACACCGCCAAGATCATCGAGTTGGTCGCCGATCGCGCCCTGCCGCAAGCGGAGAACGGCAAACGCAATGGCGAGATCACGCCCGAGGATCTCTTGCAGCGCTTGGGCGTCACTTCGCCGCGTGACCTTTTTCCCGCCTCGCCCGCCTTCGAACCGCTGGTCAACTCGATCAGGCGGGAGCAGCACGACGCAATTCTCCAGCACGTGCTTGGTCATTCGACCCCGGCGATCGTACACGCCGAGGGCGGCGTCGGGAAATCAGTGGTGGCCCGGATGATCGCTGCTTCCCTGCCCAGCGGCTCCCATGCAGTTCTCTATGACTGCTTCGGCTCGGGCAAATACCGCAGCCCAAGCGAGCCACGCCACCACGCTCGCCACGCCTTGGTGCAGATGGCCAACGAACTGGCGTCTCGCGGACTTTGCCGGCCGCTGCTTCCCCGTCCCGGTCTGAGTCAAGAGGACTACTTCCGAGCATTCATCGAGCGCCTACGCGAAGCCACTAAGGAGTTGCAGGCGATCAAACCGGCTGCCCTGCTGGTCTTGCTCATCGATGCCGCAGACAACGCCGAGATGGCTGCCGCCGAGTTCGGCGACCTCTGTTTCGCCAGCGCGCTCCTGCGCGACAGCCTTCCGCCCAACTGCCGCCTGGCGATGTTCTGCCGGACGGAGCGTGTCGACCTGCTCAAAGCGGCTGACAGCGCGCGGCGATTTCTGCTTTTACCCTTCAGCGAGCAGGAAAGCAGAGTTCATCTGCGCAGGCGCTTCGCCGACGCATCAGAACATGATGGCCGGGAGTTTCACCGGCTGAGCGGCGGCAATCCACGCGTCCAGGCCAATGCCTTGGCCGCGGGCCACCCTACGGTGGAGGCAACGCTGGCGGCCCTCGGCCCCGGGGTGACAACCGTAAATGACCAGATCGCGGACCAGCTTCGCGCCGCGATCGCTAAGGCCAGGGATCAGCACGCGCCCAACTTCGGCCAGCAAGTGGATGCGCTCTGCTACGGACTCGCTAACCTGCCTCCCCTGATCCCGATCCCGGTGCTCGCCAAGGCAGCCGACGTAAGCGCCGCTACGGTCAAGAGTTTCGTCAGCGACCTGGGCCGCCCTCTGTGGTATTCAGACGATGCTGTCCAGTTCCGCGACGAGCCGACGGAGACGTGGTTTCGGCAGCAGTTCGCGGCCGACGCCGCGCAGATCGCCTCGTATGTCTCGGTTCTCGAGCCGCTGGCCGCGCAGTACACCTACGTCGCCAAGGCACTGCCGCAGCTGCTGCTGCAGTCAGGCAATCACACCCGGCTGATCGCGCTTGCGCTGTCCGACACCCACCTGCCCACCAACAACCCGATCGACGAGCGCGACGTTCGGGTTTACCGGCTGCAATTCGCGTTCAAGGCCGCCTTGAAGCAAGGGGGTTTCGCGGACGCCGCACGGCTCGCGTTCCGCGCGGGCGAGGAAGTCGCCGGAGATCAGCGGCAAACCGAACTGCTCGGTAAGAACACCGACCTGATCGCCTTGCTCCAGGGGCATCGAATTCAGGAACTCGCATATCGGCGGGTCCTCAGCGGCGGCTGGGAGGGCTGTGAGAACATCTATTCCGCCGCGCTCCTCTCGTCGGTAACGGATTTCAAGGGTGAAGCTCGTGCTTACCTGCGAGCAGCGCACCGTTGGCTCGAGATCTATTTCAAGGAACGGACAAAGATCAAGGATCAACACAACTTCCACGACGAGCCGCTCACGGATGCGCACATCCTTGAGCTCGCTTGGGCGCACTACAATCTCTCAGGGGCGCAGGGATTGGTGCATCACCTGGCGGCTTGGAAGCCCGGCGAGGTGGTCTTTCGCGTAATGCGGATTTTCAGTCGACGCCTGATTGATGCGGGCCGCTTCGCCGAAATCGACGCGCTCGCCCGGGCCGGGGCGAAGACTCCGTACTTCATCCTCGCCATTGCTGACGAGCTCGGCGCCGTCGCGCGGCTGCCACGCAAGGACTGCCTCCGGCCAACGCTCACTTTCCTGACGAACCCGACGAAGCGGCCGAAGAAACCGCAGGGGTTTCAACTTGAAGAGTTCTTCACCCCAGCGCTCGTTTCCTTCCTGGAGGCATGCGCGGGTCGCGGCCTGCCGCGGAAAACGATCGCGCGTGTCCTCAATCACTACACCGAGAGCACAGCCAGCAGTGTCTTGGGCAGCGACTATCAGGCGGCTGGCCGCGGATTGTTTCTCCGAGGAATAGCCCTGCGGGCGGTTCTCGCGCGCAATCCCGAGCCCAACGTGGACAGCCTGCTGCCCATGCCAAAGAAGGGCGAATCCGCGGGTTCATCCGATAGCGACAGAACCAACCTCCACCAGATGCTCGGGGCGCTGCTCCCGTGGCACTTCCTGCGGACGAATCTGCTGGTGAGGTCCCGCCGCGCGAGAAGCGTCGACCTCGAGTCGGTGAAGGCCTCCTCGAAGTCTGCCGCGGCCTCGCGATACCGGAGCTTCGACCGTATCCCGTTCGAGGTCTCGGCCCTTCGTTTCGAGGTTCTGGCGTGGAAAAGCAACGCGACCGCAGCAGAGCTTGATGACTTCCTGCGCAACGTGCTCAATCGCGCCGACCCGACGTTCTGGTTGCCGGACCGCCTCAGGGCTGCGCGCGTCGCCTTTCGGAGCGCCCACCTCGCGCGCCTCCGCGACACACTCGAGCAATCCTGCAGTCAGGATTTGCAACAACCCGGCACTGACGGCCCGGAAGAGCGCGCCGACCGCTACGTCCGCCTCGGACGGGCGGTGCTGTCCGAGAAACGCGCCGATGCCTCCGCTTATTTGTCCGACGCCGTGGATGCAGTGTCAAAGTTCGGCGATGAAATGGTGGAGCGCTGGGAGGCGGTGGTGACGATGGCTAAGCGCAGTGCCGAGTCTCCGCCTGTGCCGCAGCCGCTTGTCTACCGGTTTGTCCGCTGCGCCGAGATGATCGGCGACACCGTCGCGCGTGAGAAATACTGGAATCGCGACGACGTTTTCCGGGTAGCGGCCCGCCTCGATCACACCGCCGCGTTCGCCGCCCTCAGCCGCTGGCGAGACCGTGATGTGGGCTCCTTCGGTGACCAGCTCGAGGCCCTGGCCACCGTTTCGGTCGATGACAACCAGCTAACGCCGTCCGCCGCCTGGTGCCTCTCCGGCTTTCACGGGTGCAACGGCTCGGCCGAGTTTGCCGCCCTTTGCCTGAAGCGGGAAACGAACCCGGGCGCCCGGCGGGAGCTGCTAGCTCGAGCGATTCGCGACCTGGAGTTAGCGGGCGCCGACCGGGGCGACTGGAAGAAACTGCGCGTCGTGGCGCACGAGCTCGGCCTGGCCACAGACCGGCTGGACAATCTCGTGGCGGCGGCACCCGAACGAGACTACGGTTCCACTGCTCTGCCGGGCAACTCGCGCGCCAAGACGTCCGCCCGTAGGGACGAGAGGCGCGCGAGATCGTTCTTCAAGGGCATCGATTTGCTGCATCCAGAGGGTCTGAACCAGGCAGTCACGGCCTTCCGGACCTCGGAGCCACCGCGCGACTTTGAGATGTTCTGGCGCGAGCTGTTCAAGCGCGTGCCGGCGGGCAAGGAATCGGAATTTCTAGAGGTCCTCGCCCGAGAGGACACGATGGACTACTTCGATATGGGCTACGCCCTCGCTTACATCCGAACTGCCTGGCTCGAAAAAGCCGCGGTCAAGCGAGCGTGGCCCCAGTTCACCTTCGCCATCGGCCGCCGATATGCCGCGGTATTGTCCAATTCCTTCCGCATCAACTACTGGCGTCAGCACGTCGGCTTGAAAGAGGAGGACATTCTCCTTGTCCGTCGCGGCATAGTCGAGGGCCTGTCGGATTCGCTGGAGCTCGTTGATGCGAGCACGTTCTTCGGCTTCGTCATCAACGTCGCGACCGACCTGACCCCGGAGGAGGCGCGCGGGCTTCTTGATTACTCGCTCGAACGCTTCGAAAGACACATGGACCCGGAGAGCGGTGACGGCCCGTGGGCGGATTGGCTGGCCGTCCGGGCCGACACACCGCAGGCAATGGCAGGCCTCCTCTGGTCGGCGCTGGCTTCCCCCTACGCAGAGACCCGTTGGCAGGCGGCGCACTGCGTTCGCCGTCTCGCGGAACTGGGCTGCGACCGGGAAATCGATGCGCTGCTCGACTGGATGGACCGGGGCGTGGTGGGTGCCTTCGGCAGCCACCGGCTCCCGTTCTACGCCCTGCACGCCAAGCTGTATTTCCTGATCGCGCTTGCTCGCACCGCCGTCGAGCAGCCGGCGAAACTGGCGCGCAATGGAGCTGTGTTCGCGCACATCGCCCTGTCCGGAATGCCTCACCTTTTGATCCAGAAATATGCTGCCGAAATATCGCTTGCGATCGAGCGCGCGTGCCCAGGCACGTTCTCGCTCGATATGAAGACGCGGTTGCAACAGGTTGGACGTAGCCCTATGGCGGTAAGGGAGATCAAGAACGAATCTGTCTGGTTTGACACTCCTTGGCATGCCAAGGGCGCGGTAGACACCTCCCTCAAATATCACTTCGGCATGGACTTTGGCGACTACTGGCTTCAACCCCTGGGCAAGGTCTTCGGCGTGTCACAGGTGCAGGTGGAGGCATTGGTACGCGCGGTCGCCGTCAAGGAACTGGGCGCCCTCTCCTCCGACGACTACGAGCCGGATCCGCGTCAGGCCCAGTGGAATTCACATGGTCGAGAAAGCTATTACTACAGGAGCAGCTATTCCCGTGCTGATAATCATCGATTCTACGTCTCGTACCACGCGATGCTTTCCGTGGCGGCCCGATTGCACGCGCACATGCCCGTCCTGCGCCGGGGGGACGACGACTGGGTCGAAGACCGGTGGAACGACTGGCGGGAGCGGCACACCCTGACCCGTTCGGATGGTCGATGGCTCTCCGACCGGCGCGACCCGATGCCGGTTATCCGCCGAGCGTGGACCAAGGGCACCCCCGAGGGGCATTGTCTTTGGTCCGTCGCGCCGGACGATTTCTTCGATGTCCTCCGGCGGCAAAGCGCCTTCCCTGACGCCTTGAGCATTGCCGGCAATTGGTCGGACTGCGTCAATGACCGCGTAGAGACCGTCAGGATCAGTAGCGCGCTCGTTGACCGGCAGACGGCCGAATCACTAGCAACCTCACTACGGTCTGGCCATGGCGATTACTACCTCCCCGGGTACAAGTCCCGCGAGGAAGATTTCGGGCCGCCGCCCTTCGACCTTGCCGGTTGGATCCAATGGCCTGAGAGCGATAGCAGCCGGCTCGACAGCTTCGATCCTTACGCGAAATCGATTCCGTATCCCCCGCTCGAAATTGGGGAGTCGTTTGCTTCGCTACTCGGCGTGTCGACCGACGTGGAACGGCGTGAATGGCGCACCTTGGCAGACGGTACGCTGATCGCCCTCTGCGACATTTGGAGCAACCGGCACGAAGAATCGCACCGGCGCGCGTCGCCGTATCGTTCGGGCCGGCGAATGACTGCGTCGATAGGCCTGCTCCGGCAGCTTTGTGCCGGAGCAAAGAAAGATCTGATCATCACCGTGGCGATTGACCGCCACTTGGATACGAGCTATGGCTCAAGAGAGACCGACCTCGGCTACACCCCACCGTCGCACCAAATATTCCTCTTCTCTGCCAATGGCCGACTCCGAGACGCGAAAAAGAGCTATTAGCCTGGGTAAGAAGCTTGTGCTTGAGCTTGGCCCCGAGCATGAGACCGACACGCTGACGCGGTGGATGGTCCACTACGTCAGCGAGCAAATCATCGCCGCTGAGAGCGCGACCGGCGCCAAGAAAGCCGCTACCGAGGAGCGGTGCTTCAACACGGTGCTAGCCCTATGGGCCCACCGAAACAAACTGCCAAACGGGTTTCGGCCTTTCGAGGGGTTCGAGCCAATCCTCCGGGCGTTGGCCAGTCTCGACCCAGACCAACCTCGGCCGGTTTATTTTTCGGCACTCCGGGCAAGCAGGAAAGGCGAGGAGCAAGAGCCGGACGACGTTGAAAGACTCATCGAAATGGTTCTGTCGGTTGATCGCGCTGCGCGGGTGTTGATCGAACTGTGTCTGAAGTCCGCTGCCGAGAAAGCATCCACAGAAAGCACCAAGGCATTCTTGAGTGAATCGCCGCCGAAGGAACGCGGGGGCGACATTGAAGCGATGACGCTCCTCCTCGAGCGCACCGAGCGGGACCATGGTAGTGAGTCGGATGCCGCGACGTCGGCGGCGATCAAACGGCTTGAGAGTCGGCTGGCGATGTTGGACTGGCTTTGCACAATCAGCCGGAGGGTTCGCCCGGGATTTGTGGCGGAGCTTAAAAAGCTTCGTAAAACGCAGCCCAAGCTAAAGTCGAAATCCGCTGCCCATCAGGTGGTCAATACGGCTCCTTGACGAAAATGAACGTGGTTCCCTGCACGATGGGAGCGCTCGCGCCAACGAAGGACACGTTGACGTCCTTGACCTGGCGTTCCCCGGCCCGTCCTGACGCCTGCAGCGCGCCCTCGATGATGTGCCACAGACCATGGATGCGCCCCGTGCTCAGGCTCCCGCCGAAGGTGTTCAGCGGAAGCTCCCCGTCCAGTTCCATGCGTCCGTCCTGGATGAAATCGAGAGCTTCTCCCTCCTTGCAGAACCCGTAGGACTCCAGGCCGTAGATCACCGAGGCGGAGAAGCCGTCGTAGATCTGCGCCACGTCGACGTCGTTCGGGGTGAAGCCTGACCGCTCCCAGGTGAGGCGCGCCGAGCTGCGGCCGCCCTCCATGTAGCTGCTCAGGCTCCCGATGCGTCCTGCCACCTCGAAGGCGAGCCGCTGGCCATAGCCCGCGATGTACGCGGGGCGTGGCCGCAGGTCGCGCGCACGATCCGCGGTCGTCAGAACGATGGCGACGGCCCCCTGCACGGGGATGTCGCAGTCGTAGAGACAGAACGGATACGCGACCATTCTGGAATTCAGATAGTCCTCTCTCGTGAGCGGCACCTTGTGAAAGTAGGCGTGAGGGTTCATGTGCGAGTGCTGGCGCTGGGTCACGGCGAGCGTGGCCATCTTCTCTCGATTCTGGTTGTGCCGCTCCAGCCAGCGCGTGTACGCCACCGCCATGCCCTGCCCCGGACCACCGAATCCGTAAGGAGCAGTGAACTGCGACGCTCCCTGGGCGTGCGCGCCGGGCAAGTTCTGGTAGGTGCCGCGGGGGTTGTGCATCGCCCGCCAGACCACCGCGTACGTGCATACTCCGGCGAGCAGCGCGTTGACGGCCTGCTGGACCGCGCCGCCGATGTTGACCGTTTCCACCTGGACGTGCCAGGAGAGGTTCGGGAGCTTCAGCATGGCCATCATGCAGTTCACGGAGACGATGGTGATGCCGTCGACCACCGCGTGTCCCGTCGCTGGCAACTCCGGGTAGGTCGCCAGGCCATCGATGCCTGACATGGCCAGCCCGGAATCTTCCACGGCGGCTTTGACCGCCTCGAGCGCATGCGCGGCGAGGGGAATGTCCGCCGAGCGTGTGACGCGAGAGAATCCCACGCCGCTCACCGCGACCTTGCACCGGTGCTCCCACATCAGGCGTGTCTCCTCGGCGCACGACGCGCCGTAGTTTCGGGGGTCGCAGTTCTTCGAGGGGCGCCGCGGCTTGGCCGCGGCGCCGCCGAGCGTTGGGGAGTTTGAGGGGCCATTTCGGGGCCCCTCATATAACTGATGCCGCCAGCCGGAACTGCGGCAGCGTGATGTCGTCGTTCAGCGGCTCGAAGATCACTTCCACGCGACGCCCCACCTTCGCCTCCGTGTACGGGGCCTCGAGCAGATTGCCCGCCAGAAGCGCGCCCGGCGCGTCGTCGAGCTCCACGATGATGCTCGCGTAGGGGATTGCCGCGGCAAATCGCCGGTCACCGGCGTGGTACATGATGGTGTAGGCGTAGATGGCGCCCTTGCCGCTGACGGGTTCGAACTTGAGATCGATCGCCATGCAGGTCACGCAGGTCGGATACGGAGGATGCTGGAAGTGCCCGCACGCCTGGCAGCGCTGCAGCTTCAGCACTCCCTGCTTGGCCGCTTCCCAGAATGGCTTGGTCCACTCGTTCGGGACCGGAATCGGCCTCTGCACCTTGCTCCAGTCGCTCATCGCGGCGTCAGCGCACCTTGACGAGCTTCTGTAGGCTGCGCAGCCCGGGCGGCAGCGGCTGGCCCTTGTAGCGATTGCCCCAGTTGGTGAACGACACTTCGCCGACGTAGATGTCGCCGCGCGAATCGACCGCGAGGCCGTGCGGCGAGATGAACTGTCCCGTCTCGAGCCCCGCGGGGCGGTGGCCGAGTCGCGCCAGCATCTCGCCCTTTGCACTGTAGATGCTGACCCGCGGTCCGATGTTGGGCATGTCGTAGTTGACGGCCATCCCGCCGCCGATCTCGCCGACGTAGAAGCGCGGTTGAGAACCGCGCTCCATGAACAGGCCCGAGGGGCGGTGCATGTTGTTCCACTGCGTCTCGAACTTACCAGCGCCGTCGAACACCTGGACGCGATGGTTCTCACGGTCGGCGACGTAGACCCAGCCTTCCGCGTCGCAGCAGATGTTGTGCGCAATGTTGAACTGGCCCGGATCCGTGCCCGGCTGGCCCCACGACATCAGCAGCCCGCCATCGGGAGCGAACTTGTGGACGCGCGAATTGCCGTAGCCGTCTGACACGTAGAGATCGCCCTGCGGAGAGAGCGCCGTGTGCGTGCAGCGGTGAAACGGCTCGCCGCTCATGTACGGCTTCGGGGTACCAGGGATCCCGATCGTGAGCAGCACCTTGCCGTCGAGCGTGCAGTGTCTGACGGTGTGGTCGCCGTCATCGGTCAGCCAGATGGTGTCGTCGGGCGCCATGTGAACGCCATGCGCACGGCGAAACACTCCTTCGCCCCACGAGCGCAGAAAATTGCCGTCGCGATCGAACACGACCATCGGGTGCTGGCCCCGATTGAACGCGTACACCCGGTCTTGCTTGTCGACCCCGACCGCGGCGACGTCGGCGTTGAACTCGCGGCCCGGCGGCAGCTTCGCCCAGGTGTCGACGACCTCGTAACGATATGCGCCCGTGCCCAGAATGACTGGCATCACGCGTTCCCCCTTCGATGACGTGCGGGGATTATAGGGCCGATGCGGTCGTCTACGTCGCCGGCGTGTTCACACACCTTGCGCCTGGAAAGAGGCGCGCCTGCCGGTGGTCCGCACCAAGCTGCTCAAGCGGTTCTGAGCCGGTTCAACCTGCCTGGAGGTAGTCCGCGAAATACCCCTCGGTCGTGATTTGGCGGCTCGTCAGGCCCAGCCGGAAGGCCTCGCCGGCGAACATCTCAATCTGCGCTCGGTTCCGCTCCAGTCCGTACGGGTGGAAGTCCTCGCCCATCACGGCCACCGTGTCCTCGAGCTCAGCCTCCAGCCACGGCGTGGCGTACGGGAATCCCTTCTGCGCCGCGGTGAAGCAATCGTTGGCGGTGATGAACGCCTCGGTGAGGCTCCTGGCGATCCACCGGGTCGCCTCCCAGACTTCACGCCGGATGACGATCAGATGCTGCGGAGGAAACGCGCCGGTCTTGCGAAAGTACTCTTGCTCGATCTGGCGGAAGTCCGGGAACAGCCGCGCGATGGGGATCTCGTTCGCCGAGCGTGGCGCCTTCATCGACGAAGCCATCGCCGTGATGCGCATGTTGTGGACCGAGGAGGATCCGCGCTACGACGGAAAGTACTCGCGCTTCGCGGGCATGAAGTTCTCGCCCAAGCCGCTCCAGAAACCGTCCATCCCTGTCGTCATCGGTGGCGTCAGCCGCGCAGCCAGCACCAACCGGCCGATCGAGGAAGCTGCGGTACGTGTAGTAGCCGACCAGTTCGTCGATCGTCATCGCAATGGCCTCCCTTCGCGTTCAGTCACTGAGTCACCAGCTCTTTATCAAGCGTTGCTGCGGCTCCGACGTGCGCGGCGCTTCGGTCCGCTTCACCGCCTCGAGCTTTTCGTTCAATTTCTGCTGCTGAGCCTCGTAGTCTCGGAGCTTCTTTCGCAGTTGATCGAGCTTGATCTGTGACGAGCGCGGGTCGTTACCGCCGGGCTGCGGTTCCTGGGCATACGCCGGCACGACGAGGCTCGGCATGAGGCGGCCAAGGACCGACGGGAGCTTTGAGCGTGGCGCGCCCTGGCTGCTCGCGGGCATGCCGAGTGCCTGACGAAGACTATCGATGACGTCCTGGGCGTTTTTCAACTGCTGCTGGAGGAGGTCCCGTTCTTGCTTCCATGCCGTGAGGTCCTCCGACGACGGCGACGCACTGGGGGCCTTGGTGTAACCCTCCTTGGCGTAGTACACGACGTTGTTCCCGGTCGTGTAGGCGGAAAAGATGACCAGCATGAGGAGCGGAATGCAGACGGCGCACTCACGCGCTCCCGCCCCGCGCACGATCATGACCTTGTACGACGCAAGAAGCCCTGACACGGCGATGGCGACGACAAACGGCAGCCAGGCCGGAAGATCAAGCGTCTTGTGAAGCGACTCTTGCGCGAAGGGTTGGGCGATCATCGTCACGATACCGGCCATGGTCGGCAGACCGCCCAAAAATACTGTGCTCAGACTCGTGTCTTGGTCGAGAGCCTGCGATGTCGGCTGCTCTGGCATAGTCATCGTCCTCCCCATGACCCGACGCAGTTACACAGCTCACGCCTCCCGGCGCGGTGACGGTTTGGATCGGCTAGGTTCGTGATAGACAGGATGACTTCCACGAGGTGAGGCTGAGCTGGGCAGCAGCCCCAGGCTCCCCTCTTTGATCGTAAAGCTGCTTCGACGTGCCGCTGAAGCCAGGCACGCTGGCCCACGCGGCCACTTCCGCCGCAGGGATGACCTGCGCGGGGTCGGGCGGGGAGAGCGGGTAGGCACCGTCCGACGCCGGCGCGAACACGAACCCATGCGGGTGGAGGCTGTGACAGCGATTCTCGATTGGATCGGGTCCTGTGTCGTGAACTTGATGGTCTTGGGCGGGATGAAGGGAGGGATCCCCGGGAGCGTGAAGGTATGCGTGACGGCGTGGGTGCGCTGGTCTTTGTTGCGGAAATGCACGACCATCGTGTCGCCGAAACGAGTATTGATCGAACACTCACCACCCGGCCTAACGTTCAGGCTTTTATCCGTCGTGCGCCGCGCATGGCGGATAAAACCAGTTGGACTAAACCCCTCGCGCGCATGACGTACGGGGATTCTATCGTGGCGGCCGGCGGGTTAGAAGCGGGAACATGAGGTGGTCGAAGCGGTCCGGAGGGTGCGCGAGCGAGGCGGGGTGACCGGGACCGCGATCGCGGCGGGTTCCGGACGAGCGGCGCGATCCCCGCGCCGGGGCGGCAGCGGTGAACGCGCAGAGCGGCGCGTGGTCTCGGTGGGTCGCGCCGGAACGAGGCCTGGGGGCACGCGCCGGGGATGCTCTGGCCCGTGAGGGAACCGATCGTGAGCACCGCCGGAATCGTCAGGCTGATCGTGGCGAGTACCGAGCCCAGCAAGATGTTCACCGCGCGCTGAAGCTGGTTGGCGAGTGCCGCGCGCAGCGCGCCCAGCGATTCAGGAGAGAGTATCAGGCGCGGCGAAGCGCACGAACCGGCCCGTCTCGCGGCTCTCGTCGATCACGCGCCGTGCGTCGGCGTCGCGCGCGAGCTACAGATAGGCGCACACCATGTAATCCATCGAGTGCGCCTGCTCGTCGCCGTCGCCGTCACGCTTGGCCGCCGCGGCGGCGCGGGCGTTGGTCGCGGCCGATTCGGTCCAGGCGCCGACGCGCGTGAAGATGTGCGAGGGCATGTGCAACGCGTGCGGCGCGGCGGGCGCGATGCCCGCGTCGCGACGGGCCGCGGGCACGCCCTTCGCCGCGATCGGCGGCGCATCGTAGCTATGAATCAGGTAGTGCGGCGCGCCGCGCGGCTCGGAGATGGCTGGCAGCCGCTCGGTCTGTCACCCGAAGCGCTGGGGCAGGGCATCGCGGTGCTCCGCGAGGAACTTCGGGCGTGCGGACGAGATGCCGCGCAAGTTCCCGTCTCCATCGCGTTGTCCCTCGCGGTGTCAACGTCGCGGCGATACGCGCTCGGCACTGAGCCGGCCGAGGTCGTTCGGAAGGTGAAGGCCTTCGCGAGCCTCGGCGTGGAGACGCTGGTCATTTCCGCCAACACGAGCGATCCGAACGAGGCGCGCTCCGCCATGGGAATGGTGGCTCGCGCGGTGGTGCGATCGAGCTGATCTCTATCGGCGCGGCGAGGGGTCGCCGGTCGCGATGACTTCGGGCACTCCGTGCAGCGCCCCCCACGACGCCGGATCCTGCCAGAGGAGCGTGTTGAGATAGAGCGAGACGTCGTGCGCCGGGTAGTCCCTGGCGATCGCGGCGGCGGCAGCAGCGATCTTCGCCGGATCCGGCGCGACCGCGTCGTCCTGAATCACGCCGTTCTCGTGCGCGACGCCGACCGCGTCGAGAAACGCGCCCATCATCGGCCGCTGTTCGGCCAGGTGATACAAGATCAGCATTCGTGCGGCGAGCGCCTCGGGCAGATTCGACAGGCTGGCCAGGTGACGCGCCTTGCGATCTTCGTCGAGGCCGATCACCGTCTTGGGCCGGAACTTCTTCTGCTGGGCGATGATCAGCGCGGCCTGCATCTGATCGGCGGTCGCTTCATCGTCGCGCCAGAGCGCGTACGCGGCGCGAAGCCGCTGCTCCGCGGTCATCTGTTTCCACAAGCGTGAAGGTGTCAGCGTCGTGTCCTTCACCGGTCCAGCCAGACCTCCTGCATGCGTCCGTAGTTGTAAATGTTGTGGTGAGGGACCAGGTTCTTCACGTATGACGCCATCGGAAAGTAGTCCAGGCGCCACCCCATGACGGGCCGCGCGGCGTCCTCCTCGAGCTTCCGCTGAATCTGCGCCACGAGCGTGGCCCGTTTGTGCACGTCGAGCTCCTGCGACTGCGCGTCGATCATCTTCATCACCTGCTCGTCGCAGTACCCCGTGTAGTTGCGCGGCGAGTCGCACGCGTAGTTCTCGTAGAAGTTAGCGTCGGGGTCGTCCACGCCGAGCCCGGTGACGTTGGCGCCCATCTGATACTCGCGACGGGTCACCAGCGGATGCCACTGCGCCGTCTCGATCTGCTTCAGCGCTGCCTCGATACCCACCTGCTTCAGCTCGGCGACGACGAACGACGCGAAGTCGATGTAGGTGGGGATCGCGCGCGTCCCCATCTCGACGCGAAGCGGGTTCTGCGGGCCGTAGCCAGCTTCCGCGAGGAGCTTCCGCGCCATCGCCTTGTTCTCGACCGGGTTCCCGTAGCCGGGCAGCGTGCTCAGCTCACGGTCGGCCAGACCCCAGAACCCGTACGGCTTCGGCAGCATGGACGGTCCCGGCGTCGCGCCGCCCTGGGTGACGGTCTTGATGTACGCCCGGCGGTCCATCGCGAGGCTGATGGCACGCCGCACCTTCACGTTGTCGAAGGGCGGCCGCTTCAGGTTCATCAGCAAGTTGTCGTTGGCATTGTTCGCGACCTGGTGAAAGACGAGCTTCGCGCCGGATGCCTTCAGCTGGTCGGCGATCGCCTTCGTCGCTTCCGCCGGAAACGAAATGTCGAGCCGGCCCGCCTGGAGCGCGGCGAACCGCGTACCACGCTCCTGGATGATGATGTACTTGATGCCGTCGAGGTACGGGCGCCCCGGCACCCAGTACTCCGGGTTACGCGCGAGCTCGATGAACTCCCCCTTTCGCCATTCCTTCATCTTGAACGGTCCGGTCCCCACGCAGCGCGATCGGAACTCCGCGGCCGGCACGTGCGCCGGGTACACGGGCGAGTAGCCCGACGCCAGCATCATGAGGAGCGAGGGTTGCGGGCGCTTGAGGTGAAAGATCACGGTGGAGGGATCGGCGGCCTCGATCGATTCCACGTTCGCGTACCAGTCCTTGCGCGGGTTGATGCGGAGCTTCGCCGGCGCGTCTTTCGCCTCCCGCACCATGTCGAAGGTGTACTTCACGTCCTTCGCCGTGAACGGCTGGCCGTCGTGCCACTTGACGTTCTTGCGGAGGAAGAAGACCAGGTTGCGGTAGCCGTCCTGCCAGGACCAGCGCTCGGCCAGATCCGGGACGATGGTGTCGAGGGTCTCGACCGGCTTGAACGGATCGAACTGGACCAGGTTATTGAAGCACGGCATGGCTGGCCACGTCGTGGTGACGGTGGCCGTTTCGTGGATGGAGAACCCCTGTGCGAGATCCTCGCGGTGCATCGCGAGCAGCACGCCGCCGCGCTTACCGTTCGGGTGCGGCGCGGGCGTGCCCTCATGACTCTTCGTCCCCTGGGCGAGCGCGCCCACTGTGGCGAGCGCCACGACGGCAAGCACGGCGCTCACGACAGAGATTTTGGATCGCATGCGATATCTCCTCTCAAACGACTTCGTTCTTCCGCGCTGATTGTAGTGCCAGAGCGGCCGCGTCCGGCGCGTGTCGTGCTCTGAGTGACATCGGGATCTGAGCCATGGTGAAGCCCCGCGTAGACCTGAACGTCCGGCGGCTCGGAGCCTATCAGTTCCGCGCCTCGAAGATCGCGCCCGGGTTCTCCACGAGCATCTGCTCGATCTGATCCTCTTTGACGCCGGCCTTGCGCAGCGCGGGGAGGATGTCGTCGGAGATGTGATTGTAGTGCCAGAGCGGACGCGTCCTACGCTTGTCGTCCTCGGAGACCATGTCGGTCCAGCAGTTCGCGTCGTGCGAGAGGACCATCTTCCCTGCGTAGCCTTCGGCGCAGAGTCGCGCGAGCACCTCGACCCGTTTCGCCGTCGGCAAGAAGTGTTCGAGGCCGAAGCGGTCCATCCCGATCATGCTTCCGCGCTCCATGAGGCCGCGCAGATACTTGAGGTCCTCGCTGTCGCCGCTGTGGCCGATGATGACGCGGCTGAGATCGACGCCCTCCTGCGCGAAGATCGCCTGCTGCGCCTCGCCGGACCGGCCCGCGGCCCACGTGTGCGTCGAGATCGGCACGCCGGTCGCCTTCTGCGCGCGCGCACATGCTCGAAGAGCGTTGTCGATCACCGGCGTCACGCCTGCGGTATCAGTCGCGCACTTGATGATGGCGGCCTTCACGCCGCTCGTGCCGATGCCTTGCGTGATGTCGCGGATGAACAGGTCGGCTACCTCGTCGATGCCGTGAGAGCTGAAGTACCGCTGCGGCATCCACCAGACGCCGGTGGCGACGATCACGTGCACGCGCGAGCGGCGCGCCACGTCGACGATCAAGTCGATGTCTCGGCCCAGATCGACGGTGGTCAGATCGACGATCGCGCGGATGCCACGCGCGTAGAGGTCGGCCATCTTCCGTTCGGCGATCGCGAGGATCCCGTTTCGATCGAAGAGGTGCGGCCAGTTTTCGTGCACCCCGGGAGAGCGCGTGACGATGTGCTCGTGCATCAGCGTTGGACCGAGGTCCGCCGTGGCGACCGGACCGAGTGCGGTGTCGACCGTTGTCATAGCTGACCTCCGAATTTCATCGCGTGCAGATTTCGAGAACGGGATTGTCTCCGCGCAGCGTGGTCAACACAACCGATTGGATCGCAGGTTCGCGCAACAGACGCTCGGCCGTCTCCCGCGCCGGTTTCTGATCCGGGAGACTCTCCACCTTGTTGATCATGGCGACGATGCGCGCGTTCGCGGGCACGCCCTTCCGGCCGCCCTCGGGATGCGCAAGTACACGCGCCACGATCTCGGGCGTGATCGGCGTTCCCAGCGGCATGCCGCTCAGCGCGCTGACAAGCTCCGGACGGTGCACGTGATCGGCGTCCAGTGGTTGCCCGAAGACGTCGGCGCCGACCACGAGAACGACCAGCGTCGTTTCCATGGGAATCACCGGTTCGTGCTCGGCCGGCGCCTTGAACGGGCGCATGCGCGAACCGTCGGCCTCGTTCAGGATGCACGCGTCCGGGAACCAGGTGCGCAGGCGACGGAAGAGATCGAGCGAGACGCCATCGGCCTTGCCGGTACTCGGTTCCGTGTCTCCAATGACGAGCACGTGGCGATGCGCGGCCAGCGCGGCCGAGACACTGTCGCGCGTCGCGACCACGGCGGCGACGTGCGCGGGGGCCAGCGCGATCTGGGCGGCGAAGATGCGCGTGGTCGTGGTCGTGATCGCGGTCCCGCCGCTGTCCACCGTCTCGCGCGCGAGGCGAAACATGGCGGTGGTCTTCCCGCCTCCGCCGACCAGCGCGACCACCTCGTCACGCTTCATGCCGAGCGCATGCGCCAAGCTCACGTCATCACCTGGAGGACCTTCTTCGGTCCGCGAAGGATCAGCCTCGGGCGCCGGCGGCCCCGCGCTCGATCAGCTCCTTCGCGCCAGCCTGGATCCAGGGAAAGAAGCTCGTCATCACCACGCGCACGCCGAGGCGCGTATAGCGCTCGACGTTGGCGGAATTGACGAGCGTGCCGGCCACGCGGCCGGCCTCCACGATCTTCTTGATCGCTCCGTCGATCGTCTGCTGGACTTCCGGGTGCCCCATGTCGCCGATGTGGCCCATCGAAGTCGCCAGGTCGCTCGGCGCCACGAAGAAGACGTCGATGTGGTCGACCTTGACGATCTCGTCGAGCTTGCGGACTCCGGCGATGTCCTCGATCAGGACGATCAGCAGGCTCTGGTCGTTGGCGGTCTTGAAGTAGTCGCCCACGCCGAAGCCCTGGCGGCTGGTGAACATGCCGCGCTTGCCGAGCGGCGCGAACTTGCCGGCCTCGACGACCGCCTCGGCTTCGGCGCGCGTGTTGACGTGCGGCACCACGATGCCCTGGGCTCCGCGATCGAGCGTGCGGTAGATCGTCGCGTAGTCGTTGTCCATGACGCGGACGACCGACGTTTTGCCCCAGAGGTCGCACGCGCGCGTCAGGTTCCCCAGATCGGCGTAGTCGACGCTACCGTGCTCGCCTTCGAGCCAGATGCCGTCGATGTCCAGCGTGCCGAGCTGATCGATGAGGTCCGGATCGTTGGTGCCGGCCAGAATCGTGGCGACCTGGCCGGCGGCAAGCTTCTGTTTCAGACGATTCGGTCGAATGTTCACGGTGTGTCCCTCACTTGTTCGGTCGTGATGAAAGCCGTCTGCGGATCAGCGACGTAGGTTCAGCTACCCCACCGAAAGGGATCGAGCAGCCCGATCCCACACCCGGCGAAGTCCCGCACGTTCCTCGTCACGAGCTTTAGCTGTCGGACCTGCGCGGTGGCAGCGATGAGCATGTCGGCCTGGCTCCGCGATGCACGACGCGCGGCCAATCGTCCCCGCAACCGGCCTGCTGTCACGGCGATCTCCGGTGTGACGGCTTCGAGCGTACAGTGCTCGTCCACGAACGCGTCGAACCAGGCCTGGACTCGCGCGTTGGGTCGCCACGCGAGCCCGAACTGGATTTCCTCCAGGGTGACCACGCTCAGTGAGACGGTGACGACGGTTTGCGCCCAGGCCACCACGCGGTCGTTCGGACGCGGGCGCGCGAGCTCGCTGAGGACGTTCGTGTCAACGAGAAACGCGGTCGAGGCCATCGGCGAAAGTGTTGCGGCGACTCGTGCGCGGCGGCGTCTTCAGGCGGTATCCCTCGCGCTTGGCCAGCGCGCGCAGTCCTTCGAACGCGGCGGCGATCGACCGTCGGCTCCGGCTGTGCCTGATCACGCGGAGCCGTTCCGCCGCCTCCGCGTCGACCACCGCGGCCACGACCCGGTCACGATTGCAGATCAGCTGCGGTTCCGTCGCTGCGCGCCGAACTACCTCGGAAAATCGCTGTTTAGCCTGGCCGATGTTCCACCGCATACGTCCCTCCAGAACGTGTCCATATTAGGGTCTCGACTTGGACACGTCAAGGCACGTGGAGTCCTACGCGAAGATCTCGGCGAGCGTCAGCGCGACGTCGGGAAATGCCTGAAGCGTGACCGTCGCGACACCCTGGACGCGGCTGACGTCGCGATAGCGATCGCCGTCCGGCGTGCGGTGAATCTCGATGCTCTCCGCATTACAGTCGACGACCCAGTACTCGGGGATGCGGACTTCGGCGTAGAGCGCGAGCTTGGTCGATCGATCGTAGCGAAGCGAGCTGTCCGCGACCTCGATGAGCAGCGCGACATCGTCAGCGTATGCTTCGCGCTCTTTGTAGGGCACCGGGCGCCGCCGAAGGATTTTGAGATCCGGCTGCGGCTCCGTGTCCTCACTGAGAACCACGGGATTCTGGACTGACACGATCGCGCGGCCCGCGAGGCGCAGGACGAGAAGTTGGCATAGGTTGTCGACGAACGCTTGGTGCCGTCGGCCGGCGGGCGACATCTTGACGATTTCGCCCCGGATCGGCTCGACACGGTCGTTCGGTTTGAGGATCCCCACCTCGGCCATCCGGTGGTACTCCTCGCGGCTGAAGAGTCGCCGCTCCGCCGCCAACTGCACCGCCATCGTTCTCCTCCGTGTCGATTCCCGATTCGTCTCATCGAGCAGCATATAGCGGCTTTCGAGACGATTCGGGAAGTCCGTAGAAGGATACACCGCCGACGCGGTCAGGCCCGGCGGCTCCGTCCGCTAACCCGGATTATTCCTGAACGAACGACGCGCGCGCCGGCCGGTGATCCGGCGGGAGACGGGCAGCCGGGGTCCTCTGACCACAGGCGCCTTCGCCCCGATCATCGGCGAGCCGTTCCCACTCGCACGGCTGTGTCGTCGCCTCGCGAGGCAGGAATGGGTCACCCGGACCCCGGCTGCCCATCTCCCGCCG
>JBGPTW010000037.1:0-45037 GCA_041490825.1 Methylomirabilia bacterium | reverse complement strand
GCGGGGGTGGGGGGGGGGGTTGGGGGGGGGCCCGGGTGGGGGGGCGCCCCCCGTTGTGTGGGGGGTTGGGGGGCCCTTAATGCCCCCCAGTACAAGGAGGCCGCATGGCCGAACGGCTGCTCGAAGTCAAAGGGCTGAAGACACACTTCTTCACCGATGAAGGCGTCGTGCGGGCCGTCGATGGCATCGACTTCCACATCGACAAGGGCGAGACGCTCGGCATCGTGGGCGAGTCGGGCTGCGGCAAGACCGTCACGGCACTGTCGATCATGCGGCTGATCTCGCAGCCGCCAGGCCGGATCATCGAGGGCAGCATCAACTACAACGGTAGGGACCTTCTCCGCCTGACCCCGTCCCAGATGCGGAAGATCCGGGGCAAAGAGATCGCGATGATCTTCCAGGAGCCGATGACCTCGCTGAACCCCGTCTTCACGGTCGGCGAGCAGATCGCCGAGGCGATCCGGCTCCACGAGGGGCTCGGGCGGCGGGACGCCATGGACAGGACCGTGGAGATGCTGAAGATCGTGCACATCCCCAACGCCGAGCGCCGGGTGAAGGAATACCCGCACCAGCTCTCGGGAGGGATGCGGCAACGGATCATGATCGCGATGGCGCTGTCGTGCAATCCGAACCTGCTCATCGCGGACGAGCCGACGACCGCGCTCGACGTGACGATCCAGGCGCAGATCCTCGAGCTGCTCAACGAGCTGAAGTCCAAGTTCAACATGGCGGTCTTGCTCATCACGCACGACATGGGGGTCATCGCGGAAACGGCCCAGCGCGTGGTCGTGATGTACGCGGCCCAGGTGGTGGAAGAGGCGCCGGTCGGCGAGCTCTTCAAGGAGCCGCTCCATCCCTACACCCAGGGGCTGCTTCGCTCGATCCCGCGCATCGACCGCGCCGCCACCCAGCGGATGAAGCTGGAGACGATTCCGGGCACGGTTCCGACACTGCGGGGCGACATCAAGCCGTCCTGCCGGTTCGCGCCGCGCTGCCAGTTCGCCAAGCCGATGCATTTCGAGAACACGCCACCGCTGAAGGAAGTCCGGCCCGGCCACAAGGTGGCCTGCTTCCTCTATTGATCGACGGGAGCGAGGGACACCCATGCCAGAGCCCCTGCTGAAGGTCAGGAACCTCAAGAAGTACTTCCCCATCCGCGGCGGTCTGCTGTCGCGGGAGATCGCCCGGGTCCACGCTGTCGACGACGTGTCGTTCGACATCCTGCCCGGCGAGACGCTCGGTCTCGTGGGCGAGTCGGGTTGCGGGAAGTCGACGACCGGCCGGACCATCTTGAGATTGATCGAGCCCACGTCCGGTGAAGTGACCTTCCAGGGCAAGAACGTGACGACGCTCGACAAGCGATCACTGCGGGCGATGCGGAAGGAGATGCAGATCATCTTCCAGGACCCGTACGCGTCGCTGAATCCCCGGATGACCGTGGGCTCGATCATCGGCGAGGCGCTGGTGATCCACAAGCTGGCGCCGAATCGGAAAGCGCGCGAGGAGCGCGTCGTCCAGCTTCTCGAGACCGTCGGCCTGTCAGCCGAGCACCTTCGCCGCTACCCGCATGAGTTTTCCGGGGGCCAGCGGCAGCGGATCGGGATCGCGCGAGCGCTCGCGGTGAATCCAAAGCTGATCGTGGCCGATGAGCCGGTGTCCGCGCTCGACGTGTCGGTCCAGGCGCAGGTCGTCAATCTCCTCGAAGATCTTCAGGCGCAGTTCGGTCTGACGTATCTCTTCATCGCCCACGATCTCTCGGTCGTCGAGCACATCTCCACGCGGGTCGCCGTCATGTACCTCGGCAAGATCGTCGAGATCGCGCCGGCGAAGGAGCTCTACACCAATCCACGGCATCCCTATACCGAGGCGCTCCTCTCCGCCGTGCCGATTCCCGATCCGACCGTCAAGCGGAAGCGCATCATCCTCGAGGGTGACGTGCCCAGCCCGATCAACCCGCCGTCCGGGTGCCGCTTCCATACCCGCTGCGGCCTGCGCGTGCCCTCGTGCTCGCAGAACGACCAGGTCTTGAAGGAGATCTCGCCGGGGCACTGGGTCGCTTGCCAGGTGCGTACCGGCGTCGCTATCGCTTAGCGTTTGCGCCGGGGGTGGGGGCGCGGGGGGGGGGGGGGGGGCGTTGGGGGGCCGGGGTGATTTGCACCAACCCCCCCCCCCCCGCCCGCCGCCCCCCCTCGGGCCCCACCCCCGGAAATACACACGCGCTCCGACGCCACGGCGTACAGCCTGCACACTGTGACCCGGTCGATTCAGCATCGCGCGTCGCGTGAGGCGCACACCGATCCATCGCGCCCACGAAGCCATTCGCAAACCAATCCGTCGAGGTGAAGCCATGCCCAAGATCCGCGTCGGCGACATCGACATGCATTACATCGAGGTTGGCACCGGCGAGCCGCTGGTCCTGATCATGGGCTTCGGGGGCGATCATCTTGCCTGGGGCTTCCAGGTGCCGGCGTTCGCCGCCGCGTACCGCGTCATCGCATTCGACAACCGCGGCGTGGGTCAGAGCGACTCTCCCGACTATCCCTACACGAGTCGAATGATGGCGGACGACACCGCGCGATTGATGGACGCGCTCGGAGTGCAGCGCGCTCACATCCTCGGCGTCTCGATGGGCGGCATGATCGCCCAGGAGCTCGCGCTGAGCTATCCGGATCGCGTGCAATCGCTCCAGCTTCACTGCACGTACGCGCGCTCCGACAATTACGTGCGCGTGCTGAGCGCCGCCTGGCGGCGCATCCGGACTTCGTTCGACCAGGAGCAGTCGCTCCGGACCATCGCGTTGTGGCTGTTCGCCCCGCGCACGTACAACGAGCGCCCGGAGTTCGTCGAGGCGTTGATGCAAAACGGCCTGGCAAATCCTTATCCACAGTCGCTGGAGGGATTCATCCGCCAGGGCGACGCCGTGCTGAGTCACGACACGCTCGAGCGGCTGGGCGAGATCCGTTGCCCGACTCTCGTCAGCGTGGCCGACGAAGACATCCTCGTGCCGCCGCGCTTCTCTCGCGAGCTGACGGCGGCGATCCCCGGCGCAGAGCTCCGCACGATTTCCGGCGCGGGCCACGTGTACTTCTGGGAGAAAGCCGAAGAGTTCAACGCGATGTGTCTGGCGTTCCTGAACGCGCACTCGGGACGCTGATCCGAGGGTTCTCCGCCGGTGTGAAAATTTTTCGCAGGGTGAATCCGGCAGCCCTTCGCGGCTTCTCGGCGGCTCTCGAGGCACGGACGTTGCGACATCCCTGTGGGCATGTCCCACGTGCTGCGGACATGCCTCTTCGTCATCGCCGCCGTCGGTCCGATCCTGCCGGATACGCTCGCGGACGCGCGCGAGGTCAAGGCGCTTGCGCCGCCGGTGGGGACGGAACAGACCGGACGCACGGCGTGGTACGGCGCTCAGCACCAGGGGCGGCGCACGGCGAGCGGCGCCCGGTTCGACATGTACCAGCTCACGGCCGCGCACCGAACGTTGCCATTAGGAACTCGGGTGCGCGTGACGAATCTCGAGAACGGCCGCGCGGTCAACGTGCGGGTCAACGACCGTGGCCCGGTCGGCCGCGGTCGCATCCTGGATCTCTCCTATGCGGCTGCGCGCGCCCTCGGTGCCGTGGGCGCTGGGGTTGTTCGGGTCCGACTCGAAGTGCTGGCAGCGCCGGCGGTCATGACCCGGCGGGAATGACGTCCGCCCCTCAGGTCGCCTGTCCCCGTAGCTGCTTCAGGATTCGCACGAGCAGCGCGCGCTGGTCGAGGAAGATGTGCAGCAACTGGCCGAACACGATGAACGGCCCGCCGGCAAGCAGACCCGAGAACAGCAGGAAGAACGCCAGCAGGCTGCGGTCGAGGATCCCAGGCTTCTCTCCGACGCCGACGAGGGGCGGCTCGATGAAGAGCGACAGGACGGCGAGCAGGAGCCCCAGGCCGACGAAGATCAGGCCGACGATGATCTGAAGCCGCGCCCACAGGCGGGTGAACCGGTACGCGGGACGGCTGTGCCGCGTCGGACTCAGTCCCAGAGATACGCGCGTGGGTTCACCTGCCGGCCCTTCACCTGGATCTCGTAGTGAAGATGTGGGCCGGAGGATCGGCCGGTGTTGCCGCTGAGTCCGATGAGCGTCCCGCGCTCGACTTGCTGGCCGGAATGCCCCGAGATCCTCGACAGGTGACCATACACGGTTCGGATATCGTGACCGTGGTCGATCATCACCGTCAAGCCATACTCGGGATGGGCGCCCGCGAACGTCACCATCCCGCCGGCCGGTGCGAGGATAGGACTGCCGGGCTGCGCGCCGATGTCCATGCCGCTGTGGAACTCAGAGGCTTTCGTCCACGGTGAGAGGCGCAGCCCGAACTCCGAATTGACCGCGCCGCGCACGGGCCAGCGCGACGGCAGCGCGGCCAGCATCTTGCCGGCGCGCGCCATCACCCGATCGAGCGCTCGCAGATTCTCGCCTTCTTCCTTGACCTGCTCGGCGAGACGATCGAGCTCGTCGATCGGCGACAGCCGCGCTGGCCGAGGCTCCACGACCGCCGCCGCGGCGCCGCCGATGCCGGTCTGGCGCGCCGGGAACTGCGTCTCCGGCCCCATCGCCTCCCAGATCCGCGTGTGCAGCTCACGCCAGACGGAGGCCTCACGGTGGAGCTCTGCGACGCGCTCGCTGACACGAGTCATGATCTGCTGCTGCTGCGCAAGCTGCGGGAGGTAGCCGCGCGCCTCGCTCGTGAGCTTTCGGAGCTGGACGTAATTGCCGAGCAGCGCTACCGACGCCGAAAGCGTCATCACCACGGCGACGAGCACCGCGGTCGCTACGCGCCGGGGAATCGTCACGCGCAGGATCCGCGCGCCGTCGCCACGGATCACGAGCAGACTGTAGTGGTCGCGACGGCTCAAGCGATGTGGCGCTCCCCCAGGTGGAAGTTGGTGAGACCTGGGCGGTTTCTAGCATCGCAAGCCGAACCCTGTCAACGGCCCTGCACGAGGCGGCTCGTAACTCCCTGTTAGATCGAACCTTTATTGACACCCTCCCCGCGGGCCGAGTATGATCGCGCGAGCGGTGCGAGTTGAGCTAGCTAGGCGCGTGTCGGATTATCGAGACGGGCGCCGGGTGTCCCGGCGACCGACGAGCGTATGGCGCCGAGACGGGCGCCGGGTGTCCCGGCGACCGGCGAGCGTCTGGGGGTCTGGGGGCCTTCGAGGCCCCCAGCTAACTGAAGGCGGGCCAAACCATGGATGAGTTCTATCGGATCAAGCGTCTGCCGCCTTACGTGTTCGCCGTCGTCAATGACCTCAAGACGAAGGCCCGCGCCAAGGGCGAGGACATCATCGACCTCGGCATGGGCAACCCCGACATGCCGACGCCGAAACATATCGTCGCCAAGCTGATCGAGGCCGTCCAGAATCCGAAGAATCACCGGTACTCGGCGTCGCGCGGGATCACGCGGCTCCGCGTGGCGATCGCGAAGTGGTACCGCGACCGCTACGCTGTGGAGCTCGACCCTGACGCCGAAACGATCGCGACCATCGGCGCCAAGGAAGGCCTCGCGCATCTGGCTCTGGCCGTGCTCCAGCCCGGCGACGGCGCGCTGGTCCCGAATCCCACGTATCCGATCCACTCGTATTCGGTCGTCATCGCCGACGGCGACCTTCGCTCGGTTCCGCTCACGCCCGACGGCGATTTCTTCGCGCGGCTCGAGGAGACGGCGAAGCTCGCCTGGCCCAAGGCCAAGCTCCTGATCCTCTCGTTCCCGCACAACCCGACGACGATGTGCGTCGATCTGGCCTTTTTCGAGAAGGTCGTCGCCTTCGCCCGCGAGCACCGGCTGATGGTGGTTCACGACTTCGCCTACGCCGACTTCACCTTCGACGGGTACAAGCCGCCGTCGTTCCTGCAGGTGCCCGGCGCGAAG
The DNA here is from genome assembly GCA_041490825.1 of Methylomirabilia bacterium. Taxonomy (GTDB): domain Bacteria; phylum Methylomirabilota; class Methylomirabilia; order Rokubacteriales; family CSP1-6; genus JBGPTW01. Next base: position 39,121 of record JBGPTW010000037.1, on the reverse strand, counting down.
GACGTCGGGGTGGAGATCTTCTCGACGTCCAAGTCGTACAACATGGCGGGCTGGCGGCTCGGCTTCGTGTGCGGCAACGCCCGCATGATCAACGCGCTCGCGCGGATCAAGTCGTATCTCGACTACGGCGCGTTCCAGCCCATCCAGATCGCCGGCATCATCGCGCTCGAGGGCGACCAGTCCGCGGTGCACGAGATCGTCGAGCTCCACAGAAAGCGCCGCGACGTGCTCGTCAACGGCCTGAACAAGCTCGGGTGGTCCGTCGAGAAGCCGAAGGCGACGATGTTCGTGTGGGCGCCGATCCCCGAGCCGTACCGGGCGCTGGGGTCGCTGGAGTTCTCGAAGCTTCTCGTGCAGGAAGCGAAGGTCGCCGTCTCGCCCGGCATCGGTTTCGGGGAGTACGGCGAGGGTTACGTCCGCTTCGCGCTGGTGGAGAACGAGCAGCGAATCCGTCAGGCGCTGCGCAGTCTGCGGCAGCTGAGCCGGTAGGCGTCATCCCGACCGTGAACGAAGTCCGGATCGGGCTCCTGGGTCTCGGCACCGTCGGCGCCGGTGTCGTCAAACTGCTCGAGTCCCATCGCGCGCTGCTGGAAGAGCGCGTGGGCTGTCGTCTCACGCTCGCCGGCGTCGCCGATCTCGACACCACGAGCCGCCGGGACGGTGTGGATCTCCATGCGCTGCCGCTCACCAACGATGCGCAGCGCATCCTCGGCGATCCGTCGATCCAGATCGTGATCGAGCTCGTCGGCGGCCTCGAGCCCGCCCGCTCCTTCATTCTCCGGGCGCTCGGCGCCGGGAAGCACGTCGTCACCGCGAACAAGGCGCTGCTCGCGCATCACGGCCCCGAGCTCTACGCGGAGGCGCGCCGCCGCGGCCTGCACCTCGCCTTCGAAGCGGCCGTGGCCGGCGGGATTCCGCTGATCCGGGCCGTCAAGGAAGGGCTGGTCGCCAACCGCATCCTTTCCGTCTTCGGGATCGTGAACGGAACGTGCAACTACATCCTCTCGAAGATGACCGACGAGGGGCTCGACTTCGCGATGGTGCTGAAGGAGGCGCAGGCGCACGGCTACGCCGAGGCCGATCCGACGTTCGACATCGAAGGCAACGACACGGCGCACAAGCTCCAGATTCTCGTCGCACTCGCGTTCCGGACATTCGTGGACTTGAAGCAGATCTACACCGAGGGCATCACGCGGGTCACCGCCCAGGACATCGGCTACGCGCGCGAGCTCGGCTACCGCATCAAGCTCCTCGCCATTGCGAAGGCCGCGCCCTCGGGAGTCGAAGCGCGCGTGCATCCGACGATGATCGCCGCCGACTCGCCGCTGGCCGCCGTCTCCGGCGTCTTCAACGCGGTCTTCATCACCGGCGATGCGGTTGGCGATCTCATGTTCTACGGGCGCGGGGCCGGCCAGCTGCCGACCGCGTCTGCGGTCTGGTCCGACGCGGTGGACATCGCGCGACGCATCGCGCACGACATCCCGGCGACGGGACTCGAGCTGCCCTCCGCCGGACCTACCGCGCAGGCCCTCCAGCCCATGGACATGGTCCGGACCTGCTACTACTTGCGGACGATGGCGCAGGATCGTCCGGGCGTGCTGTCGAAGATCACCGGGGTCCTCGGCGAGCACGACATCTCGATCGCCTCCGTCATCCAGAAGGGTCGCGCGACGGCCGAAGCCGTCCCTGTCGTGATGATGACGCACGAGGCGCGCGAGCGGGACATGCGTGAGGCGCTCGCCGTGATCGACGCGCTGCCCGACGTCGCGCTGCCGACCACGATGATCCTGGTCGAAGGCGGTCCAGCGTGACCGCGAAGACCGGCCGCTTCGGCGCGGTCGTGGAGCTGCTCCAACCATAGCTCGGCCCGAGCCGCTCGGCCTGACGTCACCTTCATGAGCCGCTTCAAGATTGCGCTCGGAATCGTCATCAGCGTCGTGCTCTTCAGCTATCTGCTGTGGCACCTCGACGGCGCGGCCCTCGTCGAGCAGCTCCGTCACACGAGCTGGCGCTGGGTGCTCGTGAGCGCCGCGCTCGCGCTGCTCGGACTCTGGCCCCGCACGATCCGCTGGCGCTACCTCTTCCCGCCACGCTCCGATCCGCCAGGGCTCCTGCCGGCCATGCTGATCGGGTACATGGCGAACAACGTTTTGCCGCTCCGCGCCGGCGAGTTCGTGCGCGTCTACGTCGTCGCGCGGCGATGGGGTCACGGCTTCTGGCTGGTCCTGGCGACGCTCATCGTGGAACGGGTGCTGGACAGCATCGCGCTCGTGCTCATCCTCGGCGTCATCGTGCTGATGCTGCCGGTCCCGGATCAGCTTCGCTGGGCGGCGATCGTCCTCTTCGTGCTGGATCTCGCCGGCATGGCGATGCTGACCTTGCTCGCCGTCGCACCGGAGCGATGTCGCCGCGCCGTGGAGCGGCTCGGCCACCGATGGCCGCACCTCGAGCACCGGATCCTGCGTGTGTTCGACACGTTCGTCCGCGGCATCGAGGGCGTGCGCACACCATCGCACCTCGTCCCGATCCTCGTGTGGTCGATCATCGCGTGGATCATTCCCGCCCTCGCCGCGTGGACGATGCTGCAGGCTGTCGGTCTGCCGCTGCCCATGCTCGCCGGCTGGACCGTGCTGGCGTTCGTGGGCATCGGGATCAGCCTCCCCTCGGCGCCCGGGTACGTCGGCGTGTTCCACGCGGCGGCGGTGCTCGCCGTCGGACTGTTCGGCGTCTCGCATTCCGCCGGCGTCGGTTACGCCATCATCTTCCACGCCGTGCAGTTCGTGCCGATCACCGTCGTCGGCTGGATCGCGCTGCTGCGCGAGCACCTGAGCCTCGGCGCCGCGGTCCACGCGCAGCCGCCAGCGGAGGAATCGGCGCTGCGCTGAGCCAGCCCCGCGCGCGCTTTACACTCCTGGAAGGCGTCGTGTACAGTTCGTAATCCATGGCGTTGATCGTTCAGAAGTACGGCGGCTCGTCCGTCGCCGATCCCGAGAAGATCACGAACGTCGCCCGCCGTGTCGCCGAGGCTGCCGTCGGCAATCAGATCGTGGTCGTCGTCTCCGCGATGGGCACGACCACCGACGGCCTCGTAGCGCTCGCCGGCCGCGTCTCGCACTCGCCGGATCCCCGGGAGATGGACATGCTGCTCGCGACGGGCGAACAGGTGACGATCGCGCTCCTCGCGATGGCTCTTCACGGCCTCGGGCTGAAAGCGCGCTCGTTCACGGGACCTCAGGTCGGCATGCGGACCAACAACGCGCACACGAAGGCCCGGATCACCCGCATCAACGCCGAGCGCGTGCGTCAGGCGCTCGACGCCGACGAGATCGCCGTGGTGGCCGGGTTTCAAGGATTGAGCGATGCCGACGAGATCACGACGCTCGGACGCGGCGGATCCGATCTCACGGCGGTGGCGCTCGCCGCGGCGCTCAAGGCCGACGTCTGCGAGATCTACACGGACGTGGACGGCGTCTACACCGCGGACCCGAACATCGTGCCCGACGCGCGGAAGCTCCGGTGCGTGGCCTACGACGAGATGCTCGAGATGGCGAGCCTGGGGGCCAAGGTCCTCCAGAGCCGCTCGGTCGAGTTCGCCAAGAAATACGGCGTCGCCGTGCACGTCCGGTCGACGTTCAAGCACGATCCCGGCACGCTGGTGACCAAGGAGGAGCGCGCGATGGAAGAGGCCGTGGTGACCGGCGTGACCCACGACCGCAACCAGGCGAAGATCTCGATCCTCCGCGTCCCCGACCGCCCGGGCATCGCCGCTCAGGTGTTCGGCGCGGTGGCGGCCCAGAACATCGTGGTCGACATGATCGTCCAGAACATCAGCCGCGACGGCTACACGGACATCTCCTTCACGCTGCCCCGCGGAGACCACGCCCGCGCGGCCTCGGCGCTGGAGGACATCGCGGCCAGGGTCGGAGCCCAGGGCATCGTCCACGACGAGCGCGTGGCCAAGATCTCGATCGTCGGCGTCGGGATGCGCAGCCACTCGGGCGTGGCCGCGAAGATGTTCGGCACGCTCTCCAGGGAAGGCATCAACATCCAGATGATCTCGACCTCCGAGATCGCGGTGTCGTGCGTGCTGGAGGACAAGTACGTGGAGCTCGCGGTGCGCGCTCTCCACGACGCGTTCGAGCTGGGCCGCGACTAATTACTATGGGGGCCCCGAGATGGCCCCCATACCCCCAACGCTCGGAGCACCCCGGCGAAGCCGTGGCGCTCCTCGAGACCCGATCCGCTAGCGCAAGAGGAGACAATTGATGACCACGGGTAAGGCCGCCGTCTTCTTCGGTCCCGGGAAGCCATTCGAGATCCGCGAGGTCACGATCCCGGAGATCGAGCCGGATGCCGTCTTGATCCGCGTCTCGCTCGCCAGCATTTGCGGCTCCGACCTGCATTTCTGGCGCGGCGATGCGCCTCTGCGGTTGCCGGACGATGGCTGGATCTACGGCCACGAGATGACGGGCCGGGTCGCGAAGCTGGGCAGTCGGGTGAAGACCGATTCGCTCGGTCGGCCGCTCCGTGAAGGCGACCGCGTGGCGTACACGTATTTCTATCCCTGCGGGCGCTGCTACGCGTGCCTCAACAACGAGCCGGCGTCCTGTCCCGCGAAGATCGGCCGACCGCTGGGTCCCTCGCAGTTCCCGCACTTCCACGGCGGCTTCGCCGAGTATTACTATCTCGGGCCGCGCGGCGCGATCTTCACGGTGCCGGACGTGCTGTCCGACGAGCTCGTCGCGCCGGTGAATTGCGCGCTGTCCCAGGTGATCTTCGGACTGCACCAGGCCGGGCTACGCTTCGGTGGGAGCGTCGCCATCCAGGGCGCGGGGGGACTCGGCGTCCAGGCCGCCGCCGTGGCCAAGGACATGGGCGCCTCGACGGTGATCGTGATCGACCAGATCGCCGGGCGGCTCGAGCTCGCAACGGCGTTCGGCGCCGATCACACGATCAACATCAAAGACGTCGCCGATCGGAAGGAGCGCGTCAACCTCGTCCGGAAGCTCACCGGCGGCATCGGCGTCGACGTGGCGTGCGACTTCGTCGGCTTCCCGCAGGTGATCCCCGAAGGCCTCGAGATGCTCCGGGCCGGCGGCACCTACCTCGAGATCGGCACCATCAGCCGCGGCGCGAAGGTCGAGATCGAGCCGGCACAGCTCGTCTGGGGCGCCAAGCGGATCGTCGGCGTCATCCAGTACGATCCGTGGGTCATCCCGCGCGCGCTGGATTTTCTGGTCCGCAACCGCACGCGGTGGCCTTTCGATCGCCTCGTCTCACACAAGTATCCGCTCGAGAAGATCAACCAGGCCTTCGCGGACTCCGAGTGGCACGGCCGCGAGACCACGACGATCACGCGCGCCGCGCTGGTGCCGTGATTCATTGACGTGGGATCGAGGCGGACGACGGCTTGGCCGGCGGCCGACGAGCGCCTGGGGGTGTGGGGGCCATTTCGGGGCCCCCACGATCAACCGATGACGAGCTTCCGACAGTAGATGCATCCGGCGGCCGAGGTCGTCCAGGTCGAGGCCGCGCCCGAGACCCCTCACGAGATTACGTCGGAGACAGGCCTGTGAAGTCGGGATAGCGACGATCCCGGTCGGTGATGATGCGGTCGGCGGGCGGCCACGCGATCCCGAACGCGGGATCGTTCCAGCGCACGCCGCGGGAGTGCGACGGCACGTAGAACGTCGACATCTGGTAGAGAACCTCGCTGTCGTCCTCCAGCGTCTGAAACCCGTGCGCGAAGCCTTCGGGGACGTAGATGGCCCGGCCGTTCTCCGCGCTCAGCATCACGGCGACGTGCCGTGTGAACGTCGGTGACGACGGCCGGAGATCGATGATCACGTCGTAGACGGCGCCTCGCGTGCAGCGCACGAGCTTGGCCTCCTCGTGCGGGGCCGCCTGAAAGTGCATCCCGCGCAGCGTTCCCTTCGTCTTGTTGTAGGACGTGCTGCATTGCACGACACGGGGGTCGAGCCCGTGATGTTCCGCCTCGCGAGCGCACCAGGTGCGCGCGAAGAATCCGCGCTCGTCCGACAACCGCTCGGGTTCGAGGACGAATGCTCCCTCCAGCGCTGTTGGCTGGAAGATCACGCCGCACCCCGTCGCTGCGGGGCGGCGCCCTCAGCCCATCGCAGCGTTCGGTCCAGGCGCCCGGTCGCCAACAGATGCTTGAGATGGTCGATCCGCACCTCATGCCCCGCCGAGAGCAGCATGGGCACCATGACGGTGCCGATGTAGCCGAGGTGCCCGGTGACGAGAACGCGCATGTCTGTGTTCGACCGTGGAGAGTGCGACTCGCTCGATTCCAGCATACCGTAAGAGTCCAGCACCCGCGGCAGCTCGCGGCGTGAGGGGCCCCGAAATGGCCCCTCACGCTCCTCCACGCTCGGAGCGCGCCGGGGAACCTGTCGCACTCCTCGGCGTGACACGGGCATGTCGCTTGCAGCCACTTTCGAGGCAAACCTTCGGAGAGGTCTGAACCATGGAACGGTTTCGCAAGCGAATCGAGCGCGAGCTCAGCGCGGCGCTTGCGCGACTCCGTCAGCTCGGCGGAGCGGCAACGGCCGAAGAGTCGCCGGGCCCTCTGGGCGGGAACGCAGGGTTCGACGAAGCCGACCTGATCCAGGCCAGCGAGCACCGCGAGCTCAGCCTCCTGACACGGGAGCGTCTGGTGGAGCGCGCGAACAAGCTCATGGCCGCGCTCCAGCGGATCGACACGGGGAATTACGGACGCTGCCTCGAGTGCGGCGACGACATCGAGGCCGGACGACTAAAGGTATTGCCGGAGGCCGAGACGTGTATTCGCTGTCAGGAGCGTCTCGAGCGTGGCGCTCCGACGGGGCGCGCGATGTGACTTACTGGGGGACCCGACATGGCCCCCAGTCCCCCAGCGCTCCGAGCGCCCCGGCGCAGCCGTGGCGCTCCTCGACAACCCGCGACTGTCACTGGTTCGAGACACTCGTCTGTCTGATTTTTTGCACTCTGGTCGGTGGTGAGCCGGCATGTCATCGTCGGTTCATGCCGAGCTACACCCGGCGTCAGATCGCGCTGCTGCTCACGTTGGTCGCTGCGGTCGGAGCCGGTCTGGCCGTCAGTCGCTGGCGGCAAAGCCATCTCGACCTCGTCGAGCAGCTCGAAGCCTTCGACCAGACGCCGCCCGAAGCAGGGCCTGCAGCTCTACCGCCCTCGCGGCGTAGCGCACCCTCGGCGGCGTCGTCTCTGAAGCGATTCCAGCCCGCTCCGGAGCCGGGACGAACCGCCGAGCCCGTCGACGTGAATCAGGCGACGGCGGCCGATCTCAGGCGCCTCCCGGGCATCGGACCCGTGCTTGCCAGCCGGATCGTGGAGTCGCGCGACGCCCAGGGCCCGTTCACCACGATCGAGGATCTGCGTCGGGTCAGCGGTATCGGAAAATCCAAGCTCGAGCGCTTCCGGACCCTGGTGACGGTGTCGCGATGAAATGACGCGGCTGACCAGCCCACTGGTGCCCCTCGCCGTCGCCTTCGGCACCGGCATCGCCGTCGCCTCGTGGTTGACCCCGCGTGCCTGGTGTCTGGCCTGGCTCGCCGCCGCGGCCGTCGGGCTCGCTGGCGTTGCTGCGCGACGCCACGGACTGGCCACGGCGGCGCTGCTCATCGCCGTCCTGACGCTGGGCGCCCTCCGTGGACTTCCTGCTCCTCTTCCATCGGACGACGTCGCGCGGTTGGCCCTTCCCCGACTTGCCCGGGTTGAAGGTCGGATCGCCGCCGAACCGTCGCGCGTGGCTCGAGATGTCCAGCGACTCCTCCTCGACGTTGACACCCTCGACGGCATGCCGAGATCTGGGCGCGTGCAGCTCACCCTTCACGGCGATCCTGGGCCACTCGCGGAAGGCCAGCGTATCGCGCTCGACGTGAAGCTTCGCCGCGCGTCCGGCTTCCGCAACCCTCTCGGATTCGACTACGCGGCAGTGCTGGCCCGCGCGGGTATCCAGGTCGTGGGCAGCGCGGCGAGCGACGGACTCCAGGCGCTCGATTCGGCCACGTCGCCCTGGCCGGTACGGGTGAAGCGAGCATCCGTGGTCGCGATCGAATCGACGCTCCCACCGGTGTCGGCGGCGCTGCTTGCCGGTCTCCTCCTCGGCGACCGGAGCGCGCTACCCGGCGAGATCCTCGACGCGTTCCGGCGCTCGGGTGTGTATCACGTCCTCGCCGTCTCGGGGTTCAACGTGGCGATCCTCGCCTCCGCCCTCTTCGTGTTCATGCGACTCGTCCGCGCGCCGCTCCGGCTTGCCGCCGTCACGGCGATCGCCGTCGTGATCGCCTTCGCCATGGTGGTGGGCGCCCAGCCCTCGGTGCTGCGCGCCGTCATCATGGCGGTGGTCGTGCTCGGTGCGTTGCTGCTCGGGCGCGACGCGTACGTCGTGAACAACCTGGCCCTGGCGGTGCTCGCCATCCTCGTCATTCGTCCAGGGGACCTGTTCGACCCCGGCTTTCAACTCTCGTTCGCCGCCACCGCCGGCATCGTCCTCGCGCCGATGCCAAAGGGCCTCGTGTTCGGGGCGCTGGCCGTGTCACTCGCCGCCGAGCTCGCCGTGCTGCCAATCACCTTGAGCCACTTCAATCAAGTCTCGACGATCGGCGCCGTCGCGAATCTCGGTGTCGTGCCGCTCGCCGGGGTCGCGACAGTGCTCGGACTCGTCGCCGTCGCAGGGTCGTTCCTGAGCGAGACGCTCGGCGCCGCCTTGTTCAACGCGGTGTGGCCCGTGTTGCTCGCGCTGCGCGCGCTCGTCTTCGTGACTGCTGCCGCGCCGAGCGCGCTGATCCATCTGCCGGCCCCGCCGGCGCTCGCCATCGGCAGTTACGTCGGGGCGCTGCTGGTCGGGCTCCTGGCCTGGCGCTTCCGGGAACGTCACCCGCGCCGGGCGCGACACGGGGCTGTGATCGCGGCAGTGCTCGGGCTGAGCGCGTGCGCCCTCGCCGCGTGGCCGATGCTGACACCCGGCAATGGTCGCTTGCGCGTCACGATCCTCGACGTCGGACAGGGCGACGCGATCGTCGTGGAGATGCCCGATCGCCGCACGATCCTCGTGGATGCGGGACCGGGGGGACCGGGCCGGCTGGACACAGGCGAGCGCGTCGTCGCGCCATTTCTCTGGAACCACGGAATCCTGAAGCTCGCAGGAGCGCTCGTCACGCACTCGCACGCCGACCACGCGGGAGGCATGGCGGCGGTGCGGCGGCTCTTCCGCATCGACGAGGATTTCGCGGGGTCGAGCGCACGGCGGTCGTTCGCAGGCGTCGTCGTTTCTCGGCTCACTCCGGTCATGACGACGCGCGCCGCGCGGCGCGCCGAAAACGACGAGGCCATCGTGATCCGTCTCGACTACGGACTCGCCTCCGTTCTCCTGGCTTCGGACGCCAGCGCCGACGCCGAAGACGCTCTGCTCCTCGCCGGACGTGACGTCGGCGCCACCGTGCTCAAGGTGGGGCACCACGGCTCACGATCGTCGAGCAGCGCGCCATTCCTGTCGGCCGTGCACCCGGCCATCGCCATCGTGTCGGTCGGCGCCCGGAACGCGTACGGTCACCCCGACCCCGGCGCTCTCGACCGTCTCCGCGCGGTCGGCGCCGCGGTCTACCGCACCGACCGGGATGGCGCGGTGATCGTCGAGACCGATGGCCGTATCCTCACCGTCACGCGATGGGCCTCGCGCCGCACCGATCGCTACTGCCTCGATCCGGAGTCGATCTGCTAGAATTCCGTTCACTCGGTCGACGGGAGACGGAACGTGGTCAGAGTCAACGAGCACTATCTGAAGCTGCGCAGCAGCTATCTCTTCGTCGAGATCGCTCGCCGGGTGAAGGCGTTCGAGGAGGCGCACCCCGACGCCCGAATCATCCGGCTCGGGATCGGCGACGTGACCCAGCCGCTTCCCGGCGCCGTCATCCGCGCGCTCCACGAAGCCGTCGACGAGATGGCACACGCCGCCACGTTCAAGGGCTACGGTCCGGAAGCCGGCTACGAGTTCCTCGGCGAGCTGATCGCCGCCCACGACTACGGCGCGCGAGGTGTGAAGATCGGCGTCGACGAGATCTTCGTGAGCGATGGCGGCAAGCAGGACAGCGGGAATATCCAGGAGATCTTCGCGGCCGAGAGCATCGTCGCGCTCACGGATCCGGTGTATCCCGTGTATGCGGACAGCAACGTCATGGCCGGACGATCGGGTGCCGCGGATGCGACCGGACGGTACGCCGGGCTCGTGTACCTGCCCTGCACGGCCGCGAGCAGCTTCCAACCGCCGCTCCCGGACCGGCCCGTGGATCTCATCTATCTCTGTTATCCCAACAACCCAACTGGCGCAGTGCTGACACGGGAATCCCTCGCGCGCTGGATCGCCTACGCGCGCGCGAACGGCGCGATCATCCTCTACGACGCGGCGTACGAGGGGTACATCCGCGATGCGGCGATCCCGCACTCGATCTTCGAGGTGGAGGGCGCGCGCGAAGTCGCCATCGAGTTCCGCAGCTTTTCGAAGTCGGCGGGCTTCACCGGGACGCGGTGCGCGTACACGGTGGTGCCGAAGGAATTGCAGGGCCGCACGGCTGGCGGCGAGGCGGTCAGCCTGAATGCGCTCTGGCTCCGTCGGCAATCGACGAAGTTCAACGGTGTGCCATACGTGATCCAGCGTGGCGCCGCAGCCGTGTACTCGCACGAGGGCCAGAAGCAAGTCCGCGGGCTGATCGACTATTACCTCGAGAACGCGAGAATCGTCCGGGATGGTCTGCTAGCGGCGGGACTCACGGTGTACGGCGGCACGAACGCGCCGTACCTCTGGGTGAAAACGCCGCCGGGCATGAGCTCGTGGGACTTCTTCGACGCGCTCCTGGAAAAGGCGCACGTCGTATCGACACCGGGCTCGGGCTTCGGCCCGAGCGGCGAGGGGTACCTTCGCCTCACGGCGTTCGGGCGTCGGGATCAGACCGAAGAAGCGATCGAGCGCATCCGCACCCGCCTTTGCGGATAATCCGGCACATTCCTGGACGACATCAGGGCCCCCGCGGCGACCCTCCGACACCGACACGCTGCGAACGCAGGCATCAGTCGAATCGCCGAGCCCAGGCCGGGTGCGATGTCAATAGGATGGGTCAGTGCGGGCCGGGTGCGATGGCAAAAGCGGGCGGCGCCGCGGTGTGAACGCGCTGCGGGGATGGATGAGCGCTAAGTAGTTTCTGTCGCGAAACTCGGTTGTGTAAGCAGATCTGCGGTGTCTTCGGGCTCGCATCGGTGTGGAGGGTGTGCAGTTCGCGGAGTCCCAGTGCTTGACCCGCTGCAGGACGAACGCCCGGAGGACCTGGGCGGGGCTCACGCCGTCGCGCCCGGTGTGGGGACGCTGGAGCCCGCGCACCAGATCGGCATGGACGAGCGTGACGAGTTCCTCGTGGGCGTCGAGAAAGTCGGCGAGGGCTTGCAGGGTCGCCTCCAGGGCGATCCCTTGGTGCTGCCATTCGAGATCGGCGAAGCTCAGGGGCCGAGCCAGAGACCTCACCGGGCGCGCTGCCGTCGCCGTCGCGCGGGCTCCCGCTCCAACTTGACCCTGACACCTGGCCTATTAAACTAAAGACAGTACTAGGCCTTCGCCCGTCACGGGAGAGAACGATGAGGCGTGGAATCCTCGGCCCGCCGCGCGCGGCCCACGCGCAGAACGTGGGGCAGCTCCCGGCCGTGTCGATCGCCGAGACGCTCGCCGCCGGACAGGGGATCGTCGATCTCTGGTACTGGTTCTACGAGGGGATCGACGACGCCGAGCTGCGGGCCGCGCACGCGGGGCTCATGACGGCCGACGAGCGGGATCGCCACGGGCGCTTCAGCTTCGAGCGCGACCGCCGCCTGTTCTTGGCCACCCGGGCGCTGGTCCGCACGGTCCTCTCCCGCTACGCGGCGGTCGCGCCCGCCGACTGGCGCTTCGCGGCCGGCGCCAGCGGCAAGCCGTACGTCGCGCATCCCGCGCTCACGCCGCCCATTCATTTCAACCTGGCCAATACGCCGGGGCTGGTCGCCTGCGTGGTGAGCGTCGCCCACGAGCCGGTCGGCGTCGACGTCGAGCGGATGGACCGCAGGGCGGAGACCGTGCGGCTCGCCGAGCGCTATTTTGCCCCGTCCGAGGTCCGCGCGCTCCGGGCGCTGCCGGCCGCCGAGCAGCCGCGCCGCTTCTTCGCCTATTGGACGTTGAAGGAAAGCTACATCAAGGCGCGCGGCCTGGGCCTGGCGCTGCCGCTTGACCAGTTCGCGTTCCACCTCGACGACGAGGCGATTCGGATCGCCTTCGACCCGCGCCTGGTCGACGATCCGGCCCGCTGGCGCTTCGCGCTCCTCGACGCGCCGCCGCGCCATACGCTCACCGTCGGCGTGGACACCGGCGGCGCCCCGCTCTCATTGCGCGTCGCGCCGGTCGTGCCGCTCCGCGGCTAGAGCCGCTGCTCCTCGTCGACGGTGCGCTCGTCGCGCACATTGCCCATGTTCACGGTCGTCCTGGGCTCCAGCGGCACGACGTGGACCACCCTGCTCAAGCAGCGCCAGGTCACCGCGCACGTCCGGTTCCGGGACGGAGCGACGACCACGCTCACGCTACCCCGCCCTCTCACGGCCTGGGAAGCATCGCGATCGTGACGAGGATCAGCACGAGGACGGGCGCCTCATGGCTCGAGTCTCAAATGCCCGCGACAGTATCATTTTCCCCGCGGCTCGTCACGTCGCGTGGTGCGGCGACGACGCCGTCGCGACCCCGACCACGCGCTCGCCGCCGAGGTCGTCGACTATACTGCGCCTATGGACGTGGGCGCGATGCTGAACGGCGGGTTTGACCGCTCGCTCACAGGCCTCGAGGTCTTCGAGATCGGCACGGGCCGGATCCAGGCCCGCCTCGTGGTCGGCGAATCGGTCCAGAACTTCTTCGGCAAGCTCCACGGCGGGGCGATCGCCACCCTCGTCGACGACATCGGCACGTTCGCGGTCATGACCGCCGATCACTATCACCGGGCCGGGGTGACGACCGATCTGCACGTGTCCTACCTCGCGGCCGCCGAGACCGGCGCCTCGGTGCTGATCGAGGCCGAAGTCCTCTCGTGCGGGCTGACCCTGGCCTTCGTCGAGGTGACGCTCAGGCGCGAGTCCCGCGGAGACATGATCGCGCGCGGGCGGATGACCAAGCTCCTCGGCAACGTCCCCGCGCCCAGGCCGGCGCCCGCGGCGCGCGCGGAACCTTAGCCCGGACTCCGGACCGTGTGGGCGTGAATCCGGTCCATCGACACGCGCACGCCCAGGCCGGCCACGGAAGCGGGAGCGTCCACCGCCTCGCGGGGGTCTTCCAGCACATCCTGCTGCAGCAGGAATTCGTTCTGGCCCTTGCCGTCCAGACAGTCGAAGCCGGGCACGAACCGGCCGAAGATCTCCGCGACGCGCGTCAGGATCCCTGTCTCTCCGGCCAACGTGCCGAGGTGACAGCGGAGGCCGCTCTCGCGAGCGCGCTCGACGATCCGCAGCGATCCGAGGATGCCGCCGCATTTCCCGATCCGGATGTTGAAGATGTCGGCGGCCCGTTCCCGGATCAACCGGTCCGCGTCCTCACGCGTGCAGAGGCCCTCGTCCGCCATGACCGCGAGGCCCGTCTCCTCGCGAACACGACGGGCACCGTCGAGGTCGCCGGGAGGAAGCGGCTGCTCGATGGAGGCCAGCGGGATCGTTGCCAGCGCGCGCAGCCTGCGTACGGCCTCCGCGGCCGACGCCCAGGCGCCGTTGGCGTCGAGGCGGAGCGGCACCTTCACCGCGTCGGCGATGATCGACAGGCGCTCGTGGTCGTCCGGGAGACCGACCTTCACCTTAACGTGCCGCTTGCCCCGCAGGCGAAGAATCGCCGCGTACCGGGGGAGCGCATTCGTCGCGACATCGAAGCCGATCACGACGCCGGCCGGAGGCGCGGGGTGCTCGGTCCCTCCGAGGACTTCGCCGAGCGCAAATCCCAGCGTTCGTCCCGCCAGATCGAGGAGGGCGGTCTCGAAACCGCAGAACGTCGCGAGGTGTCGGCCCGCGCGGTCGAGCTGCCGGCGGAGATGGAGGACGATGTCTTCGATTTGCGTAAAGCTTTGACCGGCGAAGCGAGCCCCCATGGCGGGTCCGAGATCCGAGACGACGGCTTCGATCGTCTCGCCGGTGACGTAGTCGCGAGGCAGCACCTCGCCGAACCCCACGAGGCCGTCCGAGGATCGCAGCGCGACGATGACGGCGCGGGTCTCCGTCCGCTTATAGCGCGCGTGGGTGAACGGGGTCTTGAACGGGATCCGGATGGGATAGAGGGCAAAACGCTCAACCCTCACGGCTGGCGCGGTCCGGCCGTGCTGGTGACGGTCTCCGTCCACGACACGAGCAGGCGTCCGAGCTCCTCCGGCGCGTCGAACTGGAGGCCGTGCGAGCCGTGGATGTGCTCGATCGAGACCGGCGCGTTCGTGAGGCGCCCGAACGCCTGGAGCGTTTGCGCATTGTCCGTCGCTTCGTCCGCGTCGGCCAGGACGAGGAGCATCGGGAGACGGAGCTGTCCGAGCCGGAGGGTTACGCCCATGGCCAGCCTCGCCATGATGTCGTGGAATCGAGGCGAGAAGTGCCGACCGCGAAGCTCATCCTTGACGATGAAGCCCGCAAGGTGAGGTCCCCTTGTGAACATCTCCTCGCGGATCGGGCTTTCGAGACACGCGATCGCGGGAGGACTGGACCTGACGAGCGCCTCCTGCATCCTCATCCGCGCTTTGAGCGCCTCGGTCGGATAGAGACCGGGCGCCAGGAGCACGAGGCTCGCGAGCTCGGTCTCGTGCGCGGCCGCCACGTTGACGGCGAGCACTGCGCCCCAGCACCAGCCGGCCAGGTGGACGGGCGAACCGTCGACCCGCTCGGCATCGATGATGCGCCCGACGTCGTCGACGAGGATTTTCGCCGACGGGGCGTCGCCCCTGGCTTCCTCGTTGAGGCCGGTGCCACGCCGATCCGCGCCGACCAGCTTCACCCCCGCGCCGACCAGAGGCTCGACCAGAGGTTGGAACCAGCCGGAATGGCTCATGACGCCGTTCAGGAGGATCACGGTAGCGCGACGCGCGCCCGGCGGCGTCCACGTCCGGTAGCGGAGACCATAGTCGTCCACACACACGATCGAACGGTGCGCCGGCGTGAAGTCCATTGCGGGCAGCTCATCCCCAGGGGAGGATGCGCAGGTCCCCCGGCTCATCCACCCACTCGTCGTTGATCCACCGCTTTTCGAGGCAGAGCTCACCGTCCTTCCGCGTGATGAAGATGTTGGTCAGCCACTCGTCGTCGTTCCGATCGGAGTAGTCCGACCGGTAGTGTGAGCCCCGGCTCTCGATCCGCATGGCCGCGGCGCGAATGATGACCTCCGCGACGTCGAGGAGGTTCCGGTGCTCGAGCGCGATCACCCGGTCCATCGGCTCGACGATACGGATACCCTTCGCCAGCCTTTCGCGATCGTCGACGATGTACTGCAGCGCGTCGCTCAGGCTGGCCGCGTCCTTTTCGACAAGGAGCTCGGCCCACATCTTGCGTTGGAGTGGCCGGAGGAGATCGCCAGGGCGCGCCGGTCCCTTGGCCTCGGCCAGCCGGGCGAGCGGCTCGTGGAGGAGCCGGTCCAGTTGCGACGAATTGACCCTGAAGTCTGGTCGCTCCCGGGACACCTCGGCGGCCTTCCGACCGGCGCGAAAGCCGAAGACCTGCGAGCCGCCGAGCATCGTGCCGCCGAGCCGGTCCGCCCCCTGGTAGCCCATCGTTTCGCCGGCCGCGAACAGCCCCCGCACGCGCGTCTGGCACTGGGCATCGACGCGGCCGCCGCCGTTGCTCGTGTGATGATGGTTCTGAATCTGGAGCAGGTCGCGCGTCAGATCGATGTCGAAACGCGCCATGTAGTCCACGAAGAGGTCGGGCAAGAAGGCGCGCCGGGCCGACGAGAGATCCAGATAGACGCCGTCGTGCGCGGTGGCCCGGCCGGCCAGCGCTTCCCCGTGAATCGCGCGGTCGAGGTGGATGGCGTGATCGCGGCAGCTCACCGGCCAGTGTAGAGCCTTGCGGCTGGAGACCTCCTCGAGCGTCACGCCGGCGGGCAGGTAGTGCTGGACGAAGGACTTGCCCTCGCGGTTGAAGAGGCGATAGGGCTCGGGCATCTCGTACAGCATCACCATCGCCTGGCAGGGCCAGGTCGTCGCGATGCCTTGCTGCATGAACTCCATGTTGAAGAGCTCGCCGCCGGCCCGAAGCACCATCGCGTAGCCGTCGCCCGTGTTGCCCGGGGGATTGAAGCTGTACTGGAAGAGCTGGCCGACGCCCCCGGTGGCGAGCACGACGGCCCCGGCCCGGATCACGAACGGCTCGCCCCAATCGTCCACGCCGACGGCGCCGAAGCAGCGCCCGTTCTCGACGAGCAAGTCGGTGAGGTTAGCGTGCTCGATCACCCGGGTCTCGGTCTGCTCGATCACCGCCTTCTGGATGGCGACGATGTTGTTCGTTCCCCCGGATTTCGCAACCGCCGGCATGACCGCGAGCACCTTGCTCTGAAACTGCAGCCCCATGGCCCTGAGTCGCTTGATCGCGTCGGGCGCCTCGTCGACGAAGATGCGACAGAGCTGGGCGTCTGCCATGCCGAGGCCGGCCTGGAGCATGTCGCGATGCACGAGGTCGGGAGGGTTGAAGAGCCCGCCTTTCGGCCCGACGGTGCGAATGGTCCAGAACTCCGCCAGTGGGTTCGAAGTGGCGCCGGCACCGCGGACCCCGGGAACGCCGAAGCGCCCCTTCACCGCCATGGTCGTGCGCGCGCCGGCCTCGTGCGCGCTGATCGCGGCCGCGGTGGCTGCGCCGCCGCCGCCGACGATCAAGACGTCCGTCTCATGGGTCTTCACGGCTCGGCCCCCCCCCGGCGCGGCGCACGGGGCGCAGATGGTGCACCGGCATCCCGTTGACGACGTGCAGATGCAGCTCGGCGGGCGCCCCGTACTGGACGTACCGGTGCGATCGTGGGATGTAATGCGCGGTCAGCGAGCTCCGGGAGCGGCGGGGCTCGGCGGGCTTCAAGCTCCCATGCAGCACGCGCGAGCTCCAGAACACGACGTCCCCCTTCTGCAGCATCGGCGCGTAGAACGAGAGCCCGGCGAGGCCCCGCGTCAACAGCCGCGCGTGCTCGACGCGCAGCGCCGCGTTGGTCTCCTCGGTGTTGCCGTGAAACGTGCGAGCAGTCCTGGTCGACAGCGCCTCGTATTCTTCGTAGAAGCGCCGCAGGTGAGCGAACCGGGGGGCGTCGGTCCCGAGGAGCTGGCTCTCCGGCATGAGGTAGAAGCGGCCGGCGCCGGGATGGATGTCCTCGAGGGCGTACCAGGCCGCGATCATCGCACCGGGGACAGAGGCGTCCATGAAGTGGCCGTCGACATGGGTGATGGTTCCCCGGGCGCTCGACTCGAAGTACATCGATTCGACGCACGCGACCGGCTCGCCTGCCAGGCTCCTCAGGGCCCGCTGAACGTGCTCGTGGGTCAAGACGGCGAGGCTGCTTCGCCGGAAGGCCGTGAACCGCTCATCCACGAGGTCCTGGACGCTGAGGATCGTGTTGGTCATGAGCCCGTCCGCGGAGAGCTTGTGCTCTTCCATCCGGGTGGTGAGCTGGCGGAGGATCGGGCCGCAGTAGGGCTTGACCTCGGTCAGGAAGGAGGCGACTACCTCGTCGGCGAGCGCGGACGGGACCAGGCCCCGTGCGATCGCGTACCCCTGGCTACGGTAGCGAGAACGGAACGTGTCTTCCTCGCGCCAATCGGGACCACCGGTCGGCGCCGTCTCGACGGTGACCGGTAGCCCCTCCTTCGTCTTCGCGGCTATCGCTGGCTGCATTGCGTGCCCCCGTCGAAGTGTGGCGTGTCGGGTTGCCGCCTCACGGACGGCGCTTCAGGAGTTCAGCGACGTCGACGCGATCGAGCACGCTCGCGGGCACGCGGTTGGGCCTGATCTGGCGAGCCGGGTGGAGCCTCCGGGTCGCATCGATGCCCATTTTCGAGGTCCTCCCGAGCGGCGAGGTGCACGAGGGGTCGAGCAGCGTGCCCTGCTCGTCGGGATAGACGTAGACGTCGCGGGCCGGTTGCGTGTTCAAGCCGACGGCGCGGAACACCTGGCGCAGGTCGCGGATGTCGACGTCCGCATTGACCACGATCAGGTGCTTGGCCTGGATGTCGATGGTCAGGAGCGCGTCCATGACGCGCTTCGGCTCGTCCTCCGAGGTCTTGTCGAGCGCGACGACCGACGTGAACGGAGCGATCAGCGAGAACGCGGTGACGCCCGCGGCGGCCGCTCGGGCGTGGCTCAGCGCGCGATGCTCGATCGCGGGGAGCTCGAGGGTCAGATGCTCGAGATGCCCGCTCACTACGTCCTGGAAGAGGGCGTGATGACGCATCGTCATCGCCGTGACGCGAAAGACGGGCGTCCGGGTGACGCCTGTGCTGTGACCGGGCCACTCGCCGAAGGCGCCCTCGTCGATCAGCTCGTCCGGCGAGGCGAACCCCTCGAGCGTGAGCTCGGCCCGCGCAGGGACGAACAGTCCGGGCTGGGTGATGCACTCGACGACCGGCAGCGGCTCGCCGAGCAGCCCGCCGATGACGCCGTACTCTTCGAGGGGACCGGAGTAGAGGGCTCCGAGCGACCACACCGGGTGCGCACCGATGAAAAAGGCGATCGGCATCGGCCGACCCGAGCGCCGGAACTTCTGGAAGATCCGGTCGAGGTGTTTGCCGGGCTCCATGAAGAGGCCCGTCGTGTCGCGGCCGGCGATCATCAGGCGATGCACGCTGACGTTCTCGTGGCCGGTCTCCGGGTCGCGCGCGACGCCGATCGCCGCCGTGATGTAGGGCTTCTCGGAGTCGTGCTCGTGATAGACGAGCGCGGGGAGGCGCCAGAGGTCGACGTCTTCGCCGAGGGCGATGTTCTCGTGAACGGGCGCGTCGAGCGTCACCGTCGGCTTGATGGGAGCGGCGACCCCCGCCGCGTAGCGGGCGGAGACCTCCTTGAGCGGGCAGCCGAGGGCAAAGGCGATCCGGCCCATCGAGCCGCAGACGTTCGTCACGACGGGGAAGGCCGTACCCGTGACGCGCTTGAAGAACAGGATCGGCGAGCGATGCTGCGCTTCGAGCTTGGTCAGGATGGCGGTCGTCTCGAACCGCGGATTGACCTCGCGCTCGATCTCGAGCAGATCCGTCGGCCGCTCGGTCCGGACGCGCTCGAGGAAGCTCCTGAGGTCGCTCATTCCATCAGCGTCCCGCCGCACACGTTGAGCGACTGTCCGGTGATCCCGGCCGCGAAATCGGACATGAGATAGACGGCCAAGCCCCCGACCTCCCGGGCGTCGATCAGCCGCTTCATCGGGCTCGCGGCAACGATCTCGGCGAGATAGCTCTCGGCCGTCTTCCCGAACATCCTCGCGCGCCGTCCCATGGCCTCGTCGACGAAGTCGGTCTTGACGTGCCAGGGGCAGATGGCGTTGGAGGTGATGCCGAGCTGGGCGGTCTCGCGCGCGACGGAGCGCGTGAACCCGAGCACCGCCGCTTTCGAGGACGCGTAGGCGCTGTTGTAGGCCGACCCGACCTTCGCGGACACCGACGAGATGTTGATGATGCGCCCCCACCGTGCGCGAATCATGTGTCGGAGCGCGGCCTGGGTCAGCTGAACCAGGACGAAGACGTTGAGCTCGTACACGGCGCGGAGGTCGTCTTCCTTCTGCATCATGAGGTTGGCGATGGCGGTCGCGCCCGCGTTGTTCACGAGCACGTCCACCTTCGCGAACCGGTCGATGGTCGCCTTCACGAGCTCGGCGGCGGCGTGCCTCTCGCGGAGGTCGATGGGCACGATGTGCGCCGTGCCGCCAGCCGCCGCGATCATCGACTGGACCTCTTCGAGCTGAGACTTCGAGCGGGCGGCCAGGACGACGGCAGCGCCGGCCTCGGCCGACATCAGCGCGATCTCTCTGCCGATCCCACGGCCGGCGCCGGTGACGAGCACGACGCGGCCCCCAAGGTCGATCTTCATGCGAGCGCCTCGCGCGCGACCTGCTCTCTAGGAGCCTGTCGGAGAAATGATGACCGCGAAAAAAAGTGGGATGACCAGACGAGAGACACCCCTTCTTTCTCCGGTCTCCACCCACGTAACGGCGCTCAGGACAGCCGAAGTGGGACGGCCGACGCGCCTGATCATCGGTTTCGGCATTTCTCCGACAGGCTCCTAGGAGACGCGAACAGGGCCCGGAGCTCCTCGCGCCGGATCTTTCCGGACGGAGTCTTCGGCAGCTCGGGCACGACATAGACCTCCTTCGGGATGCGGAGGTAGGGGAGCGACTTCAGGCAATGGCTCTTGAGTTCCTGAGGGCTCGGCTCGTGACCTGGCGTCGGAACGACGCAGGCGACCACGCGCTCGCCGAGGAGGGGATCGGGCACGCCGAACACGGCCGATGCGCCGACGCTCGGGTGCGCCTCCAGCACCTGTTCGACCTCGCGGGGGAACAGACGCTCCCCGGCCGTCTTGATCATGTCCGAGCTGCGGCCCGAGAGGAACAGGTACCCGTCGGCGTCGAGGTAGCCGAGATCGGCGGTTCGTAGCCGCCCGCGCTCGTCGATCCGTCCGGACGTCCGTTCGTCCCCGGACACGTATCCCTTCATGATCCCCGGCCCGCAGGCGACGACCTCGCCGACGATCCCGGGGGGCAGCACCTCGTCGTGGGCTCCGAGGATCTCGATGGTGACGCCGGGGAGCGCCCGTCCGCAGGACGTCGGCCGCGCGAACACCTCGTGCGACGGTCCGAGATAGGTGAGCCGCGGCGACGCCTCGGTCAGACCGTAGTTGAGGTGGAGCGCGGCGTGCGGGATCGCATCCTGGAGCTCGCGCAGGCGAGCCGGCGCGAGCGCGCCACCGGTGATCATGAGGTGTCGCAGATGAGGAAGCGGAGTTGATTTCAGGCGGCTGTGCGCGAGCAGCGTCAAAAAGTGGTAGGGCACGCCCGACAAGCCGGTGGCAGCGTACCGGACGAGTTCGTGCACCACGGTCTGGGGGAATCGGAAGCCGGCCGAGAACAAGAGGGTCCCACCCACCATCGTGTAGGTGAGGAGCTGGATGCGACCGTGGATGTAGTGCAGCGGCGCGACGAGCAGCAGGCTGTCCAGGTCCGTGAGCCCGATCCTCGAGTTGAAGGCAGTCACGTTGAACAGCAGGTTGTCGTGGCTGAGCATGACGCCCTTCGTGCGCCCGGTCGTGCCGGACGTGTAGATGCACATGGCCACGCTCGACGCTTCGGGGCGCGGCAGCGGAGCCGCCGCGTCCGTGGTCGCGAGGATGTCCTCGAGCGCGTGAAACGACCTGCCGGTTGCGAGGAGGGGCGCGGCGACCTCCGACGCGTCCGCCGTGCTGAGCACGATGCCCGGGCAGGTCCGCGAGCCCCCCGCGACCATCCTCTTCAAGAGGTGGGGCTGAACGGCCAGGGCCTGCGGCTGGGCTTCGTCGAGCGCCTCGGCGAGGGTCGCCGGGCCCGCGGTCGACGAGATGTCGACCGTGGTGGCGCCGCTCCGGAGGATGCCCCAGTAGTAGACGAGCGCGGCGGGCGTGTTGTCGTAGAGGATCGCGACCCGTGTCGACGGGCCGATACCCAGGCGTCGGAGATGGTGGGCCACGGCGAGACTCTGCTGGTCGAGCCGGGCGAACGTCGCCGCTTCCCGGGGAAAGACGGCGGCGAGCTTGTCGGGCCACCGTCTGGCGGCCTCCACCAGCAGGTCGTGGAGCAGCATCACGCGGCCTGACCGTTCATGTTCTTCTGGATCCACCGGGCGAGCTGGTGCACGCTGCCGAAGTTGTCCGGGATAATGTCGTCGAGCTCGACGGTGAATCCGAAGGTGTCCTCGACCCAGACCACCAGCTCCATGATGGCCGTGGAGTCGATGAGCCCCTCGAGACTCGTCCCCGGCTCGAGGTCGCCCGTGAAGTCCGAGACGAGATCGGCTTTGATGTGGGCCAAGACCTGTTGCTCAATCTGTTCCATGCGTACGGCCCGTCCCTTCACTCGTGGTAGAGGGGGCAGCGGGAGACCCCACGGTCACGACCCGGCGGCCTTGCGGAGGCTGAGCGGTCGCATGTCGGTCCAGACTTCCTCGATGTACGCGAGGCACTCGGCCCTGGAGCCCTGCTTGCCCACATCCTTCCAGCCCAGGGGGAGATTCTTCGTGGAAGGCCAGATGGAATACTGCTCTTCCTGATTGACCACCACGCGATAGATGGTGGTGTCTTCGGTCTCGTCCTGGTTCATGGGGCCTCCAGTCGCCAGGCCGGCCGCACCCTCGCCGGGGCGGCCGGCGCGGTTCACGGGTCTTCAGCGTTGTCTTCCTGCGATTCGATCTCGTCCAGCCAGCGCGCCAGCTCGTCCTGATCGGTCTGTGCGGCCTGTATCTGCAGGATGACGAGCGCCAGCTCCGCCAGCGTCGGGGCTTCGAAGATGCGGTGGATCGGCACGTCGACGCCGAAGCTCTCGCGGACCCGGGTGGCGAGCTGAACGACCGTCAGCGAATGCCCCCCCAACGCGAAGAAGTTGTCGTGGACGCCCAGGCGCTCACGGAGGAGGAGGTGCGACCAGATCCGGGCCAGCTCCTGCTCGATGCGGTTGCGCGGGCTGACGAAGTGCCCGTCCTCGGCCATCGAGGGCTGGGACGCGGGGTCGGGGAGGCGATAGCGGTCCACCTTGCCCGTGGCGCCCAGCGGCAAGTGGTCCATCGGCACGAACACGGAGGGCACCATGTGCTCGGGCATCTTCTCCAGCAGGAATCGGCGGAACTCGGCCCCGGTCGGCGTGCGCCCCGGCTTGGCCACGACGTGCGCGACCAGGTGCCGGTTGTGGGCGTCCGTCCCGCGGGCCGTGACGACCGACGCGTGCAGATCGGGGTGCTGGCCGAGCACGATCTCGATCTCGCCGAGCTCGATCCGGAAGCCGCGGACCTTGACCTGGTGATCCCTCCGTCCCAGCAGCTCCACGGTGCCGTCAGGCCGGAAGCGCGCGAGGTCTCCCGTCCGATAGAGGCGCGCTCCGGCCTCGCCGCCGAACGGATTGGGGATGAATCTCTCCGCGGTCATCGCCGGCTTGCCGACGTACCCGCGCGCGACGGCCAGCCCGCCAGCGTACAACTCGCCGACAACGCCGATGGGAACGTGCTCGAGGCCGGCGTCCAGGAGGTAGACCTCGGCATTGGCGATGGGGCGCCCGACGGCCGGGAGCATGGGCCACGACAGAGCGTCCTCGTTCCGTAGCGTGTGCTCGGTGACGAAGTGGGTCTCGGTCGGCCCGTATTCGTTGTGCAGCCGGGAGCCGGGCAGGCCCTGGAAGAGCTGGACGATCCACGGGGTGATCTGCAGCGGTTCACCCGTCGACACCACCTGCGCGAGGCACAGGCCGAGGTCGCGCCGCCCGGCGACGTACTCGGCGACTTGCGCGAGGGCCGTGTACGGCATGAACACGCGCCGGATCCGTTCTTTCGCCAGCAGGTCGGTGATCGCGGCCGCGTCGCGCCGCACCGCCTCGGACACGAGCACCAGCGCCCCTTCGGTCGAGAGCGTCGACAGGACCTCGAGAACGCTCACGTCAAAGCTGAACGAGTTGTATTGAAGCGTGCGCTCCCCGGGGCCAAGCGGGTTGATCTGGTTCTGCCA
The DNA here is from genome assembly GCA_041490825.1 of Methylomirabilia bacterium. Taxonomy (GTDB): domain Bacteria; phylum Methylomirabilota; class Methylomirabilia; order Rokubacteriales; family CSP1-6; genus JBGPTW01. Next base: position 15,379 of record JBGPTW010000037.1, on the reverse strand, counting down.
GACGGTCAGGTTAGTGAGCGCGCGATGGCTCATGCCGACGCCCTTGGGCAGACCCGTCGACCCGGACGTATAGATGATGTACGCGAGGTTGTCGGGCCGAGCGACGCACGCCGGGTCGTCGTCGGACATGCGTTCGAGGGCGCCATCCGCGTCGATCCGAAGGAGCGTGCCCTCGTAGTCGCCGGGCAGCACGGGGCAGAGCCGCTCTTGCGTGATCAGGACCCGCGCCCGGCCGTTGTCCAGCATGTACGCGAGTCGCTCCCTGGGATAGGCCGGATCGAGCGGCAGGTACGCGCCGCCCGCCTTGAGGACGCCGAGCAGCGCGACCACCATGTCGATGGATCGCTCGACGCAGATGCCGACCGCCGACTCCGGCCCCACCCCGATCGAGCGCAACCGATGGGCGAGGCGATTTGCCCGAGCGTTGAGCTGCCGGTACGACAGGGCCTCGCCTTCGAACACGAGGGCCAGCACCTCCGGCGTCGCGCGGGCCTGGGCCTCGAAGAGCTGGTGCGCGCAGAGCTCGGCCGGATACTCCACGCGGGTGGCATTCCACGAGGCGAGCTGTCCCAGCTCCTGCGGGGTGACCATCGGCAGGTCGGCGAGACGCGCATCCGGATTCGCCACGATCCCGTCGATCAGGCTCTGCAGGTGCCCCGTCAGCCGGGCGATCGTGGCCTCCTCGAAGAGGTCGAGGTTGTACTCCCACGCTCCAGAGATCTCCCGGCCCGCGTCGATCAGGTAGAGGCTCAGGTCGAACTTGGCGGTGCCCGTACTCAGCGGACCCGTCGGGCCGCCGCCCTCGGCCGCCGACGCGCCCGGCGGCGCGGTCTGCAGGACGAAGAGCACCTGGAAGAGCGGATTGACGTTCAGGTTCCGATCAGGCTGCAGCTCCTCGACGAGCTTCTCGAACGGGAGATCCTGGTGCTCATACGCCTCGAGGGTGGTCGCGCGCACCCGCCTCAGCAGCTCCCGGAACGGAATTGCGCCGGAGAGTCTGGTGCGGAGCACCAGGGTATTGAGGAACAGACCGATGAGTCCCTCCAGCTCGGAGCGGTCGCGGCTGGCTGCGGGCGTTCCGACAACGAGATCGTTCTGCCCCGTGTACCGATGGAGCAGGACCTTGAAGACCGCCAGCATGGTCATGAATACGGTCGCCCGCTCGCTCCGGCTCAGCTCGCGCAACGTCTGGCTCGCCTCGTTCGGAATCGCGAAGGGGTGGAGGCCGCCGCGGAAACTCACCATCGGTGGCCGCGGTCGGTCGAGCGGCAGCTCCAGCACCGAGGGAGCGCCCTGGAGCTTGTCCTTCCAGTGGGCCGTGAGCTTCGCCAGGACGTCTCCCTGCAGCCATTGGCGCTGCCATCGGGCGTAATCGGCGTATTGCAGGGGCAACTCAGGCAGGCTCGCCGCGCGTCCCGAGCGCCGCGCCTCGTAACACGCGCCCAGTTCGCGAAAAAACACGTTGAGGGACCATGCGTCGCAGACGATGTGGTGCATCGTCACGACGAGCCAGTGCTCGACGTCGTCGATCCGGAACAGGATCGCGCGGAGCAGTGGTCCGGCGCGGAGGTCGAACGGCTTGACGATCTCGAGCTGGGCCAGCCGTTGGGCCTCGGCTCGGCGCGCCGCTTTGCCGTTGCCCTCGCACGTCACGATCGGCAGCGGAACGCGCGTCGTCGGCGCCACCAGTTGCACCGGGCGCCCGTCCTCGACGTCGAACCTCGTCCGGAGCGCGTCGTGCCGAGCCACGATGTCGACGAGGCTCTCCCGCAGGGCGGCGACGTCGACCGGACCATGCAGCGGGATCACGGAGGGGATGTGGTAGGCCGGATTACCCGCCTGCAGCCGATCGAGGAACCAGAATCGCTCCTGGGCGAATGAGAGCGGCGCCGGGGTCCGATCGACATCGTCCGAGGTGCGCCACCAGGGCTGCAGCGCCCGCGCTGGCTCTTGACCGCTCAAGAGGGCATCGAGCAGGGCCTGCCGTTGCTCGGACAACTCGAACTTGCTCCTTCCCGCATCGCTCATCCCGAGCCCGCTTTCGTCGCGGGCGTCTCTCGTGTTCCGTCGCGCGAGGCATCGAGGATGGTGGCGACCTCTTCATCCGACAGGCTCGACACCTTGACGACGGCGGCGGCCCGGGCCTGAAGCCCCTCCGGATCCTCCACGGTGCGCAGCAGCTCGGTCGCCAGGAGCGCGGGGGTCGGCGCATTGAAGAAGCGCGACACCGAGATCTCCACCCCGATGGAAGTGCGGAGCCTCGACAGCACTTGCACGGCGAGCAGCGAGTGGCCGCCGAGCTGGAAGAAGTTGTCCTCCGCGCCGACGCGATCGACACGGAGGATCTCGCCCCAGAGCGCGGCGATCAGCGCTTCCAGCGGATGCTTCGGCGCCACGATCTCGCCGCCGACGGCCGCCCGCGTCATTCGTGGCCGCGGCAGCGCCCTTCGGTCGAGCTTGCCGTTTTGCGTGAGCGGCAGGGCTTCGAGCTCCACGTAGAGCGCCGGGATCATGTATGACGGCAGCTTCTGGTGCAGCCAGCGGCGCAGCTCGTGGACGTCGACCGCGTGCTCGGGCTTGGGGACGTAATAGGCGATGAGCCGCTGGTCCGCCGATCCCCCCTCGCGGTCGAGCACGACCACGGCGTCCCGCAGGCCGGGATGCCCGAGCAGCATCGCCCGGATCTCGCCGAGCTCGATCCGGACACCCCTGACCTTCACCTGATCGTCGATACGCCCGAGGAACTCGATTTCCCCGCCCGGCAGGCGCCGGCCCAGATCGCCGGTGCGGTACATCCGTCCGCCCGGTTGCCCGTCGATCGGGTCCGGCAGGAATCGCTCCGCCGTCAATGCGCTGCGGTGGAGATAGCCTCGCGCCGGCGCCATGCCGCCGATGTAGAACTCCCCCGCCACGCCGACGGGGACCTCGCTCAGGTGGCGGTCGAGCACGTAGACGCGCGTGTTCGCGATGGCGTGACCGATGGGGATCGAATGGCGGGTCGAGTCCACCCGGCACGACCAGCGCGTGACGTCGATGGCCGCCTCCGTCGGCCCGTACAGATTCTCGAGCGCGCAGCCGTTCATGCGGCTGAAGAACTGCTCTTGCAACGCGAGCGGCAACTCCTCCCCGCTGCAGATGACGCGGCGCAGGCTCGGCAGAGCCAGCGGCCCGCCTTCGTCGAGGAACGCCTGGAGCATGGATGGGACGAAATGCACGTGGGTGATGCCGAACGACGTGATGGCCTCTGCCAGGTAGCCCGGGTCGCGGTGCCGGCCCGGCGCCGCCAGAACCAGCCTCGCGCCGGTGATGATCGGCCAGAGCAGCTCCCAGACGGAGACGTCGAAGCCGATCGACGTCTTGTGCAGGACGCGATCTCGGGACGTCAACCCATAGGTCTCCTGCATCCAGAGCAGCCGATTGACGAGCGCCTCATGGGTGTTGATCGCGCCCTTGGGCCTGCCGGTGGAGCCGGAGGTGTAGATGACGTACGCCGCGTTGCGCGGGCCGACCGCGGTGCGGGGGACGGCTCCGGGCGGCCCGTCGGCCTGCATGCAGTCGCGGACGCGCACCAGGTGGGCGCCCGAAGGCGTCAGCCTGTCGATGGCGTCGTCGGCCGTGAGGATCACCGGAAGCCGGGCGTCGTGGATCATCAAGAGCAATCGCTCGTCGGGATACTCCGGGTCCAGCGGAACGTAGGCGCCACCTGCCTTCAGGACACCGAGGACGGCGACGATGAGCTCGAGGGAGCGCTCCAGGCAGATGCCCACCAGGCTCTCTTCGCAGATTCCGAGCCCGCGGAGGTGGAGGGCGACGCGCGTGGCTCGCCGGTCGAGCTCCGCGTAGGTGAGCTCCCGATCCTCGAAGACGGCGGCGACGGCGTCCGGCGTCCGCGCCGCCTGGGCGGCGAACAGCTCTTGCACGCAAGTGCCGGTGGCGTACGCCGCGTTCGTCCGGTGCCAGGCCCGCAGCGCCTCCTGCTCCGCCTCGGTCAGCAGCGGCACGTCGGCCATCGGTTCATCCACGTGCTCGACGACGTGCGCCAAGAACCGCGTGAGGTGGCCAGCCATGCGCGCGATAGTGGCGCCCTCGAACAGGGAGCTCTTGTATTCGAAGACCCCCTTGAGGGCTCGCCCGTCGTCGGCAAAGTGGACCGAGAGATCGAATTTCGCGCTCTGTCCGGTCACTACGGCGGACTGGCTCGCCCCCGGCTCGGGGCTCGGGCCCACGTGGTGGAGCGCGAACATGACCTGAAAGACCGGGTTCACCGACGGATCGCGCTCTGGCTGGAGGTCCTCGATCAACTTCTCGAAGGGAAGCTCCTGGTGCTCGTAGGCGGCGAGGACCGTCTCGCGCGCCTGTCGGAGCAGCTCGCGGAAGGTCATGTGGTCCGAGAAGTCCGCGCGGAGCACGAGCATGTTCACGAAGAGGCCGATCAGGGGCTCGACGTCGGACTGCCCCCGATTGAGGACCGGCGAACCGACCACGATCGTCTCGTGTCGGGTGTACCGCCAGAGGAACGCCTGAAACGCGGCGAGCAGCAGGATGAACGAGGTCATCTGCTGCGACTGACCGAGCGAGCGCACTCGCGCCGCCAGGGCGTCGGGCACGTCGAAGACGTGGATCGCGCCCGAGGCATCGCCGAGCACCCGCGCCCGGGGGTGATCGAGCGGCAGCTCGATGCGTGTGGGAATGCCGCGAAGCTTCTGCTTCCAGAAGTGGACGTGCTGCGCGAGCACCTCGCCCCGCATGCGCTCACGCTGCCGCTCGGCGTACCCGCCGTACTGGATGGGCAGCGCCGGGAGTGGCGAGACCACGGCGCACAGGGAGGCGTCGTAGAGGACGGCGAGCTCGCGGAACAGGAGCCCCACCGACCACCCGTCGGCGACGATGTGGTCCATGACGATTACCAGCGAGTACGCGCCACCGCCCAGTCGGACCAGCGTGGTCTGAATGAGCGGACCCGCCTCGAGGTCGAACCGATGCTGCGCCGCGAGCGCGCGGACCCGCTGGGACTCGGCTCGCTGGGCGTCCTCGGCCTCGGCCGTGAGGTCGACCAGCGGCATCGCCAGCTCCAACGCGGGGGCCACGACCTGGACGGGACGGCCCGACTCCACGTGGAAGGTGGTGCGAAGAGTCTCGTGCCGCCGAACGACCGCGTTGAGACATTCCCGCAACCGCTGGGGCTCAACGTTCCAGAGAGGGAACTCGAACACGATGTTGTAGGAGAGATCATCGGGGTTGAGCTGCCGGAGGAACCAGAGCCTCTCCTGAGCGAAGGAAAGGGCGTATCGCTTCGGCGCCACGTCAGGTGCGACCTGCGACCCATCGGGCGCCGGCTCAGCCGCTCCCGCGTTTCCCAGCGAGGCAAGGACGGGGTCGGACTGTACCGGCGGAGTACCCTGCGGAGCCGTCGCCTCACCGGCCGTGAACGGTCGCCCGACGCCCTGCAGCTCGTCCTCGACGAGGGAGCTCAAGCTGCCGATCGTCGGATGTTCGAAGACGGCCCGGATGGGCAGATCGAGGCGGAACGTCTCCCGCATGCGGGCGATGATCTGCGTCGCGAGCAGCGAGTGTCCCCCGAGCTCGAAGAAGTTGTCGTGGACGCCGATGTGCTCGAGCCCGAGGACGGAGGCCCAGATGCGGGCGACCATCTGCTCCACGGACGTGGTGGGAGCCAGGAACGAGGCGTCGAGATCGGGTCGCTCCCATTTGGGGGCGGGCAGGGCCCGCCGGTCGGCTTTCGCGGCCTGCGTCAGCGGGAAGGCGTCGAGCGCCACGAAGGCCGCCGGAACCATGTAGTCCGGGAGCCGGTCCAGGAGGAACCGGCGCAGCTCGCTGGTGCTCGGAGGCGGCGTCTGGTCCGCCACGATGTAGCCGACGAGCCCCCGGCCGGAGGGCAGGTCGTCGCGCACGGCGACGACCGCCGCCTTGACCCGAGGGTGCTGGGCCAGGGCCGCCTCGACCTCGCCCAGCTCGACGCGGAAGGCCCTGATCTTCACCTGCAGATCGAGTCGCCCGAGGAACTGGATGTCCCCGTCGGGCGTGTACGCGGCCAGGTCTCCGGTGCGGTACAGGCGCGCGCCGGGCTCGTCGCTGAAGGGGTCTGGGACGAACCGCGCGGCGGTGAGCGCAGGCCGGTCGAGGTAACCGCGGGTGACGCAGACGCCTCCGATGAACAGCTCGCCGGGGATGCCCACGGGCACCGGGCGAAAGTGCTTGTCAAGCAGGTGGGCACGTGTATTGGAGATGGGCCGGCCGATGGTCACGGGGCGATCCGGATGCAGGAACGTTCCCGTCATCCACATCGAGGTCTCCGTAGGCCCATAGCAATTGAAGAACTCGGGCACATGCCGCCAGCGGGCCACGAGCTCGGCCGGGCAGTCCTCGCCCATGACGATGATCAGCCTCAGGGCCGGTAGCGCGGCCACGGGCAGCGCGGCCAAGGCGCTCGGCGGCAGGGCGAGGACCGTCACCCGCTGCGCCTCCAGGAAGCGAACGAGGTCGGCCCCGGAGCGGATGACGTCGGCGCTGACGAGTTGGAGCGTCGCTCCCCCCCGCAGCGACATCAGGATCTCGAAGATCGAGGCGTCGAAATTGAGCGAGGCGAACTGCAGGACACGATCGCTGGGCCCGATCCGATAGAGCCTGTACTCGACCTCGCCGGCGTTGCACACGCCGCGGTGGGGCACCACCACGCCCTTAGGTCGGCCGGACGATCCGGAGGTGTAGATCACATACGCGGGGTGATCGGCGCGCACGCCGCTCTGCGGGTTGTGCGGAGGCGACCGGCGGATGACCTCCCAATCGCGGTCGAGATCGACCACCTGCCCCCCGAACTCCGGCAGCTTGTCCGCGCAACGCGCGTGGGTCAACAGGACGGAGACCCGAGTGTCGGCCAGCATGAACTGTACGCGGCCGGCCGGGTAGGTGGGATCGATCGGCAAGTACGCCCCCCCGGCCTTGAGAAGGGCGAGCAGGCCCACGATCATCTCGATCGAGCGCTCGGTGAAGATGCCGACCACGGTCTCCGGCCCTACACCCATGGCGCGCAGGTGGTGAGCGACCTGATTGGCGCGGGCGTTCAGCTCGCGGTAGCTGATCGTACGTCCTTCGAAGTCCAGCGCGATCGCGTCGGGGGTCGCTCCAGCCTGCCGCTCGAGGAGGTGGTGAATGCACTCGGCGGCATGGAGATCCGCGGCGGTGTCGTTCCAACGACGCAACCGCTCCTGCTCGTCGGCCGTCAGCAGCGGGATCTCCGAGAGGCGCTTGTCCGGGTTCCGGACGACGTCCTCGAGCAGGGTTCGATAGTGCTCGGCCATGCGTTCGATCGTGGCCGCGTCGAAGAGATCGGTGCTGTACTCGATCGATCCGGCGATCCGGCCCTCGCCCTCGACGAGTGAGAGCGTGAGGTCGAAGCGTGACTTGCCGCTCGGCACGGACGCGGTGTCGAACGTGTCCGAGCCCGCCGGTGCCTGCGGGTAGGCGCTCTGCATGACGAACATGACCTGGAAGATTGGGTGAACGCTCAGGCTCCGGTCGGGCTTGAGGGCGTCCACGAGCATCTCGAAGGGCAAGTCCTGATGCTGGTAGGCGTCGAGCGTTTCGTCGCGCACCTGGGCGAGCAGTTCGAGGAACGTCGGATCGCCGGTGATCCGGGTGCGGAGGGCCAGGGTGTTGAGGAAGAAACCGATCAGCCCCTCGAGATCGGAGCGACTGCGGTTCGCGATGGGGGTCCCCACCACGATGTCCTCCGTTGCCGTGTAGCGCGACAGGAAGACGGTGAACGCGGCCAGGGTCGTCATGAAGGGCGTGGTCCGCGTCCGCTCGCTCAGGGCCCGGAGCTGGCTCGAGAGCTCGGGCGATAGCGTGAAGGCGTGCACGGAGCCGCCCTGGCCGCGCGACGCGGCGCGGGGACGGTCGGTCGGCAGCTTCAAGAACAGCGGCGCGCCCGCCAGCTTCTCCTTCCAGTACGCCAGCAGGCCGGCGAGCCGCTCGCCCTTGAGGACCTGCCGCTCCCAGATCGCGAAGTCCGCATACTGGATCGGCAGATCGGGCAGCGGTGAGGGCCGGCCGGCGCCGAAGGCTTCGTACAGCGCGCCCAGCTCGCGCAGGAAGATGGAGAGCGACCACGCATCGGAGATGATGTGGTGCATCACGCACACGAGCAGGTGCGTGGGCTGCTCAGAACGCGCGGCCAGCCGCACCAGCGTCGTCCGAAGCAGCGGTACCGTGGCCAGATCGAAGGGGCGCTGGATCTCGGCCGTGAGCCGCCGGCGCAGCTCCGCGTCGTGCGCATCGACCCCGAGGCCGCTGAGATCGACGACCGGCAGGGAGACCGGCCCGGCGGGACCGACGATTTGGACCGGCCGCCCTTGATGCACCGTGAACGTCGTCCTCAGGATCTCGTGCCGTCGAACGATCTCCTCGACGCTTTGCTGGAGCAGGGTGGTGCTCACCGAACCCCGCAGCGGGAAGATCGCGGGGACGTTGTACGCCGGGCTGCCGGGCTGGAGCTGATCGATGAACCACAACCGCTCCTGCCCGAACGACAGGGGCGCCGGCTCGCCAGGGGCCCGGGCCGGGCGCGTCGGCGGCTCGTGGGCCGGGCGATCACCGGCCCTTTGCCTGAGCCGCTCCTGGAGCCGGGCCAGCTGTTCCGGTGAGAGGTTGGCGATCCGCGTAGCAACGTCGCTCATTGCGCGGTTCCGCGTTCCATGGCAGCGGTCACGTCGCGCGCTCCCCGGCGATCGCTCAGGCGGCCCGCGTGTACCACGCGTACCGCATAGCGTGGTCGGTGAGCCGACTGATGTGGGCGAGGGCCGCCGCGTCCAGATGCTCGACGTCGACCGATTGCCAGGCCTGCTTGAGATTGGTCAGGTAGCTCTGATAGGCGGATCTGCACCGGTCGGCGTAGCTCTGCTGCAACGTGCGGATGGCGTCGTGAAGGTCCTTCTGGAGCGCCATCCACTTCCGGGCGGCCGCAGTCTGCGCGAGGCTCACGTCGCTGTGGTAGTGGCTGCACGCGCCGACCGCGGCACGCTGGCGGTCCTCCGGCGCGCCTTGCAGCGCGGTCCGCCTCCCTTCCTCGTACTGTCGCGCCGTCTCGGCGACGCTCTGTTGCACCTCGGCGCGCAAGGACTCCTGGGCTTTCGCGTGGGCGGAGTAGGCGTCCTTGAGCCCCTGCTGAGCGGACTGCCAGCCCTCGTTGAGTTGGCGGCAGTACGCGTTGTGCACGTCCAGGAACGGCCGGACCGCAGCGACGCTCGCGTCGTTCGCGAGCGGTGGCGAGGCGGACGGCGCTTCCGCGGCCTGGCCTTGCGGGGTGTCTCCCGGAGCGTCATTCGGCTTCGTCATGGTCCTCTTTCCTTTCCGCTTTCTCATGCAGCATCCCTGTGTGGTGTTCCGCCGTGGCCAGGGCCGCAGTCAGTGGCGCCGCTCGCAACGGTACAACTCCATGCGGTCTTGAAGGAGGATCGGAGCCAAGGTCTGCAGCCGGGCAGACTCCAGCCGTCGCCGCAACTCCTTCCGAGGGATGACGGCCTTGGCCAGCCGTCGCTTGTCCTCCTCCGAATAAATGCTGAGCAGTCGCAGATCCCGGCAGGCGCCCTCGGTCCAGACGCTGAAGAACAGCAGCCCATCCTCCGTGAGCAGGCGCGCGAACTTGTCCAGGGCGCGCTGGAACGCGTCGTCGTACGGCGGACCATCGGCGGCCTGCCGTTCGAAGTGACAGATCGTGCCCAGCATGCACGTGATCAGGTCGAACGAATGCGTCGAGGGCGGCTCCGGGGCGCAGAAATCGTGTCGCTCGATCTGAAATCGGCGGTCGGCCTCGAGCTCGCGACGCACCTTGGCCTGGGTGAAGCGCACGCAGTCGATGTCATTGTCGACTCCCAGGATGACGCCGTTGGCCCCGACCGCGTCGCGCAGCGAGATGAGGTAGCGCCCGGTACATGTCCCGACATCGAGGAAGCGCTGGATGCGTCCCCAGCGCCCGAGGCGTACCAGCTCGACCCGGACGCCGGTCAGTTCCTCGATCTTGAGGGCTTCGTCCTCCCGCGGCAGCGCGTGGTCGTAGCGGACGAGCCAGCTCATCGGGTAGTCGATGCGGGTCGAGGAGTATTCGACCGCCTTGTGCAGTCGATCGAGGAAGCCCTCGATCGAGGCCGACTTCTCCCAGAGCTTCTCGAAATAGCAGGCCAGCTCGTCCCGATAGGCGCGGAAGCGGGTCATGACCGGCGTATACCCGCGGACGCTCTGGATGGTGCCAAACAGCCCGCCCTGGAACAGGTCGAACCGCCAGTCGTCGTAGATGGCGAACTCGGTGTCGCGGGAATCGATGCTCAGCTCGGCCGGCAGGTGCCGGTGCAGTCGCTCCGCATCGTGGACCACCCGGACGTCACACCCATGCTGGAACAGCCGGTGGATGTTCGCGGAGAGGTTGGCGATGCGCCGGTCGAAGCGCGCCAACCCATCGAAGTCCTCGCACTTGCGCAGGAGCATGCGTTCGTCCTGGACGCGCTGGATCTCTTCTTCGGGAGGGAGCGTGAGCAGGAAGAGGCGGCGCACGATCGCTCCCGTCCGTCGGCAGTTGGCCATCATCCGGATGTTGGCCTCGAGGATGTCGCCGTCGGTGCCGGACCAGAACCCGGACCCGAGGAACGTCGTGGTCCAGAAGCGCTCCTTGACCCGCTCGATGGCGCTCTTGTAGGCCAGCACGGAGATGCTCCTGGAGTCGAAGTAGAGCGGCGCGTCGGTGCACGGGATCTGCGAGGCGCCGTAGCTGCGGAGGACCCGGCTACTTTCCTCGATCGATGCCTGCGCGGCGATCAGGGCCTCGGCGAAGCCGAAGGCGCCCTCGGGGAGGAGGGACGTCGGATGCGCTTCGATGGGGGTCATCATGGCCACTCGTGGGCTCAGAACACCGCGGCGCCGCACTGGGCGGCGTCGTCCACGAAGAGCGGCATAGCCTGTTCCTGGTCCGCCGGGCTCGCCGGGTGGGGCACCCCCATCACCAGCGCCTCGGACGTATACGGGCCCATCCGCCGCGGTCCGAGATTGCAGCACACGATCAGCTTGTGTCCCACGAGCTGTTCGATTGGTACCAGCGCGAACTGACCGACCGCGCGGAACCTGCCGAGATGCCCCAGATCGAGGTCGAATAGCCGGCACGGCTTCCGGGTCCCTTCGGCCATGGGCGCGTCGAGCACCCTGGCGACGCGCATGTCCACCCGGGCGAACTGGCCAAACTCTATAGGTGGCTTGAGTGGAAGCGCGCTCGGGTCGGCGGTCATGGCGCCTCGGCTCGCCGTCAGTCGGTCGGGGTTGAACCGTCGCCGCGGTCCACGAACGCTACGCCCTCGGGCCCGAGCCATGGGGAAACCGCGCGGTCCAGTGGGGACGACGGGTATGAAATCGTCATACTGAAGTACTTATGGGGTTAGACGCCACGGGACCACTATACAATAACCATAGTACCGAGGCAAGCGGCGAGCGGCCCCATAACTCCGCTCTAAGGAGTGCCGAGACCGGGCGGGCCGCGGTCAAAAAATGCGGGGAGGCCTGAACGGGGGTGGCGGCGGCTATCGGGTGGGCGTCGGGAAAGTGCGGCGTGGCCCAGCGGGTTCCGCGCTGGCGTAACAGGCGGGCGGCGGGTTCAAGAATTCGCGCACACCGCCTGAGAGATCGCGTCGGCGGCGACGGATGGAATTGTGATCATGGCACCAGTGTAGCGCCACGCGACGCGCGCACGGCAGGCGAGCACGGCCGCCGCTCCGCCGATCTACTGATTGCCCATCAGACGACCGCGCAGAATCCACACTCTGGCAAGCACTTGCAGTCCATGGGTCCAGTCTGGTTCCACGCATGAAGCCCGCGGAATGCCCCTTCAAGGGGCCGGGAACCTGGTTCACCGCCACCATGCTGGGAGGCGGCAGCCTGGGGCGACCAGGCCGACCACAACCATGCCCTTGGGCGCCCAGGAGCGCCTGGGGGAGCGCGATGGACTTGAGGCGTGAGGCTGCGTAGGTCTTCCCGCTCCCCGTCCGCCCGAGGAAGCCGAGCCTTTCTGTGACGGCGTCGTCCACCCGCCGCCTGGCTTCGGCTTCACCCCGGGCGGGCCAGGAGGTCGGCGACGGAGCTCTTCAATGATCGACATCAAGGAGAGCACCATGCGTCGAGACCGCCGCTCGCGGTCGTGATTTGGTCTTTAGGTTGTCCCGACGCCCTCGACGTGATATAGGACGTCAGGGATCCGAGAGGGCGAACGCGATGGACAACCGAGGCCGAGGCGGCCCGCGTTCCGCCCGGGTGAGGCGATGATTTGGCGGTAGAGCGTGACATCGCCGTTCTGTTCGAAGGTCTCAGCCGCCCCGACCCCGTGCAAGAGCACTGCCTGCTCAACCGGGTGGTCAGGCCGAACGAACGCTCCGAATACGGACGACGACATCGCTTCCATGAGATCCGGGCGATCCGCGATTACCAGCGCAACGTGCCGATCGTCACGTATGCCGACCTCGAGCCTCAGATCGCGCGGATCGCGAGGGGTGAGCCGGGCGTCCTGACCTACGAGCCGGTCCGCCGCTTCTTCGCCACCAGCGGGTCGACCGGGGCGACGAAGACCGTCCCGGTCACCTCGAGCCTCATCGCCGACAAGGCGCGCGCGTTCGGGGTGTACTGGGGCCTTCTATTTCGGAGTCATCCCGACGCCGACCGCGGCAGAGTGGTCGGTAATTTCTCCGACAGCGGCGGCTCGGACACGGTCCCCTGCGGCCTGCCGCTCACGTCTGAAGGGGCCTTCTGGAATGCGGTCAGCGCGGCGACGCAGAAGCGCGGGCGGTCGCCGATCCCCAGGGCTGTCACCCAGATCGCCGACTCCGACAGCCGCTATTACACGGTGGCCCGCATCCTCCTCGAGGAAGACGTCTCCCTGTTGATGGCGCTGAACCCGAGCGCGCTCCTCCTGCTCCTCCGCAAGCTCAATCTGTTCGCCGAGGATCTTTTCCGGGATATCGAGCGAGGCGGATTGAGGCGCGACCTCCGTGTGAGCGACGAGGTGCGGGAGCACGTCGCCGCCACCTACGGCGGCAACCCGCGGCGCGCGAGCCAGCTCCGTGCTCTCCTCCGGAGCACCGATCCCCCTCTCGCCGCCCACGACGTCTGGCCCTCGCTCCGCCTCGTCGTCTCATGGCGAAGCCCGATGCAGCACCCCTATCTCCGCCTCCTCGACCCGCACCTCGGTGACCTTCCCCAGCGCGACTACATCCTCATGGCCTCGGAGGGCATCATCGCGATCCCGACCGAGGACCATACGAGCGGCGGTGTCCTCGCGACGCCCTTCCACTTCTACGAGTTCATTCCCGAGGAGGAAATCGACGCTCCCAACCCGAGCGTACGGCTCGCCAGCGAGCTAGAGGTCGGGCGGAGCTACGTCGTGCTCCTGAGCACGAGCGCGGGCCTGTACCGCTACAACATCGGCGACGTCGTCCGGGTCCGGGGCATGCAGGCGCGAACGCCGGTCGTGGAGTTTCTCTACCGGACCGGCGCGACGTGCTCCCTCACGGGCGAGAAGCTGACCGAAGCACAGGTGGTGCAGACGATGAACGCCGTCGCTCTCCGCCACGGCCTCACGGTCGAAGGGTTCACGCTCCACCCCGCGCCCGACGGGTTTCCACGTTACATCCTGCTCGTCGAGCCCTCGACCTGGCCCGAGCCTCGGGAGCCACCCGCGTTTCTGCGCGCGTTCGACCTCGAGCTGGCCGCGCGAAACATCGAGTACCGCGCGAAGCGGACCTCCGAGCGGCTCGGAGCACCGGAGCTGTGGGTCGCCGCCACCGGCGCCTACGACGCGTGGCGCCGGCGCCGGGTCACCGCGGGCGCCAACGACGCGCAGATCAAGCCGATCCACCTCACCCGCGATGCGCGCTTTTCGGCCGGCCTCGAGGTTCGCGAGCGGATCGGCCCGCTCTGACGCCTCCGATCTGCCGCGGGCCGGAGGACGCGGAGGACGCCAGGCGTTTCGGAACCCGGCGGATAGATGATCACTCGCACCTTTGACGTCGCAGTTTTAGTGCCCATCCGGTAACCGCCGCTATTTTCGCAGTCGCAGAACAAGATGGGTGGGTCGAGAGTCTTACTGTATGAGCACAGTAAGGTCATGAGCGCGCAGCCCAAGGGGAAGCCGGCGGCCCGACTCCGACAGCAGAAGTTCGGGCTGATCCGGGTTGCTCATATTCCAGCGTCAGTCACGTCGTGACGTCTGACGACGCGTATCAGCCGCGGCGCGCTCAGCGCGCCGTCGGCTGAATGCGCCTGTTCGACGACCCTTACGCGTGGTGGAGCCTTTCTTTGACCCATTCGTGAATCAACGCGGCCTCGTCGATGCCGCGCGAGGCCGCGGCGTCCCTGACTGCCTGGTGCTCATCTCCGGTTAGCGGAACGCCGACAACATGTGCTCGTTGAAACACCGGGCCGGGTACTTCCTCGAGTTCATCCTCGAAGTCGGTCACGTCGTGATGCTGCCAAAACGTGGCGAGCTCTTGAATGGAGTCGGTCTTCGGCATCTTGGGCATCATCGTTTCTTCCACTCGGCGTAGCGGCGCTTCGCGCCGGCCGTCGGCTGCAGGCGCTGGTTCGACGACGAACGCCGTGCGGTCGCCCTACCACGTCGCATCGTGCCCAGCACGGGGACGTCAACGCCGTTGACACGCTTGCTCTTGCAGCGGAGGATACGGATCGACTCTCCCAGCAGGGCCTTCACCGCGAGGGCAGCCTTGCGTCGTTTGAACAATGTCGCGCCCCGCGGGTCGTTCATCACGTAGACATCGTCGGACACGTTGTAGTACAGCGCAAACCGCGGCCCCATCTGTGAGACGAGCAGGTATCGGGTGGCGTCATCGAGATCCGCCATCCGCCGCCGCAGCTCCTGCATTTGTGCAGGTGTCAGCTCATCGTCGACTGAGTCGGATTCACGGTACGTCGTCCTACCGGACGCTGCGCCCCGTTGATCAGGAGGGCGCACTCGGGCTCGTCCCCGAACGCCTTGGGAGAAGTCGTACTCTTTTCTCATACCTCGCACCTGGCGCTGTTCGCCCAACGCTGGCGGTCAGCCGCGAGCCGCGCCTGCACGCCCCGCCTTCTTCGCGCGGCGCGTGGCGCGGCTCGTCGGCTGGAGCGCCTTGTTCGGCAACCCGCCTTTGCCGCGGACCGCTCTCGTCGTGTTGAGCACCCCGCGAAGCGCCTCGTTGACAGCGTCGTCGGACGGAAAAGCCGCAGCGACTTCTGGCTCGAGCAAGACCAAGTTGCTTCCCTTGCGCAGCCGTGCGACGTACTTGCCGCGGACGCCGCCCTTCATCGAAGCAAAATCGTCCTCAGGTCGCAGATC
>JBGPTW010000036.1:0-45494 GCA_041490825.1 Methylomirabilia bacterium | reverse complement strand
GACGGCCACGAACGGCTTCTCGCGCCGCGCCCCCGAGAAGTGCACCGAGCGTGCGAGCAGCTCCTTGCCGACGCCCGTCTCCCCGTAGATGAGGACGGTCGTGTCGAGCTCCGCCACCGAGCGCAGGAGATCGAAGACTTCCTGCATCACGCCCGTCCGCGCCAGCACGTTCTTGAGGGTGAAGTGCTCCTGGTTCCGTCTGAGCGTGGCGCGATTCGTGGCGCGCAGCTCGGACACCTCGATCGCGTTCCTGACCACGATGAGCAGCTCGGCGACCTCGAACGGCTTCACGAGGTAGTCGGCGGCGCCGAGTCGCACGGACTCGACCGCGGACTCGATCGTCCCGTACGCGGTCATGACGACGATCGCCATATCCGGGTGCTCGGCCTTCACGCGCCGGACCAGCTCGACGCCGTCCATGCCGGGCAGGCGCTTGTCCGTGAGCACGAGATCCGCGTCGTCGCGCTTGAGGAGATCGATGGCGTCCTCGCCGCTCGGAGCGATCAGCACGTCGTAGTGGGCGACCTCCAGCGAGCGCTGGAGCGGGCGCAAGAAGATGTCGTCGTCCTCGACGATCAATATCCGCCGCTTCATGGTCGTCCTTTCTAACCGGCCGGGGCCGGCGCCGCCTGCGTCGCGCGCGGGATCACGAGGCGCACCGCGGTGCCCCCGCCCGGCAGGCTGTCGATTTCGATCTCGGCGTTGTGCAGATCCATGATCTTCTTCACGATCGCCATCCCCAACCCTGTCCCGGTGGGCTTGGTCGTGAAGAACGGCAGGAAGACTTTCTCACGCTGCTCGGGGCCCATGCCGCTGCCATTGTCCCTCACTTCGACGACGGCGTTCGCGCCCCGCCGGAAGAGCCGGATCTCGACGCGCGCCCGCGGCTGCCGGTCGGCCGCCTCGAGCGCGTTCTGGAGGACGTTGGCGAACACCTGGCGCAGGCGCGGCCCGTCCACGCTGGCGACGATGTCCGTATCGATCTGCGTCGCGCGCACGTCGATGCCGCGCGGCTCGGCATAGGCGCGGCCGGCGGCCACCACGTCGTCGAGGATGCGGCCGAGCGGATACTCCTGAAGGTCCGGCCGCGTGTCGCGGGCGTAGTCGAGCAGATCCGCGATGATCGCCTCGATCTCCGCGATGCCCGACACGATCGAGTGCGCCATCTCTTGCGAGATCCGGTCGCCCGGCGCCTCGGACGAAGCGAGCAGCCGCGTCGCCATCTTGATGCCGCCGAGCGGATTGCGAATCTCGTGGGCCACGCCGGCGGCCATCTCACCGAGCGACGCCAGCTTCTCCCGCTGGATCAGGCGCTGCTGCGTGGCCACCTGCTCCGTCAGATCACGGAGCACGCCGACGGCCCCCACGATCTTGCGTTGGGCATCGAACACGCACGCGAGGGCGAGGTGCGCGGGAAACCGCTGGTCGGCACGCGTAAGACCGTAGACGTTGCCACGCCAACCGCGCCCCTCGGCGGTGACACGCGCCAGCGCGGGGCCGACGCGCTTGCGCTCGCTCTCGTCGAGGAGATCCAGATAGGTCAGCGCGGGGACGAGCGCGTCGGCTTTCACGGCGAGGAGCCGCTGGCCCGCGCGATTCAGGGTGACCAACCGGCCGTCCACGTCGGTGGTAAAGATGCAATCCTCCACGCTCTCGACGACCGAGGCGAGCAGGTGCTCGCTCGTGCGCAGGGAGCGCTGCATCGCCTGGAACGAATCGACGAGCTGCGCCGCTTCACCGGTCGAGATCGTGAAACGATCCTCGATGATGTAGCGTGCGGCCGCGCCGCCCAGAGATGCGGCGAGCACACGCTCGAGCCGCACGCGAGCGTCGAGCAGCTCAGGCACGGTCAGCTCGCCGGCGCTCCTGCCGTCGAAGAGGCCGCGCAGCACGGCGTCCGCTTCGTCCTCGGGCACGTAGAGGTGAATCAGCCGCTCGATCTCCGGCACCGACAGGATGGCGGGCACGCGCAGCACCTCCGCCTTCTCGGCCACGCCGACGAAGGCCGCCGCCTGGCTGCGCTCATCCGCGTCCTGGGTGGTGAGCACCGAGCCGAGCAGGTACCCGCCTACATTGAACAAGAGCGACCAGAACACGCCGTGGGCCAACGGGTCGAGACCGTCGAGCCCCAACAGCGCCGTCGGCCGGAGCCAGCCGATGCCGAACGGCCCCTCCTTCAGGAGGGACACGGGCAGGATCCCTTCGCGGACGAGCGCCGGCAGGATGAGCGTGTAGAACCAGAACGCGAAGCCGAGGGAGATGCCGACGAAGGCGCCTCGCCGGCTTCCGCGCCGCCAGTAGAGCCCGAGGAAGACCGCGGGCGCGCACTGTGTCACGGCGATGAACGACAGCAGGCCCATCTCGACCAGCAGGACCTGCCCGCCCTCGAGCTGTGCCCACACGAGACCGAGGATGAGGACGACGATGACGCCGAGCCGGGTGGCGGCGAGGCCGGCCCAGTACACCTCGGCAAACGCGCGGTTGCGCAGGACGAACGGGAGCACGATGTCGTTGGCGATCATCTTGGAGAGGGCAAGCGAGTCCACGACGATCATCGCGGTGGCCGCGGAAAACCCGCCGAGGAAGACGACGGCGGCCACGACGCGGGCGCCGCTCGCGAGCGGCAGACCGAGGATGAAGCTGTCGGCCGCCTGCGCGTCGCCGAAGTGGAGCAGACCGGCGAACGCGATGGGCAACACGAAGATGTTGATGAGCAGCAGGTAGAGCGGGAAGGCCCACGCGGCCGTATGCACGTCGCGCTCGGCCGGATTCTGGACGACGAGGACGTGGAACTGGCGCGGCAGCAACATCACCGCCGCCATCGACACGACGAGCATCGCCATCCAGCGCGTGTAGGAGGTGGCGGGCGGCGCGCCCAGGGTGAGGAGCGACATCCACTCGGGATGCGCGGTGGCGCGGGCAAAGATGTCGCCGAACCCGGTGAAGAGCCCCCACGTCACGAACGCGCCCACCACGAGGAAGGCGACCAGCTTCACGAGCGACTCCACCGCGACCGCCGTGATCAAGCCCGTCTGCTGACGCGTGAAGTCGAGGTTCCGGGCGCCGAAGAGGATGGCGAAGAGCCCCAGGGTGACGGCGACGACGGGGGCGGGGTCGAAGTTGGCGAGCACCGAATCGGGCGGGAGCATCATGCGAAACGACGCCGACACCGCCTTCAGCTGGAGCGCGATGTACGGAATCATGCCGCACACGACGAGGACGGCGACGAGCGTGCCCAGCGGTCCGGACTTGCCGTACCGGCTCGCGATGAAGTCGGAGATCGTCGTGATCCGCTGCTCCTTCGCCACGCGCACCAGCTTCTTGAGGACGGTCGGCCACAGGAAGGCGACGAGGGCCGGCCCGAGGTAGATCGTCAGGAACTCCAGCCCGCGGTTGGCCGCGAGCCCGACGCTCCCGTAGAACGTCCACGCGGTGCAGTAGACGGAGATCGCGAGCACGTAGGTGACGGTGCGCAGGCGCGGCGTGATGAAGCGGGTGCCGAAGCGCTCCGCCACCGCGGCGACGAGAAAGAGGAAGACCAGGTACCCGAGGAGGATCCCGATGAGGGGGCCCGGGCTCACGGACCGTCCTCCCCGTCGGTTCGGCGCGACGCCCACGCGAGGACGGCAACGATCACCACCCACACGGTGAAGAGATAGAGGACGAGCGCCGGGACGCCCGCCACCAGCACGGGGCGGTTCGCCACCGTGAGGAGCGGCCAGACGAGAAGTGCCAGGAACAGCGGAAAGAGGACGGCGAGAAGCTCTTTGCCCCTCACGGGTCGCCCGTTACCGCGAACCCACCTCTCCCGACGGCCGCGGGCGCTTGCGGCGCGCCACCCCGCACTTGGCCGCTTTCAGGTTGTCAACGACCCGCTGGTCGTGGCTCTCGTCGCGCGCCTTGAACGAGAGGTCGTGTGTGATGGTGGACTTGCCGACCGACGCCACGTCGATGGCGCCGATGTCGCCACCGGCCTTGCCGATGGCCGAGGTGATCTTTCCGAGCATCCCCGGCTTGTTGTCGATCTCGAGACGGACGGTCAGGCTGTAACTCGCACTCGGCGCATTCACGCTCATCACTGCCTCCTGCTCTGACGCGGTGGGCCACTGCCCGGCCGGTGAGTCCGCGCATTCTACATCAGACGGCGGTGATATTAGGCTGCGGGAGCGGCCCGACGAAGAGGAGGACGAATGATCGAGGGCCAGGCCAGCTACACGAACCGCGACCGCGTGGTGGCGGCCTACAAGAGGACATTCGCCGACCGCGTGCCGGTCTACCCGATCGTCGCGTCGTTCGCCGGCACGCTCGACGGGCTGTCGATCGAGGAGTACTGCACGAACGTCGGCAAGGCGATTCTCGCGATGATGCGGTACTTCATCGCTGCGCAGTCCGGCGAATAGCCACGTGACGGCCAGCGCGCGCACCAGTTCGATCGGATAGCAGTACCGGGCGTTGCGGCTCGTCGCAAGATCGGCGTCGTTGAGATTGAGCCCGGCCCACAGGAGCTCCCTTTCATGGCGCGCCGGTTCTCAAGGTCCCACTTCACGACGAGCTTCGAGTCCTTGTACACATGGACGTACGCCGGGCCATGATCACCCTTCCAGCTGAGGAAGACAAAAGTGCCACGCCTGATCTTCCCCACGAAATAAACGTTATCCTGGAAGGTAACACTCAAGCACGCGGCGTACGAACTTCTGATTTGGGACGGCGCGAACGACTACTTGCGGCCGGCCTGGGCCTTCTTGGCGGGCGGCGCCTCGGCGGTCTTTGCCTCGACGCGGCGGGTAGTCTTGGCCGGCGGCTTCTTGTCGGACTGGCCGCGGACCGCGGGGGGCACGCGCTTGGCGAGGCTCTCCTTGCCCTCGACCTTCGAATCGACGAGGTCGAGCACGCGCTGCCGGTAGTCGTCGGCGCCCTTTATGTCGCCTGGACGCGGCGCGAGTCCTCCCGTATCTTCGGAGACCATGAAGTTCGGATGGATGACCCTGTCGCTGTCGCCGTCGGCCGCGGATGACCTCGCGTGCGTCCATCAGCAGCTCGAGCAGGGCGTGCTGGCCGAGGCGATGGGCTTCGACTACCTCTGGCTCACCGAGCACAACTTCACCGGGGAGTGCGCCTACGCCGACCCGATTCCGTTCGCCGGCGCGCTCGCGGCGCGCACCTCGCGCGCGCGGATCGGGTTCGCGGTCATCCAGATGGCGCTTCACCATCCCGTGCGCCTCGCCATCCAGCTCGCGGTGCTCGATAACCTGAGCCGCGGACGGCTGGACGTGGGTATCGGGCGCGGCTCGAGCTACAACGAGTACGAGTACGTCGGCTTCGGTCTCCGGAGCGACGATAGCCGCGACCGGATGGAGGAGGCGATCGAGGTGCTCACGCGCGCCTGGACCGAGGAGCCGTTCGTCCACGACGGGAAGTTCTTCTCGGTCCGGCTACCCGCTATCCGGCCACGTCCCGTGCAGCGGCCGCACCCGCCGATCTGGCGCAGCGTGATCGCGGTCGAGTCACTCGTCGAGTGCGGACGTGCCGGCATCCCCGTGATGATGTCGCGCGTGCCGAACGCGAGGATCCCCGAGCGCCTCGCGCGATATCGCGAGGGACTTGAGGCCGGTGGGCACGACGCGACGACGCAACGGCGTCTCCTCGGTGAGGCGTCGGCCTGGCGCTTCCTCTACGTCGCCGACAGCGAGGCGTAGGCGGAGGACGACGTCCACGAAGCGACGCTGCACTATCGCCAGCACATGCATCACGTTCGCGACGCGTACAACCCGTCCGACTTCCGCGTGAACGCCTCGGCGATCAATCCGTGGATGGACCCCGCGGTCTCTCATCCGGACGGTGTCCGCTTCGTCCTCGAAACTGGCGCGCTCTATGGAACTCCGAAGCGCGTCGCCGAGCAGATCGCGGCACTGCGCGACGTCGGCCTCGGCCACGTGATGTGCCAGGCGAGCTGGGGCGGGCTCGCGCACGACAAGGCCGTGGCGTCGCTGCGCCGCTTCGGCGAGCACGTCGCCCCGGCGTTCCGCGGGTCATAGCGCACGAGGAGGTCAGCCATGCAAATGGAGAATCGAGGAGCGCCACGGGTTCCCCGGGGCGCTCCGAGCGTTGCGGGGGTAGAGGCGGGCGCCGGGTTCCCCGGCGACCGCCGAAGGTTGGGGGTCTGGGGGCCTTCGAGGCCCCCAGCTAGGAGATCACGGATGACGGGCAACCGGTATTTCGCCGAGGCGGTCCGCGCCCATGGCCTCACGCACGTCTTCTTCGTCCCCACCATCATGATTCCGGCCATGGCCGAGATGGAGGACATGGACGTTCGCCGCGTGGTAGGCATCAGCGACGTCGACGCGATGTCCAAGCGGGCATGGCGGCCAGAGGCGAGATGAACGCGATGACCTGGCCGCGCGCGAGATCGCTGCGAATCGTCCTCGGGGCACTCATTGCCGTGATGTGGCTCGCAACCTCGGATGCCGACGCGCAGTCGCCGAGGAAGGGCGGCGTCCTGCGCGTGGGGATGACCGGCGAGCCGCCGACGCTCGACGCCCACGCGACGACGACCGTGATCACGCGCGAGATCGGCATCAACATGTTCGAGACGCTGCTGACCCTCGACGCGAAGTATCAACCCGTGCCCCACCTCATCGAGGGCTACGAGGCGCTGGACGGCGGCAAGCGCTACGTGTTCCGGCTGCGCCGAGACGTCAAGTTCCACAACGGCAAGGCGCTCGGATCGGCCGACGTCGTCGCATCGCTCCGGCGCTGGGGCGGCATGGCCACGACGGGCAGGGCTATCTGGAAGAACGTGGACGCGGTGGAGGCGAAGGGGCCCGCGATCGTCGAGATCCGCCTCAAGGACGTGTCGCCGGTTCTTCTCACTGCGCTGGCCGCCCTCGACAACGCTGCGGTCATCTACCCCGAGGAGGTCATCAAGGCATCGGGCGACGGGCCGCTCAAGGAGTTCATCGGGACCGGCCCCTTCCGGTTCGTCGAGCACAAGCCCGACCGGCACATCAAGCTGGCGCGGTTCGACGGCTATGCGTCACGATCTGAGCCCGCCAGCGGCCTGGCGGGCGCGCGCATTGCGTACGTGGACGAGCTGCTCTTCATCCCCGTGCCCGATTACGCGACTCGCCAGGCCGGGATCGCGACCGGCGAGTACCAGTACATCCAGCAAGTGAAGGGCGATCAGTACGAGGCGATCCGTTCGACAGCCGGCGTCGAGCCGGTCGTCGTGAAGCCGTTCGGCTGGGTCACCATGGTGCTCAACACGAAGCAGGGAGTGTTGACGGACAAGCGCGTGCGCCAGGCCATCCAGGCCGCGCTCGACGTCGAGCCGATGATGCTGGCCGGCATGGGCCACAAGGATTTCTACCGGCTCGACCCGGGGCTCTTCTTCCAGGAGCAGACGTGGCACTTGAAGGCCGGGGCCGCGCTCTACAACCAGCGCGACAAGGACAAGGCACGGCGTCTCCTGAAGGAGTCCGGGTACGCGGGCCAGCCGCTGCGCTGGATCGTGACGACGGAGTTCGAGCACCACTACAAGCCTTCGCTGGTGGGCAAGGCGCAGCTCGAAGAGATCGGCCTCAAGATCGATCTCCAGGTGTCGGACTGGGCGACGGTGGTGCAGCGCCGGAACAAGCCCGAGCTGTGGGACATCTTCACAACCGCCATCGTCTTTCAGCCCGAGCCGAGCACGCTGGCCGTCGTGCTCTGCGACTGGCCTGGCTGGTGGTGCCAGCCGGAGAAAGAGCAGTTACTCCAGGCGCTCGGCAAGGAGATGGACCCGAAGAAGCGCCACGCAATCTGGGAGAAGATCCAGGCGCTGTTCTACGAGGAAGCGCCGAAGATCAGGCTCGGCGATTACTTCCGGCTCGACGCGCGCCGCAAGGACGTCCACGGCCACCGCCCCGGCCCGTATCTCCACTTCTGGAACGTGTGGCTGGAGAAGAAGTAGCCCTGCTACTTGAACCTGTACGTGATTCGACCCCGGGTCAGGTCATAGGGGGACAGCTCCATCGTGACCTTGTCGCCAGGCAGGATCCGGATGTGATGCATCCGCATCCGGCCCGACACGTGGGCCAGCACCTTGTGACCGTTCTCCATCTCCACCCGGAACATCGCGTTGGGCAGAGGCTCGACCACCTTGCCCTCGACTTCGATTGCGTCTTCCTTGCTCATGTCTTTTCGTTTTCGCCTTTCATCAGCATGTGGACGTCTCCCTTGTTATGGATGCGGGTTGAAATGACAGGGGGCACCGATCCGAACCACCTGAATCCCCGTCACCGACAGAAGGCAGCCGACGCTCGAAAGCGTATCACGCATTCTGCGCGCGCCGCAGTCTATCGCTGGAGTCGGCGTTCTGCCGCCGGAGTATCATCCCGGCAGGCGACGCGTTGCACCGGGAGGGATTGCCCATGCTCACCAACGGTCAGACCGAGGCGCGGAAGCTTCACTCGCGGTTGAAGCACCCGATCATCGACGCGGACGGACACTGGGCGGAGTATGCGCCGCTCATGCGCGAGGAGTTCCGTCGCATCGGCGGGGACACGGCGGTGGAGGCCCTGGCCATGGCGAGCCAGCGCATCCCCAATTCTCTCTCGATGTCAGTGGCCGAGCGGCGGCGGCGCCGCATCGGCCAGGAGGCGTTCTGGTTCCTGCCGACCAAGAACACGCTCGATCGCGCGACGGCCATGCTGCCGCGGCTCATGTACGAGCGCCTCGACGACCTCGGCCTCGACTTCTGCGTGGTCTACCCGACGGCGGGGCTCGGCTACTACCGTCTGCCGCCCGAGCGCCTGCGCCGAGCGCTTTGCCGCGCCTACAACGTGTTCACGGCCGAGCAGTTCCGCCCGTTCAACGACCGCATCATTTTCTTCAAGGGCACGGTGGTCGAGAAGCAGGCGGCGGAGGTGCTCGCGCAGGGCCAATGACGACGAAGCCGCGCGTCGCGCTCATCGGCACCGGCGGGACGATCTCGTCGATCGGTCGCCATAGCCTCGACCTCTGGGAGTACATGGATTACGGCCGCAAGGAGGAGCCCGACGAGCTCCTCGTCCGGTTCCCGGAAGCCGCCGAAGCGGCAGAAATCGTGACCGTCCGCTTCCGCTCGGTGGGAAGCGCGGCCATCACGCCCGCCGACTGGGTCGCGCTCGACGCGGCGGTGCACGACGCCGTCGCGGGTGAGCCGCCGCTCGCCGGCGTCGTCATCACGCACGGCACCGCAACGCTCGAAGAGACAGCGTACTTCCTCAACCTCACGCTCAAGGTTGACGCCACCGTGGTGCTGGTCGGGTCGCAGCGCCCGGCCAGCGGCCTGAGCTCGGACGCAGGACTCAACCTGTTGAACGCGGTGCGCGTCGCGGGAGCGCCGGAGGCGCGCGGGCTCGGCGTGCTCGTGCTCCTCAACGACGAAGTGCAGGCCGCGCGTGACGTGACGAAGTCGTCCACGCTCCGCCTCGAAACGTTTCGGAGCCCGGACGTCGGCATGCTCGGGTACGCGGACCCGGATGGTCGCGTCGCCATCTATCGGCGGCCGGCGCGGCGCCACGCACCCGACACCGAGTTCGACGTGCGCGGCCGCACCGATTTGCCGCGCGTGGACATCGCGGCGTCGTACGCCGGCGCGGACGGTTCAGCGATTCAGGCCTTCGTCGCCGCGGGAGCGCGGGCAATCGTCTCGGCGTCGCTGGCTCCCGGCATGACGACGCCGGCCGAGATGGATGCGCTGCTCGAGGCGCGACGGCGCGGCGTTCTCGTCGTGATCTCGAGCCGGGCGGGGAGCGGTCGCGTGTTGCTACGCACGTCCGTCCGCGAGCGTGGTTTCGTCGTCGCGGACAACCTGAATCCGCAGAAAGCGCGCGTGCTCGCCATGCTGGCGCTCACGCGCACGGACGACGTCGCCGAAATCCAGCGCATGTTCGACACGTACTGATTAACATGGGGGCCCCGACATGGCCCCCATACCCCCACACGCTCGGAGCGCCCCGGCCAAGCCGTGGCACTCCTCGACATGCCCCTGGAGAGGACAACATCATGCTCGATTTCGTCATTCGCGGTGGACAGGTCGTCACCCCACACGGCGTGGGCGCGTGGGACGTCGGTGTCGAAGGTGAGCGCATCGTCGCCGTCGTCCCGCCCGGCACCTTGCCCGTCGATCCCCGAGGCGTCATCGACGCCACTGGCAAGCTCGTCATCCCCGGCGGCATCGATCCGCACGTGCACACGCACTGGCCGATCCCGGCGCTCGGCGGCGGACACACGACGAGCGCGCCGCCCGAGCAGGTCAGCCGCGCCGCCATCTGCGGCGGGACGACGACGCTCGTCGACTTCGCCGTCTGGGAACCCGGCCTGACGATTGCTCGCGCCATCGACGACAAGGAAGCAGTCTGGCGCGCCGGCTACACGGACCACGCGCTCCACGTGATGCTCCAGGGCGCGGTGCCGCCGGACGTCATCGACCAGATCCCGGAAGCGATCCAGGCGGGCTTTCCGAGCTTGAAGATCTTCACCACTGACGTGCGGCCGATCGGCAAGGGCCGCATGATCCGCATGGGTCACCTGTGGGCGATCATGGAGACGGCGGCCAAGCACGGCGGCATCCTGGCGATCCACGCGGAAGACGACGACCTCGTCATGTACATGTACGACCGCCTCGAGCGCGAGGGCCGCACCGACATCCAGCACATGCCGCTCGTCCACAGCGCCATGTCCGAAGACCTCTCGTTCCGTCGCGTCCTTCGCCTCGCTCGCTACGTCGAGGGCGCCGCCGTCTACTTCGTGCACGTCAGCGCGGGGACGGGCGTGGAGGCGCTCGCGGAGGCGCGCGGCGAGGGCCGCGCGATTTACGGCGAGACGCTTCACCACTACGCGACGTTCACCGCCGACGCGTACCTGCGTCCCGACGGTGTGATGTTTCACACGTACCCCTCCCTCAAGCACGAGGAGGACCGCGCGCGCCTCTGGACCGGCCTCAAGAACGGAACGCTGAGCACCGTCGCCACCGACGAGCTGTGCACCCCGCGCGCGATCAAGATGCGGAGCCGTCACGTCGCGGACGCCACCGGCGGTCACGTCGGCGTGGAGACGCGCGTGCCCATCATCTACACCGAGGGTGTGTCGAAGCGCGGGATGTCGATCGAGCGCTTCGTCGACGTGACGTCGACGAACGCGGCGAAGGTTCTCGGCCTCTACCCGCGGAAGGGCGTGATCGCTCCGGGTAGCGACGCCGACGTCGTCGTTTTCGATCCGACCGTCCGCCGGGCGCTTCGCTCCGAGGATCTTCACGGGTCCGACTACAGCGCGTGGGACGGATGGGAAGTGCACGGCTGGCCCGCCGTGGTGATGCTGCGCGGCAAGGTGGTCGTCGAGAACGGGAAGCTCAGCGGTCAGGCGGGCGACGGCCGGCGGGTTCCTGGCAAGCTCGCGGCGGCCATTCAGGACGGCCCCGCCGTGTGACCGGCCACGACGGGGAGACCATGCCCGTCACGTGATCAAGCCGTAGAACCTCCCCGCATTCTCGCACGTCATCTTCCGCGTGACGTCCGACGGCAGATGCGCGAACTGCTCGTTGATGTATTTCTCCGACTCCGGCCACACGCCGTCGGGATGCGGGTAGTCCGACCCCCACATCAGCGTCTCCACCCCCATCTCGTCGATGAGCTTCGTGCCCACGCGGTCGTACTGGAACGTCGCCTTGCACTGCCGGCGCCAGTACTCGCTCGGCTTCATCTTGAGCGGCAAGTCCTTGTACTGGTCCTCGTACTCGAAATCCATGCGGTCGAGCACGTAGGGAATCCAGCCGATGCCGCTCTCGCCGAACGCGACGCGAATGTTCGGATAGCGCTCGAACACCGCACGAGTCGGCGTCACTCTGACGACGCCATCGCGGCCCCGGGCAACGCCGGCTTGCCGAGCACCAGGTCCGCCGCTTTCTCCGCGATCATCATCACGCACGCGTTGATGTTGCCCGAGACCAGATCCGGCATCGCGGACGCATCAGCGACACGGAGCCCCTCGACGCCTCGGACGCGCAGCGTCGGATCCAGCACCGCGTCCTCCCCGACTCCCATCGCGCACGTCGCGCACGGGTGGTGTGCCGTGATCGCGGTGCGGCGCACGAACGCGTCGATCTCGGCGTCGGTACGGCAGTTGGGCCCCGGTGCCGTCTCTCCGCCTCTGAACCGATCGAGCCCTTTCCGGCTCGCAATGTCGCGCCCGAGCTTCACGCCCTCGCGGATCGTCCTGATGTCGTTGTCCGTGGCCAGGAAGTTCTGCACGATCCGCACGGGAGCGCCCGGGTCCGCCGAGCGGAGGCGCACGACGCCACGACTTTCGGGATGCAGCATCACCGGTCGAAGCCCGAAGCTGTCCTCGTAGGCCCGCGTGATGCCCGGGAACCACGGATGAGCACGCGCTGGCGCACCACGGAACAGAAACTGGATGTCGGGCACCGCGAGATCGCGCCGCGTCTTGACAAAAGCGTGCAGACGATTCGGCAACACGGTCGCCGGTCCCGTGCCGAACACGTAGGCGCGCACCATGTTGACCGCGGTGCGATCGAAACGCATCTCGGCATGGAAGGGGCCGCGGTCCCGACGGGCATGGTGCACGTCGACGGAGAGATGATCTTGAAGGTTCTTGCCGACGCCGGGCAGATTCACTTTTGGCTCGATGCCGACATCGCGGAGATGGTCCGCCTCGCCGATGCCCGACAGCATGAGAAGTTGCGGCGTGTTGAACACGCCGCCGGCGAGTAGCACCTCACGTTCCGTCGAGGCGCGATAGAGGCGACCGCGTCTCGCGTACTCGACGCCCGTCGCTCTCGTTCCGTCGAGGATCACCCGCGTCGCGAGTGCGTTGGTCTCGACCGTGAGGTTGGGTCGTCGCATGGCCGGTCGCAGAAAGGCCGTGGAGGCGCTGCACCGCCGCCCGTTCCGGATGGTCCATTGACTCCGACCGAAGCCCTCCTGCTCCTTGCCGTTGTAGTCCTCCGTGAACGGCCAGTCCGCCTCTTGCGCCGCCTCGAGCCACGCGTCGAACAGCGGATCGCGATTCCGTGAATCGATGACGGAGAGCGGCCCGCTGCCGCCACGCCAGGTGTTCTCGCCCTTCTCCCAGCTCTCGCATCGCTTGAAGTACGGCAGGGTGTCGGCATACGACCAGCCCTGGCAGCCGTTCTGCGCCCACCGGTCGTAGTCGCCGCGGTTGCCGCGCACGTAGGCCATCACGTTGATCGAGGAGCTCCCGCCGAGCACCTTCCCGCGCATCGCCTCGATCCGGCGATTGTCCAGCCCGGGCTCGGGCTCCGTGTCGTAGCCCCAGTCGAACATCCGACGCTCCCAGATCTTGCCCAGCCCGATCGGGACGTGGATCAATGGATGCGTGTCGCGCCCGCCGGCCTCCAGAAGCAGCACGCGGACCAATGGATCTGCGGTGAGTCGATACGCGAGTACGCACCCCGCCGATCCCGCACCGACGATGACGTAATCGTAGCCTCGAGGAGCGCCACGGCTTTGCCGGGGCGCTTCCGAGCGCTGGGGGGTTTGGGGGGCCATGTCGGGGCCCCCCAAGTTCAATCAGGCACGCGTGTAGATTGCCACGCGATCATGCGCCACTGATCTCCGCTCTTCGCGTAGACCGCCAGGTAGCGTACGGTGAAGCGCTGCTCCTTGCCGTCCCGCTCCACGTGCATCTCCGACACGCCGTTGACCACGCCGACGTCACCGTGAACGCGCGCTCGCCGGTCGCGTGGCGCGATGCCCCGATAGTGCGGCTTGCCGGCGCGGAGGTTCCCGACGTGCTCCGCCTTCGACTCGAGCCGCGCGGTGGAGTGAACGTACGTGAGATCGTCGGCCAGCGCCGCGTCGAGCGCGGCCCAGTCGCCTTTCCGCATCGCCTCGAAGCGGCGCTCGTCGGCCCGGAGGACGTCGGTCTCGGCTGCGGTCGTCGGCACGGTTCCCGTTGGCGTCATGGCACCCTCCTCGTGGCCGCACATGGTAGCGCGATTGACTTCGCTCTGCCGGCGCGGTACAGCAACGGCTTGTGACCCGAGATCCGGCCCTTCTCGTCGGCGTGGACGTCGGCGGCACGTTCACCGATCTCGTGCTGTTCGACGAGGTCACCGGCGCCGTGCGCGTGGCGAAGGTGCCGACGACCGTTCGCAACCAGGCCGACGGCGTCCTGGCCGCGATCGCCGACGCGTTGGCCACCCCCGCTGATCTGAAGATCATCGTCCACGGGACGACCACGGCCACCAACGCGCTGCTCGAGCGCAAGGGAGCGCGCGTCGGACTCATCACCACGCGCGGATTCCGCGACGTCCTGGAGCTCGGCCGCCGAACGCGACCGACGCCCTACGGTCTCAAGGGGACGTTCGAGGCGCTGATCCCGCGCGAGCTGCGCCTGGAAGTCACCGAGCGGATGGACGCGGAGGGCCACGTCGTCACGCCGCTCGACGAGGCTGACGTCCGGTGCGCCGCAGCGTGGCTTCGCGATCGCGGCGTCGAGGCGCTGGTGATCCACTTCATCCACTCGTACGTGAACGACGCGCACGAGCGCCGCGCCCGCGAGGTCGCCGCCGCCGAGTGGCCCAACGCGTATGTCACCGTGGGGTCGGAGCTGCTGCCGGAGTATCGCGAGTTCGAGCGGGGGACGACGGCGGCGATCAACGGGTTCGTCCAGCCGGTGATCGACCGCTACCTGCGCCGGCTGGCGGGCGAGCTCGCGCGCCAGGGCTACCGGCACGAGCTGCTCGTGATGCAGGGCAACGGCGGCACGATGTCCGTCGACGTGGCGGCGCGCCACGCCGTGAACACGCTGATGTCGGGACCGGCGGCGGGCGTGAAGGCCGCGGCGCACACCGCGCTCGCGGCCGGCCACGCCAACGTGATCTCGTGCGACATGGGCGGGACGAGCTTCGACGTCGGCGTGATCGTGGGCGGCGCGCCCGCGGTGAGCGCCGACAAGGAGATGGGCTACGGCCTACCCGTGCGCGTGCCGATGATCGACATCCACACCATCGGCGCAGGAGGCGGCTCGATCGCGCGCGTGTCGAGCGCCGGCATCCTCCAGGTCGGACCGGAGAGCGCCGGCGCCGAGCCCGGTCCCATCGCGTACGGTCGCGGCGGCCAGGAGCCGACGATCACCGACGCGAACCTGCTCCTGGGCCGGCTGAATCCTCAGGCGCTGCTCGGCGTGACGGGTGCCGCCCGACTCGACGAGATTCGCGAGATCTTCGACAAGAAGATCGGCGCTCACCTGGCGCTCGATCCCGTCGCCGTCGCCGCCGCCATCGTACGCGTGGCCAACGACAAGATGGCCGGCGCCATCCGGCTGGTGTCGCTCCAGCGCGGGCGCGACCCGCGCGACTTCGTCCTGTTCGCCTTTGGCGGCGCGGGACCACTTCACGCGGTGGCCCTCGCTCGCGAGCTGGCGATTCCGAACGTGCTGGTGCCGGCGCGTCCAGGCATCACCTCGGCGCTCGGCTGTCTCGTGGCCGACGTTCGCCACGACTTCGTCCGCACGATCAACCAGGGACTCTTGCGCATGGACGTGGCCGAAGCGCGCGCGATCCTGACCGCGCAGATTGCCGAGGGGCGCCGGCTGCTCGCCACGGAGGGCGTCGAGGTCGAGACCGTCACGGTGCAGCACGAGGCGGACATGCAGTTCGCGGGACAGACGCACGTGCTGACCGTGCCGATCGCGCGCACGGACTTCTCCCGCGACGACCTCGCGGAGACGTTCGAGCGCGCGTACCGCGACCGCTTCGGCGTGGAGCTCCGCGAGATGCGGGCGCTCGTGATGAGCCTGCGGACCGCGGTGATCGGCCGTCGGCGTCCCGTCGCCCTCGACGGCCTCGGCGGTGCGGTGACGGCAGCGGGACCGATCGGCGCGCGGCGTGTGTGGTTCGATCAGCAATGGCACGACACGCCCATCTACAGGCGTGAGCACCTGCCCGTCGGGGCGACACTAGTGGGCCCGGCGATCGTGGAACAGCTCGATACGACCACAGTGATGGAGCCGGGCGATCGCGGGCGCGTGGACGCCCTCGGCAATCTCGAGATCGCGGTCAGCGGCGTGTAAGGATGCGATGGATGTGATGAACGCGATCGATCCGGTCACCCTCGTCGTCGTCCAGAACGGTCTCCAGCAGGTGGCCAGCGAGATGGACCTCACGTTCGAACGGGCCGCGTTCTCGCCGGTCATCTCCGAGGGCTTCGACCGCTCGGACGGGATCTACGACCGCGACACCGGCGACGTCATCGCGCAGGGCGAGCTCGGGCTCCCCATCTTCGTCGGCGTCATGCAGTTCACCACGCGCGCGGTGATCGAGCAGAAGCGCGACGTTGTGCCCGGCGACATCTTCCTGGTCAACGATCCGTACTGCGGCGGGACCCATCTGATGGACGTGAAGATGGTGAAGCCGTTCTTTTATCGCGGCCGGCACTGGGCGTGGCTCGCGAACACCGGCCACTGGCCGGACACGGGCGGCGCGGTGCCCGGCGGCTTCGCCACACGCGCAACGGAAGTGCAGCAAGAGGGACTGCGACTGCCGCCCGTCAAGCTCTTCCGCGCCGGCGTGATGGATGACGACATCCTCCAGATCGTCCTCGCCAACATCCGCGTGCCCGAGGAGCGGATCGGCGACATCAAGGCGCAGGTGGCCGCGCTGACGGTCGGCGAGCGACGGCTCACCGCGCTGCTCGACCGCTACGGCGCAGACACGGTCGCCGCGTGCATCGCGGAGCTGCGGCGGCGCTCGGAACAGATGATGCGCGCGCACATCGCGAAGATCCCCGACGGCGTGTATCGCGGCGAGGCCTTCGTGGACTCGGACGGCGTCGACCCCGACCCGCTGGCCATTCGCCTCACGATCAAGAAGGAAGGCACCGACCTCCACTTCGACTTCTCGGAGTCGAGCGCGCCGTGTCGCGGCCCTCTCAACAGTGTCATCGCGACCACGCGCGCCGCCGTCTATCTCGCGATCAAGCACATCTTTCCCGACGTGCCGATCAACGCCGGCTGCTTCGAGCCGCTCAAGATCGCCGACCCCCACGGGACGTTCCTCTACGCCCGGTACCCGCGGCCCGTCTCCGGCTGCGCCGCCGAGGTCAGCTCGCGCATCGCCGAGAGCGTCTTCACCGCGCTCGCCCGTGCCATTCCCGACGATCTCTTCGCGGCGCCGGCCGGCACCAGCGGGAACCTGACGCTCGGCGGCTACGATCCGCTGAAGGAGCGGCACTACATCATGTACGTCTTCTCGGGCGGCGGCTACGGCGGCAGCGCCGAGGACGACGGGCTCACCAACGGCTGCTCGACGATCGGGATCTCGAAGACCCAGCCCGCCGAGGTGCTGGAGCAGCACTACCCGATCCTCTTCGAGCAGTACGCGCTCCGGGAGCGTTCGGGCGGCGCAGGACGGACACGCGGCGGCTTTGGCGTCGATTACAAGGTGCGCATCCAGCGCGGCGAGGCGCTGCTCTCGTTCCTGATGGATCACGGCCGCTTCGGCCCGCCTGGGCTCTTCGGCGGCAAGGACGGCGCCGCCAACGAGGTCGTCGTGGAGCGTCAGGGCGTGACGTATCGATCACCTCATTGGTCGAAGGACGAGGACATACGCGTCGTGGCCGGGGACACCGTGCACGTGCGCACGCCAGGGGGTGGCGGCTATGGCGACCCGCGCACGCGCGACCCCGAGCTGGTGCGCCGCGACGTGGCCCGCGGCTACTTCACCGCGGAAGACGCCGCGCACGACTACGGCGTCGTCATCACCCGCGAGCCGCCGGTGGTGGACCTGGAGGCGACTGATCGGCTCCGGCGCAAGCAAGGAGAGACCCATGCCAGCTGAGACCACGACCCTGACGGATTTCGTGACTCTGGGATCATCGGATCACTCCTCGATGAGCACGCAATGCCGGGGATCGGCCAGGACGAACACGTCATCGCCCTCGGCCATCGGCTCCGCCGCGGCCAAGCGCACGATGAGCTGCCGGCCGTCCCAGTCGACGTGATATTGCGTGAAGTCGCCCTGGAACACGCGCTGCCGGATCCGGGCCGGCCACGCGTTGACGGATGTCGCCGGCCGCGCGCGCTCGAGGCGCAGGTGGACCGTGCGGACGGCCATGAGCGCCTCGGTCCCGGCCTGACGGTCGAGGGCGATACCGTGCACCAGCGCGCCTCCCGGTGTCTGTATCACGACGAGCCCGTCGGTTTCGAGGTCGGCACGCCGGCGGCCCCGGATCAGGTTGGCCGACCCCACGAAGTCGGCGACGAACGTGTTGCGCGGCCGGTCGTAGATCTCGGCGGGTGTGCCGACCTGCTCGATGGCGCCGTCGCGCATCACCACGATGCGATCGGAGATCGCGAGCGCCTCCTCGAGATCGTGGGTCACGTACACCGAGGTGATGTCGAGGCGGCGCTGGAGCTCCTTCAGCTCGATCCGCATCTCGGCGCGCAGCTTGGCGTCCAGGTTCGAGAGGGGTTCGTCGAAGAGGAGCACCGAGGGCGAGAACACGAAGGCCCGGGCCAGGGCCACGCGCTGCTGCTGGCCTCCTGAAAGCTTCGCCGCGCTGCGCGCGCCGAGATCGCCGAGCTGCACCAGGTCGAGCGCCTGGCGCACGCGGAGCGTCACCTCGGCCTTGGGACGCCGCCGTACGCGCAGGCCGTAGGCCACGTTGTCGAACACCGTCATGTGCGGCCAGATGGCGTACGACTGGAAGACCATCGAAAGGCCGCGGCGCTCGGCGGGGACGTTCACATCAGCCGAGGACGAGAACACCGGGCTTCCGCCAATCCGGATCTCGCCCGACATCGGCCGCTCCAGCCCCGCGATCGCGCGCAGCGTGGTGGTCTTGCCGCAGCCCGAGGGGCCGAGCAGCGTGAGGTGCTCGCCAGCGCCGACGGTGAAGCTCACACCGCGAACCGCGACGATTCCGCCGTAGCGAACGACCAGGTCGCGCACCTCGATCGGCGCCTGGCTCACGCTCACTCGCCCCCGGGCTGGACGGCGCGGCGCGCCACCGTGAAGAGGACAGCCAGCGCGATGGCCACCGCCAGCGTTTGTAACGCAGCCATGGCGGCGGTGAGCTCCGTGCTGGTCGAGAACCAGGACTCGACGATCGCGGGCGTGATGACCTTGGCCTTCGGCCCCATCAACAAGATCGACGCTCCGAGCTCGCGAACGCTGGCGATGAAGAGCAGCAGCCACGCCGCGACCAGGCCGGGCTTGAGCAGCGGCATGGTGACGGTGCGCAGGCGATAGCCCCACGTCGCGCCGCACATCTGCGCGGACTCCTCGAGCGATCGGTCGATCTGGAGAATCACGCCCGAGATCGTCCGGAGCCCGAGCGGCAGGAACACCGTGAGGTACGCGATCAGGAGGAGCCACAGCGTGCCGTAGATGGGGAGCGGAAAGATCAGCCACGCCCACAGCATCCCGAAGGCGAAAACGAGGCGCGGGACCGCCTGCGGGAACATCAACACGTATTCGATGAGGCCCGCGCCGGGCAGGCGTGACCGATAGATCAGCCACGAGAGGAATCCCATCAGGACGACGCCGATGCTCGCGGTGGCGAAGCCGAGGAGCAGACTGTTGCCGAGCGCCGAACGCACCGCGTCCAGGGACAGCGCGGTCGTGTAGTTCGCGAGCGTGAAGTTGTCTTTTCGGGGGAACACGGTCGTCAGCCGCTGGAACGACGCGTACACGACCGTCAGCACGGGCAGGATCACGGCGACGCCCAGATACGCGACACAGAGTCCGAGGAGGGTCCAGCGCAAACGTCCGACGTCCATGACACGAGGCCGGAACGCCTTGCCCGTGATGGTGGCGTAGCTGCCCGCGCTCACGATCCGACGGTAGGCCCAGATCATGGCGAACATCACGACGAACAGCGAGACTCCCATGGCCGCCGCCGCCGGGAACCGCGGCGGGTACTGGGACACGAGCTGGTACATGGCCGTGGTCACGACGTAGAAGCGGTTGGGGAGCCCGAGGACCAGCGCAGCCGAGAACGAGCCCAGCATCTCGGCGAAGACGAAGACGGCCGCCCCGAGCACGCCGGGCAGGACGAGCGGTAGCGTGATCCGCAGCA
Organism: Methylomirabilia bacterium; assembly: GCA_041490825.1. Taxonomy (GTDB): domain Bacteria; phylum Methylomirabilota; class Methylomirabilia; order Rokubacteriales; family CSP1-6; genus JBGPTW01. The sequence goes on along the minus strand of JBGPTW010000036.1, from coordinate 25,413 downwards.
TCGTCCTGATGCGGCCGGCGCCGAGGACCTGGGAGGCTTCCTCCATCGCGGGGTCCATCGACTTCATCACCGCGCCGATCATCACGAAGGCGACCGAGCCCTCGAAGAGAGCCATCACCCACGCAATGCCCCACGGCGTGTTGATGTCGATCAGGTGGCCTTCACCGCCGAGCGCGCGCCAGATCTGGTTGACGAAGCCGCTGCTTGGCGAGCCGATGAATGCCCATGCGAGCGCTCCCATGAGCGGCGTCACGTAGTACGGCATGGCCATGAGCTGTTCGAACGCCGCGCGGCCGGGCACGTTCGTACGCGAGAGGATCCACCCCATGGCGAAGCCGAAGACGATCGCCATTACGGTCGCCACGCCGGCGACGAGCAGCGTGTTACCGAAGATGTGCGCGTAGCGGCCGAGATCCAGATAGTTCGCGAGCCCGTAGGCTTCTGGCGGGCGCGCCTGGGGATCCCCGACGCTCAGCGAGGCCTGGATGAGATACGCGATCGGATAGAGGACGAGTACGGCGGCCGCGCCGCCGACGACCACGCTGACGAGCCGCGGGCCCGGTCGCCAGGACCGGGCCCGCTCGAGAGCCCGCGTGATCGAGGAGCGCCCCGGGTCCCCCGGGGCGTGACGAGCGTCCGGGGGGCATGGGGGGCGCCCGGAGCCCCCCATGTGATTGATCACAACCCCATGATCGAGTTCCACTCCTTGACGAACACGGGGTGACTCGCGACGTAGTCGTTCCAGTCCGAAGGGAAGAACAGCTTGAAGTCGGACAACCGCTTGCCTGTCGGCATCGGCCCCGTGTCGGCGCGCACCGATCCGTAGAGCAGGATTTTCTGGTTCTGATACACCATCTGGCCGCGCCTGGAGAGGGCCCAGTCGACGAAGAGCTTGGCCGCCTCGGGGTGCGGCGCGCGGTTCACGACCCCGATGTAGATCGCGATGGCCGGCAGCCCATCGGCCGGCGACACGAACTCGATGTCCGCGCCCTTCTCCTGGAAGAGGATGTACCCGCCGTATTCGGCGAGCGCGCACACGCGATCGTCGCCCTTGGCCAGCCGGTCGAAGAGCTGGGCGCGCGCATCGAACCCGCGCGGCCGCTGCTTGGCGAACTCCATCCAGAAGTCGTTGCCGTAGAGCTTGCGGAGCATGTACCACTGAGCGTGCTGCATTCCCGACGTGGCGAGCTTGGCACTGATCCCATCCTTCAAGGCCGGGTTGAGAATGTCCTTCCAGCCCTTCGGCGCCTGCTCGGCTTTCACCTTGCTGCGGTTGTAGGCGATGCCGGCGAAGCTCACGCCGGGCACGCCGTAGTAGCCGGCCGGAGTCGACTGGTATTCGGGCTTGTACGCGGCGTACTCCGGTGAGGCGTACTTCTCCCACCCGCCCTTCTTCTGGAAGTCGATGACCGGCGAGATGTCGGACATCTGCAGCACGTCGACGCCGAAGCGGCCGGCCGACCGTTCCGCGGTGATCTTCGCGTAGAGCGCGCCCGTCTGCAGTCGCACGTAGCTCGTCTTGATCTTCGGGAAGTCCTTCTTGAACGCGTCGAGCAGGACGGCGATTCCGGCCTCGCCGTCATGGCCGTAGTAGATGACCTCGCCCTCCTGCTCGGCCTTCGCGACGTCGGCGCCCGTCTGGAAGTCCAGCACCTTGGTGGCGCGCGCCTGCGCAGACGCGAACGGCGCGCGGGTCAGGAGGGGCACCGTGGCGGCGGCGAGCGCTCCGGTTTTCAGGAAGCGGCGTCGAGTGACGGCGGCGTAGCCGGGATCGGTCATGCAGAAATCTCCTGTTCGTTCGGGATGTCGGGGCGCCTCATCGCGCGGGCCGTAGCATAAGCCACCCGCCGCTCCGAGGCTATCGGCTCGCCTCCATCGCTCCGGCCACAGCAACCAACGTTGCGTCGCTGCCGCGCGCGCCGAGAATCGAGAGCCCGACCGGCAACCCGTCGACGTGCGCGCCCGGCAGACTTACCTGCGGCACACCGGTGAGGCCGCCGTGGGCGGTCAAGCAGTTGATGCGCACCTGCAGCGGCCCGGCCGTCGCGAGGGGTAGCGCCTTCCGGGGCGCCGGGAAGGGCGTTGTCGGCAGGCACAAGATCGTTCCGGGCGGCAGCAGCCACGCGAGACGGGCGCGCGCTTCGTCGCGCATCAGCGCGGCCCATTGCCGATCCGTCTCGGTGATCGCGCTGGCGGCGACGAGGTTGCGCGCGACGCTGAACTGCATTCGCGGGTTGTCGCGATCGATCCAGTCCTTGAAGGTGCGCCACGCTTCATACGGCTGCAGCGTGCGCTGCGCCCGAGACCACGTCGACAATCCGGGCGGCGCGAGCAGGTCTTCGCGCACCTCTTTCACCAGCGTGGACAGCTTGCCGACCATTGGCTGGAGCGCCGCGGCGGTCTCGGCATCCGCGAAGCCAAACGCGTCGACGGCGACGACGAGCTTGGCGGGTAGAGTGGCGGGAATCGGCTCGCCGAGCATTGCTTCGGCGACCCGCGCGAACGTGCGCGCTGAGCGCGCGAACCATCCCGTCGTGTCCGAGCTCGGCGCCTGCGGCATCATGCCGCTGAGATCGAGCCGGCCGTGCGTCGGACGAATCCCGTAGAGGCCGCAGAAGCTCGCTGGCACGCGAACGGATCCACCGGTGTCGGTACCGAGCGCGGTGTCGCACAGGTCCTGCGCGACGGCCGACGCCGAGCCCGACGATGAACCGCCGGGCACGCGATCGGGCGCTTTCGGATTGAGTGGCGTGCCGTCGAACGGGTTCTCGCCGAGAATGCCGAGCGACACCTCGTCGGTGATGGTCTTGCCGATCAGCGTGGCGCCGGCGTCGAGCAGACGCTGCACCGCCCAGGCGTGGCGAGTCGGGATCGGATTCCGTCGAGCCCAGTCCGGATTGCCGCCGCCGGTCGGATACCCGGCGACGTCGAAGAGGTCCTTGGCGGCGAAGGTGAGGCCGGCGAGCGGACCGCCGGCTGCGCCCTCGATCCGCAGCGACGTGCCGGGAACGAATGCGCTGGTCACGCGAGCGGAGCGTAACAAGGCCTTCGCGCAGGCACAATGATCATCGTGAGCGACAGCGACATGAAGCCGAGCCCGTGGCGCGCCGTCGCCGCCGCCACCGTGCTCAACGCCCCGCTCGGCTCGCTCTATGCGTTCAGCGTCTTCTTGAAGCCGCTGGAGAGCCTGCTCGCACTGAGCCGAGCCGATCTCGCGCTCGTCTTCGCGCTGGCATCGGCCGGGTTCGGCGCCGGCATGAACCTGGCGCCCCACGTCTACGGATTGGCGTCGGCGCCCGTGCTCGTGCTGGGCTGCGCGGCTGCGAGCACCCTCGGCATCGCGCTCGCCGCCACGGCGGGCGGTCTGACGCAGCTCGCCGTCGGATACGGGGTGCTCTTCGGCGCCGGTGGCGGCGCGGCCTACATTCTCGTGCAGCAGGCGGTGAACCTCGCGGTGACCAGACGCCACGGCCTGGTGAACGGCTACATCGTCGGCCTGTATCCGGCCGGCGCCATGATCGCGGCGCCGCTCTTCGGATGGTCCATCCGCGAGCTCGGCGTGCGCGCCACGCTCGGAGGGCTCGCCATCGTCCTGGCCGTCACCGGCGTGATCAGCGCGTGGCTCATCGCGCAGTCCGGTGTCACGCTCGCGGCGGCGAGCGCGAGCGCCGCGCCGGGCGCGCACGAGCGACGCCGCCCCGTGTTCTGGCGGCTGTGGGTCGTGTTCTTCCTCGCGGCATCGGCCGGGCTGATGGTGCTCAGTCAGGCCGCCGGCATCATCGCGGCGTATGGCGGCGCGACCGCGCTTGCCGTGTACGGCACGACGTTCATCGCCGGCACCATCGCGGCCGCACGCCTGGGCGGCGGGTGGATGGTCGACTGGCTGACCATTCCGTCGGTGGCCGCCGGCGCCCACGCCGTCGCGCTCGCCGGCAACGTCGCGCTCACACTGTGGCCCGGCCCGAGAGTATCGGTGGTCGCGCTCGCGCTCGTGGGGCTGGGCTACGGGTTGATCTCCGGCGTCACGGCGGCCGCGGTCGGCGTCTACTGGAGACGCGCGCTGTATGGCCGGGTCGCCGGCCGGCTGTACCTGGCGTGGTGCGCCGCCGCCGTCGTCCTGCCGATCGTCGCCGGCCGCCTCTTCGACTTGACCCGGAGCTATCGAATGGCGGTCTTGATCGCCGCCGGCGGCAATGCGCTCGGCGTCCTCGTCGCGCTCGGCCTGCCGCGACAGCGCCCGCGTGGAGCGGAAGCTCCGCTGCGATCCGACCCCGATGTGACGTCGGCCGGTTCCGGCCAGCCGGCTTGACCGAGGCCATCTGATGTCATAGCATCAGATGTATGCGCACCACGCTTGATCTCGACGACGATGTGCTGCGAGTCGCCAAAGAGCTTGCCCGCCGCGAGAAGAAGACAGCCGGCCGCGTGATCTCCGAGCTCGTCCGAAGGGCCCTGGCCGCGCCCCCCGAGGGCCTCACCAGGGAAGCAAAGGCACTGTACGGCTTTCGGCCGTTTCCGAGGCGTGGCGGGATCGTGACCAACGAATTGATCGACCGATTGCGGGAAGACGACGCCTATTGATGCGGGCGCTGCTGGACGTCAACGTCCTGATCGCGCTGCTCGACCCGGACCACTCGTTGCACCAGCGGGCGCGGGAATGGTTCGGCCGAAATGCTCCGAGCGGCTGGACGTCATGCCCCATCACCCAGAACGGGTGCGTACGCATCATGTCGCATCCGGGCTACCCGAATGCGTTGCCGGTTCCTGCCGTCATAGAGCGACTGCGAGAGGCGACGCGCAACCCCCACCACGAGTTTTGGCCGGACGACGTCAGCGTGCTGGACCCGCGGATCGCCGACGCCAGTCGCATCCACGGCCCCCGTCAACTGACTGATCTCTATCTGCTCGCGCTCGCCGTCGGCCGAGGCGGACGGTTCGTCACGTTCGATGCCTCGGTGCCCTTGAGCGCGATCAAGGGGGCCGAGAAGAAGCACGTGGTCGCCCTGTAGACGTGACCGATCCTCGGAGACCGCACGGCGCGGGACTACCGCCTCGCCTGAGTGCGCGCGCCTGGAGGGCGGGGTGGATGGTGGACTGGCTGACCATTCGGGGAGGTCCGGGATCAATCCGAGCGGCCAAACCTCCTGGCGACCCGGGTGCGCTCTACACCGACGAACCGAGATCCACGTTCTTCTCGAGCCAGCGTTCGATGACGACCGCGAACTCGGCAGCGTCCTCGATCCATCCGAGCTCGTCGAAGAGACGCCCGTGATCGATATCGAGGTAGCCGTGGACGAGAAGGTTGCGGAGGCGGACGGCCCCGGCGAGGCGTTCTGCCAGCGCAGCGGTGATCACGCCGGCGGCGCCGAGCGCCGTCAGGGTTTCTGCATAGGATTCCGGTGCGGACGCACCGCTGGCGGCGATGATGTGCAGGGCGATATCGGCACAGCCTTGCGCGAGCAGTTGCGCGTTGCGCGCCGCCCGGTCCTGAACCGCTTCGTCGGAGACGAACGCGTATCGCCCGCGTCCACGCAGCTCCCGCAGCACGCGTAACGAGCGTTCCATGGCCCGGAGCCGTCGCCTGACGAGCGCCGCATCAACGGGCAAAGCGGCCCTCGTGCAACCTCTGGGCGAGCCCCGCATCCAGCACTTGGCGGAGGTATGCCTCGTCGAGGTACTGACGCATGATCCGTTCCGCGACCTGCGTGCGCCGCCGCGGCTCACGGTCGGCGAGCAGCACGCCGCGCGCGAGCACTCGATGCCCGAGCACGGTGGGCGCGTCCTCGAGGACGACGAGATCGACGGCATCGGTCCCGAGGCGGCGGCAGGCGTCTGCCGTGAGGTCGAGCCGCTTCCGCCAGCGGGCGGTGTCATCCAGCCCGTCCCGAAGAACGACGGCGAGATCGACGTCCGAGCGTGGTCCGGGATGGGATCCAGCGCGCGAGCCGAAGAGATAGATCGCGGCGATATCCGGGTCGCCCGCCCAGGCGTCTGGCAGTGCGCGGATCCGGCGATCTACATCTGCGGGAAGCGGGCGCTCCGCAAGCATGGTGAGATTGTCCGATGAAGTGGTGAGGAAGAGCAACCGCAGGGGGACGCAGCGCGGACGAGGACGACGCCTGCGTCCTCGTGGGCGAGATGGAAAGGTCACGCGCGTGCTGGCCGTGACCGCGCTCGACCTCTGTCAGCGCGAGCCGAAGGGAACGACGCGCGCCCCATCTCCCGCCGGGTCACCGGCCGACTCTGGTACAGACGTTCATGAACCATGCGCGCGACTCATCGATGAACGACCGAGGCCGGGGACAGCGTATTGCCGCGGGCCGGCCGGGTCGGTGGGGGGCCGGCGGACCCGTTCCCGTAGCGTGCGATCGAGGGCAACCCGGTCGTGAGTGGGAACGGCTCGCGGGTCATCGGTCAAAGGGCCTCGTGGTCAGAGGCCCCTCACCGATCCGGTCGGCCCGCGATGAGCGTTCATGAATAATCCGGGCTAGTCGATGTCGATGGGCTTGATCGGCGGGTCCGGTGAGTCCTTTGCCTTCTTCAGACTTTCCTGGAACATGCGATCGAGCAGCTTCGACTTCTGGCCCGTGGCCCGGGCTTCCATTTCTTTCCGGAACCGCGCCTCGCGCTCGGCGGACTTCGACTTCAGCACGTCGACGGCAGCGCCGAGGTCGCTCACGGTCCTGACGGGCGGCGGCGCTTCATGCGAGATGACGGCGCCCAGCTCGGGATCGACCATCAGCTTCGCTTTGCAGCACGGACACGGAATCGTGAAGGCTTTGGACATCGCGATTCACGGTAGCAGCGGGGCCAGGGATCGTCAACCGCGTGGCGGCGCGTCCGGCGACAACCCGCCCGGACCCTGCACGTCCGCCGACACGACGGCACCCCGATTGCTGATTTCGTATGAGCGCGACATTCGCGGAGGTCCCGAGATGAATCTCATCGCCATGAGTGCAACGGTCGTGCTCCTGCTCGCGTCCGGCATCCCGGCCGGAGCCCAGGGCCAGAACCTCGGCAACGTGCTCGACAAGCTCTCCGGTATCCTCGGCGGCAACCAGCAGATCCACGGCACCGTCGTGCTGCCGACCGACACCACGGTGGTCGTGCGGGGCGACGACAAGCACACGTACGCGCTCGATGCTTCGACGATCGATCCGCGCGTGCGAGGCATCCTGCAGCCTGGGGACGGCGTGACCGTCGCGGTGAAGGCCGGACCGAACCGATCTCTGGTGGCCAACGACGTCCAGCTGGACCGGGTGAAGACGGGCGCCGCGCCGGGGCGCCAGGTGTTCCAGCAAGTGCAGGGCACGGTGGAGAAGGTCACGGGCTCGCAGGTGCTGTTCAAGACGCGGGACGGGTTGGAGCTGCCGGTCGACGTATCGACGATCGTCGGTCTTCCTGCCTTCAGTCCCAACCAGCCGGCCACCCTGATTTACGATCAGGGGCCGCAACACAAGATCGAGGCCGTGTGGATCGCCCCGGGCGAAGCGCAGCCGGCCGCGGGTGCGCCGCCGGCGGTCGGCACCGCTTCGGCCGCCGGGAGCGCATCACCGACGACCGAAGGCTCCGAACGCGTTCACGGTCTCATCAGCGACGTGAGTCTGACGGGCCTGACGCTGCAGGCCGAGGACGGCCGAAAGCTCACGGTCGACACCGGGAAGGTGAACTCGCTCCTCGTGCAGGCGCTCAGACCGGGCGACCTGGTGACCGTCGTCGGACGGATGGCGGATCAGCCTGGCACATTCGTCGCGGACTCGCTCCAGCCCGACTCGCTGCGATAGCGGAATCGAGGAGCGCGCCGGGTGGCCCGGGGGCGCTCCGAGGGGGGGAATCGAGGAGCGCGCCGGGTGGCCCGGGGCGCTCCGAGGGTGGGGGAGTGTGAGGGGCCATCTCGGGGCCCCTCACGTCCATAACCCGACGTAGAATGCTGGGGGATGGCCGACTTCGCCAACGAGTTTTCGTGGTCCCGCAGCCGGGATAACACGTTCCAGGATTGCCGCCGCAAGTACTTCTATCACTACTACGGCTCGTGGGGCGGCTGGGAGGCGGGCGCCACACCCGAGGTCCGCCGCCTCTACGTCCTGAAGCAGCTCGCCTCACGCCAGCAGTGGGCCGGCCGCACCGTGCACGACGCGATCGAGATGTCCCTGCACGCGATGCGCGCCGGCCAGACGATTCCGGTCGACCCGTTCATTGACGACGTCATCGAGCGCATGCGGGGCGAGTGGCGCGGCTCGAAGATCGGACGCTATCGCGACAGCCCGAAGCTCGTGGCGCTGTTCGAGCACGAATACCGCGTGGACCTGAAGCCCGAGGCGTGGCAGGCGCTGAGCCGCAACGTCGCGACCTGTCTCCGCAACTTCTTCACGCTCCCGCTGCTCGCGACCATTCGCCGGACGGCGCCCGAGCACTGGTCCATCGAGCACTGGTCGAAGATCTTCGATTTCGAGGGCACACAGGTGTGGTCGGCCCCCGACTTCGGCTTCTGGACGGAAGACGGTCGGCTCGCTCTCGTCGACTGGAAGACGGGGGGCGCCAACCCCGACGGCGCGGCCTTCCAGCTCGGCTGCTACGCGCTCTACGCCCGCGAGGTCCTGGACGTTCCACCGGCTCAGGTCGACCTCTTCGAGGTGAATCTGCGCGGGCCGGAAGTCACGCAGCACCACTGGGACGACGATCGCCTGGAGGCCGTCCGCGAGCAAATCCGGCTGTCGGTCCGTTCGATGAAGGCCTATCTCGCCGATCCGGACGCGAACGTCGCCGTCATTGCTGACTTCGAGCGGACAGAAGAGCTCCGGATCTGTCGGTGGTGCAACTTCCGCGCGGTGTGCCGGCCCGAGCTATGAGACGGCCCTTCTCCTCGTGAACTTCGACGAGACGCTGCGCGCGCGCGTCGTCACCCATCTCGCGAAGTTCCACCGTCGCACGATCGCGCCGGACGGGCGGCGGGCGGCGGCGGTGGCGATCGCGCTGGTCGGCGATGAGTCCGATCGCGCGTGCTTCATCCTGACGCGGCGGACCGCGTCGTTGCGGGCTCACGCTCGGCAATGGGCGCTGCCTGGCGGGCGGCTCGATCCGGGCGAGACGGCCGAACGCGCGGCGGTGCGCGAGCTGGCGGAAGAAGTCGGCCTGGTCGTCGGCGAGGACGCCGTGCTGGGAACCCTCGACGATTACGGCACCCGTTCCGGTTACATCATCACCCCCGTGGTGGTGTGGGGAGACGCGGACGCGGCACTGACACCGAATCCCGACGAGGTCGCCCACGTGTATCGCGTCCCGCTCGTCGACCTCGACGCGCCTGATGCCCCACGCCTCGTCAGCATTCCGGAGAGCGATCGGCCGGTGATCCAGATGCCGTTGCTCTCGACGCTGGTCCATGCGCCGACCGCGGCGGTGCTCTATCAAGCACGCGAGGTGCTCGTCTACGGACGTGACACGCGCGTGGATCACTTCGAGCAACCGGTGTGGGCGTGGTGACCAGAACCGTTCTCTTCGTCTGCCACGCCAACACGGCGCGGAGCGTGATGGCGCACGTGCTGCTCGAGCGAATGCTGGCGGAGCGGGCGCCTGACGTCCGCGTGCGCTCGGCCGGAATCGCGCCGTACGCTCGGGACGGCATGATCCCGTCGCTCGACGCGCGGCTGGCGTTGCGAGACGAAGGGATCCACCTGGCGGAGGATGCCCTGACGTCGACCGATTTGAGACAGCACCGCGAGCTGCTCATCGAGGCCGACGTGATCCTGACCATGACGGAACAGCAGAAGATGATGGTCGGGGCGCTCGAGAACGGGCAGACCCCTCCGATCTTCACCCTCCGCGAGTTTGCCGGTGAGGCAGGCGACATCGGCGACCCGGCCACGCTCGGCGAAGACGTCTTCCGCGCCTGCTGTGACGAGATCAAGCGCTGTCTCGAGAAGTCCCTGGACCGGCTCCTGGCCACGCTCGCCTGACCGAGGCGGATTTGCGCTGTCCCGGGGCACTGGGTATGTTCGGGGGACAGGTGATGGCGTGACCCCCCGCGGTCGTCTGTTCCGGAAATACGTCGTGGTCTTCGTCGGCCTCGTCACCGGAGCGTTGCTCGCCAGCGGCGCCATCGAGCTGTACTTCTCGTACCAGGAGAACAAGGCGGCTCTCGTCAACCTCCAGCGAGAGAAGGCCGCCGGGGCCGCGTCGCGCATCGCGGGCTTCGTCAAGGAGATCGAGCAGCAGATCGGCTGGACGACGCAGCCCCAGCTCGTGGCACCGTCGGCCGCGCTGGAGCAGCGCCGCGTCGACTTTCTGAGACTTCTCCGTCAAGTTCTGCCGATCACCGAGCTCAGCCATCTCGACGCGTCCGGCAAGGAGCAGATCCGGGTGTCCCGCCTCGCGATGGACGTGCTCGGCAGCCAGGCCGACTTGTCGAACGATCCCAAGTTCCGTGAGGCCAGAGCCGGCAAGACGTACTTCGGCCCCGTCTATTTCCGGAAGGAGTCCGAGCCGTACATGACGATCGCCATGCCGCAGAGCGGTGGCGGCGTGACCGTGGCCGAGGTGAATCTGAAGTTCATCTGGGACGTGATCTCCCAGATCAAGATCGGCAAAGCCGGCCGCGCGTTCGTCGTCGACGGCGCCGGGACGCTGATCGCCCATCCCGACATCAGCCTCGTGCTGCAAAAGACGGCGCTCGCGTCGCTCGAGCACGTGCAGGCCGCGCTGTTCGGCAAACCCGGCGCCGCCGAGGTGACGATCGCCCGCGACGTGCAAGGCCGCCGCGTGCTGACCGCCCACTCGACGATCGACCCGCTCGGATGGTTCCTATTCGTCGAGCAGCCGCTGGAGGAAGCGTTCGAACCGCTCTACGCGTCGATCACCCGAGCGGTCGCGCTCGTCGTGCTGGGCGTCGGGCTGTCCATCCTCGCGAGTCTCCTCCTCGCCCGGAGGATGGTGAATCCGATTCGAGCGCTTCAGGCCGGCGCGGCGCGGATCGAGGCCGGTGACCTCGCCGCGCGGATCGACGTCCGTACCGGGGACGAGCTGGAAGCGCTCGCGGACCAGTTCAACCGGATGACGGCGCGGCTCCAGGAATCGTACGCGACGCTGGAGCATCGGGTGGTCGAGCGCACGCGAGAGTTGACCGAGGCACTGGAGCAGCAGACTGCGACGGCGGAGATCTTGCGCGTGATCTCGAGCTCGCCGACCGACGTTCGGCCGGTCTTCGACGCCATTCTCGCGAGCGCGACACGACTCTGTGACGCGCATCTCGGCGCGCTGGGGTCGTTCGACGGCGAGAGGTATGAGCATGTCGCGCACCGTGGCGCCAGCCCGGAATTCCAGAAATGGCTCTTCGGCGGTCCGCGCCATTACGACGCCACGACTGGCGTCGGCCGGATGATCCGTGATCGGACGCCGGTGCACATCGCCGACGTCAGTCAGGAGCCCGCGTATCTCGCGCGGAACCCAGCCCGGGTCGCGACCGTGGAAATCGCGGGCGCGCGGACATTCCTGGCCGTGCCGATGCTGAAGGAAGATCGCCTCGTCGGCGGCATCGTCATCTATCGGCCCGACGTCCGTCCGTTCACGGACAAGCAGATCGCGCTGGTGCAGCTCTTCGCCAACCAGGCGGTCATCGCGATCGAGAACGTGCGGCTGTTCAAGGAGCTGGAGGCGCGCAACCGCGATCTGACGACGGCCCTCGACCAGCAGACCGCGACGAGCGAGATCCTGCGCGTCATCAGCGGATCGCCCAACGACCTGGCCCCGGTTTTCGAGACGATCTGTCGGAGTAGCACGCAGCTGTGCGACGCGGCCTTCGGTGGTGTGGCGCGTGTTGATGGTGCCCGTCTCACTCTCGCAGCCGCGGCAGGGGTCTCGCCCACGCAGCGCGAGTTCATGAACACTGCCTTTCCCCTACCGATCTCCGGGGCTGGGGCGCTGGGAGCGGCCATCCACGAGCGGCGCGTCGCTCACGTGCGCGACTTCCTCGCTGAGCACGGCGAGGAAGACGACTATGTGTTCACCGCGGCGCAGCCCGCCTTCGGCTACCGGAGCATCCTGGTCGTCCCCATGCTGCGCGAGGGCGAAGCCATCGGTGCGATCTTCTTGTGGCGAACGGAAGTACGGCCGTTCACTAACAATCAGATCGATCTCCTCACCACCTTCGCCGATCAGGCCGTCATCGCGATCGAGAACGTGCGGTTGTTCAAGGAGCTGCAGGAGCGGACGCATGCGCTGACGCGGTCGGTCGACGAATTGACGGCCCTGGGCGAAGTCGGCCGCGCGGTCAGCTCGACGCTCGACCTCGAGACGGTGCTCGATACCATCGTCACGCGCGCGAACCAGCTCGCCGGGACCGACGCCTGCTCCATCTACGAGTACGACGAGGCGAGCGAGTCGTTCGAGATCCGCGCATCCCAGAACGTCGGCAATCAACTGGCCGGCGCGCAGCGATCGACGGTGCTGCGCAAAGGTGAAGGCGCGGTGGGGCGGCTGGCCGTCACGCGCGAGCCGATTCAGATCCCGGACATCGCTGAGGAAGGCGCGTATCAAGGTCCGCTTCGCGAAGTGCTGACCCGCACGGGATATCGGTCGCTGCTCGCGGTGCCGCTGCTGCAGGAGGATCGGATCGTCGGTGGCCTCGTCGTGAGCCGAAAGACGCCGGGAGAATTCGCGCCCGACGTGGTGGACCTCTTGAAGACCTTCGCCACCCAATCGACCCTGGCCATTCAGAACGCGCGGCTTTTCCGCGAAATCGAGGAGAAGAGCCGACAGCTCGAAGTCGCCAACCGCCACAAGTCGGAGTTCCTCGCCAACATGTCGCACGAGCTGCGCACACCGCTCAACGCCATCATCGGATTCTCGGAGGTGCTGGTCGAGCGGATGTTCGGCGAGTTGAACGACAAGCAGGACGAGTATCTCCGCGACATCTACTCGTCCGGACGCCACCTGCTGTCGCTCATCAACGACATCCTCGATCTTTCCAAGATCGAGGCGGGGCGCATGGAGCTCGAGCTGACCACGTTCGACCTGCCGGAGGCGATGCAGAACGCGCTCACCCTGGTCCGGGGCCGGGCGGACGCGCACACGATCACGCTCGCGATGGAGACCGACGAGCAGCTTGGCGACATCGTGGCCGACGAGCGCAAGGTGAAGCAGATCCTGCTCAACTTATTGTCGAACGCCGTCAAGTTCACGCCCGACGGGGGCCGGATCGGGCTCAGCGCGACGCCTGCCAATGGCTCGATCGAGATCTCGGTGACCGACAGCGGCGTGGGGATCGCGCCGGACGACCAGGCGGTCATCTTCGAGGAGTTCCGGCAGGCGCGGGGAGATCACGCCGGCAAGCGCGAAGGCACAGGGCTCGGCCTGGCGCTCACGAAGAAGTTCGTGGAGCTGCACGGAGGCCAGATCTGGGTGAAGAGCGAGGTCGGTCACGGATCGACGTTCACGTTCACGCTGCCGCTCACGCGATAGGAGACTGCTCATGCGGTTCCTCAACGAGCTGAAGAAGGAGCTGAAGGGATGACGCCGGTCAGCGGCTCAACGGAACGCGCCTGGATGCCCGGATGCGCCGGTCCCTCGTCACGAGCGGCACACGGTGGACGAGGCTGGTGGCGGCGATGATCTCGTCGGCGGGATCACCCCGAAAGTCCAGCGTCCGGATCGCGCGGCACACGTCGAGCGTTAGCGGCCACACCTGGAGCCGGGCGAGCGTCCGCACGAGATCCGGGTCGTCGAGATCGACTTCGATACGGCCCAGCTCGGCCAGCTTCCCGATCTCCCAGAGCACGATCGAGGCGATGCTCCACGGCTCCCGCGCGAGCAGCTCGCCCTCGCGCCGGGACAGCTCACCGGCGAGGGCGCCGAGGAGGATGTGGGTGTCGAGATTGAGCATCCCACCGGAGGCCCGTCGAGAAGATGTCGCCCTTGATCCTCAGCTTTCCCTTGAGACTCCCGATCAGCGCGGCGGAGTCGACGCCGATCGGAATGAGCTTGGCAACCGGCTTACCGTGCTTGGTGATGATGATGCCATCGGGGCCGACCCGGTCGAGCAGAGAGAGGCACTGGGCCTTGAATGTCGCGGCGGGCACGGTCTTCATGGGCCGATCCTACGACAGGTCAGAAATTCTGTCCACATCGCGAGGAGTTGAGGGATGATACGACGCGATTTCCTTCGCGGGCTCACGGCCGCCGGTGCCATGGGCGCCCTCGGTGTACGGCCGGCCTCCACGAGGCGGGACTGATCACGTCGACCCCGCAGAAGATCCTCGCGCAAGGGACCGACTGGCGATTTCTCACCGAGCTGAAGAAGGAGCTGAAGGGGTGACGGCCGCCGCGCGGCTATCCGACGAAGCCTTCGACCTCGACGAGACGCCGGGCGATGGGATCGACGGCGAGGAAGAGGCTTTCGAGCGCGACGGCTCCGAGCAGCGGTGGCCCGCCCGGAGCGATGAAGCACGGAGTCGTGACCTCGCGTCCGTCGACATCCAGCCGCACCTCGGCGACGGGCCAGATCTCTCTTCGTCCTCCCGCGGTCTGCACGGCCTGCTGGCGTTGCGCGGCGAGCTCGAGCTCGTCGGCGATCGGGCGCGGAACGACGAGAAGCGTCGCGCCGGTGTCGACCAGCACATCGATCATCGCGGTGCGACCGGTCGGGCCGGTGAGGCGAGCGGCGACGTGGAATAGTCCCATGCCGCCGATTCTACGGCGACGGCGGGGTCGCGCAAGTGTCCCAACTGAGATACAGACCGTCGGCAATCAGTGGAGTCTCCAGGCGATGAAATGTCCACTGGCAGGCGCATCCGTCTCCGGAGGCGATCCGACTCCTCGCTGCGGGAAAGGTCGACGCTTTTCTGGGCTTGCCGCCCGATCCACAGGAGCTTCGAGCCAGGCGGATCGGGCACGTCGTCGTCAACAGCGCCAAGGACCGGCCCTGGTCGCAGTACGTTTGCTGCATCGTCGTCGGCAACCGCGAGTTCGTCCGAAAGAATCCCGTGGCGACGAAACGGGCGCTGCGGGCGATTCTAAAGGCGGCGGATGTCTGCGCCGCCGATCCCGAGCGCGCCGCGCGGTTCCTCGTCGAGAAGGGTTACACGCCGCGCTACGATTACGCGCTGCAAGCGCTGAAGGACATCCCGTACGACAAGTGGCGCGAGTACAGCCATGAGGACACACTGCGGTTCTACGCCTTGCGCCTGCACGAAGCCGGGATGATCAAGTCGAGCCCGCAGAGGATTCTGAGCCAGGGCACCGACTGGCGGTTCCTCGACGAGCTCAAGAAGGAGCTGAAGGGATGAACAGCCGGCGTAATTTCCTGAGGGGAGTGACACTCGTTGGGACGGCAGGCTTCTTGGGCGTGCGTCCTTCTCCCGCCGCGGCGGAGCCGCCGCCGGAGACGAGGAGGATCAGACTCATCCAGATTCCGGCGATCTGTCTGGCCGCTCAGTACGTCGCCGAAGAGCTGTTACGGGGCGAAGGGTTCACCGACGTGCAGTACGTCAAGACGGCCGTCGGCGAGCAGGTCTTCAAGACCGTCGCATCCGGCGCGGTCGACCTCAGCACAGACACCGCGCCTTCGCTCGTCCTCGAGGTCGACGCCGGTACGCCGATCGTGGTCGTCGCCGGAATCCACGTCGGCTGCTATGAGCTGATTGGGACCGATCGCGTCCGTCGGATTCTGGACCTGAAGGGCAAATCCGTGGCGGCGGCGGATCCGGGCCGCCGAGCATTCATCGCCAGCATGGCGCTCCAGGTCGGGCTCGACCCACGCACGGACATCCAGTGGGTGGAGAAGTCCGGGGAGGAGGCGATCCGGCTTCTCGCGGATGGCAAGATCGACGCCTACCTTGGATTCCCGCCGGAACCGCAGGAAATGCGGGCCAAGAAGATCGGACACGTTGTGATCAACACGGCGACGGACCGGCCCTGGTCACAGTATTTCTGCTGCATGACGTTCACCAGCGCTGAGTTTGCGCGCCGGAACCCCGTCGCGACCAAGCGGGCGATCCGCGCCATCTTAAAGGCGGATCGCATCTGTGCGCTCGAGCCCGAGATGGCCGCCCGGACCATCGTCAACCGCGGATTCACCCCGTCGTACGACTACGCGTTGCAGACGATGAAGGGGCTGCCCTACGGCCGGTGGCGCGAGTTCAGTCCCGAGGACACGCTGCGCTTCTACGCGCTGCGCTTGCACGAGGCCGGGCTGATCAAATCGAACCCGCAAAAGATCCTCGCGCAGGGCACGGACTGGCGCTTTCTCAACGAGCTGAAGAAGGAGCTGAAGGGGTAGCTGTGCGTCAGTGGCTCGCCAATCGTCGTGTTCTGGCGCTCATCGCCGTGAGTGTGCTCGCGCCCGCGCTGGTGGGCGGCGCGCCGCGCCGCGAGGCGCTGCCGACAATTGGCCCGGCACCGGTCTTCACCCTGACCAACCAGGACGGTCAGCGCCTCTCGCTCGCGGACCTTCACGGCAAGGTGCTCGCGATCACGTTCATCTACGCGAGCTGCGCCGACACCTGTCCGCTGCTCACGGCGAAGATGGCCTCGCTCCAGTCACGGCTCGGCGCCGACTTCGGCTCGCGCGTCTTCTTCGTGTCGATCACGGTGGATCCCGAGCGGGACACGCCAGCTGTGCTCCGCGCCTATGCGACGGGACACCACGCCGAGACGAAAGGCTGGGCGTTCGTCACCGGCACGTCGCCACAAATCCAGGACGTCGCTCGCCGCTATGGGATCTTCTACAAGAAGTCGCCGCGCGGAGACGTGGATCACACGTTCCTGACCTCGCTGGTCGACGCCCGCGGAATCCTCCGCGTCCAGTACCTGGGTGTTCGCTTCGACCCCAACGAGATGCTGCGCGATCTCCAGACGCTGCTCCGCGAGACCGGCGGCCGCGAAGCGGCCGGACGATGAAGGGCTTGCTCGTGCGCCTGGTCGCGCGCGTACCGGCCGGCGTTCACGCCAAGCTCCTCGCCGCGTTCCTGGCGATCGTCTTCCTGCTGGTGATCGTCGGCGCGGTGGGACTTCAAGTGTTGAGCGGTGTCAATCGCCGCACCGAAGACCTCGTGAACTTCCAGCGCAAGATCGCCGCGTACCGGCAGCTCCAGCACGACACCACGAGCCAGCTCTACAGCGCGGCCTCGGCCCTGCTGGTGCCCGAGGAGCGGACGCTGGAGGCGACGCTCCGCCAGCTCAACCAGTTCGGCTACGATCTCGACCGCCTGCAGTTTGTCGCCAAGGACGAGGTCGAGCTGCTCGGGCAAGTCCGGGAGGATTACGACAAATTCATCAAGGTCGTGGGCGACGTGATCGATCTCATCCGGGGCGGTCACGATGCCGAGGCGCGAGAGCTACAGCTCTCCCGCGCGAATCCGCTGGCCGACCGGCTGGAGCGTTTGACCAATCAGCTTGTGAACAAGGCCGAATCCGACATGGTCGCCAGTGTCGACGCGAGCCAGGACGCCTACCGCACCTCGCGATGGGTCGTGATCGGCTTCGCCGTCGGCAGCGTCGGTCTGGCGCTCGTGCTCGGCTACGTCATCTCATGGTCCGTGGTCGGGCCCGTCCAGCAGATGGACGCGCGGCTCCGGGAGATTGCCTCCGGCGACTTCTCCGGACGGGTCGAGGTGCCCAATCGCGACGAGCTGGGGACGCTCGCGGCCAACTTGAACCGCATGAATGACGAGCTCGGCCGGCTCTACCAGCAGCTCGAGGCGGCCAGCCGCCACAAATCGGAGTTCCTCGCCAACATGTCGCACGAGCTGCGGACACCGTTGAACGCGATCATCGGCTTCTCGGAGGTGCTGATCGAGAAGATGTTCGGCGAGCTGAACGACAAGCAGGACGAATATCTCCGGGACATCTACGCCTCCGGCCGGCACCTGCTGTCGCTCATCAACGACATCCTGGACCTCTCGAAGATCGAGGCCGGCCGCATGGAGCTGGAGCTCTCCAAGTTCGATCTGCCCTCCGCGCTCGAGAACGCGCTGACTCTCGTGCGCGAGCGGGCCAGTCGCCACGGGCTGACGCTCAGGCTCGACGTCGACGGGCGCCTGGACGACCTCGTCGCCGACGAGCGCAAGGTGAAGCAGATTCTCCTCAACCTTCTCTCCAACGCGGTAAAGTTCACCCCGGAGGGCGGTCGGATCGTCGTGGCGGCGACGCTCGGCGACGGCGCCGCGGAAATCACCGTGGCGGACACGGGCATCGGCATCGCGCCGGAAGATCAGGCCGCGGTGTTCGAGGAGTTCCGGCAAGTCGGGACCGACTACGCGCGCAAGCACGAAGGCACGGGGCTGGGGCTCGCACTGACGAAAAAGTTCGTGGAGCTGCATGGGGGCACGATCTGGGTGAAGAGCGTCGTGGGCCAGGGGTCCACGTTCGGCTTCACCCTGCCGGTGAGGGCATGGCCAACGAGCTGATCCTGATCGTCGAGGACAACGAGAAGAACCTGAAGCTCGTGCGCGACACGCTCCAGTACAAGGGCTACCGCACGATCGAAGCGGAGACCGGCGAGGACGGAGTCCGTCTGGCCCGTGAGCGGCAGCCCAATCTCATTCTGATGGACATCCAGCTCCCGGGCATCGACGGGATCACGGCGCTGGGGCAGCTTCGCGCCGATCCCGCCACGCGGGACATCCGCGTCATCGCGGTGACCGCGTCGGTGATGACGCAGGATCGCCAGAAGATCATGGCGGCCGGGTTCGACGGCTATCAGGGCAAGCCGATCAGCGTGAAGGAACTGCTGGAAACCGTGCGCCAGCTTTTCGACCGGCCATGAACGCGCCGCCGAAAGTCCTCGTCGTCGACGACACGGAGAAGAACGTCAAGCTGCTCGCCGACCTCCTGACGTTCAAGGGCTACAGCGTCGTGACCGCCAGCGGCGGCCGCGAGGCGCTCGAAAAGGTCGTCAGCGAGCGCCCCGACATCGTGTTGCTCGACGTGATGATGCCGGACATCAACGGCTACGACGTGTGCCGGAAGATCCGCGAAGATCCCGCGGCGGGCATCCTGCCCATCGTCATGGTCACCGCGCTGGACCCGTCTCAGGAGCGGGTGAAGGGACTCGAGGCGGGCGCCGACGATTTCCTCACGAAGCCGATCAACCAAGGCGAGCTGCTCGCGCGCGTGCGATCGCTGCTGCGCATCAAGGAGCTGTACGACCAGCTCGGCGACCTGAACCGGACGCTCGAGCAGCGCGTGCACGAGCAGGTGGGGCTGCTCGAGCGTCTTGGCCGGCTCAAGCGCTTCTTCTCGCCGCAGCTCGCGGAGCTGATCGTGACCGGCGGCGCGGACGATCCGCTGAAGAGCCATCGGCGCGAAGTCACCGTCGTCTTCCTCGATCTGCGCGGGTTCACCGCGTTCGCCGAGACCGCGGAGCCCGAAGAGGTGATGGGCGTGCTGCGCGAGTATCACGCCGAGATGGGCCGCCTCATCATCGAGCACGAAGGGACGCTGGAGCGGTTCACCGGCGACGGCATGATGATCTTCTTCAACGATCCGATTCCGGTGCCCAATCCCGCCGAGCGCGCGATCCGGATGGCGCTCGCGATGCGCGACCGCGTGGCGGAGCTGACCGTGAAGTGGCGGAAGCTTGGCTACGAGCTGGATTTCGGGGTCGGCATCGCCCAGGGCTACGCCACGATCGGCGCGATCGGGTTCGAGGGCCGGTGGGACTACGGCGCGATCGGCACGGTGACCAATCTGGCGGCCCGGCTCTGCGGTGAGGCGAAGCCCGGCCAGATCCTCGTCTCCCGCCGGTTCGTGGGGACGATCGACGAGCTGGCGACGGCGGAGCCGATCGGAGACCTGACGCTGAAGGGCTTCGCACGGCCCGTGCCGGCCTTCAACGTCGCCGGCCTCAAAGCGTGAGGTCGCCGATCAGGCGAGGACGTCGAGCGCCGGCGCCGTTCTCGGCCACGGTCCGGCCGAACTCCGACATCGTGAGCACGACGACGTCGGCCATGCGGTCGCCGAGGTCGCGCGTGAAGGCGCCGAGGGCTGCGGCCGCCGGCCTCGCGCACGCGAGATGGTCAACGGGGCCAGCCTGTCCTCGCGGTGTCGCGAGAGCGGGCGGATCGAGCGCCGCCCGTCGCCGCGTCGCTGGATACCAGCCACGCCGCTGCGATCAACGCTTGAGCGCCATCCGGGCGCCTGCCGACGCCCGAGTGTGTTCGCTCCGGCCCGGAGCGGGCCTGCATCCCGGTCAACCAGCTCATGACACCTCCGGAAATCCCTTGACAGCCCCGTTGTCCGCGCTGTACCTGGGGGCGGGCGGCGAGAGCCACCTGCTGGCGGGTGCCGACACCGCCTCGAGGTGAGCGGGGGTTCCGAGAATGGGCGTTTATGCTTCCTACGCTCCCGAATGGGATCGATGACGCATTCCTGCAAGGGCTGCGCGAGCACGGCTACGTGGTGGGACAGAACATCGCCATCGAGTACCGCTGGACGGCGGGACGGCCGGGCGAGCTGCGCGACCTCGCCGCCGAGTTGGTCCACCTGAAGGTTGACATCATCGTGGCGGCGTCCACACCGGTGATCCAGGCCGCCAAGGACGCAACCAGGCCGATTCCCATCGTCATGGCGGCAGCCGCCGATCCGATTGCGGCCGGCCTCGTGGCCAGTCTCGCGCGACCGGCAGGCAACATCACGGGTTTGACCCTCCTCTCCACCGAGCTGGCAGGAAAGCGGCTGCAGCTCATCAAAGAGCTGGTTCCGGGCGCTACGCGCGTGGCCGTCCTCGCATTCGGGTCCACTCCGGCGACGCAGCTCTTGTTCCGAGAGATGGAAGCCGCAGCTCGGGTCGTGGGCGTCCAGCTTCAGTTGCTGACGGTGCGGGGTCGCGACGAGTTCGACAGCGCCTTCGCGGCGATGAAGCGAGAACGCGCTATGGCTCTCATCGTGCAAGTTTCCCCGCTGTTGGTCGAGCATCGGAAAGTGATTGCGGAGCTGGCGGCCAAGCACCGGCTGGTGGCCATGTACGAGGTGCGCTCGTTTGTGGATGAGGGGGGGCCCGTAAGCTACGGCCCGAGCGTGCTGGAGATGTTTCGCCGCGCTGCCACCTACGTCGACAAGATCCTCAAGGGCGCCAAGCCTGCCGACCTGCCGGTGGAGCAGCCGACGAAGTTCGAGCTGGTGATCAACCTCAAGACTGCGAAGGCGCTTGGCCTGACGATTCCTCAGTCAGTGCTGATCCGGGCGGATGAG
Source organism: Methylomirabilia bacterium (assembly GCA_041490825.1). Taxonomy (GTDB): domain Bacteria; phylum Methylomirabilota; class Methylomirabilia; order Rokubacteriales; family CSP1-6; genus JBGPTW01. The sequence goes on along the minus strand of JBGPTW010000036.1, from coordinate 4,233 downwards.
GTCATCCAGTGAACCGGCTTAGCGTACTGGTCGTCACCCTCGCCCTCGGCATCCTCTTGGCCCCGCTCGCCGGCGACGCGCAGCAGGCGGGGAAGGTCTACCGGATAGGGTACCTGGGCATGACTCAGTTGCGGGCCCCGTACTACGAGGGATTGTGGCAGGGGATGCGCGAGCTCGCCTATCTTGACTACAAGAACTTTGTGGTCGAGAACCGCATTGCGGAAGATGCGACGCTCCTCCAGACTCTTGCCGCCGAACTGGTGAGTCTCAAGGTTGACATCATCATCGCTGACTCGACGGCAGCAGCCCTGGCGGCGAAGAAAGCGACGAAGACCATTCCCATCGTCTTCATCGCTAGCGATCCTGTCGGGTCCGGGCTCGTTGCCGGCCTCGCGCGGCCGGGGAGGAACCTCACGGGACTGGCTTCCCTGACCGCCGAGTTAATCGCCAAAGGGTTGCAGTTGCTCAAGCAAGCTGCTCCCAAGGTCTCTCGCGTGGCCGTCTTTTGGGATTCGGCCGATCCAGACGCGGCACCCAATTTGAGGGAGACGCAGGCCGCAGCGCGCGCATTGGGTGTACAACTGCTCCCTCTGGAGGTGCGAGGCCCCCAGACCCTCGACAACGCATTTGCTGCGGTGAGGAAGGACGGCGCTGATGCGCTCTTCGTCACGATGGCTTGGGACCCCAGCCGTCCTCCTGGTGTTAGCCGCATCTTGGACTTTGCGGCGAGGAATCGGCTGCCAGCGATCTACCAGATACGAGAATTTGTGGACGCCGGTGGCCTGATGGCCTACGGGCCGAGCTTTCCCGCCATTTACCGGCGCGCCGCCATCTATGTTGACAAAATTCTAAAGGGCGCCAAGCCAGCGGATCTCCCTATCGAACAGCCTACGAAGTTTGAGCTGGTCATCAACCTCAAAACCGCCAAGGCCCTGGGCCTGACGATCCCGCAGTCCGTGCTCATCCGGGCGGACGAGGTGATCCAGTAGGCTCGGGCTGTGTCAGTTCTGTGTCAGAACTATCGGGTGGGAAAAGGGACTATCGGGCAGCGGGAAAGGGCACCTGTGTGGCGCCCGCCTGCGTGTGCACGTGGTGTGTACGAACCGGGTCGACCCGGCGTTGACCCGTCTCGCGCTCGCGCTCGCGCCGCGTAAGCCCGCGCCGTTTCGATCGCTCTTGCTCTGGTTTGACCTGGCGTCGCGGCCTGGATCAGGCTCATAACCCAAAGGTCGTCGGTTCAAACCCGACCCCCGCTGTACCTGGGGGCGGGCGGCGAGAGCCACCTGCTGGCGGGTGCCGACACCGCCTGGGGGTGAGCGGGGGTTCCGAGAATGGGCGTTTATGTTGCTACGCTCCATCCTCCACGGGTCGGGCGACGAGCGAGTTCCCGTGCTCCAGGCCACGGCATTCGCGGAGAAATTGAAAAGCGCATGGGATTCCGGTGAGCATCAAGATTTTTGCCGCGGGGCATGGCATTCCGATCGCCGACCAGTATGCGGAGGTCTATCCGTTTCTCGAGCGCCTCCTGCGCTGATATCGACGAATCGGCAGCCGCGAGTGGCGAGACGTCACTCGCGGCCGAGCGCGTTGCCCCGGTTAGCACGGCCTCGGCAATCTTCGTCATCTCCGTGCCCATCGCGGACTCCGTCTGGCACCGTCGGCGGTCTGACGACCACGCGCGCAGCTTCTCCCATAGCACGGGGCGAACACCCACGCTATTCTGCTCCTGGCGTGGTTCGTCTCGGGCTCGCCCGCGGACGACACTTACCAGGAGGAAACGCGAATGGCCAGGATCCTACGCGTCAACATGCATCGGCTGGCGGCCACGTACGAGGAGTGCCCCGAGGAATATGCGCTCCTTGGCGGGCGGGCCCTCTCAGCCGAGATCTTGAACAGCAGCGTGCCGCCCCGATGCGATCCGCTCGGGCCGGAGAACAAGCTGATCCTTGCCCCCGGCCTCGTGGGCGGAACAGCGGTGACTACCTCGGGCCGAGTCTCCATCGGGACGAAGAGCCCCCTCACCGGCGGCATCAAGGAGGCTAACGTCGGCGGCCAACTCGGCCACAAGCTGATCCGGTTGGGGATCAAGGCCATCGTCGTCGAGGGCGCACCGCGTGACGGCGCGTGGCACGTGCTGCGCGTCGACAAAGACGGAGCGCGCTTCGAGCCGGGCAACGACTTGGCGCGGCTGGGGAACTATGATCTGCACGCGCGGCTGCTCGGCGGTCCGGCCCGTGAGCGCTGCGCTGTGACGATCGGCCCGGCGGGTGAGCACCGGATGGCAGGCGCGTCGGTGGCGGTGAGTGATCCCGAGGGCCGACCGACGCGCCACGCGGCTCGCGGTGGGGTCGGCGCCGTCATGGGAGCCAAGGGTCTCAAGGCCATCGTGGTGGACGATTCGGGGACGACGACACTCAAGGCGGTGGAACCCAAGGTCTTCCGCCGGGAGACAACCGGGTTCTCCAAGATCGTGCTGGAGGACCGGCGCACGCACCACATGTCAAGGTATGGGACGGCAGGCGTCATCCGCTACGTGAACCGGGAGGAGGTGCAGAGCCTACCCACTAGGAACCACCGCTTCGGTCGCTTCGACCGGGCGGACCTGATCAGTGGCATCAGGATCGCCGAGCAGGCGCCGGTCCGGAGCGGGAAAATGCTCCCGTGCATGGCCGGATGCATCATCAAGTGCGCGATCCTGTACAACGACGCCGCGGGCCAGCACGTCACGACGGCCCTGGAATTCGAGACCATCGCCCTCCTGGGCTCGAATCTCGAGATCGGCGACATCGACGCCATCGCGCGGTTGGATCACACCTGCGATGACATCGGCCTCGACAGCATCGAGATCGGGAACGCCCTCGGCGTGGCGATGGAGGCCGGCGTCCTGCCCTGGGGCGACTGGCAGCGAGTAGCCGACGCGCTGGAAGAGGTCCGGCGCGGCACGGAGCTGGGCCGTGTTCTCGGCAACGGCACCGTCTCGGCGGCTCGCGCCTTCGGCGTGACACGCGTGCCGGCCGTGAAGGGCCAGGGCCTCCCGGCCTGGGAGCCGCGAACCATGAAAGGCTTCGGCATCACCTACGCCACCAGCCCTCAGGGCGCAGACCACACGGCGGGCATGGTGATGGCGCGCGACGTCACGCCCGACACCCTCCTCCTGCAGTCGCGGCACGAGCAGGTGCTGATGGCAGTCGTGGACACGGTTGGACTGTGCCAGTTCACGAATCCCGTGGCCAAAGACATGGCAGGGTTGCTCAATGCCCGCCATGGCACCACCCTGAGCGAAGAGGACGTGCTCGACATCGGCCGCCGCTGCCTCAAGCGCGAGCGGGAGTTTAACCTCGGCGCCGGACTCGGTGGCAGTGACGATCGTCTCCCCGACTTTCTCCGCACGGAGCCGCTGGTCCTGCCGTCCGGGCCCTCGGTATACGATTTGCCGGACGACGTGGTGGACCGCTTCTGGGATTTCTGAGCTCCGCACAGCGTGACTGAGCCCGTTCCCGGGGACGGTCTGTTTCCGCCCGCCGCGTATACGCGAGACGACGACTCACTCGACACGGAGTTCTACTCCTATCCGCGCAAAGTCGTCCAGGTTTTGCCGCGCGCGAAGTCGTCGGGCTCGGCCTCAACGCCGAGGAGATGATCGACAACCCACGGCTCACGAGCCACGTCGTCCACGACCTGAACCTCAAGCCGCGATTGCCGTTCCCGGACGAGGCGTTCGACGGAGCGATGTGCGCCGTGTCGATCCAGTACGCGACGCACCCCGTGGTGCTCTTCCGTGAAGTTCATCGTGCGCTGCGGCCGGGCGCGCTCTTCGTCGTGGCCCTTTCCAATCGTTCGTGGCAACGATCGACGAGCTGGCGACGGCGGAGCCGATCGGAGACCTGACGCTGAAGGGCTTCGCACGGCCCGTGCCGGCCTTCAACGTCGCCGGCCTCAAAGCGTGAGGTCGCCGATCAGGCGAGGACGTCGAGCGTCGGCGCCGACGGTGACCAGCCTGGAAAGATGGGCGCCGTGGCCGGCACGCCGAGGTGGCGCGTCGCGATCTCGCTGAAGAGCGTCCGGAAGTCCGTCGTGACCGCAACGTCGCGGCCCTCGAAGAGCTGCTCGCGCGCGAGCCCGGGCCAGCGCCCGTAGACGTTCCCGCCCCGCACGCCTCCCCCGAGCACCAGCATCGCGGTGGCGTGGCCATGGTCCGTTCCGCGGTTGCCGTTCTCGGCCACGGTCCGGCCG
>JBGPTW010000035.1:0-46723 GCA_041490825.1 Methylomirabilia bacterium | reverse complement strand
CGGGAGATGGGCAGCCGGGGTCCGGGGGAGCCATTCCCGCCTCGCGAGGCGACGACGCAGCCGTGACGAGTGGGAACGACTCGGCGATGATCGGGACGAAGGCGCCTGTGGTCAGAGGACCCCGGCTGCCCGTCTCCCGCCGGATCACCGGCCGGCCCGCGTCACTCGTTCATGAATTATTCGCGCCAGCTCGCTCGTGATTTCGAGCTGGCGCGCGCGGCTGGTGTCCTCGCGCGCGTGGCCTTGCGCGTTTGCACTGGACGGGAGCCACCGGACCGACGCGCCGTTCCCCCTGCTGCGCGGGCCGTCGACCCGGCAGGCCGGCGGCGTCGTTTCGTCGACCGCACCAACTGGATGGGACGCGCCTGGATCGGGCGCGTCCGCACGACGTCACCCGGCATCCGGCGCTCGCCGGGAATAACGTTCGGCTCGTGATTGGATCGCGCGATCGGCGAGCGAGGCGCAAGCGTCTCTCCTGGGCGACCGCGACCGCCGAGCTTGTAGTGGTCCGGGTTGATGTTGTTCTTGCTGCTCATGCAGCCCTCCCCGAAATGCGATAGCGCAGGAATGCGGCGACGCCGCGCACGGCGGCCAGGAGCCGGTAGCTCCTTGCGCACGAACGTCCGGATCCGGTCCTGGCCGTGCTCGTCGGGACGGGCGTCGAGATAGAGACTGATCACCGGATACTCGACGGTTTCGAACGCGGCCCAACGCTCGATGAGCGAGTCGATCTGTATGGTCAGGCCGCTCGCCGCATCGGTTCGCCGGCCGTCGGCGTGCCACCCCTGCCGGCGCCGGGAACGCCGCGCAGCGCGAGCACGTGCGTGATGTCCTTGAGCGACAGGTAGCCGACGAGCCGCCCGGCGTCGATCACCGCCAGCCGGCCGATCGAGTTGTGCGCGGCCTTTTCCAGCGCCTTGAACACCGAGTCAGCAGGCGCGATGACGAGCTCGCTGTCGAGCGGCCGCATCACCTCCCGGACGCGCGCCTGTCGCCACCGGTCCGCGACGACGTCGCGCACCTGCTGGAGGCTCGCGATGCCCGTGACAGCGCCGTCGTCGACCACCGGGAAGCTCGTGAAGTGGTGGGCCCAGAACGTATCGACCAGCTCGGTGATCGTCGCATCCGCCGGGACGGTGACCACGTCGCGCGCCATGATGTCCCGGACGTGAAGCGCGCTGAGCGCGTCGCGCACGGCGCTCAGGGCGTAGCTCGTGTCCGCCGAGTTGCGGAGAAACAGGCCGATCAGGATGGCCCACAGGCCGCCGAGGAAGCTGCCGCGGAAGATCTGGAGGACGCCCACGGCGATGAGGCCGAACGCGAAGGCCACGCCCACGCGGCTGGCGAGGTACGTCGCGCGTCCAAGGCTGCCCTGCCACCTCCAGAGTGCCGCGCGCAGCAGCCGGCCACCGTCCAGCGGAAATCCGGGAATCAGGTTGAAGACGCCGACGGCAACATTTACGACGATGAGGTAGCTCACGACGGCGCGCGCCGATCCGGCGCCGAGGAGTCCACCGGCGCGGATGCCCCACAGCACGGCGGCGATCGCGAAGCTCGTGATCGGGCCGACGACCGCGATGAGGAACTCTCCGCGCGGGCTCGGCGGCTCGTCCTCGAGCTCGGAGACGCCTCCGAAGACGTGGAGCGTGATGCCGCGCACCGACAGTCCATGGGCCCCGGCCACGATCGAGTGTGACAGCTCGTGCAGCAGCACGGAGACGAAGAGCAGCAACGCGGCAATCAGTCCATCGACCCAGTACGCCGCCCTGGGGAGATCCGGAAGCGTCCCCGGGAAATAGCCGACGGCGAGCGTCCACGTGATCAACGCGTAGATCGCGAGCCAGCTGGCATGAATGTAAATCGGAATGCCACGGACCGTGAGGACGTGGAGCCTGCCACCCATGTCGGCCGACATTTCGCATACCGCGTGCCAGCAGGCGGCCAGTATGATGCCTCGGTGCCCGCCTCGGCCGCGCGCTACACGCTTCTCGCGCTGCTCTTCTGTTGCCTGTGGGCCTCGGCGTTCGTCGCTCTGAAGATCGCGCTGCGCTTTTCGCCGCCGCTCATCGTCATGTCGTCGCGCTTCCTGATCGCGGGCGCGGGCATGCTCGTCTACGCGCGGCTTCGCGGAGCGGCGTGGCCCTCCACCGCACGCGAGTGGGCGCCGATCGCGCTGATCGGCGTGCTCAACAACGCCCTCTACCTCGGCACGACCGCGGTGACGCTGCAATACATCTCCGCGGGTATGGGCGCGGTCCTCGCGTCGACGAACCCGCTCGTGCTCGCGCTCGTCGCCCCGTGGCTTCTCGGGGAACGCCTGACGGCGCTTCGTGCGGTGGGCCTCGTCACGAGCTTCGCCGGCGTGGCCACGGTGATGTGGAGCCGGATCGGGGATCAAAACCGACCGATCGCGATGGCCGTGTTCCTCGCGGCCACGAGTTTCATGACCGCCGGGACGATCGCGTTCAAGCGCCTGAAACCGGGCCACGATCTGCGTATCATCACCGGCGGCCAGGTGCTCGCCGGCGGGATCGCGCTCGTCGCGCCCAGCCTGCTCTTCGAATCCGTCGGCAGCGTGCACGTGACCACGGCGCTCGTGCTCGCTCAGGCGTACCTGGTCATCGGCACGTCCGGCGCCGCGATGTTGCTGTGGACATGGCTCCTGAGCCACGGCGATGCCACCCGGGCGAGCGCCTGGTTCTTCCTGAACCCGGTGCTCGGCCTGGTGCTCGGCGCATTGTTCCTCGGCGAGCCGTTGCAATTTCAGGACTTCGTCGGCTCTGGCGCCGTCGCGCTCGGGATTTACGTGGTCCAGCGCGCGTGACGTGGTGACGCCGGCATGATCCTCCAGTGGGTGGCGGGCGCGTGCGTGATGGCCGGAGCCAGCCTGGTGCTCGGGCTCGCCGGATTCGGCAACGGTCTCGTCGCGATGGCGTTGTTGCCGTTCTTGATGTCCCCCGTCACGGCCATCGCCATCCTGACGATCTACACGATCTTTTTCTGCACGGCGATCTTCATTCCGGTCCGCCACCACATCGTCCCGTCCCGCGTGGTGGACATGCTCATCGGCACGGTACTGGGCACTCCGCTCGGGGTGTGGGTGCTTGCCACGTTGCCGATCTCGACGTTGAACCGGTTGATCGGCGCGGTGCTCGTGCTCGTCGTCGTACTCGAGTGGGCGGGTCTCTATCCCGAGCGGCTGCCGGGACGCATGTGGGGGCTCGGCGCCGGGATTCTGGCCGGTCTCTTCGGTGGCGCGGTCGGCACGCCGGGGCCGCCCGTGGTGCTCTATGCGACGACCCAGGGCTGGAGCCCGCGAACCATCAAGGCGAATCTCCAGGCTTTCTTCGTCGTGAACCAGGCGGTGATCCTCGCGGGCTACTGGTGGGCCGGTCTGCTCGATCGCGAGGTGTGGGGCCTCGCCGCGTCGTTCGCGCTCCCGGCGGCGGCCGGCACCGCGATCGGGATGGCGCTGTTCAACCGCGTCGAGCAGCGGAGATTCCGCCAGATCGTGTTCGGACTGCTGCTGGTCTCGGGTCTCGCGCTCCTAATCCGAGGCTAAGCGTATCGAGGAGCGCCACGGCGTTGCCGGGGGCGCTCCGAGCGTGTTCGGGGTGTGGGGGCCATGTCGGGGCCCCCACCTTTATCGCGTCGGCGAAGGACAAATGTCGCGAACCGATGCAGAGCAACACAGCAAGGGATGAGTAAGCCTTGTGCCGGCGAGCGCCGTGAGTCGCGTGAGCGGTTGTCAGATGCGACGCATGCTCTTCCATTTCCGCTCGGCTTCGCGCGCTATTTGTTGACGGCCACCCGCGCCGCACTCGCCGACCGCACAGCGGTCACCCTGCCGCACACGCTCCTCAGCTAATCACCGTCCGGCGCCTGGCGGCCTGACTCCGGACAACGGGGAAACGCGAGGAGTTACGCTACACCTACTCACAGGTCGCTTTAAAATTCGCTGCCGCGTCTGCTCCTCCAATCATGACTTCCCGGCTCGGTGGCTTGAAAGCGCACCCCGGCTTCGTCCCGACCCTGGGTTCGAGATCGACGATGTAGACATGCCAGCGCCGCGGCGTCACGCCGGCCGGCGTCATCAGTCGAGGCGCCCGAGTCGACTGTGGCGCTGGAACTGCCGCGAGATCTTTCGGCTTTCGACCGCCACCATCCTCGCCGCCTTCCGCCAGCGCGCCACGCGCTCTGTCTTCTCGGCATCCCGTTCGAGCAGATCGAGGGCCGAGCGGACGACGTCGATCTTCGTTCGAGCACCGAGCCGCTTCTTGAGGATCTCAATACGTTCCGCGTCCGCCTCCTGGAGCATGAGTGGCTTGCCCATCGGCCCACCTCCTCAATATATGTACAAATATACTTGGGGCTTTACTTCATAGCGTTCGTCTCGTCTCGGTAGAACAACATCTCCGGCTCTGCGGTAGATCGTTTCGACGAGCGTATCTGTGGAATCGCCCCTTCCTCTTAGAGGACTGTGCCGGTGAGTCGATCGGCCATGAGCTTTCGCGAACGAATCACGAAGCCTCGCTCTTGGTCGTCCAAGTTCCATTCGGGTGGGTCTCCGGCTCTGGGGAGATCATTAGAGCTCTAAAGCGGGGTGATAGCTGAACATCGGCGCGCCAGTGCATCGCCAAACCTGATTTATCCAGCAGTGCTGGGACCGCCGAGCGCGTGAGCCGCATGGGGCGAGAGCCCACAGGGGTCAGGGGCGAGTGGGGTATTCGAGCCATCGACCCCTGTGGGCTCTCGCCCCGTGCGGCTCACACGGTTCTCAAGTGCGAGGCCTGCTCTTCCAAGCCGCGAGGTTGTTTTCGATTTGACGCGCGTGAATCTCGAGATGCTCCGCGGAGAGCGCGAGCCAATCTTCGGCCGTGTACTGCCCGGATTCGGTGTGTCGCCCGGCGCGGGTCCACGCCTCGTCAGGTAACCGGCGGATCAGTGCAAGCGTGTTGGCGCGGACGGCGTCGACCGTCGCGAGCGCGGCTCCAGCGGATGGTCGTGATAGTCGAAGACCGAGGCCCATCGCTCCTGGTCGTAGCCGACGATCACCGGATCCGGTTCCGCCACGAGATATCGAATACGAGCGTACGAGTTTGTCTCCGAATCAGCGCAGTGGCAGATCACCTCGTGCGCCGACCACTCCTTCGGTGCCGGTCGCCACTTCAGCGCTTCGGCTGGAACCTTGCCGAGCGCGGCGCGCAGCCGAAGCGGTCCTGCCGCGTACTGCCGCGTATCAACACGTCTCGCTGCGCGCGATCGAGCGTCATCGTCTTCCTCCTCGCCGTCGTCGAACCAGGCGCTCCTTCGAGCTGGGCCGAGATGATCGCACGGGCGCCCGGCCGGTGCTATCGTCTCCTGCCAGCACCAGCGACCACGACCAGCCCGGAGGCCAGCATGACCATCACCCGTCACAACCAGGGCCCGCGCATGAGCCAGGCCGTCGTCCACGGCGACACCGTGTATCTCGCCGGCCAGGTCGCCGGCAACGAACCGACGACGAGGACGCAGACGGAAGCCGTGCTGAAGAAGATCGACGCGTTGCTCGCGAGCGCCGGCAGCGACAAGTCGAAGCTCTTGTCGGCGACGATCTATCTTGCCGACATGAAGAAGTACGACGAGATGAATGCGGCGTGGGACGCCTGGGTCGATCCCATGAACACGCCCGCCCGAGCGACGGTCGAGGCGCGGCTGGCGTCCCAGCAGTATCTCGTCGAGATCTCCGTCGTGGCGGCGCGCTGAGATGAGCGCGATGCAGCGCCCAGAGATGAGCGCGATGCAGCGCTCAGCGATGCCGACGGCGGCGCGTCGCTTCGACGGCAAGGTCGTGCTCATCACCGGCGGTGGCGGCGGCATCGGCCGGGCGACGGCGGCGCGTCTCGCGTCCGAAGGCGCGCGCGTCGCGCTGGTCGATGTCTCGACCTCGGGGCTCGCCGAAAGCCGCGCTGCGGTGGAAGCTGCCGGCGGCAAGGTGCTGACGATCGAGGCCGACGTCACGAAGCTCGCCGACGTCCAGCGCTACGTCATCACCGTGACCAGCGAGCTCGGCGGCATCGACGCATTCTTCAACAACGCAGGCATCCTCGGTGCCGTGAGCCCGATCGTCGACTATCCCGAAGAGATGTTCGACCGCGTGATCGCCGTCAACGTGAAGGCGGTATGGCTCGGGCTGAAGGTCGTCGGCGCCGCGATGATCGCGCGGGGCAGCGGCGCCATCGTCAACACGGCATCGATCGCCGGGCTTCGGGGGACGCCGAACCTGGTCGCGTACACGGCGAGCAAGCACGCCGTGATCGGCCTGACGCGGACGGCGGCGCTGGAGTTCGTGCGCCGTGGCGTACGGGTCAACGCCGTGTGCCCGGCGCCGATCGAGACCGCGATGGCACGCCAGTTCGAGACGGGTTTCGGCGCGCGCGATCCGAAGGTCGCGCGCGAGCGCTTCACGGCGTCGATCCCGATGCGGCGCTACGGCGACCCGGCGGAGGTCGCCGCGCTCGTCGCGTTTCTGCTGAGCGCCGACGCGAGCTACATCAACGGCGGCATCTACACGGTCGACGGGGGCGCGATGGCTTGATGGTGGGGCCCGAAATGGCCCCCCATACCCCCCCGGACGGCTTTGCACACAAAGCCTAGCCTGCACAAAAGGTCGGGCGGTTGCGCAAAAAGTGGCCCATAGAGCTTCCGCAGTCCGATGTCTGCAGCGGACGAAGAAACCTAAGAATTGGCGCATGCAGGGCAGTCAAATCCGGACGTAGCGTGCAGGCAACATTGCTGTGGTCGGATAACCCATACCGCCGCTTTCGCCATCTTTTTACGCACCGAGTCAGTCTTATTGCCTTCCACTTCGGCGTGATCGGGCTCTTTTGCTGTAGAACGACGATAGACCGCCTGGTTGCAGGTCGCCCGCGCAAAACCGGCGGTGATTTCAGCTAATGCAAAATCAGTGTGTTCAGCCAGCGCCTCTGTGATCTGCCGCCCTGCCACGAGGAGATCATCGCCCAAAACGACCGACATGGGTTTATCATCGTCGTCGTCCTCGAAAGCTGCGGTCGACGGTCGGCATCGACCCAGGTTGTCGTCACGAACGATATGCTTCGGAGGCACGCGCCGCCAGAGGTGGGCACTGTCCAGGATGCTAGCGTTCCTGGTCAATGGGCCAAAATTGCGAATTGGCTAAGTAGCTGCGAGCGTAACGAGGACCGCACGGAGCGGGCTGAGATCCGACGTTACATCGCCGCTCCACTGAGAACCGCGTAGATCCTCGAACGAAGCAGTATAGCCACCACTTGGTGACACGTTGATCTCAAGATCGACGCCCCTCGTGTGCCATTCGAGCTGTATGCCGCCACGACTAGTAGGGACCACGGACGGTAGCGGCATAACGTCACTCATTATCAGGCTGAGCAGCCTCAGCGCGGCCGCGACGGTTTGCGCGGTGATCGACCTAGCACCATACGAGTTCCAATTCTCCGGCAAAGAGCCTACATCAGCGAGTTTCTCGAGTACCGGCAATAGCCAAACGGGTTCGTCCGCCTCTGCCGGAACCACAACAGTGACGAAGCCGGTTGGTAGCTGCATGACGTGGCGCGAGCGCCGCTTCGCGGAAATTCGACTCTCGACGGGTGCCGTCTGCGCTGTTCGACGCCACGGCACGGTTGCCTCCATTGTCGCCGTGTAGTCGTCGTCCGTCGTCAGGCTACTTGGCATCGATCCTCCTCCACACATCATCCATCAGCGTGGTTGTGATAGAAGCAAAGCCGCGCACGATCCATTCGCGCCCAACATCCAAAAATCTTAGCGCCCCTTCCATTCCTGGTCCCGTTGGCTTGCCGCGCGCCGTCAGCGTTAACACAACCATCGGAGTCTGGGTCTTCACGTCTACAGCCGGCACAAGATCCACGTGAAGCCGCCCCACTGGTTCCCCGCCTGACTTACGCATAAGATACCCAACTGCTATACGGGCCTGTTCCGCGCGCGGTAGAAAATCGTCGCTGTGTTGTCCACTCCACGGCGAAAAAATCCGGTCGATTTGGCCAAGTTCCTGCCAACCGTCTCCGGCAATGATGTGATTTACATAGGTGATCTCGGCCTGGAATGGCGTAATACGACCTAGCTCTTCCCGCTCAAGAAACCGCTCAAACGTTTCCAGCTCATCTTGGAACGTTCGGCGAATACTCTCGTAACGCGGATAGACCTCCGTCGATATTCCGACTTTCCTCCAATTGTGAACGAAACAGTCTTGCTGAACCTGAATCAACTGTGTTCCGGGTTGATTCACGAACCACACCCGAGGGACCGGCATGACAGTCTGGACTTCGACTCTGATCTGGGGTAGCGTGAACGCCCCAAAACTTTCGACAACTGGATCGCGCGGCGGATGTTCCTCCGTCTTCGGAAAGTTGGCTCTGTACTCCTGCCAAAGCAAACCCAGATAAGCCGCCCGAAGCTTTGTCAAGCGCTCAAACTGGATCGAAAGCGCCACCTCAATGACTGGCGGATTCGCGTAGTCGGGGAGATCCCGTTTTGCGTTCAAGATCGGCCCCTCTCGACGCGCCTCACTCGCTTCCTTGCTTCCACTGTCCATCGTCAGCCACCATGATGCATGGCGGTTCACTGTCCTCCATGTAAGTCCCTGTCTTTATTGTCTTATTTGACCTGATTATTCGTCATTAGGGGTATCACGGGCACATACTAACACGCCACCAAAATGGACTTGGGGTGGTTTTCGTTTGTGGTATAGTTTCGCCTCCCTTCGGGGAGCCGGCAACCGTTAGCGCCTTGGGCAGTCCAAAGATCCACGAGCCGGTCGCGGCTGATACCAAGCAGCTCCCAGCACTGGTCAACGCGACGGCCAAGAACTTCGCCATCGCCGAAGTCTCGGCCGACAAAGCCCACGGCAGGATCAAGAACACCGAGACGATCGCGAACCTCGGTGCGACGCCGATCATTCCTTTCAAGACCGTTCACACCGGTCAGCGCGGGCAACGCCGCAACGCGGCCGGAGACGGCTCATGGGCGAAGGCGTTCAGCTATTTCCTCTACCATCGGGAGGAATTCCTGGACCGGTATCACAAGCGCAGCAACGTCGAGTCGACGTTCTCGATCATCAAGCGAAAATTCGGTGACTCGCTCATGAGCAAGAGCAACACGGCGATGATCAACGAAGTTCTGGCGAAGGTTCTATGCCAAATCTCGTCGTGCTGATTCATGAGATGTACGAGTCAGGGATCGCCTTCTTTGTTTTTGGGGCAGGATCGGCGCTTGCACAACAAAGCCCAGCGTGACCGACCTTGTTGCGTGTGCAAAGCCCCCCGGGACGTTCGGAGCGCCCCGGGGAACCGGTGACGCTTCCTCTAACCTCACCCACACGCCTCGAACAACCCCGCGGCGCCCTGGCCGCCGCCGATGCACATCGTCACCACGCCGTAGCGCGCCTTGCGCCGCAGCATCTCGTTGGCGATGGTGCCGACCATGCGCGAGCCCGTCATGCCGAACGGATGACCGATCGAGATCGACCCGCCGTTCGGATTCAGCTTGTCGGGATCGAGTCCCAGCTTGTCGCTGCAGTAGACGACCTGTGACGCGAAGGCCTCGTTCAGCTCCCACACGCCGATGTCCTTGATCGCGAGACCGTGCCGCTTCAGCAGCTTCGGCACCGCGTAGACGGGACCGATGCCCATCTCGTCGGGCTCGCAGCCGGACACCGCGAAGCCGCGGAAGATCAGCTTGGGCTTGATGCCGAGCGCCTTGGCGCGGTCCATCGACATCATGAGCGTCGCGGACGCCCCGTCGGACAGCTGTGACGAATTGCCCGCGGTCACCGTCCCCTGTCCGCTGTCCTTGTCGAAGTGCGGCGGTAGCTTCAACAGGCCTTCGAGCGTGGTGTCCGCGCGATTGCACTCGTCCTTCTCGACGTCGTACGGCTCCTCGCCGACCTTCTCACCGGTCTTCCTGTCGAGCACGGCACGCGTCACGTGCATCGACGCCAGCTCTTCCTTGAAGAAGCCCTCCTGCTGCGCGCGCGCCGTGCGCTGCTGCGAGAGCAGCGCGTACTGGTCCTGGGCCTCACGACTGATCTTGTAGTGCTTGGCCACCACTTCGGCCGTGTCGCCCATGACCATGTAGATGCCGGGCAGATGCTCCTTCACCCACGGGTTCGGGCTCGAGTCCCGCTGCATCATCGTGATCGACTCGACGCCGCCGCCGAACATCACGTCCACGCCGTCATTGATGATGTGGTTCGCCGCGACGGCGATGGCGTTGAGCCCGGACGAGCAGAAGCGGTTGATCGTGAGACCTCCGACGGACACCGGAAGTCCGGCGCGCATCGCCGCGACGCGCGCGATGTTGTGGCCTTGCGAGCCGTGCGGCTGCCCGCAGCCGAGGATGACGTCCTCGACCTCCTTCGGATCGAGCTGCGGCACCTTGCCGAGCGCGTCCTTGATGCAGTGAGCGGCGAGATCGGACGGCAGCGTCATGTTGAACGAGCCGCGGTGCGACTTGGCAAGCGGGGTGCGCGAGCTGGCGACGACGACGGCTTCTCTCATGGCTCACCTCTCGGAGGACGGCGTTTGTCTGATGAGACTGTGGGGGGGAGTGTACCCGATTGTGCGGGAGCGAGTCAGTCCCGCCTGAGCGCCTGCGGAGCACGCTTGCTCGCGCACTGCCGGCGCGCGAAGATGGGCACGGGCGCCCACCGCGCCCGCGAGGGAGAAGCCACATGCACGTCGGGATGGCGACGGTCTTCCAGAACCCACACCGCGTCCGCACCGATCACGAGGTCTATCGCAACGAGCTCCGGCTCGCCGACCTGGCCGAGCCACTTGGCTTCGAGTCGATCTGGGGCGTCGAGCACCACTTCACGGACTACACGATGTGCCCCGACGTGCTGCAGTTCCTCACGTACATGGCAGGTCGCACCGAGCGCATGCAGCTCGGTTCCATGGTCGTCGTTCTTCCCTGGCATGACCCGATGCGCGTCGCCGAGGAAGTGTCGATGCTCGACAACATCTCCAACGGCCGGGTGATCCTGGGCCTCGGGCGCGGTGCCGGCAAGGTCGAGTTCGACGGCTTCCGGCAGCGCATGGAAGACTCGCGCCAGCGCTTCGTCGAATCCGCCGAGATGCTGCTGCAAGGACTCGAGCGCGGCTGGTGCGAATACGATGGAGCCTTCGTGAAGCAGCCGCGCGCGGATATCCGGCCGGCGCCATTGAAATCGTTTCGTGGACGGACGTACGCCGCCGCCGTGTCGCCCGAGTCCGCACCCATCATGGCCAAGCTCGGTGTCGGCATGCTGATCATTCCCCAGAAGCCCTGGAAGGAAGTCGCGAAGGAGCTCGACGACTACCGCACGACCTATCGCGAGGTGAACGGGGCCGAGGCGCCAGCGCCAATCTGCGCGGGCTGGACGTTTTGCGACTCGCGTCCCGATCGCGCGCGCGAGATGGCGCGCCGCTACATCGGCGGGTACTTCCGGTCAGTGCTCGACCATTACAACTTCGCCAGCGATCATCTGGCGAAGACGAAAGGCTACGAGTATTACGGGAAGTTCGCGGAAAAGCTCCAGACGTACGGCAGCGACAGCGTCATCGACTTCTTCGTCGACCTCCAAGTCTCGGGGACGCCCGAGCAGTGCTACGAAAAGATTCTCGACGTCCGCCGCCGCGTCGGCAACGAGCACTTCGTCGGCGTGTTCAGCTATGCCGGCATGCCGTACGACGAGGCCGAGCGCAACATGCGGCTCTTCGCCGCGGAGGTGATGCCGGAGCTGAAGAAGCTCGGGCTGGAGCCGCACGTGGCGACGGAGCCGACGGTGCCGCCGGCGGCGGGACGCCAGCTCGACATCGGACTGCTCGGGTCTTAATTAACGTGGGGGCCACGAAATGGCCCCCACACCCCCCGGCGCTCGCCGCCCCCCGGCCCAGCCGGGGTGCGTCTCGGCCGCGACACCCCACGCGCGCCTAGCGCGCCAGCGCGATGAAGCCGCCCACGATCGCGCCGTACGCCATGTGCGCGAGCAGCGTCACGATCGGCGTCGTGCGACCGTAATTCAGCATCATGAAGCCCGGTGATTCGAGGAAAGGCGCGGAGTCCGCCGCGGTGAAGTCGCTTCCCATCAGCGGGTGCACCGCCGGCAGCAGCACGTTCACGAGTGCCGTGCCCGCGAACAAGCCGTGCGCGAATCCGAACATCGCGCCGGCCAGCCATCCGGCGTGTCCGATCACCGCGAAGATCCCGTAGTAGCCGAGCGCGAACACCAGCCCGAAGACGAAATGCAGGCCGTAGCCGACGACCTTGGCGCGCGTGCGGTTGGCAGTGAACGCGGTCCCCAAGAGGAATGGAATGTCCATCCGCGTGAAGCCCATCGCGCTGGCGCCGCTGAGCGCGGTGGTGAGGACCAGGGTTCCGGCGAACCCGCCGACGACCGCGCCCCACAGGCTCATGCCGCTCGATCCTCGATCACTGCCGGTCGATCCTTCCAGGCTGCGGCGGCGCTGACGAGCGCGAGGTGCACGAGGCCCTGCGGGAAGTTGCCGAGAAACTCATGACTGCCGGGATCGATCTCCTCGGCATAGAGGCCGACGTCGTTGGCCAGCGGCAGGAGCGCCTCCATGGTCTTCGTCGCCTCGTTGCGTCGCCCGGCCAGCGCGAGCGCTTCCACCAGCCAGAACGAGCAGCACATGAAGACACCCTCGCCGCCGCGGAGTCCATCCTCGCCGGTGTAGCGATAGAGGAGCGGCCCGCGGCCGAGCTCGCGCTTCACGGCGTCGATCGTTCCGATGATGCGCGGATCCGTCGGCTCGTGATAGCGCATCACCGGCATCATCAGCAGGCTCGCGTCGAGCGCCTCCGTGCCGGCGAAGCGCGTGTACGTGTGACGCGCCTCGGACCAGCAGTTGAGCTCCACGAATTCGCGGATGCGCCTGGCCTCGTCGAGCCAGTGACGCGCGTGCTTCGCCGGAATGTGACCCTTGGCCGCGAGCCTGGTGGCCCGATCGAGCGCGACCCAGCACATGACCTTGGAGTGCGTGAAGTGCTTCGGCTCCATCCGCACTTCCCAGATGCCGCAATCCGGTTCGCGCCACATCTTGCAGACGAAGTTCGCAACGTCGGCCAGCTCTCGGCCGGTGTCCCGGTCGATGACCCTGCCGGTATTGACGTAGCCGAGCACGGTGTCGAAAAGATCCCCGAACGTATCGAGCTGGAGCTGCTCCGCGGCGCCGTTGCCGACGCGCACCGGACGCGAGCCGCGATAACCGCTCAACCGCAGCTCCCGCTCGGGCGCGTGCGCGCCGCCGTCGAGGCGGTAGAAGGGCTGGAGCCTGGGATGGGTGAGCTGTGTGGCGTGCATGAACCACCAGAAGAACGAGTCCACCTCGGCGTGGCACCCGAGCTGCAGCAACGCCTCGAGCGTGAACGACGAGTCGCGGATCCAGCAGAACCGATAGTCCCAGTTGCGCTCGCCACCGAGTGACTCGGGTAGCGACGTCGTGGGCGCTGCCGCGATTGCGCCCGAGGGCGAGAACACCAGGAGCTTCAACGCGAGCGCGCTGCGTACCACCTCGTCCTTCCACGGACCGTCGTAGCGCAACGCGCCCGACCAGCGACGCCAGAACTCGGCGGTCCCGTCGAGGCGGCGCTCGACTTGATCCCGCGGAGAACAGACGAGCGGCTCGCCGTGCGCGGACACGAGCGCGAGCATCGCGCGTGCGCCGTCGCGAATCTCGAAGCGTCCGCCGAACGACCGGTCGTCCATCGCTGTCTTGCCGGCGCCCCAGGCGCACACGGAGATGGCGTCACCACGCGTCATGGCTACACAGAGGTTGCGTCGGCGCTCCAACCGCGGCGTCTGCGTGCCGTAGCCGAATCGCGGCTCGACACGCCAGCGCATCGGCACGCGGCCCGAGAGTCCTTCCACCCGTCGCACCAGCTCGCGGAACGGCGAGAGACCTTCTCCAGGAATCGTCATGGCGTCGGTGATGCGGACGACACCGTGAGCGGTGGAGAACGTGGTCTCGAGCACGTTGGTGCCGGGGAGATAACGACGCTGGACGTCGAACGCGCCTTCGGGCGCCAGCTCGAAGCAGCCGCCATTGTCGGCGTCGAGGATGGCGCCAAAGACACTCGGGGAATCGAGATTCGGAAGACAGAGCCAGTCGACCGAGCCGTCGCGCGCGACGAGCGCGGCGGTTCTGCCGTCACCGATCACGGCATAGTCCCGGATCGGCACGTAACGACCGCCCATGCCGGTAAAGAGAGCAACGGGCGTGCCGCCGAGAAAGAAGCGAGCCTCGAACGAACGGTCGAGCGCGCGCGGCATACTTGCTATGGCGCCGGGGTCCAGGCGCTCAGCGTGTCCCGTTCAACGGCCTCGTGGCCACGAAACCGGAACCGCGGGTCGGCAATGTCGGGGATCTGGTATCGGGGCGAGCATCCCGTCCGCGTACGTGAGGGACCCGGGAGCGGCGATGACAACCTGCGCGCCGCCAGGACGGTTGTCACGCTCGTGCCTTCCGGGCGCGGCCGTGGCCTCTGTGGCGGTGCATGAGGAGCCCGCCATTCGCCCACCGTCGCCGCTGGATCAGAAGCGATCCGAAATCCGGAGGCGTTTCGCTGTAGGCCAGCCGATCGGGATAGTTGTGCAGCCGCCAGCCGCGGGACAGGAGGTCGACGGTCGACTCGGTGTCCTCGATGACGGTGCGGTCATGGATGAACGTCCGGATCTCGAACCCCCGCTCGACCCTCGTCGTGGCGATGTCACGGAGCGCGGACGTCCTGATCACCGCGTTGGCGCCCACCCAGTACGTGCCGCCATACTGCGTGAAGCCCTGGTGGACGAGATATTGAATGTCGGTGGTCGCACCCGCGATCCGCTCCGGTGTACCAGGCGCACCGGGGAAGGCGCTGTAGGGCGTCTGCGCGACCGCGACGCGTTCGTTGCCCGGCGATCGCATGAGGTGAACGAGACGCAAGGCATAGTCCGGCGTCAAGATGCTGTCGGCGTCCACGACGAGGAGAAATTCACTCTCCGGCACCGTGAGATCGGCGGACTGGCGCTCGGTCGGCTCGAGGAAGAGCGCGCCGTCCTTCTCCACCTCACGGACGCTGTGGCCCAGCAAGCCGATGTAGCTGTTGAGGTTCGTCGCCTTGTTCGGCTCGTGCGAGACGTTCTCGTAACGCTTGCGCTCGAACGAGACGACCTCGACGTCGAATCGCGCGACCAGGCGGCGATACGCAACCTCGATGCGCCGGACGTCGCGGCGCCTGCGCCTGCTCGCGTTGGGCCGGAATGCGGCGAGACTGGCCGCCTCCTGGCGATACTCGCGCGCGGCGCGCCGCAGCGTTGTCTCCACGAACAGCGCGTCGGCGTGGTCGACGATCTCGTACGCATCCGCTTGCTCGTCGAACCACGAGGCGATCTGGACGCAGCATTCGGCGAGCCGCGCGTATTCCGCCGCGACGGGCTCGCGCCCGTGGACGGACCTGTCGAGAAACGCCGACAGGCTCCCGTCAGCGCGCTTCTTCGGGTCCTCGAGGATCGATTCGACGAATCGTGGCAGGCGCCGCGCGGCATCGAGAGATGCCGCGTCGCGCGCGTTCGCCGGCGACGGCGCATCGTCGATGAGCAGCACGACGCGGCGACGCGGATATTCCTGCAGCGCCGCGCACAGCACGGTCCGCCGGATGACGCGCTCGTCCTCCATGCAGGACGGGACGAGGACCGTGAGCAGCGGCGCGTCAGGCTCGCGGTATACGCGTCGCAGATCGTCGACGGCGACCGGCACGTGAGCGATCAGGCGTCGCAGGTGCCCCAGCCGCGCGACGTGGTACACGCACGCGCCGTAGATGAGGTACGTGACGATGACAAGGAAGGTTCCCTGCGCGACCGTCGATGCCCACTGACGCGCGCCGGCGCGTTCGACGAGGATAGCGAGGACGTCGCTGAGCCCGAACACAGCGGCCACGCACGTGACCGCAAGCGCGACGACGGTGAGCGGGATCTCGCGGCGCAGCGGACCAGACTGCCGCCTCTCGGAATTCACACTGACCCTCAGCTCGTGACGTACAAGAAATTCGTGCGAATCCGGCAATCGTCCGCCTGGTGCTCTCGACCGCGGCCACGCACCTCGTCCCAGAGCCGCGCGCCGGCAGACGGGACATCAAGACAGCGACCGAGTATAGCAACGCCGTATCGCATCGCCGCGATCCGCTGCGGTCCCGATGATGAATCCGCGCACGCTCGCGCCGACAGGGAAGCGTGACCAGCAGTCTCTGAGGTCCGATCAGAGTGTCCGCGAGACCCACGATTCGACATCGGCGACGGAGGCGTCGAAGTCATCGAGACGTCCGAGGCCTGCGTGGACCCGGCGAGTGTCGACGGTTGCGTAGTCATGCACGAGGACATTCCGGAAACCGGCAAGACTTTCGAGCCGTACTGCGGTGGCAACGGAGATGACCCCTCGCGACGCGAGTCGCGTCGGAATATCGCGGTATTCGTCAGATGCTTCCTGGAACTGGCCCGCCAGGATATGGTTGCCGGTGTCGAAGAGCGCTTCTGCGGCGATGTGCAATCCATGTTCCACGGCCCACCGAAGCATGTGGTCCTGCTCGAGGCGCTCGACTGTGATCGGCAGCCACGACCGCAATCGGCTCAGCGCTTCAGTGATATCAAACAGCTTCCGGCGAACGAGCTCAGCCCGGACGGGCACGCAAAGCCTCGGCGCGTTCGTGGAGATAGGACTGTTGCACCCTGCGAAGATGCACCGTATCGAGGTAGCGGGCAATGATGCGCGTCTCGAAGCGCACGCGCTCGTCTTCGTCGCGGCACACGATCAGTCGCCCGCCCTTGAGAACCTCATGGCCGAGGAGTGGAGGTGCTGTGTTGAGGATGACGAGGTCCACGCGCCGTTTCGCCACTGTCTGGAGGTCGGCCACAAGACGGTCGACGTCACGGGGGAGAGGAATCGCAGCAAACACGACGGCAACGTCGATATCGCTCGATGCGCGCGCTTGGGCCTTCGCCTCGGATCCGAAGAGGTAGGCCAGTCGCACGTCTTCACGCGCTTCGAGTCGCTGACATAGTGCCTCGATATCATCCACGCGCCAAAGTATAGCGTGGCCACGCTGTGACGTCCGGCGCTCCACGCCGGACAGAAACTCGAATCGGCTGAAGGCATAGTCCCGGAGCGGCAAATAGCGGCCGCCCATACCTCCGGGTAGGGCAACCGCCGTGCCGGCGACCGGCACCGAGCGCATTGTGGCGTCAGAGAGCGAGTAGGTGTCTGGCGATTGTTGCGACGTCGCGGTGATGCGGGTGGGTGCGATCAGGGGTCAGGGGCGAGTGAGATTTTCGAGCCATCGACCCCTGATCGCACCCGCCCGCGTCACCGCGGCAAGCGCGGCGTTTCGGCGCAAGCTTGCTCGATCTCCTCGACAGTCTTCGGCGTCCCGGCCGTGAGAATCTCGCAGCCGTCGGCGGTCACGAGAATGTCGTCTTCGATGCGCACGCCGATCCCGCGATACTGCTCCGGGATCGGGTGCGTGATCTTCTGCGCCTTGGCCTTTTCCTCGTCCTCGATCTTCTTGGCCGCGGCGAGCCCGAGGCGGTAGCGACGCTCGAACACGTCCTCCTCGCGATACTCGCGCAGGTAGTACGTCGCCGATTCCCGCTCGGGATCGAAGTAGAGCCCCGGCTCGATGGTGAACACCATGCCGGGCTCGAGAGGCCGCGAGGCGCCGCGGATCTTGTACGCGCCGACGTCGTGGACGTCCATGCCGAGCCAGTGCCCGGTGCCGTGCATGTAGAACTCACGATAGTGGTGCATTGCGAGCGATTCGTTCACGCTGCGCGGAAGGATCCCGAGCTCGACCAACCCTTCCGTGAGCACGCGCTTGGCCGTCTCGTGGATCGCTTCGTAGGGCGTTCCCGGCCGCACGATCGAGAGCGCCGCGAGCTGGGACCGGAGAACCAGCTCGTAGATCGTGCGCTGCGCGGGCGTGAACTGCCCGTTCACCGGGAACGTGCGGGTGATGTCGGACGAGTGGTACCCGTACTCGCACGCGGCGTCGATCAGCAGCAGATCGCCGTCCTGCATGAGTCTCGTGTTCTCGCTGTAGTGGAGGATGCAGGCGTTGGGACCCGACGCGACGATCGACGGATAGCCGTTACGCGGCGAGCCGCCGACGCGGAACACGAACTCCATCGCGGCCTGGACCTGGTACTCGTGGAGGCCCGGGCGCGCGTAGCGCATCGCCTCGATGTGGCCGTCGCGGCTGATCTCGCACGCGCGACGATGGCGCGCCAGCTCGGCCGGCGATCGGCGCAGCCGCAGCTCGTGCAGGATCGGGCCGGGATCGTCGAGGCGCACCGGCGTCTCGAAGCCGCGCGTGCGCCAGTGACGCGCCTGCTCGACGAGTCGGATGACCCTGCCGTCGAAGGCCGCGTTGCCGAGCCGATACACGAGCGACGATCGGTCGAGCGCGTATTCGCGCAGCTTCTGCTCGAGCTGGTCCACCGGATACGCGGCGTCGGCCCCGTAGGTGGCGATGGCGTCCTCGACGCCGGCGCGGCGGCCATTCCAGATCTCCATCTCCCGGTCCCGCGGCCGCACGAACAGCACGAACCGCTCCTTGGCGTGCGCGGGATTGAAGACGGCGACGGCGTCCGGCTCGTCGAAGCCCGTCAGGAAGAAGAAGTCGGAGTCCTGGCGGAACGGATGATGGACGTCGCTGTTCCGGGGCATTTCCTGAGACGCGGGAATGATCGCCAGGCTCTCGCCGAGGCCTTCCGCGAAACGCTGCCGGCGGTCGATGAAGGATGCCAGCTCGTCGGTGGTCATGCCCCTAGGATAATCCCGCCGCGGCCGCACGTTTGCGTATGCTGTGAAGCCGTGGCGACTTCCGTTCCGAACGGTCACGCGGTGGCGACGGGCCGGCGCACCGCGCGTGTGCGCCCGCGCGCCGCGGAGGCCAGTCCGACCGGATGGCGGCTGGCCACGCTGTCGCTGACCGCGCTGGGCATCGTCTATGGCGACATCGGGACGAGTCCGCTCTACGCGCTGCGAGAGTGCTTCAATCCCGAGCACGGCCTGGCCGTGCGTCCCGACACCGTCTTCGGCGTGCTCTCACTCATCGTCTGGTCGCTGATCCTCGTCGTCAGCGTCAAGTACCTGCTCGTCATCATGAAGCTCGACAACGATGGCGAAGGCGGCATCCTCGCGCTCCTCGCGCTGATGCTGCTCACACGCCGGCGCCGCCAACAGGGACGCGGCGGCGTGCTGGTGGCACTCGGTCTGTTCGGCGCCGCGTTGCTCTACGGTGACGGCGTCATCACGCCGGCCATTTCCGTCCTGAGCGCCGCCGAGGGACTGGAAGTCGCGGCGCCCGCGTTCAAGCCGTACGTGGTTCCCGCCACCGTCGTCATCCTCTTCCTGCTCTTCTTTTTCCAGAGCCGGGGGACGGCTCGCGTGGGCGGCGTCTTCGGTCCCATCATGATCGTGTGGTTCACGACGATCGGCGTGCTCGGCGGGGTCGAGATCGTTCGTAGCCCGATCATCCTGGCGGCGTTCAATCCGTGGCACGGCCTTCGCTTCCTGTTCGAGCACGGCACCGCGGGGTTTCTCGTTCTCGGCGCTGTCGTGCTGGCCGTGACCGGAGCGGAGGCGCTCTACGCGGACATGGGACATTTCGGACGGAAGCCCATCCGTCTCGTGTGGTTCGGGTTCGTGCTGCCGGCGCTCCTGCTGAACTATTTCGGTCAGGCTGCGTTGCTGCTGAGCGCGCCCGAGGCCGTGCAGAACCCGTTCTATCTCCTGGCCCCGCCGGCGCTGCTCTATCCGCTGGTCATCATCTCGACGCTGGCCACGATCGTGGCGTCGCAGGCGCTCATCTCCGGCGCGTTTTCGCTCACGCAGCAATGCGTGCAGCTCCGCTACAGCCCGCGCGTGACGATCGTCCACACGTCGCGCTCGGAGGCCGGGCAGATCTACGTTCCGGAAGTGAACTGGGCCCTGATGGTCGGCTGTCTCCTGCTCGTGCTCGGCTTCGAATCGTCCAGCGCGCTCGGCGCGGCGTACGGCATCGCGGTCACGGGCACCATGGCCATCACCACGCTGCTCTTCTACGCCATCGCGCGGCGCCGCTGGGCGTGGTCACGGTGGCAGGCTGGGGCAGTCGCTGGCGGGTTTCTCGTGATCGACCTCGCGTTCCTGGGCGCGAACCTCGTCAAGGTGGAGCACGGAGGCTGGGTGCCGCTCGTGATCGCGAGTGGCGTCTACTTGCTCATGACGACGTGGAACCGTGGCAACGAGCTCTTCACCAACCTGCTGGCGAACCAGGCAATCCCGATCGACCGCTTCATCGATCAGGTCGCACAGTCCCGGCCGCCGCGCGTGCCGGGCACGGCCGTGTTCCTGACACCTAACGTCCAGGGCGCTCCGCTGGTGCTCCAGCATCACTTGCGCCACAACAAGGTGCTCCACCAGAACGTGCTGCTGCTGTCGATCGTCACCGACGAGGTTCCCGAGGTAGCGGAGAACACGCGGATCGAGAGCGAGACGCTCCGCGAGGGATTTCACCGCGTCCGGGCTCACTACGGCTTCATGGAGCGGCCCGACGTCCAGCACGTCGTGGCCGTGTGCTGCGAGCGCGGCGTCGGCGATCCCGAGCAAACGACGTACTACCTGGGACGGTCGCGGCTGCTTCCCACCGGTCCGTCGCCGATGATGCGATGGCGCAAGCGGCTGTTCAGCTTCATGGCGCGCAACGCCGGCTCGATCACCGATTTCTTCAACATCCCGCCGAACCGCGTCGTCGAACTGGGCGCGCGTCTGGAGTTCTGAGGGCGGAAGGCCTGAGCGCCGAGGTGTGGGGCAGACCCGATGGCTCGAAAACCGAACTCGCCCCTGGGCCTGCCCCACACCTCGGCGCTCAGGCCTTCCGCGCGATGATTCTTTCCCGCGATGATTCTTTCAGCGGTGTCCGCAACGTGATCCACCGAGCGACGTTTGTCGTGATCTGGAGATCCGGCAACGGCCTGCTGCGTGGGAAAGCTCTCGGCATCCCGATCGACTGCTCGACTAACTAATAGCGCCCGCTGAACCTCTTAGCCATGCTGGGCGCGCGCGGACGCCGTGAGGGAGGGATGGGCGGGGTGGGGGCAGGCCCAGGGGCGAGTGAGTAGTTCGAGCCATCGGGCCTGCCCCCACCCCGTCCATCCCTCCCTCAGGGCGTCCGCGCCTTCCGCTCCTCTGCGTACTGCTGCGTCGCCAGCACCTTCGCGTCTTTCGCGGCGTTGATCAGCGGATCGCGGTTCGCCGCCGTCCAGTCGAGGCTCGCCTGACGCGCGTCGTTGAGGCGCTGGAAGCGCGGCATCACGTAGCGTGTGATCAGCTCGAAGCTCCGCACCGTCTCGGGGAAGTCCGCCCAGTTGTGCGCGAGCTGCATGAGGCCGCCGAAGCCGCCGGACTGTTGTTGCAAGCCCTCGATGCGAGCGATCGCGTCGTCGGGATCCCCGATCACCGCGTGCCCGGACTGGAGATAGTGCTCGACCCGCTCGTCGAGGTTCGCTCCCGGGATCGGAAACGGCAGCGCGATCACTTCCGTGAAGTAGTAGAGCCAGTCCCTCAGACCGAAGCGGACGTTCTCGAGCGCCTTCTCGCGCGTCTCGGCGACGTGCATCGGCACGACGATGCGCCAGTTGCGGCGCGAGACGGTCTTGCCATGCAGCTTCGCCTCGTCCTCCACGATCTGCCACGTCGTGGGGAGCGCCATGTAGCCCATCGGACTCGTGGAGCCGATGGAGAGAAGACCGATACCGTACTTGCCGGCCGCCCGCGGCCCCGCGGGTGAGATCGAACCGGCGACGGCCATTTCGATGTGCGGCCGGGTATACGGCGGAAGCTGAAGGCGCCCGTCGACGATCGTGAACCAGTCGGACTTGTGCGTCACCGATTCACCGCGGAGCAGCGGAACGATCACGGAGAGCGCTTCGTCCATCATGTCGCGCTGCTGGAGCGGATCGATTCCGAGAATGACCGCATCGGAGGGCAACGCGCCCGGCCCGACGCCGAACATCGCGCGCCCGCGGGTCTGGTGATCGAGCTGCTGGATGCGGTCCGCGAGGATCAGCGGCTGGTGATACGGCAAGGAGTTGACCCCGGTGCCGAGACGGATGTGGCGCGTGCGCTCGGCCGCCGCGGCGATGAACAGCTCCGGCGACGGGATGATCTCGTAGCCGGCCGAGTGGTGCTCGCCGATCCACGCTTCGTCGTAGCCGAGCCGGTCGAGGTGCTGCACCAGCTCGAAGTCGCGCTCGATCGCGGCGGTGGGATTCTCGGCCACCGGGTGAAACGGCGCCAGGAAGATCCCGAACCGCAGCTTGTCGTCAACCATCCGCCCTCTCCTTTGTAGCGGGGATCTTTTGTAACGGGGGCCCCGAGCCGGCAACAGCCGAAGGTGGGCTGTATCCAGATGCGCGGGGCTCCGTACCTTCGCGCGGCTCCGTACCTTCGCCCGGCTCCGTCCTTTTGCGAGGCTCCGGCCTTTCGCGTGGCTCCCGTCCTTTGCCGTGGCCCCGTACCTGCTGGATACCATAAGATGCGAAGCGATGTTGAGATTGAGCGTGCTCGACCAGTCGCCGGTGCGGAGCGGGAGCACCGCCGCTGATGCCATCCGGGAGACGCTGGAGCTCGCGGAGCTGGCCGATCGCCTCGGCTATCACCGCTACTGGCTGGCCGAACATCATTCGACCGGCGGGCTGGCCGGCGCGAGTCCCGAGGTCCTCATCGGCCAGGTGGCTGCGCGCACGTCGAAGCTGCGTGTCGGTGCCGGCGGCATCATGCTGAGCCACTACAGCCCGCTGAAGGTCGCCGAGCAGTTCCGCACGCTGGAGACGTTGTTCCCGGGCCGCATCGACCTCGGGCTCGGCCGTGCCCCCGGAAGTGATCAGCTCACCGCGCGAGCGCTCGCCTACGGCCGTGGCCTCATCGGTCCGGAGCACTATCCGCGGCAGGTGGCGGATCTCATCTCGTGGCTCGACAACACGGTGCCGGAGGACCATCCGTTCGCCGGCGTCAAGGCGATGCCGCGTGGACCCGGTATGCCGGAGATCTGGCTCCTCGGCTCGAGCGACGAGAGCGCGATGATCGCCGCGCACTTCGGCACCGCGTTCTCGTTCGCGCACTTCATCGCGAGTGACGGCAGCGTCCAGGCCCTCCGTGCCTATCGCGACAACTTCCGGCCATCGGGGCTGCTGGCGGCGCCGCGCGCGAGCGCGGCCGTCTTCGTGGTCTGTGCCGACACCGAGGCGGAAGCGCTGCGATTGGCGAAAAGCCGCGAGCTCTTCATCGTCCGCCTCTATACGGGCCGCGGCGGCCCCTACCCGTCCGTGGAGGAAGCGGAAACGTATCCGTACACTCCGCGTGACCTGGCAATCGTCGAGCACGCGCAACGCCGCCGGATCGCCGGGGCGCCCGAGCAGGTTCGCGGTCGGCTCCTGGCGTTCGCCGCCGAGCACGGCGTGGACGAGCTGGTCGTCGTGACGATCACGCACGACCCGAAGGCGCGGTTTCGATCCTACGAGCTGCTGGCGGAAGCCTTCCGACTCGGCTCAGGTCAGACAGACCGCTCGTAGCGGTACTCGCGGCTCTGGTTCACGTCGGGCGTCGTGCGCTCACCCGTCCGTTCGAAGCCCAGCCGTTCGTAGAGCGCATGCGCGTGGCTGAAGCGCGTGTCGGACCACAGGATCAGCCGCGCGATGTCATGGCGACCGCACCAGTCGCGCACGGTTGCGACCAGCGCCTCACCGAGCCCGCGCCCGCGCGCGGCGACGTCCACGTAGAGCCGGTGGAGCTCCGCGCTGCTCGCATCGAGCCGTTCGACACCGACCGACGCGATCAGTCGATCGTCGTCGCGCACCATCCAGAACGCGCCGTGCGGCGGCGTGTAATGACGGTCGAAGTCGAGGACGTCGGGCACTTCCTCGGTCGGCACGAACACCAGGCGGTACTCCGTGAAAACGCGCTCCAGGAGCGCCACGATATCGGGCACGTCCTGGACAGTCGCGACTTCAATCGCGACGGGCGCCGCGCGCCGCGGATCAGGCGGCAACATTCATCTCCTCGTCGTCGATACGTTATGATGGGGCCGATGGGCTCGACGCCACTGTCAGTGTACCTGCCGTTCAATCGCGACTGTCTCCGTGGCGCGTTCATACCGGCCAAGCAGGCGGAGAAGCCGCCGGACCGCCGGGGGCACTGGCTCATCGTCCAGGATCAGAATCTCGTGGTCTGTCGCGACGGCGGGAAGTTCCGGCTACCCACCGGCGAATGTCCGGCAGACTTCGACGGCAAGCTCGACGAGGCGCTCTGGCTCGGCACGCTGCACGGTGAACCCTGCTGGGTCGCTGGCCTTCGTCGCGAGGCCGTGATGCCCGACAGCTATCACTCCGAGACGCTGGTGCCCATGCGCGGCACGCGCCTCGCCGACGACCTGCTCTCGCTCGGCGGCATGGCGATGCAGGCGCTGCACTGGCAGAACAGCAGCGGCTATTGTCCCCGCTGCGGCGGACCGACGACCCGCATCGAAGGCGAATGGGGCAAGAAGTGTGGCCAGTGCGCGTACGAGCATTATCCTCACCTGCATCCGGCCGTCATCACGCTCGTGGTCGACGGCGATCGGTGCCTGCTGGCGCGCAAGTCGATCTGGGCGCCCGGCCGCTACGCGCTCATCGCCGGCTTCGTCGACAACGGTGAATGTCTCGAGGGCGCCGTCGAGCGCGAGGTGAAGGAAGAGGTCGGCGTGGACGTGAAGGACATCCAGTACGTCGGCAGTCAGAACTGGCCCTTCCCGAGCCAGTTGATGGTCGGCTTCGTCGCGACCTACGCCGGCGGGGACGTGACGATCGACAAGGACGAGCTGGAAGACGCGCGGTGGTTCCCGCGAAACGAGCTGCCGAACCGGCCGTCCCGCCACTCGATCGCCGGGTTCATCCTCCAGCACCACGCGCCGCTGCGCTGAAGCGTCGCCGCCCGCAACTCCGGGGTTCGCACGAGTCAAGAACCCGGAGCGTGAGCCTCGTCCACCTGGTCGACGGGAATGACGAAGACGAACGCGCTGCCCTTCCAGGCCACGCCCTCGCTCTGGACCCAGATGTGGCCACCGTGCAACTCCACCAGTCGCCGGGTGAGCGCGAGGCCGAGTCCCGTCCCCTGCTGCAACTTGGTGTAGGGCGAGTCGAGCTGCTCGAACGAAAGGAACACTCGCTCCTGATCCTCGATCTTGATGCCAATCCCGGTGTCGACGACCGAGACGCGAAGAAGCCGCGGGCCGCCCGCCGCCCGCTCCAGCGCCGCCACCACTCGTACCTGTCCACCCTCATGCGTGAACTTGATGGCGTTGCTGAGAAGGTTGTACATGATCTGCTTCAGCTTGGCCCGGTCGGCCATCACCGGCGGTAGGCCCGGCTGGACCTCGAGCGTCAGCCAGAGACCTTTCCCCCGTGCCAGCGTACCCACGCTCGCCACGACTTCGCGCAACACCGCGGTGACGTCGAAGCGGGTGGGCTCGAGCGTCATCCGGCCCGCCTCCACCTTGGAGAGGTCGAGGATGTCGTTGATGAGGAGAAGGAGGTGGCGGCCGCCCGCAAGGATCTGGGCGACGAAGTCTTCCTGCTTCGCGGTTAGGCCGCCGCCGCTGCCCTTCTGCAGCACTCGTGAGAACCCGATGATGGAGTTGAGCGGCGTGCGCAGCTCGTGGCTCATGTTGGCGAGGAACCGGCTCTTCGCCTGGCTGGCTTCCTCGGCCTTGAGCTTGGCCTCCTTGAGCGCTTCCGATTCTTCCTCCAGGAGACGGATCGACGCTTGCGCCAGACTTTCTTCATGCGCCTGACGCCGGATACGCTCCTCACGCTCGGCCAGCTCGACCGTCATCTGGTTGATGGCGGCCGCCAGCTCCCCCAGCTCGTCCTGCCGGTTCAGGACCACGCGATGCCGGTAGTCGCCTTTCTCGATCTCGCGCACGCCCCTGACGAGGGTCTCGACGGGGCGGGAGACGGTCCGTGCGATGGCGATGCCGGCGACCACGGACAGGAGCAAGCTCCCCGCGAAAAGAACGATGAGCTTCGAGCGCAGCTGGTAGAGGGGCGCGAACGCCTCCCCGACCGACTTCTGGAGGACCGCCGAGATGCCGAAGTCCTCCTCGCGCCCGAACGTCGTCGCGTGCGAGATGTACTCGTCGCCGCCGAGGACCAGCGGGAACGTGCGGTCGCTCGAGTCGAGCCGCTGCGGCAGCGCCCGGAGCAGCGCCGGACGCAGCACCGGCGGCAGCGTCGAAGCTGGGGTCGACCACTCGCCGCCGGCCTCCCGAGTGACGAACGAGACGTGCACGCGCGTGAGGCGCTTCAGTTCCTCGGCCAGCTTGTCGTCGACGATGAACCCCATGCCGATCCAGGCCACGGGTACCGGCGCCAGCAGCGGGATGATCACGATCTGATAGGGCCGCCGGTCGATGAACACGATCGACGAGGCTTCGCCGGAATCCTCCGCGACCCGGATGAGGTTTTGGAACGGGAACGGCGTGGGCCTGACGTTCGGGTGCAGCGTGTCGGCGACGACGATGTTGTCGAGCGAGACCAGCATCATGACGTCGGCGCCGATCCGAGCCTGATGGTTCTGCAGCGCCGACAGGATCGTGCCCGCGTCCTGCGTGGCGTAGACGGTCTTGAACGCGAAGTCGCCGGACAGGAGCCGCGCCGCTTCTGCGAGCTGCTGTGTGCGGGCCCGGACCAGGCGGTTGAAGACACGGCCGCCAACGAGCAGCTCGGCCTTGACCTGGGCCTGGGCATCCTGAGTGTTGGCAGCGTCGACGATGATGAAGGCCAGGATCTGCATCAGCGTCAGGAGCCCCAGGAAGAAGAAGACGATCCGGCTCCGGAAGCTCGCGAAGCGGATACGGGGGACGAAGCTACCCGCCGCCCTGAGTATTCTCATATCGCCCGGGACCGCGTGGCGCTTTCCACTCACGCTTCAGCGAGAGGACAAAGCCGACCGGAGCCGTGTCCGTCGCGCCGACGGCGATCTGCTGGCTCACCGGCTCCGACGAGCCCCGGATGCGAGGGTGCCAGACCCTCACCTCGTAGGCGCCGGCTGGGACCTCGGTGAGGCGCGCCTTGCCGTCGCTTCCGGTCTTGGCGAAGTACGGGGTGGGCGCCACGTAGATGTAGCCGACCATCCAATCGTGGATGTTGCAGCCGAGCACGACGACGCCCGGCTTGTCGAAGACCACGGGCGAGGCCGGCATGCCGGTGTAGAGGGGCAGCTCGAACTTCTTGGGCGACGAGAACGAGTAGACGTGGTGCTTGATGTTGTCCCGGTTCGGGAAATTCACGGCCGTGCCCGTGAAGATCGAAAGGACGTGGGGCACGAACTCCTTGTCTTGCTGGTCCATGACGCCGGCCGTCGCCGCCGCGCGCGTCGTCGGGGCGGCCGCCGCGGGAACGAGGTAGACGACGGCGTCCTCCGCCGGCTTACCGCCCCGCTCGCTGACCGTGACTTCGACGGAACCCGCCATCGCCGACGCCGCCCCCCACACCAGGCCGGGCAGCAGGAGCGGGAAGACCCAGAAGCGCGACGCCGTGTGCTTGTACCTCATCCATCGCGATTATCTCTCAGACGACGCCAACCGCGCGGGGCTTCGTGATGCTCCACCCTCACGGTTCACCGTCAGATCGCGGTGTAACCTCCGTCGACCGGTAACGCGACGCCGGTGACGAACGCCGCCTCGTCGCTCGAGAGATAGAGGATCGCCGCCGCGACGTCGTCAGGCTTGCCGAAACGCCTCAGCGGATACTTCTTCAGCGCGCCTTCGCGCCAGTCTGGATTCGCCAGGAGCGCCGCGGTCATCGGCGTCTCGATGTGTCCGGGACACACGCAGTTGACTCGGACCGCGGGAGCCCAGTCGAGCGCCATCTGCCGGGTGAGGTTCGTGACGCCGCCCTTGGCCGCCGCGTACGCGGGCGACAGTGAGCCGGCCACGAGACCATAGATCGACGACAGGTTGGTGATCGCGCCGCCTCCCGCCGTGGTCAGTGCGGCAACCGCGGCGCGCGACGCGAGAAACGTTCCAGTCAGGTTGACGTCGACGACGCGCCGGAACTCTTCCGGCGCGGGGATCCGGTCCGCCTCGGATCGGACACCAGCCGAGTTCACGAGCGTCGTGAGACGTCCGAACCGGCTCACCGTCGCGTCCACCATCCTGGCGCACGCGGCCGCGTCAGTGACGTCGGCGACGAGCGCGATGGCCAGCCCCCCGGCGCTCTCGATCGCCTTCACGGTCTCGCGAGCTGCCACCTCGGCGCGATCCACGCACACGACGGCCGCACCCTCGGCCGCGAGCCGCAGCGCCGTGGCGCGTCCGATGCCAGAACCCGCGCCGGTGACGATCGCAACTTTCCCCTGCATTCGCATGACGCGGTGGCCCCTCGTTCACGTGCGGGACATGCGTCATTATGCACCGTCAGCGAAGATCGAGGCGGACGCTGGCTTTGCGAGCGGCCGACGAGCGCTGGGGGTCTGGGGGCCGAGGCGGCCGTCGGCTTTGCCGGCGGCCGACCGAGCGCTGGGGGTCTGGGGGCCATGTCGGGGCCCCCAGTCCATTGGTTGACATGGAGCAACGCATCGCTGCATGTTGCGGTTCGTGGGGACAGAACGACGTCCCGCGAGGTGAATCCGATGCGCACGACGACACAACTTCGACAGATGCTCGGCGACCCCGGAATCATCGTGGCCCCGGGCGCCTACGACGGATTCTCGGCCCGGCTCATCGAGGCTGCCGGGTTTCGCGCGGTCTACATGACCGGCGCCGGAACCGCGGCTTCCCACCTGGGCCAGCCGGATCTCGGGCTCGCCACGCTCACCGAGATGGCAACCCATGCGAGCCATCTCGCGAGCTGCGTGTCCCTGCCCGTCATCGCCGACGCCGACACGGGGTACGGCAACGCGCTGAACGTCGTGCGGACGGTGCGTGAGTACGAGAAGGCGGGCGTCGCCGGATTGCACATCGAAGACCAGGTCGCGCCGAAGAAGTGCGGCCACATCGCCGGCAAGCAGGTGATTCCGACGAAGGAGTTCGCCGAGAAGGTGCGCGCCGCCGCCGAGTACCGCACGGACCCCGACTTCGTGATCATCGCGCGCACGGACGCGCGCGCGGTCACGAGTCTCGACGACGCGATCGAGCGCGCCAACCGCTACGCGGAAGCGGGCGCCGACGTGATCTTCGTCGAGGCGCCGCAGAGCGAGGCCGAAATGACGCGCATCGCGCGCGACGTCAAGGCGCCGCTCCTCGCCAACATGGTGGCGGGTGGGAAAACGCCGGCGGTCACGATCGCTGACCTCGAGCGGCTCGGCTTCAAGATGGTCATCTTTCCGGCCGTCTGCATGGGCGCCGCGATCCCGGCGATGGAGCACGCGCTCGCCGCGCTGAAGGCGACCGGCACCGACTGGCACGACGGGCCCGTGCTGTCACCGATGGACATCTTCCGGAAGGTTGGCTTCGACTGGTGGCACGAGATCGAACAGAAGTTCACGGGAGCCTAGCCATGAGACGAACGACGCAGCTTCGCCAGCTCCTCGGGACCGGCCGCACGCTCTTCGTGCCCGGCTGCTACAACGCGCTGAGCGCGAAAATTCTGCAGAAGGTCGGCTTCACGGCCGTCTACATGACCGGCTACGGCACGTCGCTCTCGCTCCTCGGCATGCCTGATGCCGGTCTCGCCACGATGACGGAGATGCACCTCAACGCCCGCTACATCGCCAACGCGGTCTCCGTGCCCGTCATTGCGGACGCCGACAACGGGTACGGCAACGCCATCAACGTGATCCGGACCGTGCGCGAGTACATCGGGACGGGTGTCGCCGGCATCCACCTCGAAGATCAGGTGGTTCCAAAGCGCTGTGGCCACGTCGCCGGTCGTCGTGTCGTTCCGATGGACGAAGCCGTCGGCAAGTACCGCGCGGCCGACCAGGCGCGCCGCGAGCTCGACCCGGATTTCGTGATCATCGCGCGCACGGACGCGCGTGGCGCGCACGGCGGCTCGCTCGACGAAGCGATTCGCCGCGCCAACGCGTATCTCGACGCGGGCGCGGACATGGCGTTCGTCGAAGGACCCACGAGCGTGGACGAAGTGAAGCGGATCTGCGGCGAGGTGAAGGGGCCGGTCTTCTACAACCAGACGGGCGTGTCACCTCGCTTCAGCCTCGAGCAGATGAACGAGCTCGGCATCGCCGTGACAATCATCCCCGGCGCGACGTTCCGCGCGACGATCCAGGCCGTCTACGACCTGGCGGTCGCGCTCCGGGACGAAGGGCCCCTGGCGGAATCGCGCTTCATCGAGGGGTTCAAGAAGCATCCGCTGGGCGATCTCCACACGTTCGCGGGCTTCGATGAGGTGCGCGCGTGGGAGGAAGCCTTCCTGCCGCTCGAGGATCTCGAGAAGTACGACGATTCGGTCGGCCACCAGCCTCGGCGAACGTAGCCGGCGCCACGACGTCACGGCGGCGGGCTCCCCGGAGTCGAGAATGCTCACGTCGACCACGGGCATCTCGTTGATCCGGAGCATCGGGTAGTTGTGGAAATTCGACGGCGGCACACGACCGTGGTCGATCGTGATCTGTCCTCCCTCGCCGTTCCATGTGCGTCGCTTTTGGCGTCGATGGAACGATTCGATGGCTCGCGCGTTGCGAATCGAGAAGGGCACTGCGGACCTGAACGAGTACCATGGTGGGCGCATGGAGCACGGCGGCGAGGAGCCCGGCGCGGGCGACGTCCTGGGACGCGAGGCGCTCGCGTACGCGGACGTGCTGCACAAGCTGGCTCGTTACCTCACCGGCAACGCCAGCGATGCCGAGGATCTCGTGCAGGAGACGTACGCGCGAGCGCTCAAGGCGGCAGGACAGTTCACGCCCGGCACCAATCTCAAAGCGTGGCTGTTCCGGATTTTGAGGAACACCTTCGTGAGCCGGTATCGCCGAGAGCGCAACAGTCCGATCGTCGGGGGGCTCGACACGGTCGAGCCGGCGCTGGGCGCCGGCGACGAGCACTGGCTCTTGAACGACCTCGAGCTGGATCGCCTGCGCAACGTCGTCGCCGAGGAGATCGAGGAAGCGCTGATGGACCTGAGCCACGACGCGCGCACGGTCGTCCTGCTCGATCTCGAAGGCCTGACCGAGGGCGAGGTCGCGGACGTCATCGGGTGCCCGGTCGGCACGGTGAAGTCGCGGCTCGCGCGCGCCCGCGCGGCGCTGCGTCAGCGGCTCAAGGATTACGGAAAGTGATCGACTGCGAGAGCGCTCGCCCGCACCTCCTCGATCTCCAGCGCGGCCGGCTCGCCGGCGCGCTGGGCGATGACGTCCGCGCTCATCTCAGAAGCTGCACCACGTGCGCGCGGCTCTCGAGCAACGAGGCGACGCTGACCGAGGTGCTCGAGGCGCGGCTCCCGCAACACCCGGCGTCGACCGCGCTGAAGCGACGGCTGGCGGCCGAGTGGGCCGCGGCGTCGCCCGAGTGGGCCGCGGCGTCGGCCTCTCCCGCGCGCAGCGCGCCGGCGCCGACCGCGCGGCCGAGCCGATGGCGAACGCTCGCTCCGGTGCTCGCGATCGCGGCCGTCGTGTTGCTCGCGCTTCCTGTCGTCTATCGCGGGGTCATGAACCGGCAAGAGGGCAGTCCGATGGTGACCGAGGCGGTGAACGATCATCTCCGCGTGCTGCAGAGCCAGCATCCGCTCGACGTCGCCAGCGGTGGCCTCCACCAGGTGAAGCCGTGGTTCGCGGGCCGGCTCGACTTCGCACCCGTGGTCGCATTCGAAGGGGATCGCGACGTGTCTCTCGAGGGTGGCGCCGTCGGGTATTTCATCGACCGCAAGGCGGCGGTCTTCGTCTACAAGCTCCGCGCCCACACGATCTCGCTGTTCGTGTTCCGGGCAGATGGGCTCCCGTGGCCCCCGGCGCGTGAGTCGACCACGAATGCGCGGGGCTTCTCGGTGGTCCTCTGGCGCAGCGGCGATCTCGGCTACGCGCTCGTCTCGGACGCCGATGCGCGAGAGCTGGTCAAGCTCGCCGGGAAGATCTCCGGAGGCTGATCGTTCGGGCCCAGGCGCCCTGTCTAAAGCATTCTACCCATCAGCGGTCTGGCTCGCCGCAAAACCTTGTTGCAGTGAGGGAACAGCGATAATCTCATCGTTAACGCGTCACCTGATTCATTGGGGGCCTAGCAGATGGTGGAGATCGTCGATCGAGGTGGCACCCGTGACGCGGCGTCTATACCGCTTTCTACCCGCCTCGGGAACCACATCAGAAATGAAAGGCGCCGCGACTCACCTCCCGATGCGCGCCGCGCTTCCGTGAGAATGTGGGCTACCCAGAGACCTGATGCCCGATTGCGCTCCATGAGCGCAACTTACAATTGCTTCGGACTCGTCTTCGCCAGCCGACGTACTTGGATTCACGAAGAAGCGCTCGATCTCATCTTGCGCGATGATGGATATCGTCGCGTCGATGTTCCCTGGATCGGTGATGTCGTGATCTATCGAGACAATGACGATAACGTGAACCATGTCGGAATCGTGGTCGGTCTCAATGTGGATTCCATGGGAGGGCAACCCGAGATTCTTGTCCTAAGCAAATGGGGAGCTGACGGTGAGTATCTCCATCGCCACGACCACGTTCCAGAACTGTTCGGAGCACGCGTAGAGTACTGGACAGAACGAGCGGGGGTGACATGACAATCATGAAGTTTTCCGACCATATTGACCACATTGAGAGTCACGACTTTGCTGCAACAGTTCGCGTCGCCAGCAGTGTCAGAACCGCAATAGAATCCGTGCTAGCCGATCCCGCTGTGCGCGATCTCCGGAAACAGCTGATTGACTCCGAGGCGGCTTATCACGTACTTGCGAGAGTCTTGGCATTGGCGAGTCAGGGAATAGATTTTAGATACGAGAATCCGAACGACACCGCGCTCTTTGTCTACATCCTTTTGCTCGGCGAGTGCTCCGCGGAGCTATCGCTCATCGCTGCGAGCGCCGTTTGTCAGGTACCCAATCTCTGGTGGGCCTCAGAAGTAGCTGCCGCGGTTCTTGATAATCGCCGACTTCGGAGTGATGCGGCCAGCTCCAGAGCGACCGGGCTTGACGCGACGACCGAGGCAACCGACCGGATCTTCGTCTCTGACACAAGGCGGTTCCTGTCTTCCCGCGCTCGGTTCACAGAATTCGACACTAATGCGCTTGAGGACTCCAGCATTATTTTCACGTCGGGACCTGTGATCCCTGATTGGAAAGATGACGCCCTAGATACCAGGGATCTCGCGCTCGTGCCTGCGTGATGGAGCACATATGGTCGGTCCTGTGCAGCAGAGCATCGATTGACCGAGAAACAAATAACATTTCCTTATTCGAGGTAATCGAGCAGATTCAAGTTCTCGACAACCCTGCACGTGATCAGCTGGTAGGCCCTTTCGAGCTCGTATCTCTATGGGCTCGTGGTGTTGGCGGCCCCGAAAGAGGCCGCGTCCGTGTAGCAATCCGGGGTCCTTCTGGTCGTCTATTGGGACAAGACGTTCAAGAAATCGATCTGCGAGAGTTCAAAAGAGTCCGTGCGCGCTTTCGCGTTGCGGGTATACCGATTGAAGGACCAGGAGCTTACTATTTTAGTATTGCCGTCGCCGGGGACGAACCAGAGAGCTGGACTGAGGTCGCGAAGATACCGCTTGAGGTCCAAGTCGCGACCTCGCGCTGAGCTAGTTCTGAAGGTAGCAATTCATACGCCTGTTCAGGGTGCAAGGTCGAGAGGAACGATCTCCGCGTCGACGGCCCCGGATCGGAGATATAGCCGTGCGACGGTCACCGGAAGACTGAATCGACGTGGGCCGGCGCTTCCCGGGTTCAGGAAGAGAACGCCCTCGCGTCGCTCGACACCGGGCCGATGCGAGTGCCCGAACACGACGGCCGCCAGCCCCTCGTTCGCTGAGTCGATCCGGAGCCTTTTCACCTCGTGAATCACGTACACGCGAGCGCCGGCAATCGTGATCGCGGTCGTCTCGGGTAACGCATCCGCCCAGGCCCCACGGTCGTTGTTGCCCCGCACCGCGACGACCGGCGCGAGGCGACCGAGCTCGTCGAGCACTGCCTGAGACCCCACGTCGCCCGCGTGGACGATCAGCTCGGCGCCATCGAGCGCGACCAGCGCTTCGGGCCGAAGCAGACCATGCGTATCGGAGATAACTCCAATGAACCCGCCCCGCCTGGTCGCCGCTCGTCTCCGCATCGGCTTTCGTCCCATCCGGATGTCGTCTATGATCCGGCACATCGGGTCCGATCAGTAGCAGAACCGACGCGAGGGAGCGACATGACCTACACGAGGATCTCCGCCGATTGCCACATCGATCTCCCCTGGCTGCCAAACGAGCTGTTCAGATCCTCGGCGTCCGCCGCCATGAAAGACCGGATGCCCTACGTGACCGAGGGGCCGGACGGTCCTTACTGGACGTCCAAGAACGGCATGTCCTTCGGCCTGGTCTGCGGCGTCGGGCCGTCGGGCCAGAAGTACGTGCCGGGGCAGAACTACCGCGTCGACAAGATGGCGGCGGTGGGCCTCTACGAAGACGCCCAGCGCGGGGTCCGGCGCGTCATCGATCCGCATCTGCGCGCGAAGGACGCGGATCTCGATGGCGTCGACGCCGAGGTGATCTTCGGCATCCTCGGCGCGGCCACGCGTCTCGGCGACCATGAAGCGGCGCGCGAGATGTTCCGGATCTACAACGACTGGATCGCGGACTTCTGCCGCCACTATCCCGGTCGCCACATCGGGCTCGCGTGCCTGCCGTACGGCGACATCGACGCCGCGGTGAAGGAGATCCACCGTGTCGCGAAGCTCGGGCTTCGAGGCCTCGAGCTGTCGTGCTCGTGGGACATGGAGCCGATGTGGCATCCCGCGTGGGAGCCGCTGTGGCAGGCCGTGAACGAAGTGAACCTGCCGCTGCACTTCCACACGTTCCCGTCGATGCCGCCCGGCGTCCGCGAGAAGCAGACGGGACTCACACGCCGCGCCGCCATGTTCACGAGCGTGTCCGGGTTCCAGATGAACCTGATCAACATTCTCGCTGCGATCATCGGCGCCAGTGTGCTCGAGCGCTATCCGAATCTCCGGATCGTCTTCGGCGAGAGCGGGATCGGCTGGATCCCGTACGCGCTCGACCGCATGGACTTCGAGTGGGAGGACCGCTTCCGCGACCTTGGCCTCACGATCAAGCCGAGCGATTACTGGCGGCGCCAGTGCAAGGCCACGTTCCAGTTCGACCGGATCGGCACGAAGCTGATCGATGACATGGGCGCCGAGACGCTCATGTGGGCGTCCGACTATCCGCATACCGACGGCATCTGGCCCGAGTCGTCGAAGTACATCGAGGAGCAGTTCGGCCATCTGCCGGCTGATGTGGTCCGCAAGCTCACGTGCGAGAACGCGGGCAAACTCTACGGGTTGATGAAGTAGTGAATGGAATGTCGACGCGGCTTACAATAGATTGATGTCAGAAACAGATTGATGTCAGAAACGATGCTTCAGCGCTCGGATGGCAACAGCTTTGCGACCGGCCGCGCCCGTTACCGTGATCGAGAATCGGATCAGAGTGAAGCAACCGCAAAGATCTACATTCGCGTGATTCCGAGACGACTTCCAGGACCGATATTCGCGCAACTCGATACTGGCGCGCCCTGGTCAGTTTTCGATCCAGAGGTCTCTCGAGAGTTCGCCGACACCGAGGTGTTAGATGAGGAAATTGCGCTACAGACCCGATTCGGCAGTAGGACAGGGCGGCTCGCGCGTATTGCGTTGACGCTCCCAGCGGAAGAAGGAGAAGAACTCACTGTCCAGGCGACTGTATTTCTATGCGACGACTGGCCCGAGGGGAAGAACTTCTTGGGTTATTCTGGGCTGATCGAGAAAATCCGATTTGCTCTGGATCCGGAGCAAAATCTCTTCTATTTTGGCGGCTGAGTGTCGAGCGGAGTGTTCGACTTGCTCCAAGGGTTGAGGTCTAGCGAAACACCGGGTACGCTCCACTCGTGAAATCGACCACGATGCCCCTTGCCCAAACTATCTTCGACAAGATCTGGTCGCGCCACGTCGTGATTGATGGACCGGGCGGCCACGTGCTGCTCTACGTCGACCGGCATCTGCTGCACGAAGGCACGACCGCGGCGTTCGGACGGCTCGAGAAGCGCGGGCTCCGCGTGCGCCGTCCTGAGTTGTGCCTCGCGACCGCTGACCATTACGTCCTCACCTCGCCGGGAACTCCGACCGCTGATGCGGAGACGCGCGCGATGGTCGAATCGCTCGGGCGGTACACGGCGGCCCAGAACATCACCTACTTCGCACCCGGCGATGTCAGGCGCGGCATCGTTCACATCATCGGTCCTGAGCAAGGCGCCACGCTTCCCGGCATCACGCTCGTGTGCGGCGACTCCCACACCGCCACGCACGGCGCGTTCGGCGCGCTCGCGTTCGGCATCGGGTCGAGCGAGGTCGAGCACGTGCTGGCGACGCAGACGCTCTGGCAAAAGAAGCCGAAGACCATGCGGATCACGGTCGACGGCACGCTCGGCCGCGGCGTCAACGCCAAGGACGTGATTCTCGCCATCATCGCGGAGATCGGCGCCGGCGGCGGCGTGGGCCACGCGATCGAGTACGCGGGGTCGACGATCCGCGCGATGTCGATGGACGAGCGCATGACCGTCTGCAACATGTCGATCGAGGCGGGCGCGCGGTGCGGCATGGTGGCGCCCGACGAGACGACGTACGCGTATCTCGAGGGTCGACCCCGCGCCCCGAAGGGCGACGCGTGGGCGAAAGCGCTCGCGTACTGGAAGACGCTGCCGAGCGATGCCGGCGCCGTCTTCGATCGCGAGGTCACGCTCGACGGGTCCACGATCGCGCCGACCGTCACCTGGGGCACGAGCCCGCAAGACGCGCTGCCGGTCACCGCCCGCGTGCCCCATCCGGCCTCCGTCGGCGACGCCGCGCGGCGCCAGAGCATCGAGCGAGCGCTGGCCTACATGGGCCTTGCGCCCGGTATGCCGCTGACGGACGTGAAGGTCGATCGCGTCTTCATCGGCTCGTGCACGAACAGCCGGCTCGCCGATCTGCGTGCCGCCGCCGCGGTCGTGAAGGGCCGGCGCGTGACCGTTCCTGCGTGGGTGGTACCCGGCTCAGGACTGATCAAGCAGGCGGCCGAGGCGGAAGGTCTGCACCGCGTCTTCATGGACGCGGGCTTCGAGTGGCGCGAAGCCGGCTGCTCGATGTGCGTCGGGATGAACGGCGAGACCGCGCGCGAGGGCGAGCGTGTCGCGTCGACGTCCAACCGGAACTTCGAGGGACGTCAGGGCAAGGGCGCCCGCACGCACCT
The DNA here is from genome assembly GCA_041490825.1 of Methylomirabilia bacterium. Lineage (GTDB taxonomy): Bacteria > Methylomirabilota > Methylomirabilia > Rokubacteriales > CSP1-6 > JBGPTW01. The sequence goes on along the minus strand of JBGPTW010000035.1, from coordinate 9,268 downwards.
GATGTCACCGGCGATGGCGGCAGCCGCGGCAATCACCGGTCGCATCACCGACGTGCGGACGTTCTGATGCAGACGCTCGCTCAGTCGAGATCCATCGCTGCTCGGAGGCCGCCGTCTACCGCAGCGAGAAGACTCGACGGGAGAGCGCCGACACGTTCAGCCAGCTTCGCTCGATCGAGCGTCGTCACCTGGTGGCAGAGAGCGAAGCTGGAGCGTGCGAGACCGCCCGCGCCTGACGGCAGCGGCACCGAAGTCGGTCCCCGTTCTTCCTGAGCCTTGGACGTCGAAAGAGGGACGACGATGACAGTCCGCCATCGCGCCGCCAGATTGAAGCCATCGTGCGCGACGATGACGACCGGCCGGCGGCCTCGCCGCTCCGAGCCCGATCGCGGATCGAGATCCGCCCAGAAGATCTCGCCCCGCTTCAGCGCTTGCGCCTCCGCGACTTTCGCCGTGGCGCCCAAAGCTCCAGCGATGCCGCTTCCAGCTCGGGGTCGAGGTCTGCGGGTGTACCAGCCATCTTGGTCGCATAGGCGGCAATCGCCTCATGCAGGGCAGCCTTCCTCTGGTCGCGGAGCCACGTTTCGATCGCGTACCGGGCGACGACGGTGGCTGGCTGTTTCGCCCGATGCGCCGCCTCCCGGAGGCGGCGATACGTCGGCTCAGGGAGCGGCAAGTGGAAATTCTTGACGGTCGAAGCCATGCCACGAATCTTGCCATGGGCGCATGGCATATTCAATCGGCGTTGGGAGAAATGTTGTGATGCAGCCGTTCACGAAGATCACCGCCGTCGCGGCGCCGATCGATCTCCCGAACATCGACACGGATCGGATCATTCCCGCGCGCTTCCTCCGCAAGGACAAGGAGACGCCGGGCTACGACCGGTTCATGTTCCACGACGTGCGCTTCGATTCCGACGGCAGCGAGAAACCCGAGTTCATCCTCAACCAGACGCCGTACCGCGGCGCGAAGATCCTCGTGACTGCGGAGAACTTCGGCTGCGGCTCGTCGCGCGAGGCGGCGGTGTGGGTGCTCGCAGCCAACGGGTTTCGCTCGGTCATCGCGCCGAGCCTGGGCGACATCTTCCACCAGAACTGCTTCAAGAACGGAGTGCTGCCGGTGATCCTACCGGCGGAGACGACCGCGACGCTGCGCCGCCAGCTTCACGAGCGACCGGGCGCGGCGATGACGGTCGATCTCGAGACGCAGACCGTGACCGGTCCCGACGGCGCTCGCTACGAGTTCCCGGTCGATCCGTTCCGCAAGCAGTGCCTGCTCACCGGCCAGGACGAGATCGCGTTGACGCTGAGCCACGCACCCGCGATCGCCGCGTTCGAAGCGCAGCACGCCGTCGAGTTTTCCTGGATCCGTCCCTGACGTCGATCTCGCTCGGAGCCGGACGATGAGCACGCCGTCCTCGCGCTTTCCGACGATCACTCCCGACGCGCTCAGCGCGCTCCGCGCGCGGCTGGGGCAGCCGGTGCGGCGTCCCGAACCCTACATCGAAGTCGCCACGGCCGATGCGATCCGCCACTGGGCCCACGGCATCGGCGACCGTAACCGGTTCTGGCTCGAGCGCGCCGTGGCGCCGCCCACGATCCTGTTCGCCATGGATCGCATCGTCTCCGGTTATGTGGGCGGCTTGCCCGGCGTGCACGCGATGTACGGCGGAACGGACTTCCGATGGGAGCGACCGATCCGCGAGGGTGACCGCGTCCGCGGCGACAGCATCCTCCTCGATCTGGTCGAGAAGCCATCGCGCTTCGCCAGGCGGGCGATCCAGCAAATCTATCGGACGACGTTCGCCAATCAGGCTGGCGAGGTCGTCTGCGTCGCGGACTCCTGGTGCTTTCGAACCGAGCGAGACACCGCGCGCGAGCGCGGCAAGTACGGCGCGGTCGAGCACCATCGCTACACCGAAGACGACATCGCCGCGATCGCGCGCGCCTATCGGGACGAAACTCCTCGCGGCGCGTCCCCGCGCTTCTGGGAGGACGTGACGGTCGGCGAGGCGTTGCCGGAGATCGTGAAAGGGCCGCTCACGGTGACGTCCGTGATCGCCTTCGTCCAGGGATGGGGAAGCCTGTACGTTCGCGCGCACGGTCTCGCGTTCGACATGTTCGAGCGACATCCGGCGCTCGCCATTCCGAATGCGTTCGGGGTCCCCGAGCCACCGGAGCGCGTGCACTGGGACGAGGCGCTGGCCCGCGCGGTCGGCGTGCCCGGCCCTTACGACTATGGCCCGGAACGCGTGGCATGGCTCGGGCATCTCGTCACCAACTGGATCGGGGACGATGGTGTTCTGCGACGGCTCAACGCGCAGGTGCTGCGTCACAACCTGATCGGCGACACCACGCGGTGCCGCGGGCACGTGACGGCGAAGGATGCCGGCGGCGTGGTCCAGCTTGCGCTGACGGCCACCAACCAGCGCGAAGAGACGACCGCATCGGGCACGGCGACGGTCGCGCTCCCGACTCGCAGCGCCGCCTGAGTGGGCGATGGCCGGGCTCCTCGAGACGCGGAGCTATCGCGAGGCGCTCGCCACGTTCCAATGGGACGCGCTGTGGCAGCTCTTCGATGGTGATCGCGAGCACCTGAACCTCGCCCACGAGTGCGTCGATCGCCACGCGGGGAAAGGCACCGCGCTCCGCATCCAGCACGCGAACGGCCGGCGCGACGAGCACGACTTCGATGAGCTGGCCGCGTGGTCCTCGCGCTTCGCCAACTTCCTCGAAGCCGAAGGCGTCGGGCGCGGCGACCGCGTGGCCATCATGCTGGAGCCGTCGCTCGCCTTTTACGGCGCCGTCTTCGGCACGCTCAAGCGCGGCGCCGTCGCCGTCCCGCTCTTCACGTTGTTCGGCCCCGAGGGCCTCGCGCTCCGGATCGACGATTGCCGGCCACGCCTGCTGGTCGTGGAGCGCGGTCAGGACGAATTGACGGCGCGGTTTCCGTCGACGCGCGTGGTCGAGGTCGACGCGGCGTTGCTCGATCGGCTCGCGCGCGAGCGCGACCACTACGCGCCCGCGACGGCGGCGGACGACCTCGCCGTCCTCCAGTACACCTCGGGAACCACGCGGGCGTTGCCCGAGGGCGTGCGCCACACGCATCGCTCGGTCGTCACGCTCATGGTGGCGGCGCTCTACGGCGTCGGGCTGCGCCCGGGTGACCGGTACTTCTGTCCGTCGTCGCCGGCGTGGGGACACGGGTTGTGGCACGGGACGATCGCGCCGCTGGCGCTCGGCATACCGGTCGGGGCGTACTCCGGCAAGTTCGCCGCCGACCGCCTCGTCGAGGCGCTCGACGCGTTCGCCATCACGAATCTGGCGGCGGCGCCGACGGTGTACCGCCTGATGAAGAGAACGCTCGGCCTCGACACGCGTCGGCTCCGTCTCGAGAAACTCTCGTTCACCGGCGAGCCAATGGATTCGGCCACGTGGAAGTTCGCCGAGACGACGTTCGGACTCGCGCCGCGCAGCATGTACGGCACCACCGAGGTCGGCGTCATCATCGTGAACTATCCCGGGTTCGACGACTACGAAGTCCGACCGGGCGCGCTCGGGATGCCCGCGCCGGGCTGGGAGGTCGCGGTCCTCGATGATCAGGGGCACCCGGCTTCCGCGCGGCAAGTCGGCGAGATTGCCGTCCGGCGCAAGGGCGAGTGGTTTCTCGTCAAGGATCGCGGGTTCAGGGACGAGGACGGCTACTTCCACCACGCCGGTCGTTCGGACGACGTCATCATCTCGGCCGGCTGGACGATGAGCGCCGTCGAGATCGAGGACGTGCTGCTGCTCCATCCGGATATCCGGGAAGCCGCCGTGGTGGCGGCGCCCGACGAGCTACGCGGCCACATCGCGAAGGCCTTCGTCGTCGCCGATCGGGAAGGTCCGGACTTCGTGCGTGAGGTGCAGCAGTTCGTCAGCACGCGCCTGAGCCGGCACGAGTACCCGCGCGCGATCGAATGCGTGGACGAGCTGCCGAAGACGCCGGCGGGCAAGATCAATCGCAAAGAGTTACGGGACCGCGTCACGAAGCGAGGATGAGTCGAACGCACCACACGCGGAATCGAGGAGCGCCACGGCTTCGCCGGGGCGCTCCGAGCGTCGGGGGGTCTGGGGGCCATTTCGGGGCCCCCAGGATGATCACTTCACTTGACCGACGCGCGGCGAGGGCCCAAGATTGCCGCCAGCAGCGCTCTCCCGGAGGAGACCCCGACATGGAATTCGAGTACTCCGCCAAGACGAAGATGTACCAGGAGCAGCTCATCGACTTCATGAACAAGCACGTCTATCCGAACGAGCAACTCTTCAAGGACCAGCTCGATTCGGGGCCGACGCGGTGGCAGATCCCGCCGGTCATGGAGGACCTGAAGCAGAAGGGGCGCGAGCGGGGACTCTGGAATCTCTTCCTGCCGGAGAGCGAGCGGGGCGCCGGCCTCACCAACCTGGAATACGCGCCGCTCTGCGAGATCATGGGACGCTCGCCGATCGCGCCGGAGGTCTTCAACTGCTCGGCGCCCGACACCGGCAACATGGAAGTGCTCGAGCGATACGGCACGCCCGAGCACAAGAAGCAGTGGCTCCAGCCGCTGCTCGAAGGCAAGATCCGCTCGGCCTTCGCGATGACCGAGCCGAAGGTCGCGTCGTCGGATGCGACGAACATCGAGTCGTCGATCATCCGCCAGGGCGACGAGTACGTGATCAACGGCCACAAGTGGTGGACCTCGGGCATCGGCGACCCGCGCTGCAAGGTCCTGGTCTTCATGGGCAAGACCGACGCGAAGAATCCGGACAAGTACAAGCAGCAGTCGATGATTCTCGTGCCGCGCGATGCGCCGGGGATCAAGGTGCTGCGGATGTTGACCGTCTTCGGGTACGACGATGCGCCGCACGGTCACGGTGAGGTGCTCTTCGAGAACGTGCGCGTGCCGGCCTCCAACATGCTGCTCGGCGAAGGGCGCGGCTTCGAGATCGCGCAGGGCCGTCTCGGTCCGGGGCGCATCCACCACTGCATGCGGCAGATCGGCGTGGCCGAGCGCGCGCTCGAGCTGATGTGCAAGCGCGCGACCGAGCGCGTGGCCTTCGGCAAGAAGCTCGCGGAGAACGACATCACGCTGGAGCGCATCGCCCAGTCGCGCATCGAGATCGACCAGGCGCGCCTGCTCGTGCTGCACTCGGCCTACATGATGGACACGGTCGGCAACAAGGCCGCGCGGCAGGCCATCGCCGAGATCAAGGTCGCGGTGCCGAACATGACGCTGCAGGTGGTCGAGCGCGCCATGCAGCTCCACGGCGGCGGCGGCGTGAGCCAGGCCTTCCCGCTCGCGTCGTGGTGGGCGCACTCGCGGACGCTGCGGTTCGCGGACGGCCCGGATGAGGTCCATCGCCGCCAGATCGCGCGGCTGGAGCTACGCAAGCACAGCTAGGAGCCTGTCGGAGTATCGAGGCGCGCCACAGCTTTGCTGGGGTGCGCCGAGCGTCTGGGGGTGTGGGGGCCATTTCGGGGCCCCCACGTTTGCTAGGAGCGTCGGGGGCCGGCGTTGAGGAGCAGAGGTCCGTTGCTCGAATACCCCACTCGCACGGACCTCTGCTCCTCACGCTGGCCCGTCGGAGTACCGAGGCGGGCGCCGGGTTTCCCGGCGCCCGGCCCGCACAGCCTCGGCGCCATCACGAACGCTTGCCAGCGCCGCTTCGCCATGCGGCAGGAACGCGCGCCCGGCTTCGGTCAGGAGCACTCCACCACGAACGCCTCGATCTAATCGAGCTCCATCCGATCAGCCTAGCTGATGATCAGCCTAAAATGTCTGCATCGGACACATCACTCCACGGCCTCGTACGCTGCGCGTGAAGGAGACCACCCATGGCTGACGACCGATTCCTTGCGCGCGAGATTCTCGGATACGGGGCGTACCTCTTGGTACGGCCGACCGCGGGCGCCGATCGGCAGGCCATCGCGGGGGCTCCCGTCAACGCGCTCGTCGAGCGCCTGGCGTTGCACAACGAGTTCAGTCCGTCCGAGGCCCCGGCGGCGCAAACCGTGGCGTTCCTGCGCCGGCGTGGGGCGAGGCCGGCGGACGTGCTGGATGACGATACGCTCCAGGCCGATTGGGCCGTCCACGTGTTCGGGAAACAGCAGGAGACCGTGAAGCAGCTTTGCGCCGGCCTGCGCGAGCTCGTCGAACCTCACGCCCGAGTGCGAATCCTTGCCGGAGTGGTGCAGCCCAAGAACTACACGGGCGCGGCGATGCAGAACTGGGCATACGCCCGCGCCGTGACGCAGCAGCCCGGCGCCGCCATGCCGAACGCGTTCATCGTCCCGATGAACAAGACCGCCGACTGGTGGCGGAAAGACTGGATGGAGCAGCACACATTCTTCCTGCCGCGCTACGACGACGCTGGTCGGATGACCGCCGAGGGCCACGCGCTGGCCACCGAGAAGGGCATCGCGTGCCTCTTGCGACGCACCTACCGGAGCGAGACGCATCCCGCGCCCGCAGGGTCGTACGATTTCGTCAGCTACTTCGAATGCGCCGACGCGGACATTCCGGTGTTCAATGAAGTCTGCGCGAATCTGCGAGACATGAAGCGAAACCCGGAATGGAAGTTCGTCCGGGAAGGCCCGACCTGGCACGGCCGTCGGGTCCCGAGCTGGGAGGCGCTGTTCAAGTGAACCCGATCGTGGCCATCACGGATGCACCAGATCCGGAAGCGTACGACGTCATTGCCGGAGGGCTCTTCTTCCTCCCCGAGAGCTTGCGCGGCGCCGGCCTCGGCAGCCGCATGCTGCAGCTTGCCGAAGACGAAGCAAGACGTCGCGGCTGCTGCGCCGCCATGCTGTATACGATCAGCTTCCAGGCCCCGGCGTTCTACGAGCGTCATGGGTATCGCGTCTTTGGCACGGTCGACTGCCATCCGCAGGGGACGAGCCGGATCTTCCTGAAGAAGGCGCTGGAATAACGGCTCAGCCGCCCGCGCGCCGCTCCACGATCGCCCACGCGCCTTCGGCGAGTGCGCGGGCGCGCTGGCCGCGGTCGCGCGCGTTTGGATCGTTCGCGGTGCCGGCGATCACGCGGCCCATGATGCCCTGGGAGATCGCGGCCAGCCGGAACATCCCGAACGCGACGTAGAAATCCCAGTCGGGAATACTGGTCCGCCCCGTACGCTGGCAGTAGTCGGCGAGATAGTCCTCTTCCGGAGGAATGCCGCCGAGATCCTTGCCGCTGAATCCCTCGTAGAGTTCGCGGCCCAGGTGGTACGGCATGCAGTGGTAGGCGAGATCGCCGAGCGGATGTCCGAGCGTCGACAGCTCCCAGTCGAGGACGGCAACGACGCGCGGCTCGGTCGGATGGATCAGGAGATTGCCGAGCCGATAATCGCCGTGGACGAGCGTGGTCTCGTCGGCCGGCGGGATGTGCTCGGGCAGCCAGACCATCAGATGCTCCATCGCCTCGATCTTCTCGGTCTCGGACGCCCGGTACTGGGTGCTCCATCGGTGGATCTGCCGCGCGTAATAGTTGCCGGGCTTGCCGAACTCCGCGAGTCCGACCGCGCGCCAGTCGACGGTGTGAATGCGCGCGAGGACGTCGATCATCGAGCCGTAGATACCCGCGCGCCCCGCCGGTGTCTCGTTCGGCAAGAGATTGTCGATCAGGACGCGGCCCTTCACGTACTCCATGATGTAGAACGGCGTGCCGACCACCGCGGCGTCTTCGCAGAGCGCGTACGTGCGCGGCACGGGCACGCCGGTGGTGGCCAGCGCCGTGATGACCCGGTACTCGCGGTCGACGGCGTGCGCCGACGGCAACAGCTTTCCGGGCGGCTTACGGCGCAGGACGTATTCGGTGTCGGCGCTCGCGAGATGGTAGGTCGGGTTCGACTGGCCGCCCTGGAACTGGCTCACCGTGAGCGGTCCACGAAACCCCTCGACGTGGCGCTCCATGTAGCGATCGAGCACCGCCACGTCGAACCGGTGTCTCTCTTGCACGGGAGCCGTCCCGACGATACCTGTCACGCCCGATAAGATAGGACACTCGATTCCGCGACGCCATCTCGACATTCACCGGGCTCTCTCGTATCGTGTCGGGGCTAGTGTGGCGGGCGTCGCGGGCTCGAGGAAATTTCGCGCGATGCCCGACGCAAACCATCTCGTCTCAGGCCATCTGCGGAGGTTGCGAGCACGCGGCCCCCGCTATACAGAAAGGACCGTCCATGACCATCACACGCCAGAACGCCGGACCACGCATGAGCCAGGCCGTCATCCACAACGGGACCGTGTATCTCGCGGGCCAGGTTTCCGCCGAGCCGCCCGCCTCGACGAAGGGCCAGACGGAACAGGTGCTGAAGAAGATCGACGCGGCCCTGGCCGCGGCCGGCACCAGCAAATCAAACTTATTGTCGGCCACGATCTATCTCTCGAACATCGCCAACTTCGACGAGATGAACGCCGCGTGGGACGCGTGGGTCCAGCCGGGAAACACGCCGGCCCGCGCCACCGTCGAGACGCGGCTGGCCAACCCGAAGTGCCTGGTCGAGATCTCGGTCATCGCCGCGATCTGACCGCAGCGATCTCGAGTCGGCCTCATTGCATTCGAGAGACCTTCGCTTAGACTCAGGTCCTGTGAAGATTTCCGGCGCTCGGTTCGCCGATCTCCTCGAGCGGCAAGGATACGATTTCTTCGCCGGTGTCCCCTGCTCGATGATCGAGGACCTGATCGCGGTTCTCGAGACGCATCCGCGATTGCCGTACGTCGCCGCCGTGAAGGAAGACGTCGCGGTCGGGCTCGCCGCGGGGGCCTGGCTCGCCGGCAAGCGCCCGGCGTTGCTGATGCAGAACTCGGGACTGGGCACGTGCCTCAACGCGCTGGCCTCGCTGTCGCTGATGTACGGCTTGCCGGCCCTGGTCGTCGTCACGTGGCGCGGGCACGGCGGCAAGGATGCGCCCGAGCACCTCTTGATGGGCGAGATCTCGCCGCGGCTGCTGGAGCTGCTCGGACTGCCGCATCGTGTGATCTCGACCGAGTCGCTCGAGGCCGATCTGTCGTGGGCCGCGAGCACGATGAACGAGCTGATGCAGCCGGTCGCGCTGCTGGTGCCTCCGGGCGTCGTCGAAACAGGACGGACGACGACCGAAGACGGAGGCGGGGCGGCCCGGGGCGGGCACGGGGGCGGGGGGGGGGGGGGGTCGCGCCAAAGAACCCCGAGGGCCGCCGGCCCGCCCCCCCGCGCCCAACCCCCCCCCCCCCGGCGCGGCCACCGCCGCCCGGGGCCGCAGT
>JBGPTW010000034.1:0-46919 GCA_041490825.1 Methylomirabilia bacterium | reverse complement strand
GCGACCAAGTACGAGGCCTACGCGCAGTGGGGTCAGGACCACGTCCTGCCGGCCGGCGAGACGTTTCACCTCCCGATCGAGGAGCTCCGCCAGGACCGGTTCATCGTCGGCGATCCCGCGTACTGCATCGAGCAGATCGCCGAGCACCAGAAGCGGCTCGGCATCCAGCAGATCGGGTTTCGCCTGCACTGGCCGGGCATGCCGCATCGCCGCGTGATGCAGGCGATCGAACTGCTCGGCAAGCATGTCCTGCCACATTTTCGCACGGCGGGCTGAGCTGCGCCCGGCGCGGTCAACCATGTGGGTTGTTTGGTCCGCGATCGAGGGGCCCCTGCACTCTTCTGGACACAGCCACACAAGTGCGAGAGAAGGCTCGCGTGGCAGGTATCGTCAGAAGTTGTGGCTGAGAGAGAAAGGCGACGGACCCTTCTGGCCCGCAACCCGAGCATCGAGGATCTCTACGAGCGTGTTCAACGTGCTCTGGCAGCCTGAATTATTTTCGGATTAGGGTTAACCCGAGCGCCCGGCGAGTCGCGCGATGATCTGCGCCAGCTCTGCCGGCTCGACGGGCTTCGCGACGTGCGCTTGGAACCCTGCCAGGAACGCGTGCTCGGTGTCGGCCGCCCGGGCGTGAGCCGTCAACGCCAGTGCGGGCGTGCGGCCGCCACGCTCGGCACCAAGGGTCCTCAACGTCCGTACCAGGGCGTAACCATCCCCTCCCGGCATCGAGATGTCACTGATCAAGACGTCGGGCCTCGTGCGCTCGAGTAACGGGAGCGCTTCCGCGGCGGAGGTCGCCGCCGTCACGGCGGCGCCGTAGTACGTCAAGATGGTCTGCAACAGATCGGCGGTGTCGCCATCGTCCTCCACCACGAGCAGACGAAGCCCGCTGAGCGGCAGCGGCGTCCACGATCCGATGCGCCCCGGATCGGGAACCGGCGCCGACTCGGCGACTGCGTCGACGAGGAGCGGAAGCGTCACGGTGAACGTGGCGCCGTGCCCCTCGCCCGCGCTCTCAGCTTCGATGGTGCCTCCGTGGATCTCGACCAGATGGCGGACGATCGCTAAGCCGAGACCGAGTCCGCCGTGCCGCCGTGTCGTGGTGCTGTCGGCCTGGCGAAACCGGTCGAAGATGTGTGGGAGGAACTGCCGCGCGATTCCTCGGCCTGTGTACCTCACGCTGACCACGGCGTTCGCGTCGCGACGCTCGAGCCGGATCTCGATCCGGCCCCCTTCAGGGGTGAATGCGATCGCGTTCGACAGGAGATTCCAGACGATCTGCTGGAGCCGGTACGGATCGCCGGCGACATCCACGTCGGCCTCGAGGTTCGTCTTGATGCTGACGCTCCTGGCTTCGGCCGCCGGCCGCACCGCGTCGATGGCGAGATCGATGACCGCCGAGAGATCCACGGTGTGCAGCTGAACGCTCAGCCTGCCCGCGACGATCCGCGAGACGTCGAGCAGGTCCTCGATGAGCTGGCCCTGAACCTTCGCGTTCCGCTCGATCGTGTTGAGCCCGCGCGTGATCGTCGCCTCGTCGAGGTGCCCCTGACGCAGCAGCTTCACCCAGCCCAGGATCGGCTGCAGCGGCGTGCGGAGCTCGTGAGACAGCACGGCGAGAAACTCGTCCTTGGCGCGGTTCCCCGCTTCCACTTCGGCGCGTGCCGCGCGCTCGCGCGCGAGCAACTCCTCGCGCTCCGCCTTCGCGCGCTTGAGCGCGTCGAGATGATCCCGAACCTCGTACTGCCGGCGCCGCGCGCGCAGCGCTGCGTGGGCGGCGGACAAGAGCGTCACGACGCGGACCGGGCGCTCGAGCAGCGCCACATTCCCGAGCTGCTCGACCAGCTTCAGGACGTTGAGGCTCGACTGGGTCGTGTCGCCGCCGGTGGTGAGGACGAGCACGGGCAGATCGGACCACGGCGGCTGGCGGCGAAGCATCTCGAGCAGCACCCAGGCGCCGGGCTGGACGAGCGCTTCTTCGGCGATGAGCGTCGCGCCCGCGCCCGCTTCGATGGCGCCCGCGAGCTCTTCGATGCTCTGACACACGTGCCCGATGAGGCTCGCCTGCGCGAGCACCGTCGCAGCGAGCGAGGCGTCTCGCCCGGTCGGGGCAAGGATGAGAAACCGGCTGTCTCGAACGTCAGGCGCCGGCGGCACCGCGGCGCTCCAGGAGGATCAGGACGTCGAGACCCAGGATCCCGGTCGAAGCCACCGTCTGCTGTCTGTCGCGCTGAGTCGCCGTGTCGTCCACGCCCTCGTACCTCGCAGGGACTATCCCCCAGCGTCAGCCTTGCAGGTTTCGGGCCGTGGCGACGCGATGTAAGAAATATTTTCCGGGAGCGATTGGCATTTGTGCTCGGGAGAGAACATTCCTCGCGGCGTCGAGTCACGGTATCCTCTGCTAAGTGCCGAAGTGGCGGAACTGGCAGACGCGCACGACTCAAAATCGTGTACCCGGAAGGGTGTGTGGGTTCGATTCCCACCTTCGGCACCATGCCTTGACAATCTTCCGCAGTGCCCTGTAACGTGATCGCTCGCGTGGGGCTGTAGCTCAGTTGGGAGAGCACAAGGCTGGCAGTCTTGGGGTCAGGGGTTCGAGCCCCCTCAGCTCCACCAAATTTCCCCCTTCGACTACGATCCGGATCCCCCACTCGATTGCCTGAGATCGAGCATCTCCGGCGGCCCCGTGCTCGCTTCCTCGATCTCGAGGCGCGTGATCCGCGTCATGCAGCGGACGATCTCGCGGATCTCGAGCGAGGCATCGCGGGCCAGCTCCAGCCGGCACCGCGACATGTCGTCGAGCGCGGCTTCTCGGTCGACGAGTCGGAGGTTCTCCCTCACCAGACCGGTCTGGGCCATCGGGCATCACAGTCCACGGCACGTCGCCGTGCCGAATTGGCGTCGCTCAGGAACTTCGTCGCCGGGTGTGTTCAGAGCGTGCTCGCCGAGTCGGATCGCCGCGGGCGGACGTACACGGCCCACAAGGCGACCAGCGTGACTGCGAACGCGCAGACCACCGTGGCACCAGTCGGCAAGTCGAACGTCGCAGATGCGATCATGCCGATCACGCTCACGAACGTGCCGAAGCCCCAACCGATCAGGAGCTTGCTCCGGATCGAGCTGCCGAGGATGACCCCCGCCAGAGCCGGCACGATCAGGTACGAGAACACCAGGAGCACGCCGGCGATCCGCACCGAGCTCGTCACGACGACGCCGAACGACGCATAGAAGAGAAAATCCCACAGCCGCACGCGCCACCCCTCATCGAACGCGCGGTCGGGATCGGTGGAGATGAGGAAGAACGGACGGCGCGCCAGCCAGTGAAACACACCGACCACGCCATAGAGCACCGCGACCTTCGCCACCTCGGGACCGTTCACGGCCAGGAGATTGCCGACGAGCATCGTCCGCACCTGCTCGGCGCCGTGCGCCGCCCGGTCCGACAGCAGCACCGCCGCCGCCGAGGACGCGGCGTACACGACGCCGATCACCGCTTCCTGAGAGACGTGTCGCCTGCGCGTGCGCGTGAGCGCGAGCACGAGCGCGCCGGCAATGGTGGCGCTCAGACCGAAGGCATACGACTCCCAGGTGTCCATCTCCCAGCCGAGGAGGAACGCCGCGGTGGCGCCCAGCGCCGCGATCTGGGCGAGCGCGATGTCCACGAAGACGACCTCGCGCGCGAGCACGTGCACGCCCAGGTAGGCGTGGATCCCCGTGAGCACCAGGCACATGAGGAACGGGGCCCACAGGATCGCGAACAGCTCGCCGATCACTACTGCAGCGCCTTCGCCAACGTGTTGATGTTGAAGTCGATGGCCGCGATGTAGTTGTCCGCGCCCTTGACAGCGCCGACGGCCGTCGCCATCACGAACGCCCGGGCCCCGGCTTCGCCGGCGACGCGAGTCGCGAGCTTCACGTCGTTCCATGGCTCGACGAGGACGACTTTCACGCGCTCTTCTTTCATCGCCCGGATCAAGTTGACGAGGTGCTGCGGTGACGGTGGGATACCCGGGCGATCCTCGAGCGTGCCGATCTGCACGAGTCCGAAGCGGGTGAGGAAGTAGATGAAGTCAGGGTGATACACCACGACCTTGCTGCCCTTCACCGGTTCCATCAGCCTGGTCCATCGCGCCATCTCCTGGTCGAGGCGCTTCAGGAACGCCTCGCGGTTCTGCTGAAACGCCGCGCGATGCTCGGGCGCGATCCGACCCAGACCGTCGACGATGTTCTGCGTGATGATGGGCGCCAGGCCCGGGTCGAGCGAGAAGTGCGGGTTGCCGAGCGGGTGCACGTCGCCCATCGAGCGGTCCACGCGCGTCGTCGGGACCTCGAGAAGCTGGATCCCGCGCGAGATCTCGATTCGACCCGGCGCGCCCCGCGCGATGCCGGCATTGTTCGCGCCCAGCACGGCGACATCCGCCCAGCTATCGAGCTCGACGCCGTTCTCGATGAGCGCGTCGGCGCGCCGCAGCTTCAGCATCATGCTCGGCTTGACTTCCGCTTCGTGGAAGTTCTGCGTGCCGCGCGTCAACGTCTCGACGTCGACCAGGTCGCCGACGACGGCCTCGGTGAGCGATTTCAGATCCGGAATCGTGGTCACGACCCGCAGCTTACGGGCGGCCTCGCCGGTCGGCACGGTCACGCTCACCGCGGCAAGGAGCACCAGCACGATCAGGCTCAGACGTCGCATCGTGAGATCTCCTTTGCTAGGACGTGAGTGGCCCCGACATGGCTCCTCACGTCACAGGAAGAATCGAGGAGCGTCCCGGGTGTCCCGGGACGCTGCCGAGCGTGGGGGAGTGTGAGGGGCCATGTCGGGGCCCCTCACTCAAAAGGGATGCGCGGGATGCGCGCCCAGAATCAACGTGCCCTGCAGGAAGACTTCGTCCACCCGGCGGCCACTCCCGCCGTTCAGGTCGAAGCCGTCACGGTGGTCGCGATCCGTATGCTTGTAGCCAAGCCGAAACCTGAGAAATTCGGACGGGAAAAAGCTGACGTACGGCTCGATCGCCCACTGCTGTCCGGGGTTCTCCGGGTACTGCGTCCAGTCGTAGCGTGTGCCGAACGACCAGCGCCGTAAGGGCTGGAGCTCAGCCCAGCCGTACCAGCCGAAACGATCGCGCGTCCGCGTGTCGATGACGTCGCCGGCCGTGGCATCGCCGACCTCGACACGGCGCATCGAATAGATCCCTTCGCTGCCCAGTGTCAGCAACGGAAACAGCCAGCCTTCCGGCCGGTACTTGTACTTCAGGTCGTATCCGAGCAGCCGGCTACGCAGCCGGTCAGCGGTCTCTCCATTCGCCAGCGACGCGCCGACCTGCACCGCGCTCGTGTCGGTCAGGTCGAAGAACGCCCGGACGCGTCCAGTCACCAGCGGATGCGTCAGGATGCCGCGGCCGAACGCCGTCTCGTTGTCGCCGTTGAAGACTCCGCCGAGCACCTCGACATAGAACGGCAGAAAGTCAGGAACCCAGGTCGCCTCGACACCCTTTTCCTTGAAGCCGTCCTCACCGAGAAAGACCCGGTACACGTCGGGCCGGTCGACCCAGGGCAAGTCATGCTCGTGGACGACGTTCGACCAGCCGAAACGGTTCCGCATCTGGCCGAGCTTGGCTTGCGTCCCGTACGGCATCGTCAACAGCGTGATCGTGGCCTCGGCGAGGCTCACCGACGTCTCGGAACCGGGTGTGTCTTCGCCGGCCTCGATGCGGATGTCCGCCCGCGCGAATGGATCGATCTGTCCGAACAAGTTCAGCTCCACCTCTCGCGGGAAGAACCGATTTTCACGTCCCGCGAACGTGCCGGCGTTCGCCTTCTGCACGTTGTGCTGGGTGAGGTTGCCGACGAAATCGCCCGTCACGCCCATGTCGAACAGGAGCTGCCCGGCGCCGCGCTGCTGGTAGAGCGAGAACGGTTGGCGGGGACGGAGGACGTCGCTCGGCGGCAGCGGACTCGTTGGCGTCGCTGGATTGCTCGGCGCCTGCGCCACAGGCGGCGGAACGGGAGTCGGCTGGGCCACTGCCGGCGGGACAGGGGCGGGCTCGGCTGCTGTCGGCGGGACCGGGACCGACAGAGGCTGCGCTTCCAGACGTCGCAGCCGCTCGCTGAGCGCCTCGACCGCCCGCTGATATTCCTGTTGCTGCTGGCGGAGGTGCTCGAGCTCCTTTCGGAGCGCTTCGACATCCTGTGCGGCGGCGGAACGCGGAATGAATCCGACCGCGACGCCGCACGCTGCGGCCAGTACGACGGCGATGAGTGCTCGCATGGCTGCCTCCCGATGGAATGTGTCGAGTAGCTCGAGCCTCGCGGTGGAGGATGTCCTCCACACGGGGGGCGCGTTTATCGAGAGAGGGTCAGGCTAGCGAGCAGGTGGAGCGCGGGAGTCAGCGGAGCGACGCGCTTGATCAACGGGCGCGCTGGTCAACGGACCGGCAGCGAGCGGCGCCGCGGCGTCGAGCGGAACGATCGACGGCGTCTGAGACACCAGGCCCGAGCTGCTTCCGACCGTCGCCAGCGCGCTGAGGTCGTGGTCCTCGTTGAAGACGCCCGGAGTCGCCGACGCGTGGCTGTGCGGGACACTGCCGGCATTGACGACGACCGCGACGAGGGCGAGCGCGAAGACCACGAACGCGGGAATGATGATTCCGTGACTGCGCAACCGTGCGCGCGGCATGCTGGCCACAAAACATAGCGCAGACCGATTCGGTTTGCAAACCGCCGGCGACTTGACCTTCCCGTAAGGAGCAAGGTCTATCCTTGACGCATAGCGAAGGGAGGTGAGACGCGATGGAGACAATCACCATGTCCCTCTGCCCGCACTGCACCAACTGCCCGGAAGTCATCATCGAGGGCGACTCGGTCCGCATCGGCGAGGACGCCAACACGGCGGTCCTCAAGAAGGACGAATGGAACGTCCTCGTCGGCCTGATCCAATCGGGCCAGCTTGGCGCGCTGTAGACTCACCGATGGCGTCGCGGGTGGCCTCAGGCCGCCCCGACGCCACGCTTTCACATTTGCCCCATGACCTCGGTCGCGTTTGCTGTTGATGACAAGTGACTTGACCGAGCGCTCATGCGCGCCGTGGGACCGGTCGGCCGAGGTGCGGAATGAACGCCGGCGTGACCGCAGCATATCGCGCGTAGCGTTCGCCGAACGTCGCCCGCACCTCTCGCTCTTCGTGTCTGGCCAACCGTACGTAGGCCCACGTGAGAATCGGAAACATGACGAGCGTGAGCAACGTCGGCCACTGCAGCAGGAACCCCAGCATGATGACGACGAACGCGACGTACTGCGGGTGTCGAACGTGACGGTACGGCCCGGTGGTCGCCAGCTCGTGCCGTTGTTGCGCTGCATAGAGCACCGGCCAGGAGCGTGCGAGCAGAATGAAGCCTCCAGCGATGAACACGCCGCTGAGCAGGTGCAACGGATTGAGATGGGGGTTGCCGTGCCAGCCGAGCAGTGTTTCCCACAGATGCCCAGCGTCGTGTGACAGGAGATCCAACCCGGGGTAACGTCGCTGGAGCCATCCGGAGAGCAGGTAGATCGTGAGCGGGAAGCCGTACATCTCAACAAAGAGCGCGACGAGGAATCCCGTGAACGCGCCGAACGATCGCCAATCTCGCGCCGTGCGTGGGCGCGTGAAGCTGTAGGCGAAGATCGCGAAGACCGCGACATTGATGACGACCAGAGACCAGAGTCCGTAGGCGGGCGCGTCGTGTGTCATCGGGGGCTCCCATCGGCAGGCGGCGTCGGCCCGCCGTGGCCGCGGTGTCCGTGTTTGTGGCCCCCGTGGAAGAAGTGCATGAGAGGGCAGGCGAGCAAGAGCAGATACGGCAGGACGCCGAAGACGTGGGCGGTGTGCTCGGTGATCAAGAAGAAACCTGCGATCGCAAGAAACACGAGCAGGACGACCCCCGAGCGAGATCGAATCCACGGGCGTGTGGTGTGCGGTGACTCATTCATCATCCTCTCCTCCGACCGGTGCCTTGGCCGTCATGCAAGGCTGGGCACGACGGAGCGGCTCCGTCGCCAGCCGAAATGTTCGTACACGCTCGACCAGTACAGTCCGAACGTGAAGGCAGAGTTTGCCTCGCTCACAGGGAGAGCCGTCGCAGCCGGAGCGCATTGCCGATCACTGAAACAGAGCTGAAGGTCATGGCCGCGCTGGCGATGATCGGGCTGAGCAGCAGGCCGAGAACCGGATAGAGGACTCCGGCGGCGATCGGGATGCCGAGCACGTTGTAGATGAACGCGAAGAAGAGATTCTGCCGGATGTTGCGCATCGTGCCCTGACTCAGTCGCCGGGCCCGCGCGATGCCGCGGAGATCGCCTTTCACCAGCGTGATACCGGCGCTCTGCATTGCGACGTCCGTCCCGGTTCCCATCGCGATGCCAACCTGAGCCTGAGCAAGCGCGGGCGCGTCGTTCACGCCGTCCCCAGCCATCGCGACGACGTGTCCTTCAGCTTGGAGACGCTTGACGATGGCGCCCTTCTCCTCTGGCAGAATCTCGGCCTCGACGTCATCGAGCCCAAGCTTTCTCGCGACGGCCTCGGCTGTCGCACGGCTATCGCCGGTGAGCATGACGATGCGCATCCCCGATGCGCGGAGCAGATCCAACGCTTCCGGCGTCGATGCCTTGATCGGATCGGCGACGCCGACGAGGCCGGCCGCGCGCCCGTCGCGCGCAAGGAACATGACCGTCTGCCCCTCGCGCCGAAGCTCGGCCGCGCGTTCGGTGAGGCCTCCAAGCGTCACCCGTTGCTCTTCCATCAGTCGCCGATTGCCGAGCGCGATGCGTCGGCCATCGACGCTTCCCACGACCCCTTTGCCGGTCATCGACTGGAAGTCCGTCGCTTCGACCAACGCGATATGTTTGGCCTGAGCGCCGGAAACGATCGCCGCGGCGAGCGGATGCTCGCTGCCGCGCTCGAGGCTGGCGGCCAAGCGCAACACCTCCGGCTCTGCGATGCCGTCTGTGGACACAACGCTCAGCAAGCGCGGCTTCCCCTCCGTCAGCGTCCCGGTCTTGTCGATGACGAGCGTGTCGACCTTCTCCATGATCTCGAGCGCCTCGGCGTTCTTGATCAGCACGCCGGCCAGGGCGCCGCGGCCCGTGCCGACCATGATCGACATGGGCGTCGCCAGTCCAAGAGCGCAGGGACACGCGATGATGAGCACCGCCACGGCGTTGACGAGCGCGTACGCCATCCGCGGCTCCGGCCCCCACATGCCCCAGATGACGAACGTCGCGACGGCGATCGCGACGACGGCGGGCACGAAGTACGAGGAGACGAGATCGGCCAGGCGCTGGATCGGCGCGCGGCTGCGCTGCGCTTCGCTCACCATGTGGACGATCTGAGCAAGCAGCGTCTCGCTCCCGACGCGCTCTGCGCGCATGACGAATCCACCAGTGCCGTTCACGGTGCCTCCGGTGACACGACTGCCTGGTGTCTTCTCGACGGGGATCGACTCGCCGGTCACCATCGACTCGTCGACGGCGCTCGTCCCTTCGAGCACGACGCCATCGACTGGCACGCCTTCCCCAGGACGCACCCGCAGCCGATCGTCCGGCACGACAGCCTCCAGCGAGACGTCCTCTTCAGTGCCGTCGTCGCGCAGGCGACGTGCCGTCTTCGGTGCCAGGTTCAGCAGCGCGCGGATCGCGCTGCTCGTCTGGCTACGCGCCCTGAGCTCGAGGACCTGGCCGAGGAGAACGAGCGTCGTGATGATCGCGGCCGCCTCGAAGTACAGACCGACCTCGCCGCCGTGGACGCGGAACGACTCGGGAAAGATGCCGGGCGCGACTGCGGCCACGACGCTGTACGCGTACGCGGCGCCGGTGCCGAGGCCGATCAACGTGAACATGTTCAAGCTGCGGTGGACGATCGAGGCCCAGCCGCGTTCGAAGAATGGCCAGCCACCCCACAGCACGACCGGCGTCGCGAGCACGAGCTGGAGCCACGCCAACCACCGAGCCGGAATCGCGTGACGGATCGGCTGGCCCGGCAGCATATCGCCCATGACGAACGCCAGAAGCGGTAGCGTCAACACGAGACTGACCCAAAACCGGCGCGTCATGTCGCGCAGCTCGGTGGTGTCCTCTTCGGCCGTCGCCATCCGAGGCTCGAGCGCCATGCCACAGATCGGGCAGTTGCCTGGTTGCGGGCGAGTGATTTGCGGATGCATCGGGCAGACCCATTCCGTCCGCGACGAGGACGCTGCCACCAACTCCAGGGCCATACCGCACTTCGGACACGTCCCGGGCGATGATTGCCGGATCTCGGGATGCATTGGGCAGGTATAGGTCTGAGTCATCACTTCAGCACGTCACTTGGTCGTCGTTCCCTGCATGCGCCGGGCGTGCTTCATCATGATGTCGCCCATCGCCTTCATCATTTCGCCGCGCATCTCGAGCATCTCGGCCCTCTCCTTCGGATCCGTGGACGCGCCACCGCCCATCATGGGCATGCTCATCATGTTGCCCATCATCTGGCGACACATGTCCATCATCGGCATCGTGTCGGGCTTCATGCCGGCGGGTGGAGCCGGCGCCGGTGTCGTCGAGGTCCCCGCCGGCGGTGCGGGATGATGCGGGTCGGTCGCCGCCCCGGGTTGCTGGGCGTAGACCGGTGTGACGACCAGGACCGCGAACAGCGCGCTCGCAACGACAGCGCCGAACGTCTTCATCGACCGATCCTCCTTGTCAACGTTTCACCATGTTGTTCGCGCATCGCTTATGCCGCTCGTGCCGGCGTGACTCGATGCTCGCTGGCGCGATCCGCGCGCCGGGCGAAGTAGTTGTAAAGCGCTGAGTAGACGACGCCCGTCCACGCGCCGTAGAGCGTGGTCTCGATCACCCCGAGCACGAAGCTGCCGAAGCTCAGCCACTTGAAACCCGGGAGCGTGGCCTCCAGCAGCCACGACGGGTGAAACCCCGCGAGGGCGACGAGCCCATATCCGACACAGACCGCGAACGTGATCACAAGGAAACTCGAGAGACTCTGAGTGACGACCTTCCAGTTCAGCATGGCTGATCCTCCTTTGACTGATCTCCAGCGCGTTTCATCGCTCGATGACAGTCACGATCATCGGGTAGAGGTCACCGCGTCGATGGCCGCCGACGACCGCTTCATCACTGTTGCCTCCCTGCCCGTATGTGGTCGCCCGGGTCAACGGACCCGGCCGGTCGCGCGCAGCCACAGAGCAGCGGCGCTCTGATAGTCCGCGAGGGCATTGACCACGTTGAACCGCGCCCGCGTGAGCACGACCTGCGCGTCCAGGATCTCCACCTGGAGGCCACGCCCACTCGCGAATCGCTCGGTGATGACGCGGTACTCCTCCTCCGCGTCCACGACGCCAGCGCGGCTGGCCTCCACCGCCTTCTCGGCGGCGGCGAGCATCAGCGCCGCCTGGTTGACGTCCTTCGCGATCTGCTGGCGCGCGATGGCCTCCGCCTGCACCGCGCGCTCGAGCTTCGACTTCGCCGTACGGAGCGCGTTTTCTCGGTTGAAGCCGTCGAAGAGCGGCAGCGTCACGACGACGCCGACGGAGTAGCCCTCGGGGTTGCTCGATGGCATCCCGCGATCCTTCGCCACCAGCCAGTCGTACATCGAGCTGAGCGAGACCTGCGGGAAGTAGTTGCCGTACGCCGCGCGGACATCGGCCTCCGCGGCTTCGCGCTGCTTGACGGTGGTGCGGACCTCCGGCTGGCGCTCGGCCGCCTCACGGATGCCGTCCTCGATCGACGCCGCCACCGGCACGAACTCGAGCCGATCGGCGAGCACCACGACCGACGCGAGGTCGACGCCGAGCGTGGTCTTGAGCGCGATCAGGGCGAAGTCGGCGCGGCTCTGGGCTGCCGCCTGTTGCTGCACGACGTTGGCGCGCTCGGCCTCGTCGCGCAGCACGTAGTAACGAGGCAGGCGACCGGCCTCGAATGCCGCGCGCGTGATTCGCAGGCGCTCGTCGATCTGTCGCAGCAGGTCGGAGGTCACGCGCAGGTTTTCGACTTCGCGGAGCGCCGCGATGTAGTCGAGGCGCGCCTGCATGGCGGCGTCGACCTCCGCGCCCCGTTGCATCTCGCGCCCCGCCTCCGCGCGCCGGGTCGCGGCCTTGTAGCCGTAGTAGTCGCGGCCCCCGGAAAACAACGGGTACATGGCGCTAAAGTTGGCGTCCCGATTCTGGTTGGCGGAGAAGACCTGATAGTTCCGGGCCATCGTCGTCCCGGCCGACGTGTAGACGTTGGGCGCCATGCGCTGATCCGCGAGGTAACCATTCGCCGACAGTTGTGGCCAGAACGGCGCCAGCGCCTCGCGGCGCATGGAATCCATTGTGCGGGCATCGGCGCCGGCCGCCTTCGCCTTGAGGTTCTGTGCAACGGCGAGATCCACTGCCTGTTCGATTGTGAGTGGGCCGTCGACGCGCGGCAGTGGCTGCGCCACGACCGGCCCCGCGGCGAGCAGGACTGTCGCAGCGGCGAGCGCTGCGACGACGCGGAATCGAGCGCGCTCAGCGTCCGCCATGGTCCATTCCTTTCATGGTGCCCGCCGCGGGCCGCTCGCTCGGCGCTGGCGTGCTTGTTTCGGCCGGAGCCGCGGGCTCTCGTCCACTCGTGGGTCCGGCATGGCCTCCCGACTCGCGCGACGGCGCCGCAGCAGCCGTATCGACGATCCGTGCACCCGAGTAGAGGCCTTCACCGCCTCGGGCGACGACAACGTCACCGACGGCGAGCCCCTGCGTGATCTCCACGCGGTCCGGATCCTCGAGCCCGGTGCCGACCGTCCGTGACTCGGCACGCCCATCGCGAACGACCCACACCGTCGCCTTCCCGCCCAGGCGAGCGACCGCGGAGCGCGGCACGACGGCGGCGTCGGAGCGCTCGCCCGTGCTGAACTGCATCGTCACGTACTGTCCAGGCAGGAAGCGCCGCCCAGGATTCTCGACCAGCGCTTCCACCACGGCGGTGCGGGCGCCTTGGTCCACGAACGGGAACACGGCAGTGACGCGGGCGCCGATCACCGGTTGGTTCGTGCCGACCGTGGTGACGGTCACCGCGGATCCGACGCGAATGGAGGCGACGTCCTTCTCGCCGACGTTCGCCTGCAGCCGCACCCGGTCGATCTGCGCGATCTTGAAGATCGGCATTCCCGGCTGAACGAGCACGCCCGGCGCCACGAGCCGTTTCACGACGTAGCCCGAGCTGGGAGCGACGATGGTGACGTAGTCGCGGACGACGGTCGCCGTGCGCAGGGCGGCCCGCCCCTGCGCGACCATCGCATCCGCCGCCTCGAGCTTCTTGCGCGCCGACGCCTCCATCGCCCGAGACTGCTCGACCTTCGCCTGTGCCGCTTCGCGTTTCGCCTCCTGGGACAGCGCCAGCGCGCGGTCGTTCTCGTACTCCTGCCGTGAGATGGCGCCGACACCGACGAGCTGCTCCGAGCGCTTGGCGACGGAGCGCGCGTAGGCCAGCTCGGCCTCCACCATCGCCCGCTCCTTGTCGGACTGCACGACAGCATGCTGAGCGGCGACGACGTCCGCCTCCATCTGGGCGCGGTTCGCCTGGGCAGACGCCGCGGTCGCTTCCGCCTCGCGGACGCGCGAGGACAGCTCGATGTCGTCGAGCCGCGCGACGATCTGCCCCGCGCGCACGGCGTCGCCCGGATAGACCGGCATCTCGACGATGCGTCCCGTCACGCGCGGGAAAATGTCCTCCTCGTTGAACGGCGCGACGCTGCCCGTGTAGACGACGGTGCCCGTCATCGCGCGGCGCTCTACCTGCACGAGCGTGACGGGGAACGGCGTGTCGCCCGCACTCACCCGCATGTTCATGTCCATCCCCGGACGACCGCTGGCCACGTTCGCCCGGTACGCCCAGACCGCTGCCGCTGCGAGCGCCAGGAGGACGACGAGCTTCAAGAGCCAGGAGCCCCCGCGGCGTCCCGGTCGCTGCCATCGCCAGGCGTTGCCGCTCGGCGTATCCGCTGCGGGAGCCAACGGCAGCTCGGGTTCGACGTGATCGAGTCTCATCGCTGTCCTCCCGCCGCGACTGTCTTGGTCACCTCGCCCAACCGGGTGCGCTGCCAGTGCGTCAGAATTGCCGCCGCCGCCTCGGCATGAATCTGACGCCGCTCCCGCAGCGCAGTGCTCAGCTCACTGATCCCCGCGGAGCGCCGTTGGACCTCCTGCACGCTTGTCCGTCCTCGGCCACGCTTCTCGTCCATGAAGCGGGAGAAGTCCGCCGTGGCCGCGTCGAGCTGCGCCTGGATGGCGGTGGAGTCGCGCGCCCACGTCGCGTCGAGTGCGCGAAGCTGCGTCTCCTGGGCCGCCCTGAGGTCAAGGAGCGCGCCGCTGTCCAGGATATCGCGCGCTGTCGGCGGCACCGCGACCGGTGCCAGTCGCGTGATTGCGACGGGCCTCGGCAGCGAGAGCTTCGGCCGGTCCGCCCGACCCTGGAAGAGTGTCCAACCGACGGCGACGATCGCCAGCGCCGCCGCCGCCGTCAGAGAGTGCTGCTGGATGTTCATCTTGTGGCTTCCCCTCGTCGTCCGACCACGCGCCGCACGCCCCGCTTGACGAGCGACGCCAGATCATCCGTGTAGGTGTGAAGGACGGGCACCACGAACAGCGCGAGCAGCGTGCCCATCGTGAGTCCGCCGATCGTCACGGTGGCGAGCGGCGCATAGGCGTCGATGCCCGTGCGGGGGAAGAAGGCCACCGGGATCAGCACCACGATGCTGATGAGCGACGTCATGACGATCGGCCGCAGGCGAATCGGCGCGGCGGTCAGAATCGCTTCGTCGCGGGGCACCCCTTCGCCGCGCAGTCGCAGCACGAGGTCGAGCATGAGCACGGCAACCGTCATCATCATGCCGGTCAGGATCACGACGGCGAGGATCGAGACGGTCGAGAAGGTTTGGCGGGCGAGGAGCAGCCCGCCGAGGATCCCGGTGAGCATCAGCGAGAGCGAGAAGATCATGTTGAAGGGCTCGATGAGGCTGCGGAACTGGGCGACGAGCAGCAGGAACATGAAGATGACGGCGAGGTAGAGGCCCCGCAGCAGGCGCTGGAACGATTCCTCCATCTGCGTCATGTCGCCTCGCAGCTCGACGCCGTAGCCCGGCGGGAAGTTGATCTTCTCGTGGGCCGCCATCAACAGATCCATCGAGAGCTGCATGCTGCCCGGCCCGCCCTTGCGGTAGTAGCCGAGCACCGAGACGACGCGGCGGAAGTTGTCGTGCTCGATCAACGTCGGGCCCTGGCGCTCTTCGATGCGGGCCACCGAGCTGAGCGGGACCACTTCGCCCTTCCGACCAACGATCTTCACCTGCTCGAGGTCGCCACGGTCGCGGCGCTGATCGCCGCGGTAGCGGAGCAGGATGGTGAATTGCCGCTTGTTATCGAGGCGGTAGAACTCGTTCGTGAGGCCACCCTTGAGCGCGTAGTACGCCTGGTCGGCGACGTCCCCGACGGTGAGGCCAATTTCCTGGGCGCGCGCGCGGTCGACGACGACGTGGAGTTGCGGCAGCGTCTGGGCCCAAGACGTGGTCACCTGGTGGAAGCCCGGAATCGCCTCCGCCAGCTTCCGCGCCTGCTCGCCCATCTCCGAGAGCTTCTCCAGCTCAGGGCCGAAGAAGATGACCTGCATGGGCGCGGCGCTGGAGGCCATGACGTCGGCACCCATCTCCTTGATGGCCAGGCGCCGGATGCCGGGGATCGTGCGCATGGCCTCCTCGCGCACGCCGTCGATGACCTGCCAGATGTCCCGCGTACGCTTCGACGAATCGACGAGCGTGATCATGACGAAGGCCGAGTTCACCGAGCCCATGCTGTAGCCCGTGAAGTACGTGCCGCCCGGCTCGAACCCGATCTCCGAGGACACCTTCACGACCTCTGGCTGCTTCATGAGCAGCCGCTCCACCTCGGCGGCGATCTCGGACGTTCGCCCGAACGACGTGCCCGGTGTGGCCTCGAGCTGGGCGAAGGCCTGCGAGACGTCGGCGAGCGGCATCATCTCGCTGCCGATCCGCGGATAGAGCGCGAGGCCGACGAGGATCACGGCGAGCGCGCCCGCGAACACCGTGAAGCGGTTTCTGATGGACCAGGCGAGGCTGCGGCGATAGCGGGTCTCGAGTCCTTCGAGGAAGCGCTGCACCGGGTCCAGGACGTAGCGCTGGAACCATCCGCGCCGCGCCTCCGCCTCGGCCGCGTGAGGCTTGAACAGATTCGCCGCGAGCACGGCCGTCAGCGTGAACGAGACCAGCGCGGAGGAGAGCAGGGCGAGAACGATCGCCCACACGATCCCCTCGAACATGAACTGCACGATGCCGCCCGAGAAGGCGAGGGGCAGGAGCGCGACGCAGAGCATGAACGTGATGGCCAGCACGGCGAGCCGCACCTCGGTGATGCCGTCCACGGCCGCCTCTTTCGGCGACTTCCCCATGCGCAGATGCCGCTCGATGGAATGGATGTCGATGATGGAGTCGTCGACGAGGCGGCCGATGGAGAGCAGCAGACCGATCAGCGTCGAGCTGTTCAGGGTCATGCCGAGCGGCACCATCGCGAGCAGTGCCATCCCGAGCGAAATCGGGATGGTGATGACCGAGATCAGCGTGCCGCGGACGTTTCCGAGGAAGAGCAGCACGACGACGCCGGTGAGGAGCACGGCAATGACCAGCTCCTCCACCATGTTGTCCATGAGGAACCCGACGAACGTCGAGTTGTCGTAGGCCACGTCGAATTTGAGGTTCGGAAAGTCCTGCTGGATCTCGGCCAGCTTCGCCTTCACACCGGCGATCACGCGCACCGAGCTGGCGTCGGGCTGCTGAACGATCGCAACCTCGACGGCCTCCTTGCCGTTGAAGCGGTACAGGCTGCGCTGCTCGCGCGGTGTGTTCATCACCTCAGCCACGTCTCGCAGGTAGACGGTCCGCCCGTCCATGCTCGCGACCGGGTAGGCGGCGACCTCGTCCGGCGTACGCGCACGGAAGTCGCTGCGCACGAGCACCTCGCGGTCCCGGTACGTCAGCGTTCCCGACGGCCGCGAAGTGTTCTGCATGTCGAGCATGTTCTTGAGGTCGGGAAGGCTCATCCTGTACGCCGCCGAGCGCTCGCGGTCGACCACCACCTGCATCTGGAGCTTCTGTCCCCCGAAGGGCACGACCGAGTACACGTCCTTCACGCCCTTGAGGCGGTTGACGATCTGGTTCTCGACCAGCGTCCGGAGCTGCACACCGTCGTAGCCCTTGCCCGTCACCGCCAGCGTCAGGACCGGGATGTTGAGCGGGTCGATGGCCAGCACCCACGAGGGCTTCAGGTTCGAGCCGGTCACGGGGAGATCGGCCTGCACGACGTTCATGAGCGACTGCACGTCGAAGAGCGCCTTCTTCATATCCGTCCCGTACCAGAACTCGATCGAGACGATGGAGAAGCCTTCCTGGGAGGTCGACCGGACGAAGTGGACGTTCTTGAGGTCCACCATCCGCTCCTCGATCGGCTTCGAGAAGTAGGTCTCCATTTCCTCGGCGGAGAGGCCCGGCATCATCGACACGACTCCGACGATCGGGCTCTCGACGTAGGGCATCATCCGGCGCGTCATCTGGAAGAAGATGACGAGCACGGCGAGGAGTCCCACGCCCAGATAGAAGGCGGTGATGATGTACGGGTGCTCGATCGACCAGCGGCTGATGTTGCCGCGGGTGCGTCTCACCTCGTCGAGCAGAAGCCGTTCAGGGGGCAATGCAGTTACCCTCGACGACGACGTCGCACGTCCCGGATTGCCATTGATGCGTCTCGTCAGTCGTCACGCTGACCGAACCCTCCAGCGCGCGGGTCTCGCGGCCGTAGATGTGGACGACGTAGGGATGCGTGCCGGGTCTGTGGAAGATGGCCCAGACTGGGCCCGTCACCGGGATCTGGACGACCTCGTGTTGACGGATGTCGCCCGAGAGTTGCAGATGCACCGGGCGACCTGTCCGGTTCACGAAGGTGACCCGCTCGCCCGTCATGGTCTCGAGCGTCCGCGGCTGGAGCCGGTCACTCTCGATGACGACTTGCGACGCAGGCTCGGCGCGTGCCGCAATCGGTGCGACAGCACAGACCATAACAACCAGGGCCACGAGCCATCGGCTGCTCATCGGTATTCCTCCAGCACAAGCATGGCGGTCCACGTAGCGCTCCTCTCGCGAACGGACTGCGCCGTTCAGGTCAGCCGGTTACATCGCGTCCTATCTGACGCTGGCTAGGCGAGCGAGCGGGACTTGGGCGGAGGATCCGGGATGTGGATCGTCGTCGCGTACGCGGACGCTAGCGGTAAAACGAGCGCCCAGCCGACGACGAGCGGGCGGGCGAGGACGACCAATGTAAGCGACACCGCGAGGAGACCGAGGCACAGATCGGGCGGCATTGCACGGTGATGATCCATGTCGCCGTCGTGGGACAGACACACCAGCGCGGCAGCCGCCAACACGAGCACTACGGCAATGGCGCCTGTGCTCAGCCACGATTGATGCGCGCGTAGTGTGCGTATCATCGCCTCGGTGAGATGCACGGGGAGTGCCAGACTTGACCGCAGCGTTATCCGGGATCGAACCCCTTGTTAATGAACGTGGCCGCCGGATTTCGGCCGTAGGCTAGTCGCCGATGCAAGTGGGGACCTCACGTCCCACCGAGGCAGAAGAACCACATCCTGATCCTCGCCGTCTGTCCTATGTCTGAGTGCTGCGTCCCCGCCGGCGCCCCACGTGATGGCGCGTGTGCCCCGTTCAAGTGAGCCACCGGCGGGCGTGTTGCGATCGGGCGTGGCAGCCACCCCTACGTGATATCGGCCCTTCGGCTGCGACTCCGGGGTGGCGGCGTGCTTGCTCGCACATGCGGCCCGGAGGTTGAACCCCATGCGTATACGCTCTGCCATCGCTCTGGTTGTCGGAGTCGCGCAGCTCGTGGTGGTGCCCGCCTTTGCCCAGATGACGTCAGGCGACGGAATGCCGGTCGGCGGAATGCCGATGGGCGGGATGACACGGCAACAGTTTGTCCAGGGCTACTACTTCCTCTCCGCCTATCTTTCGAGAACCACGTTCACGACTTCCGCGACTTCTCGGTTGCCTTCGTGCTTCGTCGTCGCGCTGACGATCCAGCCCGGCTTGACGTCCGCGAGCGCGACCTCCTGCTCGACGAATCCTGTCTTCCCCGGTTCCGTCGCACGCGTGAACTTCACGACCTTCGCACCCGGCTTCATGTGCACGACGACTTCGCGTGTCTTGCCCTTCGCTGTGACGTTCAAGGTCAGCGTCTGAGCGGCTCCATCCACGGCTTTCACCGTGCCAGAAATCGGTGCTTCGTCCGCGTCGGCCGCGGCGGCAAGAACGAGCACGAGCACGGCGAGCGCAACCGCAAGCTTCGTCACTTTGGCCTCCTTCGATCGGTTACCGCGCGTCCGCGGCGCGCCGGCGATCGCCGGACAGCGACAGGACGTAGTACACGAGGTCCCACGCCTGCTCCGGCTCGAGCGCGTCCCCGTAAGATGGCATCGGCGTCCCGGCTAGACCCGTCATCAGCGTTCGGTAGAGATCCTCGGGGCGTGAGCCGTTCTTGAACCGCGCCGGCTTCGTCAGGTCCGTCGCCTCGATCGGCAGCTGACGGTTATCCTTGAGCGTCGGCGCCGACGGGCCATCTCCCCGACCCCGCTCGCCGTGACAGGCCAGGCACTCCGCGTCGGCGTAGAGCTGCTTGCCGCGCACGATCCGCTCCGGAGTCGGGGGCGGGGACGGCGGAATCTTGATGGTCTCGATCGATCGCGGCTCGGTCGATGTGCCCAACCGGGTCCAGAACGCGGAGTTCAGGCTCTTCACGTATTCGATCAGCTCGAGCCGCTGCGCTTCGGGCATGTGCCGGAACGCCGGCATGATTCGATACCCGCGCAGCCCGAAGGTCAGCGGGCCGCCGCTGGCGCGGACGCCCTCGGTCACGGTTCTGAACAAATCGGCCGTCGTCGGCAACCGGCCCGACGGCGTCGAGCGGAACTTGAATTCGCTCTGGGTGAAGTCGCGCGGCTGCGGCGCACGACGGGGCGCGAGCGTCCCGCCGACCGAACCGTCGCCCTTTCCGTCGGCGCCGTGGCACATCACGCACGCCATGGCGTAAATGTCGCGGCCCACCTGAACCGATTCGGGGTGCTCCGAGGGAACGTGCGGCCCGCTGTGCCCGGAGAACGTGTGCTGGTAGGCCATGACCGCCCAGCGATCCTTGACCGAGAGATCGGCTTTCCACGGCGGCATCGCCGAGCCCTTCGCCTTGAAGGGCTCGGCTTGTCCGCCCTCGCTCACCCGCCAGAACCAGTAGTTGTCCCGCATCTCGGCAACACCGGCCTTGTCCCGAAGGTCCGGAGGCTTCAGTGGCAGTGCCACGCCGGCGGGGCCCTTACCGTCACCGGCGTCGCCGTGACACACAGCGCACTTCGTCGCGTAGATCTCCTTGCCCCGCGCGATCATCGCGGTGTCCGTCCACACGCTCAGCGGTACGTGGGCGTCGGCGTACTCGAGCGGAGCTGGTACGTGCGCGTGGCCGCCCTTGTCGTCTTCGTGCGTCTCACCGTTCGGATCGGCACGCCCGACCGTCGGCATGACGATCCAGGCTCCGAAGGCGAGCATCACGGCCGCGCCGCCGATGATCCAGGCAGGTCTGGTTCTCACGCTGACTCCTTTCACAGACTCGCCTCGCACGGGCTGCGCCTGCGGCTCCGCCGACGTGCTGCGGCTCGCCCGGCCACTCAAAAGTCCCAGTCGATGCCGACGAAGACCTGGTTGCGCCAGTTCCGCAGCGGATTTCCCTCGATGAAGGACTGGAGATTCACGCTGTCGCGGACGAAGAACGCGACGTTGGGCCATGGGTAGTACCGCGCCTGGGCCGTGAGCACCGAGCCGTCGCGCTTCTCGTCCCTGAGACCGCCGGCCCAGAGCTGGTCGAAGCGCGTGGAGAGCATGACCGTGTCGTGCAGGAGGTAGTCGACCTCCAGTGTGAGTCCGCTCCCAGTGCGGTCGAACTCGCGCCTGAATTCGCTCGGAAGGCCGTAGAGACGATCCCAGATAACGGCTCCGTAGACGTCCAAGGCCTTCCAGCGCGCGTTGGCGGCGATGCCGTATCGGAGCCGGTCGAGCCGGCCCGGGCCCGGATGATCATGATCCTCGGGGTCCGGCGCCCGGGCGACACCGAATCCCCAGTTCACGAGAGGTGAGACGTTGAACGTGAAGCCGTCGCGCTCGCCCAGATTGAGACGCCACACGGCGTAGGCGTTGAAGCCCTCGTTCTCGCGCAGGAACCCGACCTGCCCGAGAAAGAGGTTGTTCATGAACATCGCGTGGAAGTCCGCGCCCGGCGCGCCACGCGTGTTGTACATCACTTGATCGGTGGCGAGCTGAGGTTCCGCGTCGTCGCGGCTCTTGAAGAGCCCGAAGAATTTCGACGCGAACGCATACGGGACGACCGGAAGGCGTTCCACGTCTCCGTGCTTGACCTCCGCTTCCGTGTCCAGGACGAGCTGGCGATTCGTGGCGTACGAGAAGTTCGTCGACGGATCGATCTTCCCGGCCATGAGCATCGGGCCGTGCAGGTTGAAGCCGCCATGGCGGCCGACCATCGTCATGCCGCCCATCTCCATGGTGGGCGCACCAGCCAGCCCGAGGAGCCGTCCGAGATTCACCATGAAGAACGCCTCCTTGCCGAGGCCGAATTGGCTCTTGGTGAAGAAGCCCCGGCCTGGCTCGAATGCGAGCCCGTTCGGCTCGTACTCGAGCTCGGCGTAGATGCTCAGATCCGGCATGAGCGGCCGTGTCATGAACAGCTCGAATTCGTCGGGAGGGGCGAACTTCGTCTCAGTCTCTCGTGGCGACTGCGAATATTCGAAGAGCCCTCCGGCCATGCGCAATGCGAGGCTGTCGATGAGCGTCTTCGTCAGTCCATCGTCCTTCAAGCTGCCGACGAGCCCGTTCGGGCGAGCTGCGCTCGGCAGCTGGAAGCCCATCAGGTGGAACTGCTCTCCGAAGCTGTTCAGCCTCGGTGGACGCGTGTGACAGGCATTGCACTGGAGGTCGTACTGGCGGGCGAACGCGGGCACCGCGTCCGCAACGCCAACGTCGAGAACGGCAATCAGCGTGGCGGCGAGCGCCACGACGATGAATGAGCGCCTGGACATGCCTCTCCTCTCGCGAACGAGATGGAATGCGCCCCGCAGCGCGGGGCGAACGGACTGGGGGCCGGAGAGGAGCGGCTTAGATCAGAAGCGAGGAGTGCAGCAGGAAGAGCGGCCGAGAAGTGTCTGGGGTGGGGAGTGGCGCTTCGATCGTCGTTGCGCCAAGGAGTTCCGTCAGGAGCACGATATCGAGGCGCGCAGCCGGAAGCGAGGGCAGATCTACGTTCGAGGCCGTTCGGAGCGCCTCACAGGAACCGCCATGCGCTGCTTCGTCGCTGCCGCGCTCAGGATGATCCTCGGAATGCGTGGTGACTGCGCCCGCGTGAGCGTGGAACGGAGCGGCGCAGATGTGACCGAGCACGACGAACATGGCGACGGCAACGAGGAAAAGCGAGGAGGCCCGGGGGGTCATCGTGCCCGCAGCGTAGTGACGAGATACCTCGCTGTCAAGAGCGGCTGCGCGCAGCCTCTGCGCGCAGAAAGAAACTGCCAACGGTGACGACCTTCTCTCCTGGCTTGAGTCCCTCGATCACCTGCACCGCGTCGCCCGCGCTCTGGCCGAGCTTCACAGGCCGCTCGACGAATCGTCCTTCCTCTTCGTTCGTCACCACGTAGACGACTGTGCGCTCGCCGATCGACTGCACGGCATCACTCGGAACGAGCAGCCCGCGCCGCGCCTCCGCGGTCTGGAATCTGAGCGTGACGTACATTCCGAGACGCAGCTCCGCGTTCCGATTCGGGACTTCCACGCGCACCTTTGCCGTGCGAGTCGCAGGATCGACGCGCGGATCGATGTAGGCGACGCGGCCGTGAATGACGGTGTTCGGTGCCGCAGCGATCGTGACCGTCGCGCTCGTCCCGACGCGCACAGATGGAAAGTCCTTCTCGTAGAGATCACCGATCACCCAGACGGTGCTGAGGTCAGTCACGGTAAACAGTTCCTGCCCCGCCGCGACGACCTGGCCCTGATTGACGCCCCGCCCGATCACGACGCCATCGGCTGGCGATGGAACAGTGACATCCGACACGATGTGCGCCGCGTCGGTCAGCCGCGAGACGTCGGCCGCGGACAGTCCCAGAAGCAGCAGCCTTTGCCGGGCGGCAGCGACTTCGGTTTCTCGACTCGCATGAACTGCCGTGACTTCTTCCAACTCCTGCCGGCTGGTGGCGCCGAGCTTCACGAGTTTGTCGGTGCGCTCCAGCTTCTGGTGATCCGCCTGCAACATCGCCAGCATCGAGAGGTATTTCATCTGCGCGTCGGCCAGCTCCGCGCTGAAGATGACCGCGAGCGACTGACCCCGCTTCACGGATGATCCGAGCTCAGCCCCGACGCGGCGGACGATGCCGCCAACGAGCGCGTTGACCTTCGTGTCGCGATACGCGTTGGACATCACCGTTGCGGGCACGGTGATCGCCGACGTGACTGACTCGCTGCGAACCGCGGCAGTCTTGATCCCGGCACGCTGGACGGCTTCAGGAGTCAGCACGACCTCGATGGCTTCGTCGGGCCTCGCCGCCGCGGGCATGGGGGATGGCTCCTTCACCGACGCAGGAGGACTGACGTCGGCCGGTCGGCGGCTAAGACGCCGTTCGCTCCACATTGCGCCAGCGATCATGCCGACGATCAGCAGGGCGATCGCGAACACTCCCTGAACAACGCGGCGGCGCCAGCGGTTCGGGCGCGAGTAATTCACTTGGTCCAACTCGTTATTGCCTGTGGGCGTCATGTCTCCCCCTCACCGCAGCGGTGTCCCGATGACGCGTTCGACTTCGACGGCCGTGTCGTACGCCTGCTTCTGCGCATCCGTGTAGCCGTTCTCGATATCGATGTACCGTCGCTGCTCGGCGATCACGTCGAGCAGGCTGCGGCGGCCGAGCGCGTATGCCTGACGGACGACGTCCAGATTCCGCGCGGCGACGTCGCGAACGCCGCGCTCGTAGACGTCGAGCGAGCGCTGCGCCGCCTCGTACTGCGTGAACGCACTCTCGATCTCCTGGCGGACCATCAGCGTGACGAAGTCGTGCCGCCGTTCGGCGGCCGTCGTCTCGGCTCGGGCCGCGGCGACGTTGCCTTCGTTGCGGTTCCGGACCGGCAGCATGATGCTGACGCCCCCGCCGAAATAGTGGAACACGTCCTGGATCGGCCGGGTGGCGCCGCTCGCCGTGAGCCCATTGAGCGCGAAGCCGACGTCCTGGCGCTGGTAGCCGACATTCACGGTCGCATCCCACCGGCCCTCGGCTTCTTCTTTCTGGACCCGAGCCCTCGCGGCTGCGATGTCGGCGCGGGCCACCTCGATGTCGGGTCGTCCCGCGAGCGCCTGTTGTGCGGCCACCGCCCGATCGAGGCCGAGCGGCGCGGGACGAAGCTCCCCTCTGAGCTCGAGAGGCGCATCCGGCGTCATGCCGGCGAGCGCCTTGAGTTGTAGAGTTACGACTTGGATTCGGCTCGCGAGGAGCTGACGGCTGGCGTCGAGGCGATTGACCTCCACGAGTTGAAGGCTCTCGTCGAGCGTCGGCGCCGCGCCCTCGCGTACGCGGTCACGCACGAGCGTCAGCGCGTCGCGGTTCACGCCGAGGAGGTCATCGGTGACCCCGAGATTACGCCGCTGCGTGAGCAGCTCGCCCGCCTTCGTCCGGACGTCAGCGCGAAGCCGCCGCTCAGCTTCGACGACCTGCGCGCGCTTCATCCGGATCTCGCTCTCTGCCACCGCGATCCGACCTTCGCGGCGACCATTCAAATCGAGCGGGAGTGACACGCCCACGTTGAGGTTGTTATCGGGGGAAAAGGCCTTCTGGCCACCGAGCTCCAGCATCGGATTCGGTCGTAGACCCGCCTGCCGGCGACGTCCCGTGGCGGCGTCGATCTCCGCACGACTGGCTTTCAGCTCCGGGTTGTCGGCGACGGCGCGCGCGACAAGTTCGTCGATCGTCATCCCCGCCGCTCCCGACTGGGCGCCGGCGGCGGCGCTCAGTCCGATGACAGCAGCGACGGTCACCGCGAGGGCGACGCCGACTCGCATCGCCCTACCGGACCGACACGGAGAACTTCGTCGAACCTTTGGCCGCGGGTCCGTCCCAATTGACCGTCACCTGGCGGGTCCCGCGGTCAGGAAAGTCGATCGTGCCGCGATAACGGCCGGGGCCCTCCGGCGAGAGCGTCGCGCCAGCGAGCATCGGTGCCATGCCGGGCATCCCCATGCTGGCGTTCAGAGAAACCTTGCCGGCCTCGACTGGGGTGTTGTCCTTCGCTGACGTGAAGGTCAGCACGAAGTCGTTCTTGCCCGGCGTCCACTGTCCGGACTCGTTCTCGAGCGTGATGACGACATCCTTCGTCGTCTGCGTATGGATCGGCTTCATGTCCGCCGCTGGCGACGGGCGCGTGGACGTCACCATCAGTGCGACGAGTATCAGAGCCGAGATGAGCGCTGCTCGCATGGCCATCCTCCGTTCTGGTCAGTCGGCCGGCCCTGTGGCCGGTCGCGGTTCACTGCTCATGTTTTCGATGCGGTCATGGTGCCCGGCGCGGCGTAGCTCGCGTTCGCGCAGCCAGTAGAAGATCACCGGAGTCACGATGAGCACGAGGCCGAGCGAGCTCACCATGCCGCCCAGCACCGGTGTCGCGAGCGGCTTCATCACTTCGGCGCCGGTCGAGTGGCTCCACATGATCGGTAGAAGGCTCGCGACGACGGTGGAGACGGTCATCACCTTCGGACGCAACCGCAGGAGCGCGCCTTCTTTCACGGCCACGAGCAGCGCCTCGCGCGTGAGGCGCCCGCCGAGCTCCTCGCGCTTGCGTACGACCGCTTCTTCCAGATAGATCACCATCACGACCGCGGTTTGTACTGCGGTGCCGAAGAGCGCGATGAAGCCAACCCAGACGGCGACCGAGAAGTTGTAGCCGAGGAAATACAGAAGATAAATCCCGCCGGCCAGCGCGAACGGGACGGCGAGCAGCACCTGGGCCGCGTCGAGGAACGACCGGTACGTGAGGTACAGCAGCAGGTAGATGACGACGAGCACGATCGGGATCACGATCTGCAGGCGCTGCCGCGCCCGCACTTCGTTCTCGTACTGTCCGCTCCATTCGACGTACGAGCCGGCCGGGAGCAAGACCTTGTCGGCGATCACCCGGCGCGCTTCGTCGACAAAGCGTCCGACGTCGCGGCCACGGACGTTGAGGAGCACCCTCACCACCAACAATCCGTTCTCGCTCGAGACCATCGAGGGTCCGCTCACGCTCCGGATGTCCGCGACCTGAGCGAGGGGGATCTGCGTGCCGTTCGGCGCCGTGACGAGCACGCTGCCGAGCGCCGCCACGCTCGTGCGGAACTCCGGCGCGTAACGCACGCGCACGGGAAAACGCTGGCGGCCCTCGATCGTCAGCGTGAGGTTCGTCTCGCCGACCGCGGTCTCGATCACGTCCTGGATAGCGCCGACCGTGATGCCGTAGCGCGCCGCGGCCTCGCGGTTCACTCGGACGTCGAGGTACGGCGCGCCCGTCACCTGTTCCGGATAGACGTCGGCGGCGCCCGGGATCCGCCGGAGCGCCCCGGCGATGGCGCGGGCGCGCTCCTGGAGGACATTCAGATCGCTGCCGAAGACCTTCACTCCGACTTCCGAACGGATTCCGGTCGTCAGCATGTTGATCCGGTTGATGATCGGCTGTGTCCAGATGTTCGACACGCCGGGCAGGGTGGTGGCGGCATCGAGCTCGCCGATAAGCTTCTCGCGCGTCATACCGGGCCGCCATTCGGTCTCCGGCTTCAGGCTGACGATCGCCTCGGTCATGTTCACCGGAGCCGGATCGGTGGAGGTGTCCGCCCGCGAGATCTTCGCGACGACGGATGCCACCTCGGGAAACGTCTGCATCGCCGCGTTCTGCTTCTTCGTGATCTCGATCGCCTGGGCCAGGGAGATGGCCGGATCGGTCACCGGCATGAACATGAGATCGCCCTCGTTCAGCGGTGGCATGAATTCCTTGCCGATGTGCGGCACGAGCGCGAGCGCGCCGGCCACGACGAGTACCGCGAGACCGAGGGTCAGCACGCGTTGCCGCAGCGCGAACGCGAGGACGGGTCGATAGGCCCACACCAGTGGGCGCATGATCGGGTTCGACTCCTCGCCGCGGATGCGACCGCCGATCAGGAGGCTGCACAGCACCGGCACCAGCGTCACCGACAGGATCGTTGCCCCGGCCATCGCGAACGTCTTCGTGAAAGCAAGCGGATGGAAGAGCTTGCCTTCCTGGCCGGTCAGCGCGAACACCGGGATGAACGCGAGAACGATGATCGCCATCGAGAAGAAGATCGGACGTCCGACCAAGCGCGTGGCGTCGAGCACGGTCTCGGCGACGCGCCGACGGTTGCGCGGATTCACGCCGCGCTGCTCGATGAAGCGGAAGGCGTTCTCGGTGACGACGATCGCCGCGTCGACGAGCACGCCAATGGCGATGGCGATGCCGGCCAGCGACATGATGTTGGACGTGATCCCGAGGTAGCGCATGAACAGGAACGCGGTGAGCACGGCGAGCGGCAACGGGATCGTGACGATGAGCACCGATCGGAAGTGGAGCAGGAAGAGAACGTTGACGATCGTGACGACGATCGTCTCCTCGATCAGCGCGCGCTTCAGAGTGTTGACAGCCCGCTCGATCAGCGCCGACCGGTCGTAGAACGAGGCGAGACGAACGCCCGGCGGCAACCCGGCCTGGAGCGCTGCGATCTTGTCCTTCACGCGTCTGATCACGTCGACGGTGCTGACGCCGTAGCGCGCCACCACGACCCCGCCGACCGCCTCCTCCGTCCCCTTGACGAGGGCAGCCACACGGAAGGCGTCGCCCAGCTTCACGTCGGCGACCTGACGGACGAAGATCGGCACGCCGTTCTCGGCGCCGACGACCACGTTCTCGAGATCGCGCACGCTTTCAATCAAGCCGAGACCACGGACGACCGACCACGTCCCACTGGCTTCGACGACGTTGCCGCCAACGTTGCGGTTACTGCGCATGACGGCGTCGACCACCGTGGAGAGCGGGATCCGATACGCCCGTAGTCGGTTGGGATCGACGTCGATCTGGTACTGCCGCACGGTTCCGCCGATGCTCGCGACCTCGGCCACTCCGGGCACGGCGTTGAGTTGGTAGCGGACGAACCAGTCCTGGAGCGATCGGAGGTCGCGTAGCGAGGTGCCCTTGCCTTCGAGCGTGTACCAGAACACGTGACCGACACCCGTGGCATCAGGGCCGAGCGTCGGCACGACGCCGGCGGGAAGCGACTTGGACAATAGATTCAGTCGCTCGAGGACCCGCGAGCGCGCGAAGTACAGATCGACGGCGTCCTCGAAGATCACGTTGATCATCGAGAAGCCGAACGCGGACGACGAACGCACGACGCGCACGCCGGGCAGCCCCTGGAGACTCACCGTGAGCGGATACGTGACCTGGTCCTCGACTTCCTGCGGCGACCGCCCTGACCAGTCGGTGAAGACGATGACCTGGTTGTCGGAGAGATCGGGAATCGCGTCGATCGGCGTCGTCAGGAGCGCCCAGTAACCCCAGGCGCCGACGAGCACGGACAACGCGATCACGAGGAAACGGTTCCTCAGTGACAGCTCGATGAGCCAGTTGATCACGCACGCTCCTCCGTGGCAGCGCGGGCGCGCGCGCAGACCGGCGCGCACGGCGAGCGATGCCTACCGTGACGACGAAACGAACGTCAGAACGCTACGCGGAGAGGAGCGCGAACTTCGGCGGAGGGTCGAGCGGAGTCGCAGCGGCGGTAGGGGCGCACTCCACGGGATGCGATACGACGGACGTGACGATTTGGAGCGCGTCGACGCCAGTGAAGGGCGGCGCCACGATATACGACGAAACGCCACACGGCGCCTCGCACATCGCCCCCATCATCGCGCACCCGTCGAATGCCATCCCAATGGGCCCGGAGACGGCCCAGAACGTCAGGACGACGGCGATCAGGAGCGGCCGCACCGCGATTCGCATCGTGGAGATCATAGCATGCACGCCGGTGCGCCCAGCCCGCTCAGTCAGCCGGTCGCGGAACCGCATCGCGGCGATGCCCCCGAGTCCGGTCGAAATGAGTGCCAGGCGACTAGGACCGGCCATATACTCTGGGGGAGGATACTACCTTCGCCAGGAGTGACCAATGGCGCACACCATCCGGGACAAGAAGAAGCTGCTCGACCGGGTTCGCCGCATCCGGGGGCAGGTCGACGGCATCGAGAAGGCGCTCGTCAACGAGCAGGATTGCTCGGCCATTCTCCAGACCATCGCGGCGTGCCGAGGAGCAATTAACGGGCTGATGGCCGAAATCATGGAGGGGCACATCCGCTTCCACGTCGTCAATCCCGACCGGCATCCCACTTCAGGCCAGGCAAAGGCGGCGCAAGAGATCATCGACGTCATCAAGAGCTATCTGCGATGAGCCTGCCGGAGGAACATCGCTCCGGCCCTGAGACGACCGACCTCGTCAGGATCGGCCTCGTCGCGCTGGCGGTCGGCGTCACGTGGTTCCAGGCGTGGCGGCCGTTTGCGCCTATCGACGTCGTGGCCCTCGTAGCCACGCTCGCCGGCGGCTACCCCATCTTCCGTGAGGCGATCGAAGCATTGCTCCAGCGCCGCATGACGATGGAGCTCTCCATGGCGATTGCGCTGGGCGCCGCGCTCGCCATCGGTGAATTCTTCACGGCGCTCGTCATCGTCCTGTTCGTGCTGATGGCCGAGGTGCTCGAGCACATGACGGTGGGTCGTGGGCGTGGCGCGATCAAGGACCTCCTCGATTTCTTGCCGCGGCAGGCCACCGTGCGCCGCGGCGGAGCAACGCAGGAGGTTCAGGCGAGCGCGGTCGCCGCGGGCGACGTGGTCATCGTCAAACCGGGGAGCCGCATCCCGGTCGACGGCCCCGTCCTCGCGGGGCATTCCTTCGTGGACCAGGCGACGATCACCGGGGAGTCGATGCCAGTCGAGAAGCTGCCCGGCATGCACGTCTACGCGGGAACCATCAACCAGTCCGGCGTTCTCGAAATCGAGGCTCAGGCCCTCGGGCGCGACACGGCGTTCGGCAAGATCATCGAGGCCGTGGAGCGAGCGGAGGGGTCGCGCGCGCCGATCCAGAAGCTCGCGGATCGGCTCGCCGGGTATCTCGTCTATTTCGCCCTGGCCGCGGCCGCGCTCACCTTTGTCGTGACGCGCGATGCCCGGTCGACCATCTCGGTCGTCCTCGTGGCTGGCGCCTGCGGGATCGCCGCAGGGACGCCGCTGGCGATCCTCGGTGCCATCGGTCAGGCCGCTCGGAAGGGAGCCATCATCAAAGGCGGCCGCTATCTCGAGCTGCTCGCGAAGGTCGACACGGTGGTGTTCGACAAGACCGGGACGTTGACCTTCGGGACGCCGCACGTGTCGCGGATCTCTCCCGCCATCGGGATTCGCGACGACGAAGTCCTCGAAACCGCTGCGACGGCGGAGATCCGCTCGGAACATCCCTTGGGGAAGGCCATCCTCGCCACGACCTCGGAACGAGGAATCAAGGTTCAACCCCCGGATTCGTTCGAGTACGCACCGGGCCTCGGCATCACCTGCATCCTGGGCGACACAGAGATCGTCGTCGGAAACGCGTTGCTCATGCGAAGGCGCGAGATCGCGGGCGGAGAAGCGTACGACGACACGCCGGGAGGGTCACGAATTCTGGTATCGCGCAACGGGCGGTTGCTCGGAACGATCGACGTGACGGACGTCGTCCGGCACGAAGCGCGCGCGGCCGTGACCGCCATTCGCGCGATGGGCGTGCACACGCTGCTCTTCACGGGTGACACCGAGACCATCGCCAAGGATGTCGGCGCGGAGATCGGTGTCGACATCGTCGCGGCAGGGCTTTTGCCGGAAGACAAAGTGGACCGCGTCAAGGCGTTGCTGGCGGACGGCAGGAACGTCGCGATGGTCGGCGACGGCATCAACGACGCGCCAGCGTTGATGCACGCGAGCGTGGGCGTCGCCATGGGCTCCGGCGTCGACGTCGCGCGCGAGAGCGCCGACGTCATGCTCATCGGCAACAACCTCATGACCCTCGTCGACACGCTCACCGTGGCGCGCCGCTGCTATCGGATCATCATGACGAACTTCGTCGGGACGCTGGCCGTGGACGGGCTCGGCGTCGCCCTCGCGGCTGCCGGCCTGCTGAATCCTCTGCTCGCGACGTTCATTCACGTGTCGTCAGAGCTGGCGTTCATCCTGAACTCTGCGCGGATGCTGCGGTAGAACGATTACCGCGAGAAGAACGTCGCGAAGCAGTCCAGCACGTAGTCGAGCATCTCGGACGTGAGCCCGGGATAGACGCCGACGAAGAACGTGTCGTTCATCACGGTGTCCGACCCGGAGAGATCGCCGACGACGCGATGAGTGATCTCGCGGAAGCCCGGCTGCCTGAGCACGTTGCCGCAGAAGATCATCCGTGTCTCGATCTTCCGCGATTCGAGGAAGGCCACGAGCTCTCGACGCGCAAGCCCAGACCGCACCGTGATCGGAAAGCCAAACCATGCAGGATCGGCTTGCGGCAGCGCGCGAGGCAGAATCAGGCGATCTTCCCAGCGCGAGAGGCCCTCGGCGAGCCGGCAGAAGTTCGCGCGGCGGCGCGCGCAGAAGTCGGGCAGCTTCTCGAGCTGCGCGAGCCCGATCGCCGCCTGCATGTCGGTGACCTTCAGGTTGTAGCCGAGGTTCGAGAAGATGTACTTGTGGTCATAGCCTTCCGGCAGATCGCCGAGCTGCCAGCCGAAGCGCTTGCCACAGGTGTTCGACTGGCCGGGAGGGCACCAGCAGTCTTTCCCCCAGTCGCGGATCGATTGCGCCGAGCGCGCGAGCCCGCCCCGGTTCACGACCACGCCACCGCCCTCGCCCATCGTCATGTGGTGCGCGGGATAGAACGACAGCGACGCCATGTGACCGAAGGTGCCCACGAGCCGGCCGTCGAACGTCGAGCCGAGCGCGTCGCAGCAGTCTTCGAGCAGGTAGAGATCGTGCCGCTCGGCCAGCCGCGTCAGCCGCGCGACGTCGAACGGGTTACCAAGCGTGTGCGGGATCATCAGCGCGCGCGTCCGCGGTCCGACAGCCGCCTCGACCGCGGCGGGATCGACGTTGTAGGTGCCGATCTCGCAGTCGACGAACACCGGCACTAACCCGTTCTGGACGATCGGCGTCAGCGTGGTCGGGAACGTCACGGCGGGCGTGATCACCTCGTCGCCGCGCTCGAGCGGGCGCTCGACCATGCGCGAGGCGAGCGCCGAGAGCATGGTGAGATTCGCCGACGACCCGGAGTTCACGAGAAGAAAGTCGACGGCGCCGAAGAACTTTCGCATCAATTTCTCGAAGCGCTCACTGTACGGGCCGGCGGTGAGCCAGAAGTCGAGCGAGGAAGCGACGAGGTTCCGGATCTCACGGTCGTCGAAGACGCGACCCGCGTACGGGACCTTCGACTCGCCCGGGACGAATCGCGCCGGGGCGTGCGCCACTGCCGCGTACTCGCTGACGAGATCGAGAATCCGCTTGCGAAGCGCCTCGGCGCGCTCCATCAGCCGCTCGTGCCCCGCGAGGGGCTCGCGCCCCGAGAGGGGCTCACGCCCCGCGCCGCGC
The DNA here is from genome assembly GCA_041490825.1 of Methylomirabilia bacterium. Taxonomy (GTDB): domain Bacteria; phylum Methylomirabilota; class Methylomirabilia; order Rokubacteriales; family CSP1-6; genus JBGPTW01. The sequence goes on along the minus strand of JBGPTW010000034.1, from coordinate 14,101 downwards.
GCGATACCATGCGACGGTGCGCGTGAGCCCTTCGTCGAGACCGATCCGCGGGCTCCAGCCGAGCACCTTCTTCGCGCGCGCCGGGTTCAGATACTGCTCGCGGATCTCGTTCGAGGCCTGGTTCAGGATCTGCGGCGTGAGATCGTCCCGTCCCACGGCCTTGAGCAGCCGGTCGACCATCTCGATGACGTTGAGCGGCTGCTCGTAGCAGACGTTGATGGCCTGGCCCGCGATCGCGCCGTCGCGCAGGATCGACTCCGCCATCATCAGATACGCGTCGACGGCGTCCTCGACGTACAGGTAGTCGCGCACGAAGCGGCCGTCCGACCGGATGATCGGCGGCTCGCCGCGGAGCGCGGATCGGATTGTGCCGGGGACGATGCGATTCCAGTTCAGGTCGCCACCACCGAAGAGATTACCGCAGCGGGTGATCGTCACGTTGAGACCGAAGGTGTGCCAGTACGACTGCGTGATGAGATCCGCCGCGCTCTTCGACACGTCGTAGGGATGCCGCCCCTGCAGCGGCGCGCTCTCCTCGTACGGCAGGACGTCTTGCTCGCCATACGCCTTGTCGCTCGAGGCGACCACGATGCCGCGGACGGTCGGCGCGAGCCGGCACGCCTCGAGCATCGTCCAGGTGCCGCGGATGTTGGTGTCGAACGTCGACAGCGGACTGCGGTTCGCGATGGCGACGATCGCCTGCGCCGCGAGATGGAACACGCAGTCGACCTCGTACTCGGCGAGCACGCGTCCGACCAGAGCGCCGTCGGTCACGTCGCCGTACGCGACGTCGATGCCGTCGACGATGCCCTCGCTGATCAGGCGGCTGTGCGGGGCGAGGTCGCGGACGATCGCCACGACCTGGGCCTCCCGCGCGACCAGCGCTTGAACGAGCCAGCCGCCGAGCAGGCCGGTCGCGCCGGTGACGAGCACCCGGCGCTCCCGCCACGTCTCACTGACCATCGGCCCACACTTTCCACGGCGCACCGCGCTCCCACGATTCTTGAAGGTGCTGGAGATCGCGCGGCGTGTCCATGCACTGCCAGGACCCTTCGTGCGGATACATCTCCAGCTGGTGGTCCTTGGCCAGCCGCTCGAGTGGCTCGCGCTCCAGCACGCAGCCGTCGTCGTCGGAGAGATATCCGAACACCGCGCGGTTGAACACGAAGAAGCCGCCGTTGATGTAGCCCTGCGAGATCGACGGCTTCTCGCCGAACTCGACCACGCGCGTGCCGCTGGTGAGCAGCTCGCCGAACCGTGACGGCGGCCGCACGCCGGTCACCGTCGCGATGCGGCCATGCCGCCGGTGGAACGCGATCAGCTTGCCGAGGTCGAGGTCGGCCACGCCGTCGCCATAGGTCAGCATGAAGGTCTCGCCGTCGACGTAGCGCTCGATGCGCTTGACGCGCGCGCCCGTCATCGCGGCGGTGCCGGTGTCGACCAGCGTGACCGACCACGGCTCGATGCTGCGGCCATGCAGGGTGACACCGGACGCCTCGCCGAGCCGCACGGTGACGTCCCGGGTCATCGCCTCGTAGTTCAGGAAGTAGTGCTTGATCTGCTCGCCCTTGTAGCCGAGGGCCAGCACGAAGTCGTCGTGGCCGTGATGGCCGTAGAGCTTCATGATGTGCCAGAGAAGCGGACGACCGCCGATCTCGACCATGGGCTTCGGACGGAACTCGGTCTCGTTGCGGAGGCGCGTCCCGAGACCGCCGCAGAGAATGACAACCTTCATTCGGGCTACAATAACAACCGCTAGCCGCCCAGGTAAAGCCGTTTGACCTCCGGATCGGCCAGCAATTGCCGCCCCGGCCCTTCGAAGCGATTCGTCCCGAGCTCCAGCACGTACCCGCGATCGGCGATCGCGAGCGCCCGAGAGGCGTTCTGCTCGACGAGCATGAGCGTGTAGCCGGCGTCCTTCATCTCCACGAGCTTCTCGAAGATCAGCGTCACGAACTTCGGCGACAGCCCGAGCGACGGCTCGTCGAGCATGATCAGCCGCGGCATGGTCATCAGCGCCCGGCCGATGGCGACCATCTGCTGCTCGCCGCCCGACATCGTCCCCGCCTTTTGCGCTCTCCGCTCGGACAGGATCGGAAACAGCTCGTACACTCGCTCGAGCGCCGCCGCGATACGGCCGCGATCGCGCTCGATGTAGGCGCCCATCTCGAGATTTTCGAGCACCGTCATGTCGGGAAAGACGATCCGACCTTGCGGCACGTACGCGAGCCCGCGACGCAGCACCAGGTCAGGCCGGAGCCCCGTGATGTCTTCCCCGTTGAAGACCACCTTGCCGTGACGCGGCGGGACGAAGCCGACGATGGCCTTGAAGGCGGTGGACTTGCCCGCGCCGTTCGGGCCGATGATGGTCACGATCTCGCCCGCGTGCACCTGGAGCGCCACCTCGTGAAGGATGTCGATCTTCCCGTAGCCGGCGGTGATCCCTTCAGCGGTCAGCAGCAGCGCCATCAGACCGGCTCGCAGACGTACAGCACGTGCGGATATGGAAGGAGATCCACCATCAAGTGACGCCGCACCCGGAAACCGCTCGTCTCGAGCTCTGCGGTCAGCGCCTCGGCGCTCCAGTAATGCACCGGCGTGCGCGGCGCCATGGCACGGTCGAGCACCCAGGTGAACCAGCGCTTGGGTGCCGGCCGGGTGTCGACGTCCTTCACGAGGAGAACACCGCCGCGCGGGAGAGACTGTCGGATCTGACGCAGCAACGGGCTCACCGCCGTCGGTGGGATGTGATGGACGATGTCGAGCATGTAGGCGGCCAGGAACTCGGCGTCGCCCTTGAAGTGCCTCGCGTCGGCCTCCTCGTAGGCGACATTCTCGATACCGAGTCTTGCCGCGGCCCGGCGCGCGACCGCGATCCTGCGGCCGTTGAGATCGAGGCCGCGAATGAAGCGAGATGGCGCGACGCTCGCGTAGTACAGCGAGAAGAGCCCGAAGCCGCAGCCGATGTCGAGGACCGCCCCGGAGGAGGGCAGGTACTGACCGATCTCGTCGAGGAATCGCTGGCGCAGGATCCCGAAGCGCACCCAGCAATAGGCCTTGACGACCGGGTCGTCATAGGCGCGGATGACCTTACGAATCGTGTCGCTTCGCAAAGATCACGTACCCGCCGCGATGCTGGAGCACCGTGTAGGACGACTGCAGCCAGCGGGCGAGCTCCGGAAACGATTCGATCCGCTCGAACCGCCCCGCTGGCCAGCCCCGCTCGAAGACCACGACGAACCGCGGCGGGCGGCGCGCGAGATCGCGGACGAGCTCGCTCCGGAGCCGCTGGACGATCGGCCGATCGGTGTCATGGAAGAAGTGGAAATCGTACAGAAAGCGCGTCGGCTCGACGGCGTGCAACCGCAGCAGCGCGTGAAGTCCTCCCTCCGTGGTGTCGAGAACCTGCACCGTATCGGCCGGCTTCATCCCGGCCGCACGCAGATCGGCAACGATCCACCGGACCACCCGCTCCTTGTCCCAGATCCATTCGGCGTCCGCCGCCTCGGCCCCTTTCTGGCCGAGCATCCCGGCGGTCGCGACGAGCGCGATCCCCAGCGGGACTGCCATGACCAGCCGCCGGTTCCGAAGCGCGCATTCGAGCTCCGAGAACGCCAGCACCGCGGCGAAGACGGCCAGCGGATAGAGGTGGTACTCCCAGCCTTTGCCCTGACCGAAGAAGTGGACGAGCCCGTAGCCGAGTCCAACGACGGCGATCCCGTGCCGGGCCGTGAACCGGCGCTGCCAGACGGCGGCCCCGAGCGAGAGCACGACTGCGCTACCGATCGCGATCCAGACGTGCCAGCGGAAAAAGCTCCAGTCGGCAGGCCGGCCGAGCCGCCCGTACAGCGGCAGCAAGTACTCGAACACGATCTCACGCCACGCGCGGAGAGCACCAACGCGGGCCAGCCACACGAGGACTCCGATCGGTGGCAGGGCGAGCGGCGCCAGGTAGACGATCAGCGCCGGCGCCACGACGCGGCGCCGCAGCGCGATCCCGAGCACGATCACCGCGAAGCCGAGAGCCAGCACGATCACGTGCGGCTTGATCGTGATCGCCACGCCGAGCGCGAGCCCACTCCCCGCGAGGCTCGCCCAGCGCGCATCGTTCGGGGCCTGGATGAAGCGCGCGATACCGCCGGCGGCCACGACCAGCAGCGGACAGAGCAGAAAGTCGCGCTGGCCCGCCTGCCAGGCGCCGTCGGCGAGATGGTAGAGCGCGAAGAAGAGCGCCCCGCCGCCGGCCGCCAGTCGTCCCCAGGGCGCCGCGAACCACGCCACCGTCCCGCTTCCGAGAACCAGGACCAGGAGATCGAAGAGTCGCCAGCCCACATCGCCCTCACCGAAAAGCCGCAACACGCCGAGGTGGATCAGATACACGCCCGGCTGGTTCATGTCGAACAGATCACGGTACGGAATCGCCCCGTGCGCGATGCGCCACGCGACGTAGTGCATGATCGGCGCGTCGTGAACGAGAGGCCACGGCAACGAGAGCCAGAGCAGGTAGAGGGTGATGCCGCCGAAGATCGCCAGGACGCCACCGCCCGCGACGAGCCTGCTAACGGCCGAAGTAGGCTTCAATGACCCGCTCGTCCGCCTGGATCACGCCTGGCGGTCCCTCGGCGATCTTCTCGCCGTGATCCAGCACGAACACCGTCTCGCAGAGCCCCATGACGACTTTCATGTCGTGCTCGATCAGCAGCACGGTCTTGCCCTGATCCCGCAATCGCCGCACGGCCTCCAGCAGGTCGTTCAGCAGCGTCCGGTTCACACCCGCCGCCGGCTCGTCGAGCAGCACGAGCGCCGGGTCCGTCATCAGCATTCGCGTGAACTCGACGAGCTTCTGCTGTCCGTAGGAGAGATTGCCGGCAAACTCGCCGGCGAGCCGCTCGAGCTTGACGAACGCGAGAAGCTGCCGCGCGCGCGCTTCAGCGTCGTGACGCGGGCCGCGCGTGACGACGAGAAGGTTCTCGAGCGCACTCAGCTCCGGAAACACGCGGATGATCTGGAAGGTGCGACCGATGCCCTTCAACGCGATCCGGTACGGCTTCAGCCCGTCGATGCGCGCGCCACGGAACGTGATGCGGCCCGAATCCGCGGCCTCGATCCCCGTGATGCAGTTGAAGAGCGTCGTCTTGCCCGATCCGTTGGGGCCGATGAGCCCGTAGATGCGGCCTGGCAGCAGGGTGAGCGAGACCTCCTGGACCGCGGTGACGCCACCGAAGCTCTTGCGGATGCGGTCCACCTCGAGCAGTGGCGGCGCGTTCATATGGTCCTCGGCAGCCGGTACTTCTGCTGGAGGACGCCGAGCACGCCACGCGGCATGACGAGCACGACGACGATGATGATCGCGCCGAACAGCAGCTGGTGGAGGTAAGGGAAGCGCACCCACACGATCTCCTGCGCGACGAAGAGCACGACGGCGCCGAGCACGGGTCCCCACACGGTCCCCTTGCCGCCGAAGAGGACCATCACGATCATGGTGATCGTCATCGCCAGCGGAAACACGCTGATCGGCTCGATGTAGCCCTGATCGCGCGCGGCCAGCGCGCCGGCCACGCCGGGCGCCGCCGCCGAGAGCAGGAACGCGTAGAGCTTGTGGCGCGCGGTGTCGATCCCCATGGCCTCGGCCGCCACCTCGTCTTCCCGGATCGTCATGAGCCGGAGCCCAAAGCGTGACGTCACGATGAGGTACGTGCCGGCCGTCACCACGAGTGCCGTGAATCCCATCGCGTAGTAGATCGGCACGCTCGCGTAGAGTGTCGGCAGCGAAAGGCCCGAGCCACCGCCCGTCAGTCCCTCGAAGTACGAGACGAGCGCCCGTAGCACCTCGTTCAGGCCGAGCATCGCGATCGCGAAGTACGGCCCCTTCAAGCGGAGGCACGGATAGCCGATGAGCAGCGCGACGGCGCACGCCGCCACGCCAGCCGTCAGCGCCGCGAGCGGCCAGGCCCAGCCCGCCTTGACGATCAGAATCGCGCCGGCATACGACCCGACGCCGAAGAACGCGACGTGACCGAACGAGACATACCCGGTGAGACCCGAGATGACGTTCCACGAGCCGGCGAGCACGATCCACATGAAGATCTGGAGCATGGCCCGGACGCCGTAGCCGGTCCCGAAGCTCGGATAGACCGCGAGGGCCACCAGCAGCGCCGCCAGGACGCCGACACTCGCGCGCTTCACGATCAGGTCCGGCGGCCGCCCAGGAGCCCGGACGGGCGTACCAGCAGGACCACGACGAGCAGGACGTACGCGATCACCTCCGAGAGCTGGGTCGTGAGGAACAGCGACGCGAGCTGCTCGACGAGGCCAAGGAGCATCCCGCCGACCAGCGCGCCGGGATAGTTGCCGGCGCCACCGAGCACGATGACGAGGAAAGACTTGAACGTCCACACCTGCCCCATGTCAGGCTGGATCGCGACGATCATGGCGATGAGCGATCCGCCGGCCGCGGCCAGCGCGCTCGCGAGACCGAACGTGATCAGGTGGATGCGCTGGACGTCGATCCCGCACACCATCGCGACGTCCCGGCTCTGGGACGTCGCCCGGATCGCCTTGCCCAGGCGTGTGCGCTGGAGTCCGACGAACGCGAGCCCGGTGACGCCGGCGGCGAACACGAACGCGATGAGCCGGGATTTCGAGAAGGCGAACGGACCGAGCACGTACGACCCGGTCAGGTACTCCACGGCGCGGAGATCCGACGTGAAGGCGAGCTGCGCAAGGTTGACCAGCGCGATCGAGATCCCGAAGGTCAGCAGCAGCGAGGAGAGCTCGGGCGCCGCCACCACCCGGAAGACGAGCCCACGCTCCAGCACGGCGCCGACGACGAAGATCGTGGCCATGCTGACCGGGATGGTGAGATACGGGTTGAGACCGACGCGCTCGTACAGGAAGAACGTGACGTACGCGCCGAGCATCAACAGCGGCCCGTGCGCGATGTTGATGACGCGCATGACGCCGAACACCAGCGCAAGCCCGAGGGCGACCATGGCGTAGAGCGCGCCGGCCAGGACGCCGGAGATGACGACCTGCCCGATCATGGCCGGGGTGATGCCCACGCTCATTGGACAGGGCTCGGGCACCCGGGCTTCGCCACGCCCGTGCCCCGCGGGAATCTCACGTGCAGCCGATCAGCTTGGCCGATCAGAGTCGTGACAGACGCTGACGAGTCGCGCGCTCTGGCGATCCGGGGGTTCCGGATGCGTGACCCCGCGCACCGAGCCCGGAAGGCCGACGGGCGGGGTGGGGGGCGGCCCAGGGGCGAGTGAGTAGTTCGAGCCATCGGGCCTGCCCCCACCCCGCCCGTCGGCCTTCCGGGCTCGGTCAGCGCTGATTCCAGGGGGGCGTCGGGAACCGCGGCTTGGCGGACGCGAGCTCGTCGGGCCACACCGTCAGCTTCTTCCCTTCGTGCCACTGGAACAGCACCATCTTGTGCGCGACCTGGAAGCCATCGGCGTCGACCTTGTAATCGCCGAACATCGTCCGCGTCTCGAGCTTCAGCAGCGCCTCGCGCACCTTGTCCCCATCGAGCGTGCCCGCGCGCTTGACGCCCTCGGCGTAGGTCATGCAACCCGCATAGCCGGCCGCCGAGTGGTAGGACGGCTCGTGGCCGAATTCTTTCTTGTAGGAATCGAAGAATTCCTTGATGCCCGGATACGGCAGTGACGGCTCCCACTGCGTGGCGCCGTAGATGTACTCTGCGTTCTGCTTCAGCGTGTCGTAGAACTCGGGAAGGTCGCCGCCCACGGTCACGCCGAACATCTTCGGGTTGACGTTGAGCTCCTTCATCTGCCGGGTCAGCGCCACGGCGTCGTCGAAATACGTGCCGGCGGCGATCACGTCGGGATTGGCCGCCTTGATCTTCGTCAAGAGCGCCGAGAAGTCGGTATTGCCCTTCGGGTAGGCCTCCTGGAAGACGACCTGCATGCCCTTCTTCTTCGCCAGATCGACGGTGCCGGAGGCGGCCGCCTTGGAAAAGAGCGTGTCCTCGTTCACCACCGCGATCGTCTTCAGCCCGCGCTTGGCCGCGATGTCGACCAGGCCCTCCAGGTACACCTCGGCAGGCGAGATGATCATGAACGCGTACTTCCGCCCTTTCTTGAAGATCGAGGTCGTCGCCGCGAGCGGCGAGGCCATCACCTTGTGGTACTTCTCCGTCACGTTCGCCGCCGCCTCGGTCACCGGCGACGAGTACGGCCCCATGACACCGTCGACCTTGTCCTCGGTGATCAGCTTCTCGTAGAGCCGCACGGCCGTCGACGGCATCGATTGGTCGTCATAGACGACGAACTCGATCTTGCGACCGAGCAGACCCCCTCGCGCGTTGAGGTCCTTCTCGCAGAGCTTGTAGCCTTCGTGCTGGTTCTTGCCGAGCTTCGCGTAGGTGCCGGTCAGCGACAGCGAGGCGCCGATCCGGATCGGTCCCTGCGCCTGCGTGGGCACGGTGAGCGCCATGATCAGCGCGGCGACGACGGCGGCGCCGAAAGCTCTGATGATCATCGACGACCTCCTGGGGGAAAACGGGCATGATCAATTAGCATCGGTCGCTTTCGAGTGTCAAGGATCACCCGTTCGCATACGTCGCATACTGTACACTTTTCGGCGATGCCGACCGGTGCTCTCGAAGGTCTACGGGTGCTGGATCTGTCCAACCAGTTATCAGGACCTTACTGCGCGATGCTCCTCGGCGACCTCGGCGCCGACGTGATCAAGGTCGAGCGACCGGGCACCGGCGACGACGCGCGCGCGATGGCTCCGCACGTGGAGGGAGAGAGCGCCGCGTTCATGACGTTCAACCGCAACAAGCGCAGCATCACGGTCGACCTGAAAATGCGCGAGGGCGTGCAGATCGTCCGGCGGCTCGCCGCACTCTCCGACGTCCTGCTCGAGAACTGGCGCCCGGGCACGGCCGAGCGGCTGGGGCTCGGCTACGCGGGCGTGAGCGCCGAGAACCCGCGCATCATCTACTGCTCCATCTCGGGCTTCGGCCAGACCGGCCCCTACGCTCTGCGCGGAGGGTTCGATCGCATCGCGCAAGGAATGTCGGGACTGATGTCGATCACGGGCGAGGAAGACGGACCGCCGCTGCCCGTCCCGATTCCCATCTCGGACATCGGCACCGGCATGTTCGGGGTCATCGGCATTCTGGCCGCGCTGGCGGCGCGCGCGCGAACAGGCACGGGCCAGACCGTCGATGCCTCGCTGCTGGAGACGCCGATCGCGTGGTCCGTCTACGAGGCGGCGAGCTACTTCGCGACCGGCGACACGCCGCGGCGACTCGGCCAGGGCCATCGTACGAGCGCTCCGTACCAGGCGTTCCGCACGGCCGACGGCTGGGTGAATCTCGGCGGCGGCTCGCCAACGTTCTGGCCGAAGATCTGTCAGGTTCTCGGCGTGACGGAGCTCGTCGACGATCCGCGCTTCACCACGTCCGGCCTCCGCGTGCAAAACCGCAAGACGCTCGAGGGATTGCTCGAGGCGCGGTTCAGGACGGCCCCGACCGCGGTGTGGCTCGAGCGTCTGGAGAGCGCCGGGATCCCTGCCGGTCCGATCCTCGCGTACGACGAAGTCTTCGCGGACCCCCACGTGCTCGCACGGGACATGGTCGTGGAGGTCAAGCACCCCCGCGCCGGCGCCACGCGCGTCCTCGGCATCCCGCTCAAGCTCGGGACGACGCCGGGCAGCATCCGCCGTCCGGCGCCGATGCTCGGCGAGCACACGGACGAGATCCTGCGCGAGATGGGATACGACGACGCGAGCATCAGCAACCTGCGTCGGCAGAAGGTCGTGTGAGCAACCCGCCCGGCCCGGTCGATCGCGGCGCGGCACGCACCGTGCTCGTCATCGAGGACAATCGGGACGCCCGTGACGCGCTCGTCACGCTGCTCCAGATCGACGGCTATGCCGTCGAAGCGGCACCGGATGGGGTCGAGGGACTCCGGCTCGCCCACGATCGCCGCTTCGACGTGGCGTTGATCGACATCGGCCTGCCCGGCCTCGACGGCTACGAGGTGGCGAAGCGGATGCGCGCGCTCGGCCGGGACCCACCGTACCTGATCGCGCTCACGGGGTACGGAGAGCCGGAGGACCAGCGCCGGGCCAAGGAAGCGGGATTCGATGCGCACCTCGTGAAGCCCGTCGACCCGGATCGTCTCACCGCGCTGATCAATCGTGAAACTCCTGGTCGAGAATCTCCCGGATGAACCGATCGACGGAGACTGGATAGAAGCGGACGTCCGGCGACGCAATGACACCGGTGTTGATCACCTCGCGTTGCGCCAGCTCCTCCAGCACGCGTTCGAGATGACCTGGCGCGTCGCGCTCGTGGTGGCGGATTTTCAGGTCTTCGCTCTCGAGCGAGACGCGCGACGCATACCGGAAGCTGAAGACCCGGGCGATGAGACGGTGATCCATCAGCTCGTTTTCGCCGAAGAGCTCGCCGTAGGTCGGCCCGGCCCGACCCGGGGCGAGCACCAGACGCGGCGAGACACGAATACGTCCGCGCACCTCGACTGACCGACCCGGGCGATCGTGCTCCGGCCCCACCAGGATGTACGGGAGCACGTGGTAGCCGGTGATGATGCCGCTGAGCGGTTTCCGGATCACCTGCGTCTCGTCGAACACGTGACGCAGCAGCTCGCTGTCGTTCCAGGCTTCGTCCATGACGGTAGTGTACTGGACGCTGATCACGGGTCGCTACAATCCCTGAACATTCCGCAGTTGTGGCAGATGATCTTGCACTTCCGCTCTTCCATCAGCTCGCCACAGCGGTCGCAGATGTACGTCCGGTCAGACGTCGCAGGCGCTTCCGATTGTCGATTCAACTGCTCCATGAAAGCCACCGTCGCATCGCTCCATGTCGGAAGTCAATGGTTCACGTGCCGTACACTGAGGCCATGCTCCGGAAGCCGGCGGCGGCGGTCCCCGAGCCGCGCATCTTTCTGCTGTCTCCGGCCACGTGTCGTGGCCTCCGCGCGAGTCTCCTGACATCCAGCCGCGCGACGTTTCCCCTGGCGACGCGGCTCCGCTCGCCGGTCGGCGCCCCGCTGGGAGAGGTCTTCAGCTTTCTCTCGGGCCTCTACTTCCGCGGCAAGCTCACGTACGCGCGCGCGTTCGCGCGTCCGCCAGACCCGGGATGCGCCATCACGGGCGGTGGCGTGTTCGTGATCACGCCGGACGCGGGACTAAAGCGGCCCGAGACGTCACTCACGGTCGCCGCGCTGCACGCGGCGGCGCGCGTCGACATCGACGCGGCAAACCGCCGCTATCGGCGCCCGCTCGAGTCGACGAGCCGCGCCGTGGCCGACCGGATCAGCCGCGAGTGCCGTGTCGTGCTCCTCGGGAGCATCGCCTCGCGGAAGTACGTCGACGTGCTGACCGGGATCTTCGGCGAGCGCCTGCAGTTTCCCGTCGACTTCGTGGGTCGCGGCGACATGAGCCGCGGGGGCCTGCTGCTGCGCTCGGTCGCCCAGGCGCGAGAGCTCGAGTATGCGAGCGTGAACGGCGCCGTCCTGCACGGCGCGCGGCCGCCGAAGCTCGCTCCACTGCCGCGACGGCCCGGGGCGATTCCGGATTGATGGCGAACGCTTCCGGTCCCCGGCCGGATCGCGACCACCATCCCTCACGGTGGCACGGCAAGCGATCCAGGACGCGCTCGACGGCCGGCGCGGTCACGATCCCGCGAGACGCCGACGAAGCGACCCTCGACGTCGGTGGCCGCACCGTCAAGCTCACGAACTTACGAAAAGTCTTCTGGCCCGAGCTCGGCTTGACGAAGGGCGATCTGCTCCAGTACTACGCCAACGTCGCCGGCGTGCTGCTCCCGCACCTGCGCGACCGAGCGATGGTGATGAAGCGGTATCCGAACGGCGCGGCCGGCGAGTTCTTCTTCATGAAGCGCACGCCGAAGCCTCATCCCGAGTGGCTCGAGACCTGTTCCATCGAGCATGCCTCCGGTAACGTCATCGACTTCCCGATCATCCAGGACCTGGCCGCGCTGCTCTGGGTGGTGAATCTCGGCTGCATCGACCTGAACCAGTGGTACGCGCGCTGCGACGACGTCGACCGGCCCGACTATCTTCACTTCGATCTCGACCCTGGCGAAGGCGTTCGCTTCAGCCAGATTCTCGAGTCGGCGCAGATCGTTCACGATGTGCTCGCGGCGCTCGGAATGGCGGACTACGCCAAGACCACCGGCTCTCGCGGCATCCACGTGTACGTCCCGATCGTCCGGGGCCCGACACAGAAAGACGTCTGGATCGTGTCGAAGACGCTCTCGATCAACCTGGCGCGACGGCATCCGCGGCTGCTGACCGCGGTCTACGCGCGTGCGCGTCGACCCGCCGGCCGCGTCCTCGTGGACTACAACCAGAACGCGTGGGGACGGACGCTCGCGTCCATCTACTCGGTGCGCCCGCACCCGCGAGCGTGCGTGTCGACGCCGGTCACCTGGGACGAGATCGCGCGCGGCATCGCGACCGAAGATTTCCGCATCGACAACGTCCCGGCGCGCATCGCGGAGCGCGGCGATCTCTGGGCGCCACTGCTGCCGTCACGCCACCCGCGCTTCGACCTGACGAAATTGACGCTCGCCTGAGCACCAGGCCGGGATTGCGCCGGGCCGAACCGTTTTCCGGACCCGACTGAACCGCGCGCACACACCGGGCCGGGGCTGGGCTCCCCGGGACCGTGGCTTCTGCGGATTAGTTAGTGGATGCTGGCGGAGAACATCGTGGCCCCAACGAGTGCTCGCTAACTGTCGTGGATAGCGTGTCCTGGGGAGCCCAGCCCCGGCCCGGTGTGTGCGCGGGCTACGCGTCGTCGTCGATCGCCGCGGTCCAGCGCGCGATCTGGCGCGGCGTCAGATTGCCGTCGGGCGACAGCCGCGCGTCGGCGTAGTGCCAGCGGTCGACGTCCACCAGATACTGGCCACGGGAGAGAACCGTGCCCTGGCAGATGCGTTCCTTCGGCGGCGGAGTCGCGACCTCGCGCTCGAGACGCTGGCCAACCTCTTTCATCACCCACGCCGGCAGGATCTCGCGGTCGGAGGGATAGATGAACCCGAAGAGCACGAGGTGCGCATAGAGCACGCGCCAGTGCTGGTCGAAGCGCTCGAGCAGGCGTGCCCAGTCGAGCCGCGCACCAGTTGCCCGCAGCAGGTGCGCGACGTCGGCGCCGTCGAAGCACTCCCGCTCCATGATGAACGCCTTCGACCAGATGGTCTCCTCGACAGGGCAGAGCTTCACCGGAATGCAGAACACCTCGTCGTCGACAGCGTGCTCGAACCAGCTCTCGTCGACCGCGGCAATGCCGTTGCCCGAGCTGAAGATGACGTCGATGAGGTCGGCGCTGCGGAACGCCTTGGCCAGCCAGTGCGTGAACGTCAGATCGGTGCGGCACCCGACCTCGGCCAGGACGCTCAGCGTGAGCTCGCAGTCACGCGGGTGCACGAAGATGTCGAAGTCCTTCGTGTGTCGCGCGATGCCGGTGTAGCGCTCGAACGCGTACGCGCCACCGACCAGAAACGGGACGCGCGCCCCGGTCAGCGCGACCAGCGCCTCGGTATAGAACTCGAACGTCCTCGGTTCGAGGCCCTCCGGGCACTCCCGGCGCGCATGCCTATTCATAGCTGACAGTCATGCATGACCCGCGCCGTCGAGGCCCGACTCGACGGCGGCCCAAGCCGCGCGCCCGGTCGGCGGAACAGCCAGCGTGAACGCGTCGGACTCAGCGTCGTCACCGATTCCACGCGCTCGACGAGGCGTGGGAAGTTTTCGGCGTCGCGAAGGAACCGGTACGCGTCGTCGGGAGCGCACGCGATCGTCCGGCTTCGCGCTTCTCCTTGCTCGCTTTCCGAGCGCGACGACGCGGTTTGCTCAACGCCTTCTTCCCTGCCATGAGGCGCTACGGAGAGCGAATCGCGTGCCAGCGGGTTGGAGTGATCTCGATTGAAAGGCTTACGCTCGAGGATCGAGGCGGCCGCCGGGTTCCCCGGCGACCGACGAGCTTATGGGGGTCTGGGGGCCTTCGAGGCCCCCAGCTAGTCGAGGAGCGTCCCGGATTTCCCGGGACGCTTCCGAGCGCGGGGGAGTGTGAGGGG